>JAFSGE010000008.1 GCA_017434885.1 Lachnospiraceae bacterium | reverse complement strand
AATAGAGCACGTCAGGGCTCTATTACACAAGAGTTGACCGAAATTATTGCAGGTGCGAATGCGATTTCCTAAAAATTGTGCATAATACACCTGTAAAAAATGAGTGAAAAGAAAGAGGAATAAAGATGGCAGAGATGAACAGAGGTAAAATCACTCAGATTATCGGTGCGGTACTGGATATTAAATTTAGCGAAGGCAATCTTCCTGAAATTAATGAAGCTATTAAGATTCCGACAAAGGACATGGGAGAATTAGTAGTAGAAGTATCACAGCATCTGGGCGATGACACAGTAAGATGTATTGCCATGGGTTCTACGGACGGACTTGTAAGAGGTATGGATGCAATTGCAACCGGAGCAGCAATTTCCGTTCCTGTAGGTGAAAATACATTAGGACGTATGTTCAACGTATTAGGACAGCC
This sequence comes from Lachnospiraceae bacterium, assembly GCA_017434885.1. Classification (GTDB taxonomy): domain Bacteria; phylum Bacillota; class Clostridia; order Lachnospirales; family Lachnospiraceae; genus Suilimivivens. The sequence continues at coordinate 2,366 of JAFSGE010000008.1, read as the reverse complement.
CATTGATAATAAACCTGTGCCGGAAGGAGTAAGCTATGAACCGATTCATAGACCGGCACCTGAATTTAAAGAGCAGGCAACAGAAACAGAACTCTTAGAGACAGGTATTAAGGTCGTTGACCTTCTTTGCCCGTATCAGAAGGGTGGTAAAATCGGACTTTTCGGTGGTGCCGGTGTAGGTAAGACGGTACTTATTCAGGAGTTAATCCGTAATATCGCAACTGAGCACGGTGGATATTCTGTATTCACAGGTGTAGGTGAGCGTACACGTGAAGGTAATGATCTTTACTACGAAATGAAAGAATCAGGAGTTATCGATAAGACAACGATGGTATTCGGTCAGATGAACGAGCCACCGGGAGCAAGAATGCGTGTTGGTCTTACAGGACTTACCATGGCAGAGTACTTCCGTGACAAGGGTGGTAAGGACGTATTATTATTTATTGACAATATTTTCCGTTTTACACAGGCTGGTTCTGAAGTATCGGCGTTACTTGGACGTGTGCCTTCTGCGGTAGGTTATCAGCCTACATTACAGACAGAAATGGGTGCGCTTCAGGAGCGTATTACTTCTACAAGAAACGGTTCTATTACATCCGTTCAGGCTGTATATGTGCCTGCGGATGACTTAACTGACCCGGCTCCTGCGACAACATTCGCACATCTGGATGCAACAACAGTACTTGACCGTAGTATCGTAGAAATGGGTATTTATCCGGCAGTAGATCCACTTGGTTCTACATCCCGTATTCTTGACCCTCGTGTAGTTGGTGAAGAACACTATAAAGTAGCACGTGGTGTACAGGAAATTTTACAGAAGTATAAAGAATTACAGGATATCATTGCAATCCTTGGTATGGATGAATTATCAGAAGAAGATAAACTGGTTGTAGCAAGAGCAAGAAGAGTGCAGAGATTCTTATCCCAGCCATTCTTCGTAGCAGAGCAGTTTACCGGTACAGAAGGTAAATATGTTCCGATTCAGGAAACAATCCGTGGTTTCAAAGAAATCATTGAAGGTAAGCATGATGATATTCCGGAAGGTTACTTCCTCAATGCGGGAACAATTGATGACGTACTTGCCAGAGTAAAGTAGAGGTATCGCTATGGCAGATGAAAATAAGAAATTTACCCTGAAAATCATTACTCCTGATCGTATGTTTTACGAAGGAGAAGCTGATATGGTAGAGTTTAATACAACAGAAGGCGAAATCGGTATTTACAAGAATCATATTCCTATGACTGTAATTATTAAGCCGGGTGTATTAACAATTACGGATGGGGACTCACAGACAAAAGCAGCTTTACATGCGGGATTTGTAGAAATCCTTCAGGAAAGCGTTACGATTTTAGCCGAAGTTATTGAATGGGCGGATGAAATCGATGAAAAACGTGCGGAAAGTGCTTTGGATCGTGCGCAGGAAAGACTTCGTACCAAAGATCCAAAAACAGATATTGCACGTGCAGAAACAGCCCTCCTTCGTGCGATGGCTCGTATAAACGCAGTGAAGTGACGGTGTCCGGATAAGTAAATACAAATGGGGTGGTATGGACAAATTTGTGGCTAACGTGGCCTAATGCTCACAAATTTGTCCATGCCACCCCATTTGTATTTACTTATCCAGACACCTGTTGCTTTACCGCGAATATACTAGGAGTAAGAGTTAAGAAGGAGCAACGTATTGCGCAGAGATATTATATTGCAGTTTTATATGGCATATCCATACCCTTACGGATACGAAGAACAAAATAGAAGAATGCAGGATTTGGAATACATGCAGCAGCTATATCCCCAAGAGGCAAAGAATATATTGAGGAAGGTTATTTATCACTTGGATCCGATAGATTACAAAGGGAGCTTTTTGTATGACGAATACCCGGATCAGTTACAATTATATCGGGTAGTGGCGTCTGTTTTGGCTGAATTGAGAAAAGAGGCTATGGATAGAGAAGAAGCATGGATGCCTGAAAAAGAAATGTGGTTGCAGGATATGATTAAGCTTGTATTGTATCAGGAAGTATTTAAACGCCGGTATAAAAATAATTTTTAGTTGTGGTTTTATTAAAAAAACAGTACACTATAAAAGATAAAAATGTTTTAAAGGGAATGCTTTATGAATAGAAATTGGATTCGACGTATTATTATCCTTGTGGTTTTTATTGCGTCATTGATTGGGTTTTCCGTTGGGATGAATAAGGGAAATACCGATATGACAATTGAAATGCCGAAGGCTTCTTTTCCGGTTGCCTATATTACCATAGAAGATGAGAAAATAAATGAAATGCACGGATATGCCCAGCGTATGGATGCGGCGACGCTCCGTGACACATTGACACCGATTGGAGAAGACAGAGAGCTGTCTTTT
>JAFSGE010000007.1 GCA_017434885.1 Lachnospiraceae bacterium | reverse complement strand
GGTAAGCCTGAGTATTATCGTGGTGTGCAGGTAGAAGCAAATCTGCTTCCTAAGGTACAGATTGATATTGTAGTAAGTAAGGTTCCGGTTCGCAGTGTGATTGAAACTGCCAAGAAGATACTTTACACCGGACATATCGGTGACGGAAAAATCTTTGTTTACGATGTAGAAAATGTAGTAAAGGTTCGTACCGGTGAAGAAGGGTTTGATGCATTACAGGATGTAGAATAATACACTTTTTATAACAGAATAATAGGAAAAGCGTTTGAGAAAAGAGAAGTAATACAGGAAATCACTCACAGCGAGTATGGGATGGTGAGAGCCATGCAGCATGAGCCTGTATGAATAACACTTTTCGAGCTGCAATCTGAAAAGAGGATTCTTAGTAGGTGCGCCGTAGCGCCATGCGTAAGTTGGCAAAACCTTTATTGAGGTTTGGAAAATGAGAACAAATATAGGTGGCACAGCGAGTACAGCACTTGCCCTATAGAATGCTGAGACATCATTTTTGATGTTATGGTATATAGGCAATGCTTACTTGTGCCACTTTTTTGCATGACAAATATTATAATTATTGTTGACTTTAGATAGGAGGAATACAGAATGAAAAGGACAGAATATTGTGGACTTATTCGTTCTTGTCATATTGGAACGGAACAAATATGTTCGGGATGGGTAATTACCAAGAGGGATATGGGAGGAATTATATTTTTGGACCTTCGAGACCGTGAAGGTGTTCTACAGGTGGTTGTTGATACTGCAAAAGTCAGTGCGGACCAATTTGGCTTGGCAGAAAAAATAAGGATGCAGTCAGTTATTTGTGTAAAAGGAAAAATTAGGGAAAGATCTCATGATACGGTTAATGCCAAAATCGAAACCGGAACCGTAGAACTGGTAGCAGAAGAAATAGAACTTTTATCTATGGCAGATAAACTGCCATATTCTGTAGACGATGGTGATACTGTACGCGAGGATCTGAGGCTTCGTTACAGATATCTTGATATTAGGCGTAGTCAGATGGTAAATAATTTGCGTATGCGTCATTTGATTCAAAAGGCAGCGCAGGATTATCTTGACAATAAAGGATTTATTTATGTGGAAACTCCGATTTTGTGTAAATCAACACCGGAGGGTGCGCGCGATTATCTTGTTCCGTCAAGAGTGCATCAAGGCAGTTTTTATGCATTACCACAGTCTCCGCAGATATATAAACAGCTACTTATGGTTGGTGGCATTGATAAGTATTATCAGGTGGCGAGGTGTTTTCGTGATGAGGACTTGCGTGCAGACCGTCAGCCGGAATTTACTCAGGTGGATATGGAAATGTCATTTGTAGAGCAGGAGGACATCTGGGAGCACCTTGAAAACCTGTTTAAGCATATATATAAATGCTGTAAAGGTGAAGATATCGGATATGATTTCCCTCGTATCACATGGGCAGAAGCGATGGATAAATATGGTTCGGATAAGCCGGATATCCGGTTTGATTTGCCTATTGTTGATCTTACTGATATTGCAAGGGATTGTTCCTTTTCGGTCTTTAGGAAAGTGTGTGATGGCGGAGGCGTAGTACGAGCAATTAATGCAAAAGGTTGTGCCGGTTTTTCAAGAACAGAAATTGAAAAACTTACGAAGAATGCTATTTCATATGGAGCAAAGGGAATGGCATGGATTGCGTATCGAGAGGATGGAGAAATATATTCGATTCTCACAAAATATTTTGATGAAGAGGAAATGAAAAATCTTCTTTCTGCAATGGATGCAATGCCAGGTGACTTTATTCTGTTCTGTGCTGATAAACTGGATATTGTCAGAAAGACACTTGGTAATCTCAGACTGGATATTGCTGATATGCTTGGATTACGAGATAAAAATAAATATGCGTTTCTTTTTGTCACTGACTTTCCGCAATTCGAATATTCTGAGGAAGAAAAAAGATGGGTATCTACGCATCATCCTTTTACAATGCCATATCCGGAAGATGTACAGTATCTGCTTACGGAGCCGGGAAGAGTACGGGCACAAGCATATGATGTAGTTTTAAATGGAATAGAGCTTGGTTCGGGTTCTATAAGAATTCACAGGCAGGATGTTCAGAAAATAATGTTTGAAGCATTAGGTTTTAGTGATGAGGAAATAGAAGAGCGCTTTGGATTTATGGTAAATGCTTTCCGATATGGGACTCCGCCCCACGGGGGTTTTGCGTTTGGGCTTGACCGATTCGTTATGTTGATGGTGGGAGCAGATTCCATCCGTGACGTGATAGCATTCCCTAAAATTAAAGATGCGTCCTGTCCAATGACGGATGCGCCTCAGCCTGTAGATGCAGAGCAGTTGCATGTACTTGGATTAGACAGTCCTATTAGGGGCAGTGGAACAGAACCGGCGTTAAAGAGTAAAACGAAATATGATACAGATGTAGAAGCAATAGCAACTCTTGCCCGCCTTTCGTTTTCGTCCCAAGAAATGTCCGGACTTGAAGAAGAAATGAACCGCATTATAGAATTTGCAGATAAACTCAGCACGGTTGATACAACGGGGATAGATGCAGAGGAACATATTGTTCCGATGAAAAATGTTTTTCGTGAGGATATCGTGGAAAGTGAATTTACGGCAGAAGAGTTGTTAAAAGCTGCCGGAGCAAAGCATGATGGGTATATTGTTGTTCCGCGAACTTTTGAAGAAGGAAAGGGGGAATAAATATGTCTGAATTAACGCAAAGAACAATTTATGAGCATGCAGAGGCTCTGCGAAAAAAAGAATACTCATCGGTTCAACTGACACAGGCATATCTGGAAGAGATTGATAGAAAAGATAAAACAATAGGTGCTTATATTACTGTGACAGCAGAAAGAGCACTTGAAAGAGCAAGGAACTTCGATGAAGAAAAAGATTCTGTAAGTAAAGCCTCTGTTTTGGCAGGCATTCCTTGTGCAATTAAGGATAATATATGTACCAAAGGTATAAAAACCACATGCGCATCTAAAATGCTCGGTGACTATATACCGCCGTATAATGCGCATGTAGTAGAAAAATTGGAAAAGTCAGGTGCAATTATTCTGGGAAAATTGAATATGGATGAGTTTGCCATGGGGTCTACAACAGAAAACTCTGCGTTTAAAATTTGTAGAAATCCATTAGATACGAACAGAGTTCCCGGCGGTTCGTCCGGCGGTTCTGCAGCTTCTGTTGCAGCAAAAGAAGCGGTATATACACTTGGCTCTGATACGGGTGGCTCTATTCGTCAACCGGCATCATTTTGTGGTGTGGTTGGTATGAAGCCTACATATGGAAGTGTTTCCAGATATGGACTTATTGCGTTTGCATCTTCGCTGGACCAAATCGGACCGGTTACAAGTACGGTTTTGGATAATGCTCTTGTCTTGAACACAATTGTTGGATATGACAGAAAAGATGCGACATCCATTAAGCGGACCTACGAAGACTATACTGCTGATATTCGGAGTGGAGTAAAAGGAATGAAAATCGGTATTCCGTCGCAGTTCTTTGGGGATGGCATTTCTGATGATGTAAAAAAAGCGGTTCTTGCCGCTGCAGAGACCTATCGAACAATGGGGGCAGAACTTGTATCAGTTTCCATGCCTTCCATTGATTACGCATTGTCCGCTTACTATGTGATATCATCGGCAGAGGCTTCATCAAATCTTGCTAGGTTTGATGGTATTCGTTATGGCTATCGATGCGATGGATACGACGATATTGACGAATTTTATAAAAAGAATCGTAGTGAAGGATTTGGAACAGAAGTAAAAAAGCGCATAATGCTTGGTACATTTGCACTTTCCGCCGGTTACTATGATGCTTATTACAAAAAAGCTTTACAGGTAAGAAGTTTAATAAGAAAAGAGTTTACTGAGGTGTTTGAAAAGTGCAATTTCATCATTTCACCTGTAGCACCTACAGTTGCATATAAAATAGGTGAAAAGGTTCACGATTCCTTACAAATGTATATGGGAGATGCCTATAGTGTTCCGGTAAATATTGCAGGTATTCCGGCACTTACGTTGCCATGCGGACTAGGTGAAGGAAATATGCCGGTAGGAATGCAGCTGATTGGTCCGGCATTTAGTGAAAGTATATTGTACCGTGCAGGTTATGCATTTGAGAACAGAGGAAAGTGAGGTAAAATTCAATGAAGATGATAAAAGATTATGAAATGGTTATCGGTCTTGAAGTTCATGTAGAATTGAAAACCAAGACAAAGATATTCTGTTCCTGTCCTACAACATATGGTGCAAAACCAAATACGCAGACTTGCCCTGTGTGTATGGGACTTCCAGGCGTTTTGCCTGTTTTGAATAAAAAAGTGGTGGAATATGCGGTGAAAGCGGGACTTGCAACAAACTGTAAAATTGCACATTTTTCAAAGCAGGACAGGAAAAATTATTTTTATCCCGACTTACCGAAAGCATATCAGATTAGCCAGTATGATATTCCTTTGTGTGAAAACGGATATCTTATGATTGAAACAGAGGAAGGTTCGAAAAGAATCGGAATTACCAGAATTCATATTGAAGAAGATGCAGGTAAACTGGTTCATGATGATAAATATGGCACAATGATAGATTGCAACCGGTGCGGGGTGCCGCTTATTGAAATTGTTTCCGAACCTGATATTCGTTCTGCAAAAGAAGCAGTTGCTTATCTTGAAAAACTACGGACAATCATTCTTTATAGCGGTATATCTGACTGTAAGAGGAATGAGGGGGCGTTTCGATGTGATGTGAATCTTTCGGTTCGTAAAAAAGGACAAACTGAATTTGGTACACGTACAGAGATGAAAAACATTAACTCTTCTCAATATGTTGCACAGGCTATTGAGTATGAATATAAGAGGCAGGTTGAGACAATTGAATCCGGTGGAAGAATTGTACAGGAAACAAGAAAATTCGACCAGGAAACAGGAAAGACTTATGCAATGCGAACAAAAGAAAATGCAAATGATTACCGATATTTTCCGGACCCTGATTTACCGCCGATTGAACTTACCGATGATGATATTTTAAAACTTGAAAGTGAAATAGGGGAGTTGCCGGATGAACGGAAACAAAAGCTTATGAAAACATATGGTCTTACTGCTTATGATAGTGATACGTTATTAACTGATCCGGCGATGGCAAATTATTTTGAAGAAGTTGCAAAGCATACTACATATTACAAGATTGTAGCCAATATTTTTACTACTGAAATAATGAGACTAAACAAGGAAGGTTTCTTTTGTCCTGTGAAAGCAGAAAATATGGCGAAACTTGCCACTCTTTTTGGAGATCAGATTATTAATTCATCCACTGTAAAACAATTATTTGGAAGAATGTGGATGAGAGATTTTGACCCTGTTGATGTTGTTGAAAAAGAAGAACTGGCACAAATTAATGACCGAGAAGTGTTGGATGCCATTGTTGAAGAGGTTTTAAAATCTAGTGAGAAACTTATCAACGACTATAGAAATGGAAAGGGAAAAGCATTTGAAGCTCTTATGGGCAAAGCTATGGGATTAACGAGTGGAAAGGCAAATCCGGTTGTTTTGGCTGAATTATTGAAGAATAGATTATAAGAGAAAGCTGGTTGGATAAAAGTTATGAATATAAGTGAGAAAGCGCTATTATTACACAAGCAGTGGGAGGGTAAGCTGGAGACTACTTCAAAAGTACATATAAAGTCAAAAGAAGACTTGTCTATTCTGTATACACCGGGTGTAGCAGCACCTTGTAAAGAAATAGCGAAGGATAAAGAAACAGTTTATACATACACTACGAAAGCGAATACAATTGCTGTAATAAGTGATGGAAGTGCGGTATTGGGACTTGGGAATCTAGGACCATATGCGGCAATGCCGGTTATGGAAGGAAAAGCTGCACTTTTTAAAGAATTTGGAAATGTGAATGCGGTTCCGATTTGTCTGGAAACGCAGGACACAGAAGAAATCATCAAAGCAGTAACATGGATTGCGCCTGCCTTT
>JAFSGE010000058.1 GCA_017434885.1 Lachnospiraceae bacterium | reverse complement strand
TATGAGCTTTGTCTTCATCAAGCTGGTACGGTATGCTGACAGATACGGAGAAGACGGCAGACTTCCGGTTCCGGTACATATCCTGGCAGATGAGCTTGCCAATGGCGGATGTAATATCACAGACCTTACCAAAAAGATCAGTACCATACGATCCCGTGATCTTTCTATCAGCTGCATATTTCAGAATCTGCCTCAAATGCAGAACCGATATCCTCTGAATCAATGGCAGGAAATCATAGGCGGATGTGACACACATCTCTTCTTAGGATGTACGGATGAGCTCACTGCAAAATTTATCAGTGAAAGAGCCGGAACTGTCAGTGTTGCAGTGTCAAGCAAATCTAAGCAGCTCCATACCTTGCGGATGACAGACTTTACACCCGGTTACCGAGAGACAGACTCCATCGGTAAAAGGCAGCTGATGACTCCGGATGAGGTACTGCGCCTTCCTCTGGACCAGGCACTTATCATCCTGCGAGGTCAGAAGGTACTGAAGGTAGAAAAATACGATTATACGCTTCACCCGGAAAGTAAAAAGCTTAAAAAATGCCGGGCAAGTGAACATATCCCTGCATGGCAAAGCAATCCCTTCGCGGAAGAAATGGAAGCTTCTTACCTGCCTCCACGAAAAAAACATAATAAATCAAATGAAACTGCAAATGGGCCATCACATCTTTGGCAGCCTGCCTCTTCGGAAGATTCCCAGTCTTCTGCTCCACCGGAATCAGGCTACAAGATAGTAATGACCGACAAACAATCAATCATGTCATAGCATGAACAATGAAAAGGAGATAATAGCATGCCTAAAAAGAAAATCGAAGAAACAAACGTAAATGAAGAATTATTAACAGAACAGCCGGAAAATCCATCTGAACCTGTCAGCGTTCAGGAAACAGAAACACCGGTAAACCCAACTACTCCAGCAGAGGAACCCGCTGAAGCTCTGGAAAATGCACCTTCACCTTCTGCTCCAGCTCCATCACCTGCAGCCAGTTCCACTCCGGTACGAAAATCCGCTCCTACTTCTATCCTGACACTAAATGCCGATACAGAAGTGGAAACCCAGGAAAGCCGTGAAGATACCATCTGGCATGAACTGCAGAATGCATACCGTACCAGAAAGATATTAGTGGGAACCCTTGGTGGTATTGAAAAACTGGAAGGCGGAAATACCATTGCCATTGTATACTACAAAGGAATGCGTGTGGTGATTCCTCTTACGGAAATGATGATCAATCTGATCGTAGATGACGCTCATGATTACGGTGAACTGTTCCAGCGACAGAATAAGATCCTTGGTAATATGCTTGGATGCGAAATTGACTTCTTAGTAAAAGGTCTTGATAACAGCACCCGTAGCGTAGTTGCCAGCCGAAAAGATGCTATGTACAAGAAACGTCAGATTTTCTACCTGCCGGATGCAAACGGTAACTCCCGCGTTTGTGAAGACCGCGTGGTACAGGCCAGAGTCATTGCAGTCGCTGAAAAAGTGGTCCGTGTAGAGATCTTTGGTGTGGAATGTTCCATTCTGGCCCGCGACCTTTCCTGGGATTGGTTAGGGGATGCCACAGAGCACTTCCATGTAGGGGAACATATCCTTGTGAGAATTTTGAGTGTGAAGATTGATTCTCTTGAAGACATCAAGGTTAAAGCGGATGTGAAAAGCGTAAACGGTAACTCCAGCAAGGAAAATCTTTCCAAATGTAAGGTACAAGGCAAATATGCCGGCGTTGTCACCGACATCCATAAGGGCACGGTCTTTGTCCGCCTTCACATTGGTGTGAATGCTGTTGCCCATAGCTGCTATGATGACCGCTTACCAGGCAAGAAAGATGAGGTAAGCTTCGTAGTTACCAGAATTGACGAAGATAGAAATGTGGCAGTCGGGCTGATTTCAAGGATAATCAAGCAAAACATATAATCCTTTCATCTTTCCATTAACCAACAAATATAAAGCTATCCGGTGTAGACCATTCATCATGTGATCTGCACCGGATACTACATTGTCTTCAGTAAGCTGAAATTTTCGCATATGAAAGATATGCCTATATTATCCCAGCACTTATAATTGTTACTATTTATTATTCAACTTTAGGAAGTGGAAGTAATAATTCTTCTGTTCCGGCACCAGTACTAAACTCCACTTTGATTGCACCGCCAACGGTATCAAGAGCATATAATTTTTCTAATTCTGCTTCATTAGTAGTAGTTGCACCAATAACAATATTATTGGTGGTCTCACGCAAGGCAGAGGATACTACAAATGGAAGTTCTTTATTTACCATTGCATTTGAAATCTTTGTCTGTAACTCTGTAAGATATGCCAATGTGTAAGTACCTTTTACGAAAGTAGTATTGCTTTCATTTCTGCCAAGTTCCTTACAAATAGCTGTTCTATTAGCTGGTGTATCTTCCGTAAGAACGATTACAAATTTTCCATTAGCGTCTGTATAAGAACCACCGAAAAACTCTGAGGTATCTTTGGTCAAATCACCGCTATTAACGGCTTCGTTGTATTCTCCCTTGCTGTCAGCAGGAACATCTTGAACAGTAGTCTCTTGAACATCTGTAGCAATATTCTCGGTCACTGTTTCGTCTGGTGTTTCTGTCTCTTGTGTACCTTCGACTTCTGCATTTTCACTTTCCTGAGTGCTTGCAGATTCTTCTAGGTTGTTCTGTAAATTTTCAATTTTATTATTGTTTTCGATTGGTAATGACTCAACGGTTGGTATGTTGTCATCCTCTACTGATGATAAATGGGTTACCATAGGAATACATAAAACCAATAAGGCAAAGCATGCTGCGATTGATCCCCACTTAACCCATGCAAAATTATTTTTTCTCTTGTTGTTCATATGAGCCTCCTTAATATATTGATTGTTAATGTCACCAAGAGTATCAAACAAATCTTCTTTTTTCATAATACATAACCCCTTTCCGATAAGTATTCTTTAAGTTTAGAAAGTAATCGGTTTAATGTAACCGATACATTACTTTCAGTCATTTCATACCGCCTTGCAATTGATGAAACGCTGTCAGAATACCAATATCTACAGATGAATATGTTTCTCTTTTTTGGTGGCAAGGTTTCCAGAAAAGAATTAATGGTTGCGACAAGTTCTCGTCTGTCAATTTCTTGCTCCACATCATCCAAGCCAGATACACACTCTGCAAGTTCGTCAAGAACGACTGCAATTTCTCCGCTTCCGCGTTTCATCACATGATTATGCTTATACTTATTGAAAGCTAAATTTCTTGTGATTTTCCCAAGGAACGCAGATAGTATTGTTGGTATGGTTGGTGGTATAGAGTTCCATGTACTTAAATATGTATCATTGACACATTCTTCTGCATCTTCATTATTACCTAGGATATTTTTTGCAATAGAAGTGCAGTATTTCCCATACTTCTTTGCAGTTGCAGATAATGCACGCTGGTCTCTATTAAAATACAACTGGATAATGTCCTTGTCGTTCATACTTAATCCTCCTTTCTGAATTTTTCCCTTACACCTATATAGACAACTTCTGAACCATAATCTTACACTTTTTAATAAAATTATTTTTCTATAAATTATTGCACATCTATTATAGCTAAGAAAACCGACTGGATTTCTCCAGCCGGCTACAGTCTTTTCTATCTATACACTTCGTAAAATTCAAATTCTTATGACTTCTCAATTTCTATTTCCCCAAACACGATCCATAGCCATTTTTCTAAAATCAATAAACGTAAGTCCGACTGTTTTTAAGAAAAACTGCTCCATAATCACAAATCCTATCAATGCAAGTACAAAACCCAAAATCCACTGCCAAACAAGCAACCCACCAGCATTGTTAATTTGAATAATTACAAAAATCGAATACACAAACATTATGATACCTGTAATCATTCCCGGTGTATATGGCTTTTTTAACTTATGTATTTTGATACCTGCAACATGAATAACACCTTCAAAAATCCCAAGTCCTAAAGGAATCAAGATAAGAAATGTTATATTCTGCAGTGCAAAAGGAACAAGCAACATTATCAGAATATATATTGCCACTGGCAGATGCATTCTTGCTTCACTCACCTTGATTTCAATTCCAAATCCACCAAAAAACAGGTCATAAAAACCACCCGGAAATTTTGACTCTTCCCACTCATGCAAGGCATACAATACCATAAATCCCAACAATGCTTTTCCTGCAAGAGTTAAACCATCCAAAAAGAAAATACTTACACAAAACACAATTGCTAATATAGCTGTCATGATTTCAAGATTATAATTAATTATCCACTTTTTCATTTTGTAATTTCTCCGTAGAATTCAAATTCATGCGAGCTTTCAATCTCTCTGTAAGACTGAAAGTTTTATTCCTAATGGGGCATGACGCCCCACCAGTTTTGTTTGGCTTAGTTTACACAAGTTGTCCAGGTAATTTTAATTTCTCTTTGTACGGAAATTGCTTATCAAATTCCTCCGCTTCTGTTTCATCCACAAAATATCCTATCGGAGTCGCATATTCGCCTGTAACTCCATCCAAATATCCCGGAATCAGTTCTTTGCACAAAAAGAATGACGAATCTGCATCCTTTGGCAATCCGTGATAACGAATCCCATATTCAGACGCATAAGTAAATCCACTCTTTCCGTAAAAATCAATATTCCCTTCAAAACACAATGCTCCTACACCCATTTCTTTTGCTTTTTCAATAGAATAATCCAACAGAATCTTACCATATCCATTGCGTTTTAAATCATTTGCAATACAGATTGGTCCCATTGTCATAATCGGAACCTGTCTGCCATCATCTGCACAAATCACTGCTTTTACAAAGATGTTTTGTCCAATGAT
>JAFSGE010000006.1 GCA_017434885.1 Lachnospiraceae bacterium | reverse complement strand
TAACCTGCGTTTAGAAATTTGCGAATGAGACGCAGGAATTTTTCATCTTTGATGCGCTTGCGTAGTATGGAAATCATTACATTATGGTCGATGTTATCAAAGAAGCCTTTAATATCGCCTTCAATGAACCACTTACATCTTGTAAAACGATTTTGAATTTGGCGAAGTGCTGTATGACAGCTCTTGCTAGGACGAAAGCCATGAGATGTGTCCTCAAAACTGTCGTCGTAAATAGCCTCTAAAATCATGCGTATCGCTTCCTGCACAAGTTTATCATCAACAGATGGTATACCAAGGGGACGCATTTTACCATTTTTCTTTGGTATATATGTTCTCCTTGCTGGGTTTGGAATAAATCTTTCGTCTTTAAGACTTTCTATAATCCTATTGACCCTATCCAAACTCATGGCATCCATGGTTTGCCCATCGACACCTGCGGTCATGTTTCCCTTATTGGCATATATGTTTTGATATGCTGATAAGAGAAAATCTTGGTTATAAAGTATCCTGTATAACCTGTCATAAGAATAATTGCTTTGAGCAGAGTGCTCACGTAAACTGTTCAATATGTTTTCTGGATTTCTCATAGTGTCTCACACACCATCCTTTCTACTGATATTGAAATAAAATAGACTGCTTCCCTTCGCCATGTGAGTGCCATTAACACCTCGGACTACTATGGAAGCTCCGTTGCCATATCGGATATTCAGTGCCTTTGCACATAGCCTGTAGGCATTCCGACTTAGGCAATCCCCATTTAGTAACGAAGTAACAAAACAGTAACTGACTGTCGGGTACGATTTCCGTCCGTTCCTATTTATGTAGGTGAGCCGTGTATATGTTTCGCGTTTCCTACTCATTTTCCGCAGGTACGATACACGGTATAGCGTTTGTAACTACCTTCCGCTACAGCCACCACTTATGCCTCTTGGACTGTCGTTCAACCAGTATGGGCTTTACCCTTATGTCAGTTTTTGGTCTCCCTCATTCAGTCGTGGCTTGGTAATTAGCCAACTTATGGGTTTAATGACGTGCTGTGTTCCCATTAGAATTTCTTCGCTTGGTAAGTCATTGACCATCAGCATGAAACAACGTGCTGACCGCTTGTTATCGCGGATTTACTTCGCCCCGTATGGGCGCACAGATGATGTGATTATGAATATGCGCCTTATCTGTATGAGTCGCTACGATAAAAGCGTGATTGCCTTTGGTAAATCGCATGGCGGTTTCATAGCCTACCTGGTTTGCTTCCTCCGGTGTGATTTCTCCCGGCTTAAAGGATTGCCTGATCTGATAAGCGATAATATTGCCCCTAGGATGTCTTCCTGTCAGACGCTCATATTCTCTTTTTGAAAGCATGAATTCTTCATCAACACTCTCAGCCTGGCAAGCGTAGGAACTGATATATTGACCATGTTCCGTCTTTTCACCATTCTTGGCATAATCTGTTCTGTCGCTAAGAGACTTTGCTACGCTTTTACCTTTATTCTGATGCATCGTGATAAGTCTTGTAGCCGCCATGCGCATTCACCTCCTGATCTGCCTTTTCATTGATTTCTGCCATAAAGTCTTCCGATGCAATATTCTGTTTTTCCACTTCCAGAAGTTTCTGCTCCCACTCAGCCGTCATAGATGCCGACTGAATCTGTTCCGGCATGACAGTAATAAGAGAAGACCCCTTTTCTGTTGGAACAAGGTACTTAGTCTTCTTACTACCCAGCCTTTCTACAAAACCAATACGAACCAGCTTCTCAATAACACCGGCTCTTGTTGCAGGAGTACCAAGTCCTTTACGTTCTAGCTCATCCGGCATATCTTTAGCACCGGCTGATTCCATAGCAGAAAGTAAGGAGTCTTCGGTAAATCTTTTCTTAGGCGTTGTCTTTCCTTCCTTTACCTTAAGATCTCTGGCAGGAAGCTCACGACCTTCTGATAAAAGGGAAGCATCCGCTTCCAGGATTTCCAAAATGCCATGTGAACCGCCATCATCTTTTTTACCGGAGTCCTCATCTTCATCATTCTGCTTTTTCCCAAGAATCCAGTCTTCCAACAGATGCCAGCCAGGACTTGTGATGCACTTACTCTTTGCCTTAAAAACTTCACCAGCACATTCCACTTGCAGCGCATACTCTGTAATCTCAGCCGAATCTCCAACAGAAGAAAGAAGCCTTGCAGTTGCAAGGCCAAGGATTTTTTGTTCACCGGATGGGATCTCTGAGTAATCAGCATCCGAAACATTTTCTGTAGGAATAATCGCGTGGTGATCTGATACTTTGCTGCTGTTTAGAATCTGCTTTGTAGAAATAGGAACCATCTTCGTATATCCGTATTTGTCTTTCATCAGACAACAAAGACGATCTGTACTGTCAGCTGGTTTTCAATGGTTGTACCTTCTGCCCTGCAATGCTCATCCGCAGATAATCTTGCATATAATGCTGTACGATAAACCTTGTATTCTGCTACGGAAACCGGAGTCTCCAACTGTGTAGCGGTGGTCTGCTTTCTGCTCCTTCTTGCCATTTACACCACCATCCCTTCCACATAGTCGTAGTTAGGATTTGCAAAGGCAATTAAGCTGCTGTGTCTCTCAGTTTCCTCCTGAAAATTGAAGATGACCTCAATTCTGTCTTTACCATACACACGCACCTGCTTAACCAGATCAATTACCGCCGCACGGTCTAATTCTGTGATATTCTCAAACTTCTTAAAAGCCTTAATCCATTCCTGCCTGCTACCCTTGTTATTTTTCAAAAGCTCCACTTCATGCTCATAGGAAATGATTGCCCTATCCGAAACAGCAATATGATAGCTGTACTCCTCTTTCATCTGCACATATTCCGCTTTAGTTAAAATACCATCCTTGAAATCTTCGTACAGATTCAGCTTTCGGGCTTCAATTTTGACTTTCTTCTGTTTTTCTCTTCCTTATTCGTTCCTCATACTTCTCAATCCCTGCCTGTTTCCATTGCAGTTCATCAATCATTTTCAAGGCATTTTTCTACCTCCGGTGGCAGTTCACGAAAATACACTTCCGGATATTTACTCATATCCTCACCATACAATCTTTCCATTTCATTTTTGTAATAAATGATGTGGTTGCGAGTCAGGTTCATATTGACACCGTCATTGTAATTCGGATCACTGCCACCATGCTCCTTGAGATATTCCCAATGTTCATACTCCCTGATAAGCTGTGCTTCATAATCAACCTTTTCTTTTTTAGCC
>JAFSGE010000057.1 GCA_017434885.1 Lachnospiraceae bacterium | reverse complement strand
TTATGTTGGCTGAGCTCGGAAAGAGTGCAAAATCTTTTGTGTTGTGCTATTATCAAGAAGTATAAATTAGGAATATAAAAAGTGGAGATATATATGCGAATAAAAAAAGCAGATATAAATGATGCTGACTTAGTAGGATATGTTCATTCTATGGCATGGAAACAAGCGTATAAAGATATTTTTCCGATGGATTATTTAGAAGCTGATACACCGGATGTAAGGACATGTGAATTTAGAGAAGCGTGCAGAGATGAACGGATTCTTTATTTCTTACTTTATGAAGATAAGACGGCAGTTGGAATAGTCAAAGTAGAAAGTGAACGGAATGAGCGCTGTGAAATATTAAGCATATATATTTTGGAGAAATATAGGAATAAGGGATATGGTAAGCAGTTTATTACATATTTGAAGGATACATTTGAATATAAGAAAATATACTTATGGGTATTGGAAGAAAATATGAAAGCAAGATATTTTTATGAAAGTAATGGCTTTTGTTTGACAGGGAAGAAAAGAGACATTAATCGAGGAAAACTTTTTAAACAACTTCAATATTTAAGTGTGGAATAAGTAGTAAGATATATAATGTGGTTGTAAAATTTTTAGTGAAATGATAATATATGTATTGACAAGGCAACAATGATGAAATGGAAGTGATTAGCCCGATTATCGTACTGTCGGTTACCGATAGGAAAATAGACGGAAAGAGCAGAAAATCAGAAATGAATAGAAAATAAGAGACTGTCCTAGTACAGTTTTTATTTTGATGTCATGAATGATTTTTGCTCTGTATATAGTTGATGTTTAGCTGCAGAGTGATATCTGTAGCTTTTTTTATTAATAAGACGGTTGCAAAGCGGACCGGCGTTTATTGCCTTGTCAGAGTTAGGAGGAAAAGAATGATAGCAATAAAAACAGTAGAAAACAAAGATGAAAAAACAAGAATTACATTAGAAGTTATGAATGCTTTGCCGGAGTGGTTTTCTCCCCCGAAAGATATTGTGAATAAATCAGTGATACACAGAGAATATCCATTTATTGCAGCTTTTGATGGTAGTAAAGCAGTAGGTTTTGCGGTGTTAAAAATTCATAACGAATATACGGCAGATGTTTATAATTTCGGTGTTCTAAAAGAGTACCACAGAATGGGAATTGGTCATCTGTTGATGGATGCGTGTGTTGAATTTTGTAAAGAAAATAATTATAAGTTTTTAACTGTTAAGACACTGGATGAATCGGCAATATATGAACCTTATAACGGTACGAGGGCTTTCTATAGGAAAGAAGGTTTTTATCCATTAGAAGTGTTTACATGTGTTTGGGATGAGGAAAACCCATGCTTATTTATGGTGAAAGTGATAAGTGAGGTGATGACAAGTGATTATTGATGCGCATGTGCATTTGCCGGTATGTAACGGTAACCATTCACTTCGGCGACAAAAGGAACGGCTACTATACGAAATGAGAGAGAATAGGGTAAGTCATTGTATTGTAATATCGGACTCTAGCATGGAAAGTATTATTGGAACAATGGATGAGTGTGTAGAATTGTTTGCGGAAACAGACAATGTTGATGTGGTTGGTGGAATAAGTCCATTTTTTGAATTTCAGACACAGTTGTTGAAACTAAAAGTGTATCTGAATAAAAAACAGATTGTGGGGATTAAATTGTTTACCGGGCATGAAGCGTTTTATCTTACAGATGAAACATTAAAGGATGTATATGAACTTGCTATACACTACAACGTACCCGTACTCTTTCATTCGGGGTGGGATAATAATCAATATAGTGATGTTATGTTAGTATCTGAGGTTGCAAAACAATATCCTGAATTGAAATTAATATGCTGTCACTGTTTTTATCCGCAGATAGAGAAGTGTTTGCTGTTAGAAGAGTTTCCCAATGTATATTTTGACATTTCCTCAATTGCGGATGATGCAACTATTTTGGCGGATATGGAGGCAAAGATAAAGAAATTGATAGAGAAAGTGCCGGAAAGAATTTTGTTTGGTTCAGACTATTCCGGATGCAGTCAAAAGGAACATATTCAGTTTGTTAAAAAGTTGGAATTCAAAGAGGGGATAGAAAAAAGAGTGTTTGAGAGAAATGCGGT
Source organism: Lachnospiraceae bacterium (assembly GCA_017434885.1). Classification (GTDB taxonomy): domain Bacteria; phylum Bacillota; class Clostridia; order Lachnospirales; family Lachnospiraceae; genus Suilimivivens. The sequence goes on along the minus strand of JAFSGE010000057.1, from coordinate 92,302 downwards.
GAAAGTGTATTCATTAAATATGTAATGTGGAGAGGATTAGCCAGGAATAGTTAAGTGTTCTTGGCTAATTGCTTTTGCGTATTGGAAATAGTATAATGTATTTGTTAAAATGTAACAAAAAATCTTGTTTGGAGTAAATAATATTGTTAAATCTTCTCGCACCATTGGTGCGAGAAAAGGAGAGGTATTTAGGTTTATTGTCGGAAGTGTATAAGCAGTAAGCAAGGGAGCTAGTAAAACTATGAAAGAAAAAGAAAATCAAAATATAGAATGGAAATCCTCATGGAAGGATGAGTATCTAAAATGGATTTGTGGATATGCTAATGCTCAAGGTGGAACATTATACATAGGTACAGATGATGATGGTAATGTTGTGGGAATTGATAATGCCAAAGAGATGTTAGAGATAATTCCAAATAAAATCACAGATACAATGGGAATTATCGTAGATGTAAATCATAAGCATAAAGGTGAATTGGAATATTTGCAGATAGTTGTGGAAAAATATCCGTCTCTAATCAGTTTCCGTGGAAAATATTACTATCGTTCCGGAAGTACTATGCATGAAATAACCGGAAAGGAATTAGAGAGAGCATTGTTAAAAACGCAAGGCAGAACATGGGATGGTGTACCTCTTCCTAAATTGTCGGTAGTTGATTTGAAACAGGATGCAATACAGCTATTTAAAGAGAAGGCAGTAAAAAGAGGTAGACTTACAAAAGAAGAAGTAAGTGTAGAAGATGCCATTTTGATGGACAATTTGCATTTGATTGATGAAGATGGATATTTGATAAGAGCCGCAATGTTGGCTTTTTATAAAGAGCCGGAAAAGTGGGTGACCGGATCATATATTAAAATTGGTTATTTTGGAAAATCGGATTCTGATTTGGTGTATCAGGATGAAGTGCACGGACCTTTAATTGAACAAGTTGATAAAACTGTTGATTTGGTTTATACAAAATACATGAAAGCATTAATTAACTATGAAGGAATTCAGAGAGTTGAGCAGTTTATGTTTCACAAGGATGCTTTTCGTGAAATTTTGCTGAATGCTGTTGTTCATAAGGATTACAGTAGTTGTAATCCGATACAGATTAGTGTATATGAGGATAAGATATACATTTGGAATGATGGTGAAATGCCTCCAAATCTTGATTCCACAGACAAGTTGTTTATGAAGCATTCTTCAAAGCCTTATAATCCGAAATTGGCAAATATCTTTTTCAAAAGCGGTATGATTGAGGCTTGGGGCAGAGGCTTTGAAAAAATTAAAGAAGCATGTGAATTGTATGAGGGACCATTGCCTGAGTATGAGATTAATGAGGCTGGAATTATGGTCCTGTGTAAGGCTTGTGATAGGTATTTGGAGTTGTTGAGAAATGATGGTCAACATCATGGTCAGGGTGACCAAGAAAGTGACCATGATGTTGACCAAGATATAATGAAACAGATAATTGAATTTTGTAGAGAACCTAAATCTGCAAGCGAAATAATGCAAAAATTCAATTTAGAGCGTTCGTATTTTAGAAGGCATTTTCTGGATAAGATGCTCGAAACTGGTGAATTGCAGAGAACTGAGCCAAACAAACCGAAGAGTAAGAATCAGAAATATTATTCATAAACATGGTCAACAACTTGGTCAGAGTGACCAAGTTGCGAACATGTAATGTAAAACAGTACATTAAGAAAAGTGCTATAAATGAGAGAGGTAATCAACGTGGCTGATGAAAAGGAAGTTACTATAGCAAATACGCATGTGCCAGATAAATTATATGGATATGGATTGCAACGGTTATATAGGCTGGTTGGAAAGGTGAAACAATCGTGGAAGAAAGAGCAAAGAAAATTATTGATGCGTGTTTGCAGGAAACAAGTAAGAATCCAATAGATATTTTTTGCAACATAGCTCAAAGAGATTTTGTAAGAATACATGGACCGGAACATCATGTGCTGGATGGAGCTGCATTGTTGACAGCTTTCCATAATGCAGGCGGCGCAATTGAATTGCAGACAAGTTTGAATGAGTTAATGAAAAGAGGATTACAAATGCCGGGAGCGACTTGTGGTATGTGGGGAGTCTGTGGTGCCGTAAGTTCTTTGGGAGCGTCATTATCCATTATTGATGGGACAGGTCCGTTAAGTTCTGATTTGTCATGGGGAAAACACATGGAGTTTACATCTAAGGCATTATGTAGTCTATCTCGGGTAGGGGGACCCAGATGCTGTAAAAGGGATGCATTTTTGAGTCTTCAAAAAGCAATCGAATATGTAATTGAAAACTACAATGTGAGATTAGAAAGCAGCAGAATAGAATGTTCCTTTAGTAAAAAGAATGAACAATGCATTAAAGAAAAATGTCCATTTTATAAGAAGCCACGGAAGAAAGTGGCATTTATATGCGTACATAATTCTTGCCGCAGCCAGATTGCAGAAGCTTTGGGAAAACACTTAGCATCAGATGTATTTGAGTCATATTCTGCCGGTACAGAAACAAAACCTAAAATTAATCAGGACGCAGTTCGCATTATGAAAAAATTATATGGAATTGATATGGAACAGACACAGTATTCAAAATTGATTACAGAGATTCCGAATCCGGATGTAGCTATTTCAATGGGATGTAATGTAAGTTGCCCTTTTATAGGCAGATTGTTTGATGATAATTGGGAATTAGAAGACCCTACCGGAAAATCAGATGAAGAATTTAAGCTTATAATTAGTGAAATTGAAAAGAGGATTTTACGGTTAAAAACTGAGTTGTTGTAAAAGCGCACTGGAATGAAGGAGAAAGGAAGGGAGATAGATAATATATGAATATAAAGGGATTAATTGATACCGGTTTTAGAGGTAACGTGTATATTGTTCAGGATGATAATGTTCTGTGTGAAAGTGTAACCGGATTCGCAGACTTGGCAAATGAAATTCCTAATTCGATAGATACTAAATTTGCCAGTGCATCAGCCGGAAAAGTTTTTGTCGCAGTAGGAATTTTGCAGTTGATTGAGCAGGGAAGAATAAAATTCGAAGATACCTTGGAAAAGTTGCTTACTATCGATTTAAATAACATTGATGGAGGTGTAACGGTAGAGCAGTTGTTGAATCACACTTCAGGAGTTCCTGATTATTTTGATGAAACTGTAATGGACGAGTATGAGGAATTGTGGGTGGATTATCCTAATTATAAAATCAGATGCAATAATGATTTGCTCCCATTATTTATTGACAAGCCTATGATGTATTCTAAAGGTGAAAAGTTTCAATATAACAATACAGGTTATGTACTGCTTGCCATGATAATTGAAAAAGTAACCGGACTGTTGTTTGACCAATATTTGAAAGTCAATGTTTTTGATGTATGTGATATGAAGTCAACGGGGTATTACGAACTGGACAGATTACCTGCTAAATGTGCAAATAATTATATTTATTGTGCAGAAACAAAAGATTACCGTACCAATATATATTCTGTTGATGTAAAAGGAACCGGTGCCGGCGGTGCATTTATTTCTGTAAAAGATATTATTAATTTTTGGAAAGGACTGCTGGGAGGAAAACTGATTTCAAAAGAACTTGCCTCAAAGATGCTTAGTAAACAAAGCGGAGACGGAAGCGATGCAGAGGAAGGTTACTACGGTTACGGAGTATGGCTTATTAATAATCCGGATGGAAAAGATTATGCATATTTTCAAGGCTGTGATCCGGGAGTGAGTTTTATTTCCGAATATAATCCAAATGACGGTACAATTTCTGTTTTAGTAAGCAACTATGGCGATAATGTTTGGAAAGAAATGAGAAAAATAAGGAAAGAACTTTATGTACAACAACAAGAAAATGGTTAGTAGATTACCACATCCTATTTATTGGATGCAGAAATAATGGTTTGTAAAAGTTCAATACTTCATCAAAGAATTTAATTATGTTCTGCTTCATGTTTTTTGGCTCCTTTCGTTTGTTCTGAGGTAATCATAATTCAAAATGTGGGATATTTCTTGCCAAAAGAAATCAAAAAGTAGACAAAATTTGCAAAACAAAAAGAAGGATAGTGTCCTTATTTTTCTTTTAGGTTTCAATGTTGTTTTTATAGTCCGAAGGGGAAATCCCCTTCAATTTTTTGAATGTTCGGCTAAAGTATAGTGGATTGTCATAGCCCACAATACTTGCTACTTCTGTAATGTTGTAAAGATTACTCTTCAGAAGCGCTTCGGCGTTATAGATGCGCACGGATAAAATGTACTGCAGAGGTGTAAATCCGGTGTACTGTTTAAAGTTACGAATGAACCAGCTTGTACTCATGTTGTGGCTCTGTGCGTATTCTTCAATATTGATTTCTTCATTGTAATGCTCATTAAAATACAGCGTAGCAGCATCGATATCTTCCACAATTTGACTGTTACTTATTTTGGAGCCGGTTTGTAAATGCCGGTGTATCATAATAAAGATTTCCCGCAAATGTATCTCCAATATTTCAGCGTAATGCTCCTTGCACATTTGAAGTTCCCGAATCATCAGACGAAAGTGATTCTGGTAATCAAGTCCTTTTCCGCAGTAATAGACATGCCTGCCTTTCGTAAGTCCATAAGAGCGAAGGATGTTTGTTACATCACCACCTGTAAAATGAACCCAATATACTTCTGTCTGATCTTCTCCGTAATACTCGTATTTTTGAGGTTCCTTCGGACGATAAAGAACCATATGTCCGGCAGTAACAATTTCTTCTTTGCCATTGAAGTGAAAATGTGCTTTGCCGGAAGCAATGTATAAAAGCTGAAAGTCCAATCTGCCTCTGGGACGCCAGGTCGGTAATTTGGGCCGTGTATATAAGTGATAGGTGCCGCAGCTGGTAACAATCAAAGGCTTAGATTTGTCCTTTATGTCCATGGTTGTATTGTTTAAGTAGGCGTTATTTGCGTACATAGGTCTCCTTGACTCCCGTAATTCATTTTTTGTTATGTGATTTGGGTATATATTCAATAAAAACGAACTTTTCTTTTTCTATTGTATCATTTTGTGCATGTTTTGTCTAATTCTTGATATGTATTTTAAATAGTTGATTTAGTATAATTTAACTACTTAATAAAGAAATGATTTGAAGCGGCGAGGGTACAAATTTATCAAAGAGAAAAGGAGATTTTATTATGGAACAGAAAAAGTATTTAAAAATGCGGAATATTGTCGGATACGGAACCGGTGATATTGCAGGTAACGTAGTGTATGCGTTTTTATCATCTTTTGTCATGATTTATCTGACAAATACGGTTGGGCTGAATGCCGGTATTGTAGGAACATTGATTGCAGTATCAAAGTTGTTTGACGGAATTACAGATGTGTTCTTCGGTTCTATGATTGACAAGACGAAGTCCAAAATGGGTAAAGCAAGACCTTGGATGTTTTGGGGATTCTTTGGATGTGCAATCACATTGTTTGGCGTATTTGCAATACCCACAAATATAGGGCAGACGGCACAGTACGCATGGTTTTTTATTGCATACACATTACTGAATGGGGTGTTTTACACAGCGAATAACATTGCTTATTCAGCATTAACCGCACTGGTTACCAAAAACAGTAAAGAGCGTGTTCAGATGGGTTCTTTCAGATTCATCTTTGCATTCAGCACAAGCTTACTTATTCAGACAATTACAGTTGGCGCAGTAGATGCGTTAGGCGGTGGAGCAGCAGGCTGGAGAAATATAGCAATTATTTACTGTATTTTAGGAGTTATTACCAATACACTTGCGGTATTTTCGGTAAAGGAGCTTCCTGAGGAGGAACTTGCAAAGGGAGAGGAAGCAGACGAGAAAAAAGATGATAACTTAACGTTGATTCAGTCAGCAAAATTGTTGTTTTCCAATAGATACTATTTAATGATTTGCGGTGTATATATTCTTCAGCAGTTATATGGTGCCATGATTAACATTGGTATCTATTTCATGACATATGTACTTCTGAATAAAAATCTTTTCGGAGCTTTTTCATGGGCAGTAAATATTCCATTAATTATCGCATTGATATTTACACCAAATCTGGTTTCAAAGTGGAAGGGCATGTACAAACTCAATAAATATAGTTATATGGTTGCTACAGCAGGACGTTTACTGGTAGTTGTAGCCGGATACATGGGAAGTATTCCTCTGATGCTGCTGTTTACAGCAGTGGCTGCATTGGGACAGGGACCCTGGCAGGGAGATATGAATGCAGTAATTGCATCATGTTCAGAATATACATATTTAAAGACAGGAAAACGAGTAGATGGTACAATGTATTCATGTACCTCACTGGGGGTAAAAATTGGTGGCGGCCTCGGTACTGCCATTGCAGGGTGGATGCTTGACCTCAGCGGATTTATTAATGGTGATGCTGCAGTACAGCCGGATAGTTGTATTAGCATGATGTATTTCATGTATCTCTGGCTTCCTTTCATTCTTGATTTGTTGATTACAATCATTCTTTCATTTATGAACGTAGAAGAGGCTAACCATAAATTAAAAGCAGAAAAGCAGTGATATAATGACAGAGCATAAAATTTAGGGGTATTGCAGAAAGGAAAGAGTATATGCAGGCAAATATGAAATGGTTGGATAATCCGGAAGTATTTCGTGTTAATCAGATGGATGCACATAGTGACCATAATTATTTTACGGATTATGAAGCGTTGGAGAGCGGAAAAAATAAACTTTTACAATCATTAAACGGTCAGTGGGATTTTCATTTCAGCATAAATGCTATGGAAAGACCGGAAGAGTTTTATCAGGCAGATTATGATAGAACCGGCTTTGATAAAATTATGGTTCCTGGACATATTGAGATGGCCGGTTATGACCGGATACGATACATCAATACTATGTACCCATGGGAGGGAAAGAAGTATCTTAGAGGAGCGTATAGCATAGAAGGGGCCGGAGATGGCGCAGGAATGTTCAGTGAGGCAGAGTATAATCCGGTAGGTTCCTATGTGAAAATATTTGACCTTGAAAGAGAACTGGTAGGCAAAAGAATCAGCATATATTTTGAAGGTGTGGAAGAGGCAATGTATGTTTGGTTAAACGGAGCGTTTATCGGATATGCGGAAGACAGCTTTACTCCGGCAGAGTTTGACCTGACTCCTTACATCAAAGAAAAGAATAATGTGCTTGCGGTACAGGTACATAAGATGAGCACTGCCGCATTCTTGGAGGATCAGGATTTCTTTCGATTCTTTGGAATTTTTAGAAATGTAACGTTAAAGGCAATTCCTGATATTCATGTGCAGGATATGTGGATTCGACCGATTTTGAATGAGGACAATGCCAGCGGTCAAATGATTGTAGATGTGAAAATTTCTTCTGCAAGGGAATGTGCAAAGTGTGCAAAGTTTGTACTTGCGGATAAGCTTGGAAATAAGCTTTTGTGTGAGAATATTACGCTTACAAACATAGCCGGTATTGTGGAAGGTACGATTACGGCAGATGTGGAAAAGGTAATTCCCTGGGATAATCACAATCCGTATCTCTATGATACTTACATCGAGTTGTATGAAAACAGGCAGCTTGTCGAGGTGGTTCCTTACAAGGTTGGATTTAGAAGACTTGAGATTATTGATAAAGTAATGTACTTAAATGGTAAGAGACTGATTTTGACAGGCGTAAACAGGCATGAATGGAGCGCAAAAACCGGGCGGGTTATCGGAATGGCAGAAATGCTTTCGGACATGAAGTGCATTAAGAAGAACAATATTAACGCGGTGAGAACATGTCACTATCCGGATCAGATTCCTTGGTATTATATGTGTGACGAAGAAGGAATTTATCTGATGTCAGAAACAAACCTGGAAAGTCATGGCTCTTTCCAAAAACTTGGAGCTATCGAGACGTCCTGTAATGTGCCCGGTTCTATTCCGCAGTGGAGAGAAGCGGTTGTTGACAGGGCAAGAAATAACTTTGAGACATTTAAGAACCATACTTCTATATTATTCTGGTCTTTGGGAAATGAGTCTTATGCAGGCGATGATATCGAAGCTATGAACAAATACTTCAAAGATAAAAATGATGGAAGGTTAGTTCACTACGAAAGTTCTTATTATAACAGAGCTTATGAGGATACTATTTCAGACTTAGAAAGCCGTATGTATGCAAAGCCTGCAGAGGTGGAAGATTATCTGACTAACAGTGCAAAGAAACCATATATCTTATGTGAATTCATGCATGATATGGGAAATTCAATGGGCGGTCTTGGCTCTTATATGAAGTTAATTGATAAGTATGATATGTATCAGGGAGGATTTATCTGGGATTTCATAGACCAGGCAATTTTGGTAAAGGATGAAGTGACGGGTAAGGAAGTATTAAGATACGGTGGAGACTTTGATGATAGGCCGTCGGATTACGAGTTTTCAGGAAACGGAATTGTATTTGCAGACAGAAAAGAAAAACCGGCAATTCAGGAGGTGAGGTATTACTATGGATTGTACATCTAAATTATTAAGAGTAGTATATGGAGATTTCACACTGGGTGTTCATGGAGAAGGCTTTGATTACATTTTCTCTTATGCGCAGGGCGGTCTGGAGTCTCTTGTAAAGAACGGATATGAATGGCTTTATCGCCCGCCCAAGCCTACCTTTTGGAGAGCATTGACAGATAATGACAGAGGAAGCAAGTTTCACATGAAAAGCGGAAGCTGGCTCGCAGCAGATATGTTTATTGATTGCAAAGAGGTGGAAGTAATTACAGATGGCGAGTCACAGGGTAAGCCTTGTGCACCGGATAACAATAAGTATGGTGGAGATGTATTTGCTGAAAATGTGGTTGTAAAATATATATATGAGACGATTACAACACCAAGGACTACGGTAGAGGTGGCTTATAGTGTGGACAACAAAGGTAAAATTACAGTAAATGTTTCCTATAAGGGGGCGAAGGGATTGCCTGAACTTCCGGTATTCGGCTTAAGATTTATTATGCCTACACCGGCAGATAAATATTTGTATAAAGGGCTTTCCGGTGAAACATATCCGGATCGTATGGCAGGAGCGGAAAAAGGGGTTTATGAAATAGATGATTTGAGCTTGACACCGTACCTTGTACCACAGGAGTGTGGGATGAGAATGAAGACAGAGTGGTTGGAAGTAACAAGACACACAAGTCTTAACAACAGTCGGAAAGACAATTCAGCTCAGGTTTTAAGAATTGAAAAAAATGATGATGCGTTTGCATTCTCCTGCCTTCCCTATACAGCAAGCGAAATTGAAAATGCAATGCACCATGAAGAACTGCCACCGGCGAGAAGAACGGTACTTTGTGTGTATGGAGCAGTAAGAGGTGTAGGCGGAATTGACAGCTGGGGAAGTGATGTGGAAGCGGATTATCACATTAACGCAGAAGAAGATATAACATATTCGTTTGTGATTTGTTAGGAAAAAACAGATGAGTATGCAGTAGTTTTGCAGGAGTGATTGAAGTGATATTAACATATGAAAAAAGAAATATAGAAATAGCACTGGAACAAAAGAAATCTATTCATGTTCCGCCACATCTGCATGAGGCAATAGAAATGATTTTTGTAACAGAGGGAAGCGTGGAATTAGGAGTGGGGCAAGAGTTATTTCACTTGGAGAAGGGAGACTTTGGGATTGTTTTTCCTAATGCAATTCATCATTATCAGGTCTTTGGTTTCGACGAAAACAAAGCAATTTATTTGTTTGCGAAGCCAACATTATTTGCTTCTTATTATGAGGAACTCCAAAACTGCTGCCCTAAGATACCGGTAATTACAAAAGAGAATCTTTCGCCTGATATTGAATATGTTATCAATCAGCTTGTGAAGCAGAAAGAATATAATGGCACATTGGCAAAGGCTTATGTGCAAATAATCCTTGCGCATGTGTTTGAGGACATGGAAATCATAACCAGAGATTCGGCTTTGACAGGTGATATCATATACAATGCGGTTGAATATGTCGCGAAGAACTTTAGAGAAGAGATATCACTGGAAAAAATGGCATTTGATTTATGTGTAAGCAAATATGTTTTATCAAGGATGTTTGCAAAAACATTTCACAGTAATTTTAAGCAATATGTCAATGGAATCCGGTTAAGTTATGCACAGGCAATATTGCAGGACTCGAAAGAATCCATCACTAATATTGCCTTAGATTGCGGATTTGAAAGTCAAAGAACATTTAACAGAGTGTTTAAGGAACGATACAAAATGACGCCGAGGGAATTCCGAAACAGAAATCAGGATATAAAAAGGTAACTGTAGGTTGCAAAAAAGAACTTTAAAGTTGATAGTAAACCTGATAAAGATTGGTTACAATATAATCAATAATTGCAGGAGGTTCTTTTTTATGAAGTTGTCTGAAAAAATAATAGAATTACGCAAAGCAAGCGGAATGACGCAGGAAGAGCTTGCGTCAAAATGCAATGTAAGCAGACAATCAATATCTAAATGGGAAGCAGACATAGCATTGCCGGAAACAGAAAAACTATTAATATTGGGAGAATTATTTCATGTTTCTATGGATGTACTTTTGAAGGATGAATTGACATTGAGTGAAGTTAAAGAAGTGCAAAATTGTGGAAATAATGCAATTCAAGGGAAGAAGCAAGAAGTGTATGAGGGGGTATTGATTAAAGAAAGTATAACAGATGATACCATCATTGACCTGCTGAATATACATAAAATTGAATTGTGGAATACCGGTGGAAAGCCAAAATACTGGACAGTATTGTTTTTTACCAGTGATAAAAAAGATTTTCCGGAGCAAATATCCAAAGTGATGGGAACTGACCCGGATAATGGTGGAAATTGGTTTGTTGATTTTAAGACCGGGAATGTGAAGTACATTGTTTTTAAAGATAAAATATTGAAATACCAAATTGGCAATCAATCAGAAAAAGATTATGTATGTATCGAATGTAGGAAAATGGGAATTTCTGATGAGGAAATGAACTGGTCGGAGTAGGAGCAATCGAGATGTTGCCGGTTTGTTGTTGGGATTATTTGAATATGTATTTAGGGATGCCGCAGAGAAATCTGCGGCATTTGTATATGATATCATGGAATATATAAGATTAGTGTGCTAGAATGAATGATAAGTAAAGCGTTTGACACCGGAAACAAGGAGATAGTGTAAAGATGGAGTCATTTGATATAAATAGAGTATATGCCTTATTGGAGTCCTATAAATCAGGAAGACTTGGCGGCGAAAAAATGCCTGAAGATGAGAATCCGGCATTAGACAAGGGGACAAAAGAAAACTATTTATATTTTACATTACCCATGGCACTTAATTATCAAAGAAATTCTTATACATTGTGGGAATGTGCTAATAAAACATATAAGGATTCCGATACGGCAGATGTGTTTGATGTAAAAGCGGTAGTTAATATGGACGAGCAACAACTAAAAGAGAAATTGTTAAAATATAAAGTTGCTTTACAACCTAACAAACAGCCAATTATATGGAGGACTCTATGTGAAACCATAGAAAATGATTTTTCCGGGGATATTCGTAAGTTATTTCATGACAATGCATATTCTGTGCAGAATGTAAAAGAATACATTGCGAAAAATAAGAAGAAATTTCCTTATTTGGGTGGTAACAAAATCTGTAACTACTGGCTGTATGTGATGGAGCAATATACAGATGTGAAGTTTGTTGACAGAGAAAATATAACGGTAGCTCCGGATACCCATGTAATACAGGCAAGTGAGAGGTTAGATATCATTTCACCGGAAGAAGCAAGGCAAAACAATGTGCAGGAGCTTGTAGCAAATAGGTGGCAAGAAATTTTAAAAGGCACGGATTTGGTTCCCATAGATGTGCATACACCGATGTGGTTGTGGAGCAGAGGGAAATTTAGAGTGGAAATTTAATTTAACCGGAAGAACGGAAAAGAGATAGGAGACACCGTATGACAAGAGTGTATTTCGTGCGTCACGCACAGCCGGAACATGATTGGAAAGAAGACAGAACAAGGCCTTTGACGGAAGAAGGACAGAAAGATTCTGCAATTGTTACGGAATTTTTGAAGGACAAGAAAATAGATGCGTTTTATTGCAGTCCATATAAGCGTAGTATGGATACCATTGCAGATGCAGCAGCTTTTTTCGGAAAAGAAATTATAACAGATGAGAGATTAAGAGAGCGCGAAAAAGGTCCTGATGGAAACAATCATGGAATGTTTAGGAAACGCTGGGCTGACCATGATTATCATGAAGAGGGTGGAGAATCCATCACCATAGTTCAAGGACGTAATATGGAAGCACTGAACGAGATTTTATCAGATAATATAGACAAAGATATTGTTATAGGAACCCATGGGACTGCCCTTAGTACCATATTAAATTTTTATGACAACAGTTTTGGATGTGATGATTTCCTTCGAATTATAGATTGGATGCCGTACATTATTGAACTGGACTTTGAAGGTGATAAGTTGGTTGGCAAACAGGAACATTGCCATGTAGAGAAGGAATTTAAGGGAAAACAGCGTGCGGATAAGAAGTAATACTGTTTTATGAACGGAAGGATTATAGCTATGCAATATGCAAGAAAATTAAGAAAAGGTGACAAGGTAGCAATCGTTAGCTTATCAAGCGGAATGTTAGGTGAAGAATTTTGCAGTCACAATATAGAAATCGGTGTAAAGAGATTAAAAGAGTATGGTTTGGAGCCGGTGTTTATGCCGAATGCTTTGAAGGGAATTGAATATTTGAAGGCTCATCCGCAGGCAAGAGCAAAGGACTTAAAAGATGCTTTTTTAGATGATTCAATTGCAGGAATTATCTGTGCAATAGGTGGTGACGATACATACAGACTGTTGCCTTATTTGATGGAAGATGATGAATTCATAAAAGCAGTAGAGACGCATCCGAAATTATTCACAGGATTTTCAGATACTACGGTTAATCATTTAATGTTTTATAAGCTAGGCTTGTCTACCTATTATGGACCGAATTTTATTTGTGATTTGGGAGAAATTGCAGATGAAATGTTACCATATTCTAAAAAGGCATTTGAGGGATACTTGGATGGAAATGAATCCGGTGAAATTGTGTCCAGTGAAATTTGGTATGAAGAAAGAGAAGACTTTTCCAGAACTGCAATGGGAACGGACAGAGTGGCGCACAAAGAAGAGCGAGGGTTCGAACTTTTGCAGGGAAGTGAAATTTTTCAAGGTGCATTATTGGGAGGATGTCTGGAAAGTTTTTATGATATGCTGACAAATACCCGCTATGAAGATGAAAAGGAAGTTTGCGAAAAATACGGATTGTTTCCGGGTGAAGAAGAGTGGACGGGCAAAATCCTGTTTATAGAAACCTGTGAAGAAAAACCGAAGCCGGAATTGTTTGAAAAGGAAATTGCGGTACTGAAAGAAAAAGGTGTATTTGATGTGGTAAATGGAGTGATAGTAGGAAAACCACAAGATGAAGCCTATTATCAGGAATATAAAGATATTCTTATAAAAGTAATAGATAACGAGGAACTTCCGATTGTTTATAATGTGAATTTCGGACATGCAGTGCCACGATGTGCATTGCAATATGGCGTCATAGCGAAAGTGGATATGAAGCAGAAAAAGATAAATTTGGATAAAAGTTTGTAGTAAATTGGATTGGGAATTCTTTGACAGGAGGAGCAGTATGAAGCAGAGGAAAAAAGTATTGCCGGTTATGTTATTAATATGCATGATGAGCTTATTGATGGCATGTGGTGATAAAAGTGCAGTAACGGAAAAAGAGGAATATGTACAGGAAACAGATGCGGCAGAAAATGATGTAGCAAGTATGACGGAGAAAGAGCCGGAAGAGACGGCACAATCACAAGAGCATGAGATGACTGACGTAGATGAGCAAACAGAAGAGCAAGCTCCGGTGGTAGAAAAACCACAGATATTGTCTTTGCAAGAGACGCGTAATGCGAGATATGAAGGGATAGGTGACTATGAGAAACTGTTGCTGATAAGTGAGTATAATTGTGTTACTTTTTGGGAAGACACAGAGAACTATCAGGAAATGGACCGTACGCTATCAGAAACGGCAGGTATGATAGTACGTTCTCAGGAGGATGAGGCAGATAACATTTTAAGTTTTGCGGATGAGATGTTTGATGTTGATTCGTATTTTGAGACGCAGGTATCAACAGTGGATGTGCAGGTCAGAAGAGCAGATAGTGTGGTGGTAAGCCTATTGACAGATTCATATGCAGATTATGGATTTATTGAAGATTTCAGGGGAATGTGGGGAAGCAACTATGATACCCAAACCGGTCAGCAATTATTGATAACTGACGTAATCAAAGATATGACCCCAATTCCGTCCCTAGTAGAAAAGGAATTGAACAGTCATCTTTGGGCCGGAGAGGGTTACTCAGAAGCTGTCATTCAGGATTATTTCCAAAACACTCCGGAGGATGGCATCAGTTGGACGTTGGATTACAATGGCGTAACGTTCTATTTTGGTGATGGGGATATTACCGAGCCGGGGAACGGCGGACAGGCGGCAACTATTTCTTTTGCGGAGCATTCGGAGCTGTTTGAGGAGAAGTATATGAATGTGCCGGAGGCATATATGGTCAGACTTCCGTTGGATTCCTCTTTCTTTACGGATTTGGACGAAGATGGTACTTTGGAAGAATTGAATGTTACCGGATTATATGATGAAGAAGGACGTTTCTATTCGGAGCTTGGTATTTACACCGATACGGATGGCTATTACCATTATGAAGAACTTTTTGCGTATGGATTCAATCCATATTATGTAAAAACAGCAGAGGGGAAGCATTATCTTTATCTGTTTTGTGAAGAAAATGATGCAGAGGACAGACAGATGATGCTGGTAGTGTACGACGTTAGCAATGGTCAGCTTGTCAGAGCCGGAGAGATGAATGCGGCTCCGGCATATATACCGTCAGATATCTTTATATTACCGCTCAATCCTAATTATTTACGGTTAGATAATTTTGACAGCATGGAACAGGATTTTGGCGTTTATATGGTTGGAGAGAATGGCATGCCGGTCAGAAAATAAAAAATGTTGGGGAGGCAGATGACATGAAGAGAAGAAAAAGGTATTTGTATATTACAATATTGCTTATTATTTTTGCATTGTATTCAGCAGGATGCGGTGAAAAAGAGAATAAGGATGCTGTGGCAGAAATAGCGGAAACAGCGGATTTGGCGGCAACCGAAACAGTGGAGGAAGAACAGAGGTCAAAAGAAAGTCAGAAGACGGAAAATGGGGATGTGCCGGATTCTTCTGACACAGAAGAGGTAATTCATGTCAGCAGTACAGAAGAGTTTTTGGATGCAATTGCACCGGGGGTAACTATTTTTGTGGAACCCGGATATTACAATATGAGTGAATACCTTGAAGAAGTACAGACGTGGAAGGGCTATGACTGGAATGCAGAGCATCCCTATGTAAAGCTTGAGTACTGTTATGATGGTGTAGAGGTTGTAATTAAAAACGCTGATGACTTAACAATTATGGGAGATGCGGAAAGCCTTGCCCAGACAGAGATTGTGGTGGAACCAAGGTATGCAGCCGTTTTGACATTTTTTAATTGTTGCGATTTAAATCTGTCATTTCTGACAATGGGACATACGGAAACCGGTGCTTGTTCCGGAAATGTTTTGAATTTCTATGGCTGCAAAAATATTACGCTTTCAGCAATGGATTTATATGGTTGCGGTGTCTATGCGATTGAAACAGGAAAAGGGACAGGTGATCTTTATGTGTACAATAGTACTCTTCGGGATTGTTCCGATGGATCGCTGTTTATGATTGAAGGTGTCGGTAACTTTGAGTTCCGCGATTGCATTCTTACCGGTTCCTACTGTGGTGGATATTATGGAAATTCAGCAGATTCTGAATTGCATTTTTATAATTGTACTTTTGGAGAAGGAGAAACGAACACTTGGTTCTTCTGGCCGGATATTTATGCCATTGATTGTACTTGGACTGAAATTACACAGTATCCGGAATACAGCGCGGAGGAATATTATGAGGGAGAGGAAATACCGGTACTGAATCCGGAGAATATGAGAGAAGTAGAACTTGATGAGGAAATGTTATCTGATTCTGTGTGGATAGGATATGCGTCAGTAAATCCGGAATCGGGAGAAATGGTTTATTTTCCGTATGAAATGCCGGATGATAGTTTTGTTACTTTGCGTATGGAATTAAACAGTGATAAAGTAGGTTGGATTGAATATGGAGAGCAGCTATATGAAGTGACCTGGGAATGTGATGAAAACATGGCATACCTTCAAACCACAGAAGGATGGAATATTTATTTGACACTATATACTGATGCAGAAGATGAATTTGCTCCATGGTGGATGCTAATGGAAATGAATAATGAGTTGATTTGGTTGTATTAGTAATACAAGAAAGGTGTTTGACTACCGTAAAATACCACTTTTGGGGGAGCGGAAAGGATTGATTTGAAGTGAAAGAGAACATAAAGGAACTGTTTCAGGATTGGAATGAAACCATCATATGGTCCTGTCTGCAAGGCGTGATGGGTGACGTCCGAACCAATTCTGATGAGGATGCCGCAATGACAATTTTGGGAGATTTTGCCTTCTTTGCGGGAAAGCCGAGTGAAGAATTAGTCATGTTTAAGAAGGAAGATTGTGAGAAGGAATTTTTGATCATGGTTCCGCAAAATGAAGAATGGGGAGAAATGATTGAAAGCTGCTATGGCAATAAAGCCAGGAAAGTTACAAGATATGCAATCAAAAAAGAAAACGATATTTTTGATGTATGTAAATTGGAGAAAGCAGTTTTGGAGTTGCCGGAAGGCTATGAAATAAAGTTATTAGAGGAGCATGAATATCGTTTGTGCAAAAATGCCGGGTGGGCGAATGATTTGGTATCTCAATTTAAGGATTATGATACATATAAAAAACTGGGATTGGGCGTTGTGGTTCTGAAAGACAAAGAATTGGTCGCAGGTGCATCATCCTACAGCAGATACAAGGAAGGAATCGAAATAGAGATTGATACGAGAGAGGACCACAGAAGAAAAGGTCTGGCATATGCATGCGGGGCGAAGCTTATTTTAGAGTGTCTGAAAAGAGGCTTATATCCAAGCTGGGATGCGCAGAATAAGTGGTCTGTGGCTTTGGCTGAAAAGCTGGGATATCATTTTGACCATGAGTATACAGCGTACGAAATAACAGGATAGGGGAGTCAAAGCATGAAAAAAATGATTATTAAGGATGCATCGGATGAATACTTATCGGTGTCGAATCAAAACAATGATAATTCTTTTGAATACAAGAGAGCAACGATAGAAGATATCAATGAATTGGTAAGAACAAGAATAATTGTTCTGCGTGCGGCAAATAAGCTGTCTGAGAATACAGATATGTCCTTGGTGGAACGTGAATCGCATGCCTATTATAGCAGAGCATTGGAGTCAGGAGAGCATATTGCATATCTGGTGTATAATGATAAAACATTTGTCGGAGCCGGTGGTGTAAGCTTTTATCAGGTAATGCCAACCTATCATAATCCTAGTGGTAAAAAGGCTTATATCATGAATATGTACACCGCATCGGAGCATCGTAGAAAAGGGATAGCGTTTCATACATTGGATTTACTTGTAAACGAGGCAAAGAAAAGGGGCGTGTCGCAAATTGCTTTGGAAGCAACCGATATGGGACGACCCTTGTATGTAAAGTATGGATTTGTAAAAATGGAAGATGAAATGAAACTGGTACAGCAACAATGATGAAATGGACAAAAACCTATGAACCCGGACTTGGGGAAAATTATTTGGAAATTCATTACAAAAATATCAATAAGGAAACACAGGATTTTATCAATTATTTGGAATCAAAAGATGTGCTCATGGGTAGAAATGAAACGGAAAGTTGTCTGATAAAGCCGGATGATATTTACTATTGTGAAATTGTAGACCGCAAATGCTATGCTTACCTGCGGCAGGAAGTGTGGAAACTGGAAGAAGGACTGGCAGAGCTGACAGAGCGGTATGAGGCACATGGCTTTGTGAGAATCAGCAAATCCATGGTAGTAAATATTCATAAAGTAAAGCGGATAGAAGCAGACTTGAATATGCGAATGAGACTGGTGCTGCTCAATGAAGAAATGATTGTTATGAGCAGAAGCTATCGGAATGATTTTTATAAGCAGTTAAAATGCAGTAGAATGGAGGGGGGCAAATGATATCCAGACATAATTTTTGGTCCATATCCTGTGAGGTATTTACCTGCCTTTTGATAGGGAAAGTGCTTTTGGAAGGTGTTACAGGGCATCGGGATGCCTACTATGTAGAAAATATTTTGACAATGCTTGGGATAACGGTATTAGCAACATTGATTCTTAGCATTCATAAGTATATGCAGAATATGCCGGTGATTTTTGTGATGATTCTGCAGTATGTGGTGTTGATTTCCTGCGTGATGGGTGGTATTTGGCTGGGTGACTTTTTTACGGAAGTAAGTCCGGATGGTTATAGGGATATGTTTTGGACAGTTACTATACCGTATGTAGTTTTGGCAGGAATGTATTATATTTCTTTTTTCTGGGAAATAAAGAAGGCAAATGCATTACTGCAGGAAATCAATGTGCCGGGAGAGGATAAAAAGAAGATGTAAAAAAGCAATTTATTGCATCTTAAGCATGCTCTGTTGCAACTTAGACAGACTCATCTTGCAAATGTTTTTTCATATGATATTCTTAGGTCAGGTCAGGAACAGCAGAACAATTGATAAAGGATGTTCTGAAATGTTAAGGTGACAAATAGAAAGGCTAAAGGAGAATATTAAGATGAGGGATAAGAATAAAAATGGCAGCGTATCAGAAAAGAAAGTAAAAGGGATGGATTTTATCTGGCTGGCACTAACCGCATTTGGTGGTCTTGGCTTGGAGGCATTGTATGCATTTCTTTTGGAGCCGATGCTGTATGGCTGTGAGATGAAGGAATGGGTGACATGGCAGACAATTTTGCACTGGATCATTACCTGCATTACATGGGGACTTGTTGCGTGGTATACGGTGAAATCAGCTGGGAAAGATTATGGATTTAATTTATTTGAAAAAAGCAAGCCGATTAAGCTGTGGCAGTGGGTGGCTACGCTTGGCTGTGCGTTTATTTGTTTAAGTAGTACATATCTGGATTGGGGCGGAAGTAAGCTGCTTATGGAATTTCAGCGTTTGGGCGCACTTAAATTTACTTTTCAATATATTTATTATTTGTTTGAAGTGATTTTGTTCATGCTGATTATTGTATATGGGCAGAAAGCATGTGAGATATGGTTTAAAAGAGTAAATATTCCTTATGGTGGTATCGTGGTGGCATTGACATGGGGAATGGCACACTGGCTTACCAAGGGGACCTTGGCAGCAGGACTTTATACAGCATTTGGCGGTTTTTGCTTCGGTGTGGTTTATCTGTTGCTGAACCGCAATATAAAGTGGACTTATGTGGCATTGTGCGTTATGTTTATTTTGTAAAAGAGTAACTATTTTATGATAGGAAAGAGGACTTATGGGCGAGAAAAAAGAGAACATAAAAAGAGCGTTGGCATACAATCAAAATCATCTTGCGGTAGAGCGGACGGAGTTTTCCAAAATCAGAACAGAGCTTGCTTTTACCAACAGCAAACTTGCAGTGGAACAGACCCATCTGGCATATCTGCGCACCATTGTTTCACTTGTCGGCAGTGGTGCAACGATTTATAAGGCGTTACCGTTAATTGGTGTTTCACAGGTTTTTTCCAACGGTTTGGCAGTATTTTTGTTTCTTTGCGCATTCTATTTTATTTACAAAGATATTACTACATATCCGCGCATGAAGAAGGAGATTGCAGGGATGCAGGAGTATGCCGATGAATTGGCGGCTGAGACAGAGCGCAAAGTTGTGAAATTGCAGGAAACTGAAATTTAATTAATGAGATACCCAACAACTGTAAGCAAGAAAAGTCGGGAAGTCTTTCTTTGATGTTGTTATCATTTACTTACAGCCGAAACGGAGGGGTAAAACATGAGTAGTTGGACAGAAGGATTGCAAAATGCTATCAGTTATATTGAGGAGAATTTGACCGAAGACATTCGGATAAAGGATGTTGCAGAGGTTGCATATGTATCTGAATATCATTTTCAGCGTATTTTTGCGGTGCTGTGTGGGTTCAGTGTGGCAGAGTACATCCGCAACAGAAGAATGGCCTTGGCGGCAAGAGAACTTGCAGGCAGTGATGCAAAGGTAATTGATGTGGCACTGAAGTATGGTTACGATTCTCCGGACAGCTTTGCAAGAGCATTCACCAAGTTTCATGGAATCACACCGTCGGCTGCAAAGGAAATGGGGGCGCAGATTCGCGATTATGCGCCGCTGAAAATCATTTTATCACTGGAGGGCGGAACGATGATGAATTATCGAATTGAGGAAAAAGCAGCATTTACGGTAATGGGAAGAAAGAGAAGCTTTAACATGGAGACATCCTATCAGGAGATTCCTAAGTTTTGGGATGAGCACATGAAAGACGGCGGAAGCAATGTTGTGTGCGGAAAATACGGTCTTTGTATGGACTCTGATGGTGCAGAGTTTGATTATCTGATAGCGGATGATTACAAGCCTTGTGAGGAAGTGCCGGAAGGATATGAGACCAGAACCATTCCTGCAGGAACCTGGGCGGTATTCCCCTGTAAGATGAAGAATTTACAGGATACCAACACGAAGATGTGGAAGGAATGGCTTCCGAATTGCAAGGACTACAAGCTTGGCGGCAATTACAATATTGAATTGTATATGCCTCCTTGCAAAGAGGATATCGGAGAAAGTGACTGCGAATTGTGGTTGCCGATTGAGAAAATAATGTAGGAAGATACATGAAATTTACAGGTATCAGTAAAGTTTTTTCGACAGTAGATGAGAAGCAATACGTCACAATAGGTGCTTTTTGGGATGAAATGGCTGCCCGGTATAGCCGGTCTAATCTCAAAGGGCTTGGCTATCATTGGTCGGATGATTCCATAGAGTATGTAATTGGGCTCAAAGACGGTGTGATAGATGGTACAAATTGTGAGGTTTCTTTGCCTGATGAGGGATGGCAAACGGTTTGTGGAAAAACGAAGAATCTTGGGGAACTATATAGTGAGATTTATAAGGAAGACGTACTACAGTATGAGATAGAGATGTTTGATGATGAAGGGAATTGTCAAATTATGTATTACAGATAGCATATGGTACCCAAAAAAGGCAGAGTGCATATAAAAATGCATTCTGTCTTTTTTTGTTTTTTGCAAATTTAGCGTTGACAGATATATCGGGAGCTGATATATTATAAATACAACGTATCGCGAGACGATATATCGAACGGCGAAGGGAGGACGAAATGGCAGAATTAGATACCCCATTGACGGAAGCGTTTTATTATATTTTACTAGCACTGAGAAATCCCAATCACGGCTATGGTATCACGCAGGAAGTTGAGGAGATTACAAACGGACGGGTGGTACTCGGTGCCGGAACTTTGTACGGGGCTTTGCAAACGCTTGAGAAGCGTGGATGGATTACAGTTTACAGTCAGGATACGCAGTCAAGAAAGAAAAAGGAATATATGATTACTGATTTAGGTAAGAATGCATTTGAAAAAGAACTGGCACGCCTTAATGAGCTTGTAAGAAACGGAAAGATGATGGGAGGAAAAAATAATGATTAAGTTTAAATTATATTTTGATAAAGATGCTGAGACAGCATGGTTAAATGAAATGTGTGCGCAGGGATGGGCGATGCAGAGTTTTTTTGCAGGATTATATTTCTTCGAGAAATGTGAACCCGGCAAGTACCTTTATCAGGTGGATTTCAGGGAAAAGTTTTTCAGAGTAACAGAGGAATACAGAGAACTTATGAATGACATGGGAGTTACAATTATCCAGAACTGGGGATATTGGGTGATTCTTCGCAAAGATGCAAAGGACGGAGCGTTTGAACTGTATACAGATGCAGAGTCCCAAATTGAACATTATACCAAGATTCGTAATATGCTGAAAGCAGTGACTATTTTGGAACTGATTTGCTTTTTTATAGAAGTGATGGCAGCCTGCGCAGGGAATGCATTTGCCCTTCCTTTTTCGGGAGTGATTCTTGCGATTGTAATTGCCATGTTAAATGCAACGGTGAAAACCAATGAAGCGATTGACAGGCTGAAAGAACAGCAGAGCGGCATTCCTGCTGCAAAGAAGAGAAACATTTCTATGTTAATGGCAATAGGACTTCTGATGAATTCCTGTGCGCTTATCATGCAGGATAGTATTTCCGGCTACATAAAATTGACAGTGCAAATCATTGCAATTGTTTTCATGCTTGTGGGCTTGTGGCAGACCTGCCGGAAAAAAGCTTAGAAATCAAAATGTCAGAAGTCAGGTGATATAGTGAAAAATATTTTATTGATAGAAGATGATAGGTCGTTATCGAACGGAGTGCGTCTTGCCTTGCAAAGTGAGGAATACAACGTTTTGCAGTGCTTTGCCTTAAAAGAGACAAGAAAAGCAGACATATCCGATATAGCGCTTATTATTTTGGATATTAATCTGCCGGACGGAAGCGGCTTGGATTTTTTGAGGGAACTTAGAAAAACAACAAATATACCGGTGATACTGTTAACAGCCAATGATTTGGAGATTGACATTGTTACCGGGTTAGAACTGGGTGCAGATGATTATATTACAAAGCCTTTCAGCCTTGCAGTACTGCGTGCGCGTGTGCATGCGAGACTGAGAAGTATTACGACAGAAGAAAATACCGGATACAGGTCAGACAGGTTTTTCTTTGATTTCAAAGAAATGAAATATTGGGTAGGTAAAAACCAAATCGAACTTAGCAAAACGGAGCAGAAATTACTTCGTATTCTGGTAGAAAATAAGGGGATTACAATAGAAAGAAGCGTGCTGGTAGACCGGATATGGACGGATGGTGCTGAATATGTGGATGAGAATGCATTGTCTGTGGCGATAAAACGTTTACGGGATAAAATAGAAAAAATGCCGTCGAAACCGCAGCATATAAAAACAGTATATGGAATCGGATATCAGTGGGAGGAATAGGATATGAATTTGTGGAGTGCAGATAAAATAATGAACCGACTGAATGTAATGCTTGACCACGCGATTGCCGGAGATGAGATAGAGGCTGTTTATGATGAAACAAAAATGTCTGCACTTGAAACAAAAATGGCAAAATATCTGGCGATGAATCAACTTGGCAAAAAGCAACTGCAGGAAGAAAAAGAGCGGGTTCATGAACTGATATCTGATATTTCCCACCAAACCAAAACGCCGATTGCCAATTTGTTACTATATTCGGAACTACTTGCAGAAAACAGCAATGGAACTGCAAATGAGGAAATGGTTGCTGCAATTCATTTACAAGCAGAAAAGTTGTCTTTCTTAATACAGGACATGGTAAAAGCCGCGAGACTGGAGAGCGGTGTGATACAGACAATTCCCATAGAAAATTCTGTGAAAAAAATGCTGAAACAGGTTGTGCTTCAGGCAGAGCAGAAAGCTCAAAATAAAAACGTTGAAATAAAAGTGGATACAACAGATTGCCATGCCCTTTTTGATATGAAATGGACCAGCGAAGCTGTCTTAAATATTTTGGATAATGCGGTGAAATATACACCGGCAGGCGGACGGATAGATGTCAGGGTCAGTGAATATCAGTTGTTTGTAAGGATTGATGTTAAAGATAATGGTATTGGTATTGCTGAAGAAGAAGTTCCAAAGATTTTCGGCAGATTTTATAAGTCTGAGCAGACTCAGCAGGAAGAAGGAGTAGGACTTGGATTATACCTTGCACGGGAAATCATTTCCGGGCAAGGAGGCTATATTAAGGTAGCCTCCCGAATAGGTGAAGGAGCCATGTTTTCCGTTTTTTTAAGAACGGTTACATAAAATCTTTCAAAAATGTAAGAATTATTGTTGCTTTGGAAAGAATCAGGAAAGAATGACAGTGTATAGTCTGTATTGTAGAAATGCGATACAGACTTTTGTTCAATAAGACGGCTCGCAATGTGTGGTGTCGTTTGGTTTTCTGATTAAGATTGGCAAGGCCTGGGAAAGGAAATGAAATGGTGATTCTGGAAACAAGAAATCTTAGAAAAAATTATGGGAGTGGGGAGACCTTAGTAAAAGCGTTGGATGGTGTGAATCTGCAGGTGCAAAATGGAGAATTTGTTGCTGTTGTGGGAACATCGGGAAGTGGGAAATCCACTTTGTTACATATGTTGGGAGGCTTAGACAGACCTACATCAGGAGAAGTTTATGTGGATGGTAAAAACATTTTTGCGTTAAAGGATGAAGAACTGACTATTTTTAGAAGAAGAAAAATCGGTTTTGTATTTCAACAATATAATTTACTTCCGACAATGAATGTATATGAAAACATTATCCTGCCAATCGGGCTTGACGGGAATTTGCCGGATGAAGCGTATATTAGGGAAATTGTTGAGACACTGGGACTTGAAAGCAAGCTAAAAAATCTTTCTGTCAATTTATCGGGCGGTCAGCAGCAGAGGGTGGCAATTGCCAGAGCTTTGGCAAGTAAACCGGCAATTATTCTTGCAGACGAGCCTACCGGGAATTTGGACAGCAGAACCAGCCAGGATGTTCTTGGTTTATTAAAGGTTAGCAGTGAAAGGTTTGGACAGACCATTGTTATGATTACTCACAATGAAGAAATCGCACAAATGGCAGACAGAATTGTCCGGATTGAGGACGGAAAGATAGTAGGTGCTGCCAATGATTAAGGTAAATAATAAAAGAACTATCAGGCAAGTAGCGTATAGAGTGTTTAAAGCTGATAAGATGAGAAATATATTTGCAGTGACAGCAGTGGTTCTTACAACCATACTTTTTTCCGGGCTTTTTATGATTGCAAGTAGTCTGCTTTCTTCAATGGAAGAAAGTACAATGAGACAGGTGGGTGGAAATGCCCATGCCGGATTCAAGTATCTGACCGAGGAGCAATATGAGAGACTTAAGGTGCATCCCGATATCAAAGAGATATCTTATTCTGTGGTTTTGGCAACGGCGGAGAATGCGGAATTGGTAAAAAGACCTACCGAAATCAGATACGCTAATGATGCGCTGGAAGCAAAAATGATGTTTTCCATGCCAACAGAGGGAAGAATGCCTGAAGCTGCTGATGAAATTGCAACAGATACATTGGTTTTGGAAAAATTAGGAGTTCCGGCACGGCTTGGGGAAAAGGTTGTTTTGGAATATTCTGTATGTGGACAGACTCATCGGGATACGTTTGTTCTGGTAGGCTTCTGGGAAGGCGATGTGATTATGAGAGCCAGTCAGGCATGGCTTAGCAAAAGTTATGTAGAAGAAGTGCTGAGTCAACATGATTTAAGTAAAGCAGATGCTTATATCGGTTCTATAAATGCAGATGTTAATTTTGCAAATTCATGGAATATAGAATCAAAAGTGTTAAAGGTAATTTTGGAAAGTGGCTACGAAACAGAAGAAATTGATTACGGAATTAATTGGGCATATGCAGGAGGAAGTACAACCGTAGATGCAGGGACAATTGGTGGTGTGATTTTGATTGTGCTTATGATTGTGTTTTGCGGATATCTGATGATTTCCAATGTGTTTTTAATTAGCGTGGTCAAGGATGTACGGTTTTATGGATTACTGAAGATGGTTGGAACAACAGGAAGCCAAATAAAAACAATTATCAGAAGGCAGGCTCTTTTAATCAGTATGATAGCGATTCCTATTGGTTTGCTTATGGGAATTGTGGTAGGAGCGGGACTGACACCGTATGTACTTGGAATTTTAAATACAAATGTAATAAAAGTTACTTTGCAGCCATGGGTGTTCCTGTTTGCAACAGGATTTTCCCTGCTGACTGTATTTATCAGTATAGGGAAAGCATCAAAACTGGCAGAAAAGGTCAGCCCGATAGAAGCCCTTCGGGCGGTGGATATATCCGATAACAGAAGGAAGGAAAAAAGACATGGCGGAAAAATCCGTTTGTGGAAAATGGCAGCGGAAAATGTAGGAAGAAACCGGAAAAAAGTGATTTTGGTAGTAGTTTCCTTGTCTCTTAGTCTGATTATTTTAAATACGGCTTATACGATGGCAAACAGCTTTGATATGGAAAAATATCTGAGCAGAATGATTAGTCACGATTTTGTTGTGGGAGATGTGTCATGGTTTAATATATACTCTCATTATATCAATCAGGATACGTTAAATGATGATTTTATGAAGGAATTATCTATCCAAAACGGTATAGAATCACTGGGAAAAATCTATTTTTCGGAAAAAGGATGTGCACTTGACAGTCATTGGGACAATATGGCAGAAAGGGCGAGTAACGAACTTGGGGTTTCCGGTGACTGGCTCACCTATATGGAGGAGGAAATTCAGAGCGGAGGGGCAATGTATCATATATATGGGATAGATGATGCTGTGTGGGACGAGCTTACGGTATGGAAGGGTGAGATTGATTTAGACAAGCTCTACAGTGGAGATTATGTGGTGGTAAGTCCCTATGATGAAGAGGGAAGACTCAGTGCTTATGAAGTGGGTGATACTGTTGAGGTGTTTGGCATGGATGGAGAAAGCAGAAGCTGTGAGGTGTTAGCTGTTGCGAGTATGCCATACAATGTCAGTATTCAGCATACTCATCCTGTAGAAATAAATATCTTTTTACCTTCAGAAATTTTCTTAAAGACTGTGGAGCAGAAGGCTCCTATGATAGTTTCACTTGATGTTGAGGATTTATATATTCCGGAAATGGAAGAATTTCTATCAAACTATTGCAATGTGAAAAATCCCAATATGCAATATGCTTCAAGAGCGATTTATGAGGCGGAATACGAAAATACTCAAAGAACGTACAAGGTAGTAGGAATCGTAATCAGTGTGTTGCTTGCCCTAATAGGTGTTGCCAATTTTGCCAATACAAGCATTACCTCTGTTATGGCAAGGAGAAGGGAACTTGCAATGCTTGAAAGTATTGGTATGACAGTGAAGCAGCAACGGGGTATGCTTATTTTTGAGGGAGTCATTTATATGCTGCTGGCAGCTGCATTTACATGGACAATAGGCATTTTATTTGGAATGTGTGGGTTATCGCTGATGCTTGGAGGAAGCGAATACTTTACCGTGAAATTTACGGTGGTTCCATCCATGGTCTGTCTGCCGGTGTTTTTGATTCTTTCTGTTCTGATACCTATGTTGTGTCAAAAATACGTGAACAGTGAAAGTGTAGTAGAGCGATTGAGAAATGCAGAGTGATGAAATATAGAAAAATTTGCCATGTACATGAAAAAGGGCGGATGCGCGTTTTTGCATCCGCCCTATTATATTGTTAAGTACCTTTGTTTACCGCAACAACTGCATAATCATCATAACAATCCAGAATACGCAATACAAAATAACACCGACATTCAGGAAGAGAGTTTTGAAACGGCTTCCTTTCGGAATGATAACTTCACGTGTACCAACGGTAAACTTTTTCATATTGACCAGGAAAAGAATAATGCCTGCCAAAACTACGCAGAGAACGATAATGATATACGCAGCGAACAGGCATAGTCCGGCAGCATTGTCCATAATCACCTGCATCAATTCAGATTCCGTTACTTCACCGGAAATAACTTCCATAAGCTCCATGTAACCGCTCTTTTCCAGAATCAGTACCGCTACAAAGGAACTGATAAAATTCTGAAGGAAATGCAGAATGGTGGTATAAATGATATTTCCGGTTTTGATGTAAATAAAAGCAAAAAACATGCCGAGAGTAGTTGCGTACATAAACTGTACCAAATTGCCGTGGAAGAAGCCGAAAACCAATCCCGAGAAGACAATTGCCACTCCTTCGCCATATTGCACGGTTCGGTCAACAATAAATTTTCGGAACAATAATTCCTCCATAACGGGAGCACAGATAGCAATGATAAAAAGATTTGCAAGCGGATGAATGCTGCCTGTAAGGTCTAATATTACATTCTGGACAGGACTCTGCTTGATAATACCGATAACCATGGTAATCATGTTGGCGATAAGATTGCATATGTAAGCGGCAGAGAAGGTCATCGCAAATGCGGCGATGATGTGAAGCGGTTTCATTTTTTTCTTTTCCAGTCCTGTGTATGCAGGGACTGTTTTCAACATCAGGAAGATGATGGGATAAGCAATCACATACATAGGAAGCATGGCACACAAAAAGGAAAGTGTGTTGTTAGCTGCGATGGCAGGAATGTTTTCTGCCAAAGTAAGTGAAAGCCACTGAATGCCGTAAATAAGCAGGGTGCCGAGGAACAGCACAAGACCCAGTTTTGAAAAGTGTTTTTTAATCGTATTTTTTTCCATAGTGAATTCTCCTTGTTTTTCCTTTCCGCCTATTATATCATGTAGAATAACAACAGGCAAAGAAAAGCGTGGCGAAATGTGACAAAAAGAAAGCAAAAGAAGGAGTGAAAATAATGCCTAAGCTTAGTGATAGAGTATATACATTTACAGATTCCGTGATTCGCCGTATGACCAGAATCAGCAATGCCCATGGGGCAATCAATTTATCCCAGGGATTTCCTGATTTTGACCCGCCGAAGGAAATTACGGATGCCCTTGTGAAGGCGGCAAAGGAAGGACCTCATCAGTATTCTGTTACTTTTGGGGCAAAGAATTTTCGTGATGCCCTTGCAGCAAAACAAAGCAAAGCTATTGGCAGGGAAATCAATCCCGATACAGAAATTGTGGTGACCTGTGGCGGTACGGAAGCTATGATGTGTGCCATGATGACAATTTGCAATCCGGGTGATAAGGTGATGGTATTTTCTCCTTTTTATGAAAATTACGGAGCTGATGCCATTCTGTCGGGTGCAGAACCGATTTATATTCCGCTAGTTCCGCCGGAATATGATTTTGATATTGATTTGGTGGAAGACGGATTTAAACAGGGTGCGAAGGCGATTATTGTTTGCAACCCTTCCAATCCCTGCGGAAAAGTTTTTTCAAAAGAAGAACTTATGGCAATCGGTGAACTTGCGGTTAAGTATGATGCCTTTGTGGTAACGGATGAGGTATATGAACACATCGTGTATGCACCTTATAAGCATACCTATATGGCATCTCTGCCGGGAATGTACGAGCACACCCTTACCTGCAATTCTTTGTCAAAGACATATTCCATTACGGGATGGCGACTGGGGTATATCATAGGGCCTGCGGAAGTGATGGAACATGCCAAGAAGGTGCATGACTTTTTGACGGTAGGAGCGGCGGCGCCGCTTCAGGAAGCAGCAACAGTGGGACTTGAATTCCCGCAATCGTATTATGAGGAACTGTTAGCTACCTATACGGAAAAGAGAGATTATTTTATCCGTGGTCTGGATGAAATCGGGTTAAAACATAATATTCCTCAGGGAACCTATTTTGTACTGGTAGACATCAGCGAATTTCTTGCGCTGCCTCAGTTTAAAGGTTGGAGTGATCTGGAGTTTTGTGAATGGATGATTCAAAATGTGGGAGTTGCGGCAGTGCCGGGTTCCAGTTTCTTTAAAGAAGATGTGAATCATTTAATCCGCTTCCACTTTGCAAGAGAAAAGGCAACGATAGATGAGGCGTTGAAGCGTCTTGCTAAGTTACGGGCAAAATGTTTTGTATAAATTTTACGACAGCCTTTTCGTATTGCTCCGGTGCCACCATATAGCTTAATCCGTGTCCGGCACCGGGAATGGTTTCAAAGGTGATTTGTGATGCACAGGAGCGGTGAATTTCACGGCTCATATCGCAGGGAACAAAACGGTCATCCTCCCCATGAATGAGCAGAACCGGAATTTTGGTACCGGCAACGGCAGTAACGGCACTGCTTTCTTCCAAGTCAAACTTGCCGAATAACTTTGCACCCAGAATGACAAAAGGATACATGAGTTTTGCAGGCAAATGCATATCTTTGCTTACCTTTTGGATGATGGCTTTTGGTGAGGAATAAGGACAATCAGCTATCACTCCGATGACATTATCGGGGAGTTTTAAATCTGTTGCCATCAGTACCGTGGCGGCGCCCATGGAAAGTCCGGAAAGAATAATCGGAACATCCTTGCCGAAGCGTGATATGGAATACTGTATCCAGGCTAAGCAATCGCGGCGCTCCAAAATGCCGAAGGCAATACAGGAGCCTTCGCTTTTGCCGTGGGAACGCTGGTCAACCACCAGAGTATTCTGTCCCATTTTTGCGGCTAATTTGCTGCCACCGCAGCAATCCAGTTCTGCGCTGCTTTTGTACCCGTGAAAAAAGATTTGCAGGGGCGCGTTGTCGGCTGCGTGGTAATATCTGGCATAAAGTTTTTTACCGTCGTGGGAAGTAATAGTGACAGCTTCAAAGGGACGGGCAAGCATTTCTTCCACGGATTTGGAAATGCCGGGACGATGTGCTTCATACTGTTCCCCTACCGGCATGGAAACGTCCCCGTCAGGTAAGCGCTTCGGTGCACGAAAAGCAATACGGTAGGAAATATAGGAAATCAGTACCGTTATCAGTAAAAAAATAAAAAGAGTAAGTATCAATAATTTCATGAAAAAAAACACCTCGCACATAGTATAGCACAAAAATGGAAATATTAGTAGAACGAGGATATCCCAAAATGATTATGGCATTAGGGATATCCTCGTTTCTTGATACATGAATGACGTTGACTAAAGAGAGCTGTTCATCTTTTTGTCAAATTCAGGGTTAAAATGATAAAAGTTTTTACTGTTTAAAGTGTCTTTTGTCATTTCAAGAGCTTCACCGAAACGCTGAAAGTGTACAATTTCCCTTGCACGTAAAAATTTCAGCGGTGCTGTCACGTCAGGGTCATCAATGACGCGGAGCAGGTTTTCATAGACAGTTCTTGCTTTCTGTTCGGCAGCCAGGTTTTCAAATAAATCGGTAATGGCATCCCCTTTTGACTGGAATTCCAATGAGGTAAAGGGAACACCTGCTGCTGCCTGTGGCCAGATTCCTTTCGTGTGGTCGATATAGTAAGCATCAAATCCTGCTTTTTTTACATCAGCTTCAGACAAATCTCTGGTCAGCTGATATACCATGGCACAGATGATTTCCATGTGGTTTAATTCTTCGGTACCGATATCGGTCAAAAGGCCGCCGACTTTTTTGACGGGCATGGAATAGCGCTGTGAAAGATAGCGCATACTGGCAGATAATTCACCGTCGGGACCGCCGTACTGACTCATAATCAGCCTGGCAATGTCGGGATTGGTATTTTTGATTTTGACCGGGAATTGCAGTCGTTTTTCATAAGCAAACATTAAATACACGCTCCTTCCCACGGCATGGGACCTTCCGGCCAACCGTATTTGTTCTGTTCAAAGTTTCCGGTTATCATGGATATTTGCGTCAAAGGATAAAATTTGTCTGCAAATTCGGACAAAAGTTTCAGACGCTGTTCTAAAAGCCTGTAGAACAAAGCAGTTCCGTCAGGACAGTCCGGATGAGTATCCAGATAAAGTGTCAGGTCATTCAGTGCAAAGCTGACAGCTGACAGTTCACTCATCATTTCCTCACGGTTTTTTTGGGAAGCATTGGAAGTGTTGCTGCAAGGTTTGCATGTGCACTTTTTTTCAGGGGCTTTATAAAAAGTTAAATTCAGACAGGGAAATATGGTGCCTTCCGCAAGCGCGGCAGTAAAATCATAAGGTTCACACCACTCCTGCATAGGGACAGTTGCCATGGCAAGAGGTTCCGTGCAGGAGCAAAGATTAGATGAATCCATAAAATACCTCCTTTTTTGAATGAAGTTAACGGTGACGTAAATAGTTTTTGCAAAAAGGTGGAACTTTAAAAGGGGAGATGTTGGTAAATGATGTTGGAGAAGAAGATGCCGGTAAGCTATTTCTCGAAGCTGTATTTTTATGTTATAATGACATGAAATGTTGCCATTTGAAGAAAATGGCAGAATACAGCAGAAATTTGAAACGTAGAGACAGGAGATAAGAGATGAGTTTTAACGATATATTAACGGTCATCAATGATGTGATGTACACATACGTTTTAATCATTTTTTTGGTGGGAGTCGGTATTTATTTTACCATTCGAACCAAAGGTGTTCAGTTCAGACTTTTAATAGATGGGATAAAGTCCATGTTGGAAAAATCCGAAAAAGGAGAAAGCGGCGAGAAGAAAGTATCCTCCTTTCAGGCACTTATGATATCCACAGCCTCCCGTGTGGGGACAGGAAATATTGCAGGAATTGCCACAGCCATTGTGGCAGGCGGTCCGGGAGCTGTGTTCTGGATGTGGATAATGGCACTGATTGGCGGTGCGTCTGCTTTTGTGGAAAGCACATTGGCGCAGATTTATAAGGTGCGTGAAAACGGGCAGTTCAGGGGAGGACCGTCTTATTATATGGAACGCGCACTTGGAAAACGTTGGGTGGGTGTGTTGTTTTCCGTACTTTTGATTATTTGTTTTGCTTACGGATTTAACGGGCTGCAGTCTTTCAATATATCATCTGCCTTAGTGTATTATATTGAAGATTATTCCGATACGATATGGCCGGTGGTGGTAGGAGTTATCCTTGCTACGGCTACCGGTTTAGTTATCTGGGGTGGTGTTCACAGAATCGGATTTATTACATCCGGTCTGGTGCCGGTTATGGCAGTAGTTTACATTTTGATGGGACTGGTGACAATGGTACTTCATATTACTGAGCTTCCCGGAATTTTTGCCATGATTTTTAAAAATGCGTTTGATGTGAAAGCAATGGCAGGCGGTTTTGCCGGAAGTGCGGTGGTAATCGGTATTAAGAGGGGACTTTTTTCCAATGAAGCCGGTATGGGTAGTGCACCCAATGCATCCGCTTCCGCGGAGGTAGACCACCCGGTAAAGCAGGGGCTTGTACAGATTATCTCTGTATTTATCGATACGATTTTAATTTGTTCCAGCACGGCAATGATGCTTTTGGTATCGGGTGTTACGGGAGTAAGCGGAGAACTGGACGGTATTCCTTATGTGCAGGCAGCTATCAGCAGCAATGTGGGAGAATGGGGTATCCACTTTATTACCATTTCTATTTTTGCCTTTGCATTCAGTAGTATTATTGGTAATTATTATTACGCTGAGTCTAATATTTTGTTTATTAAAAACAGTAAAGTACTGTTATTTGTATTTCGTTGTACCTGTCTGGTTGCAGTCTTTTTGGGAG
Organism: Lachnospiraceae bacterium; assembly: GCA_017434885.1. Taxonomy (GTDB): domain Bacteria; phylum Bacillota; class Clostridia; order Lachnospirales; family Lachnospiraceae; genus Suilimivivens. The sequence continues at coordinate 59,119 of JAFSGE010000057.1, read as the reverse complement.
CGCTGGCTGATCTTGGACTGGTGTGGAATATCGCGGACGTGACTATGGGATTTATGGCGATTGTAAATATCATTGCAATTTTCCTGTTGGGCAAAATAGCATTTAAAACATTGGAACATTATGATAAGCAGAAGAAACAGGGACAAAAGCCTGTTTTTTATGAGGATGAAATCGGACTTACGGGAACTGTTTGGAAAAGGGAAATAAATGATATTGAAATATAAGAAAGTTATGGTAAAATGACTGAAAACGGAAAAAAATGATTGAGGAGATTATGATGAAAAAGAAAGTATTGTTAATGATGGTAATGATGTCACTTCTGTGCCTGTTCGGATGCGGAAATAAAGCAAACGGAGAAGGTGCGCAGCAAAATACGGAAGAAACACAGACCAACGAGTCTGTGAAAGTAGATGTCAAAGATGCTACAGAACTTTTGACAAATGTATGGTCGGTTTATGAGGAAGCGGAGCGTTTCCCTGTCGGCGGCGGAGATTATGACAATATCGTGATGGATGCCCCCGGAAAGTATGATGTTTCCAAGGCAGAAGAAATGGATTCGGTGCTCGGTCTTCCGCAGGATAGTGTGGCGCTGATTGATGATGCGGCATCCATGATGCATATGATGAATGCCAATACGTTTACCTGCGGTGCATTTCATTTGAAAGATGCGTCCGGGCAGCAGGCATTTGCAGATGCGCTGAAAGACAATATTATGGCCAGACAGTGGATGTGCGGATTTCCCGATACACTTTTAATTGTTGCTGCAGGAGACGATTATGTGATTTCTGCGTTCGGTAATGCGGAGATTATAGAGATATTTAAAACAAAGGTCCTCGCGCAATATGATGCGGCAGAGGTTATGTATGAGGAGAGCCTGACAGAGTAAGCAGGCGTATTAAGAAATATGGTTTTTTCGAGTATACCGTTTTTATATTATTTTTTACCTATGGTGTTACTGGCTTATTTTATAACACCGCAAAAAGGGCGCAATGCAGTTCTTCTGATTGCCAGTCTTTTGTTCTATGCATGGGGAGAGCCGGTGTATGTTCTTTTGATGCTCTTTTCCATTTTGATAGGGTATCTTGCAGGAATATTACTTGAAAAAAGTATGTTGGGAAATTACAAATTTCTGACACCGAAAGCGGTACTTTCCGGTTCGGTATTTGTATTTGCAGGTATTTTTATCTATTTTAAATATACGGATTTTTTTATCTCAAATTTCAATGCAGTAACGGGACTTTCAGTGCCGCTACTGCATATTCTGTTGCCGGTGGGAATCAGCTTCTATACCTTTCAGATTATCAGCTATCTGGTGGATGTTTACAGGAAAGAGGTTCCGGCACAGAAAAATTTCATTTCGCTGGCCGCGTATGTGGCAATGTTTCCCCAATTGATTGCAGGCCCTATTGTACGTTATGCGTCAGTGGCGGAGCAACTAGAAAAAAGGACCTGCACATTTATCATGGCGGAAAGCGGAATCTACCGGTTTGTGATTGGCCTTGCCAAAAAGGTACTGCTTGCTAATGAGCTGGGGGCGTTGTGTGAGGGATTCCGTGCGTCGGGTGATAAGTCCGTTTTGTATTACTGGCTTTATGCGGTGGCATTTTGCCTGCATATTTATTTTGATTTTTCCGGGTACAGTGATATGGCAATCGGACTTGGAAGGATATTAGGGTTTTCCCTGCCGGAAAATTTTAACTATCCCTATATTTCTGCAAGTATTACAGAGTTCTGGCGCAGATGGCATATGTCTTTAGGGTCGTGGTTCCGTGATTACCTATATATTCCTCTTGGAGGCAACCGTGTACCTAAGGTAAAATGGTATCGCAATATTTTTATAGTATGGCTGTTTACCGGACTTTGGCATGGAGCATCATGGAATTTTGTTATCTGGGGACTTTACTTTGGTATTTTGCTGGTAATAGAGAAAAAGTGGCTGCTACGGATTTTGGAGAAAGCAAAAGGGGTTCGGAATTGCTATGTGTTATTGCTTTTGTTGATTGGGTTTGTGATGTTCAATGCTTCTGATATGTCACAGGCAATGTCGGATATCAGATGCCTTTTTGGTATGGGAGGTATTCCGGCAGTTTCTGCGGAGGCATTGTATTATTTGAAAAGCTATGGTGTGACCATTTTGGTAAGTGTGATAGCGAGTACACCGGCAATGGCGTTGCTCGCAACGGGGATACAGCAAAAGGTAAATGCTTACCCTGTGACAAGCATCGTATGGCAGGTGACAAAGGTTATGGCGGCTTTAGCGTTATTACTCCTTTCTACTGCGTATTTGGTGGACGGTTCGTTTAATCCGTTTTTGTATTTCAGATTTTAAAGAAATGAGAAAGGAATGACCGGCGAATGAGTAATTCAAAAGTGTCAGTTTGCGTGGTTACAATTTTATATGTCGTGCTTGTACTTATTTGCCTGTTTCGTCCGGCAGATGAGTTCTCCGCATCCGAAAGGAGAAAACTGGCGCAGAAGCCGCAGTTTACATGGGAAAGCTTTACATCGGGAAAGCTTGCAGGGGAGGCGGAAAGTTATGCCACGGACCAGTTCCCGTTTCGGGATGCCATGCGTTCTCTAAAGGCAGAGTTTTCGCTTAACATAATGAAAAAAGCCGATACAAATGATATTTTTGTCAAAGACGGATATTTGTGTGCCATGGAATATCCCATGGAAGAGGATTCGATAATAAGAGCGGCAAAGATTTTTGAAGGAATTTATGAGAAATATCTTCAGGACAGTGAAGTGAATGCGTATTTTTCCGTGATTCCTGATAAAAGTTATTTTCTGGCAGGTAAGGATTATCTTTCCATGGATTATGAACTGTTTTTTGCCGAAATGTATGAACAGACACCATTTTTGATGCCGATACCGATTGAGAAGAATTTGCAGCTTTCGGATTATTATAGGACAGATACGCACTGGAAGCAGGAAGAAATTACGGATGTAGCGCATTTGCTTGCAAAAGAAATGGGAGTGCAGCTTGCGGGGAGTTATGAAGTGAAAACGTTGGATGTCCCTTTTTACGGAGTATATTACGGGCAGGCGGCAGTAGCAGCAGAGCCGGATGCAATCAGCTATTGTACCAATGACGTATTGGATAACTGCACAGTGTTTGATTATGAAAATAATAAAGCAATTTCGCTTTACGATATAGAAAAGGTAAAGGGCAGAGATCCCTATGAAATGTTTTTGGGAGGGAATATTTCCCTTGTGACCGTTACAAATCCGGCAGCAACAAGTGATAAGGAGTTGGTGGTGTTCGGGGATTCTTTTGCAAGGAGTATGGTGCCGTTGCTTGCAGAAGGGTATACGAAGACTACCATGATAGATATCCGCTATCTGCCAAGCGCTTATATAGGGAATTATGTAACATTTTCAAGTCAGGATGTTTTATTTTTGTACAGTACGTCTGTGTTGAATAATAGTATTACGCTCAAGTAAATATAAAACGAAGAAGGACGATAACGGACAGTAAGAAACATCAAAAAATAAACAAAATAAATCATATTCAAAAAGAAAATCATGTGATATGATGAAAAAGTATATTTTTTAACAGAAAAAGAGGAATACCATGAAAAGAGAAAGTTTTAAGTCAAGATTAGGATTTATTCTGATATCGGCAGGCTGTGCCATCGGTATCGGAAATGTATGGAAATTTCCTTATGTGACAGGGCAGAACGGTGGCGGTATTTTTGTACTGTTTTATCTGTTCTTTCTGATTGCAATGGGAGTACCGGTGCTGACCATGGAGTTTGCCGTAGGACGTGCCAGCAAAAAGAGCATTACCACCTGTTATCAGGAACTGGAAAGACCGGGGCAGAAATGGCATTGGCATGGTAATTTATCATTGGTAGGAAATTATTTGCTGATGATGTTTTATTCAACGGTTTCCGGTTGGATGCTTAGTTACTTCTACCGGTTTGTAAAGGGCGACTTTACAGGATTAAATCCTCAGCAGGTAACGGATACCTTTTCAGGAATGCTGGATGATCCTGTGGGAATGGGATTTTGGACAATTGTGGTTGTCATCGGAGGCTTTGCGATTTGCTCTTTGGGTGTGCAGTCCGGAGTGGAAAAAATTACAAAACCTATGATGCTTGGACTGCTTGCGCTAATCGTGATTCTGGCAATCAACAGTATTTTGCTTCCGGGTGGCACGGAAGGTCTTAAATTTTATCTGATACCGGATTTACAGAAAGTACAGGAAGTGGGTCTTTGGAATGTAATTATTGCAGCCATGAACCAGTCTTTCTTTACACTGAGCCTGGGTATCGGTTCTATGGAGATTTTCGGTAGTTATATGAGCAAGGAACATACGTTACTTGGAGAATCATTAAGAATCGGAATTCTTGATACTTTTGTGGCTATTACATCCGGACTTATTATTTTTCCGGCATGTTTTGCGTTTGGCGTAGACCCCGGTGCGGGACCGGAACTGATTTTCATTACCCTGCCTAACGTATTTGCATCCATGAAAGGCGGTCGTATCTGGGGAAGCTTGTTCTTTATGTTTATGACCTTTGCCTCCTTCTCAACCATTATTGCCGTGTTTGAGAATATTGTGGCATGCTGTATGGATAAGTGGAACATCAGTCGTAAGAAATCGTCACTGGTGAACTGTATTTTCCTTTTAGTGGCATCCATGCCCTGTGTGCTTGGCTTTAATGTATGGAGCAGTTTCCAGCCGAGAGGAGCAGGAAGTACAGTGCTTGATTTAGAGGACTTTATTGTCAGCAATCTGATGCTGCCGATAGGTTCCCTGATTTTCCTGTTGTTCTGTGTGACCAAATGGGGTTGGGGCTTTGATAATTATTTGGCAGAAGTAAATGAAGGAAAAGGTGTGAAGTTCCCAAGATTTTTACGGGGATATGTCACATTTGTAATTCCTGTTATCATTATTGTTATTTTAGTAATGGGACTTAGATAAAGAAAGGACGGGGAAATCCCCAAGGTGAAAAAATGAGTACAGAAAAGAAAAGAAATTCGTTTTCCGGTTCAATCGGATTCGTGCTTGCGGCAGCAGGCAGCGCGGTAGGTTTGGGAAATATCTGGAGATTCCCGTATCTGGCAGCAAAAGATGGCGGTGGTTTATTTTTGGTAGTGTATCTAGTACTGGCACTTACCTTTGGTTTTACACTTCTTACTTCTGAAATTGCTATCGGAAGAAAAACAAAGCAGAGTCCGCTGACTGCATATTCCAAGCTAAAAAGCGGCTGGGGATTTCTCGGCGTACTGGCATGTATTGTGCCTATGATTATTATGCCGTATTATTGCGTAATCGGTGGCTGGGTAATTAAATATCTGGTTGCGTTTGTGACAGGAGAAGGAGGTATTGCGGCAGAGGATGGTTATTTTACAGGATTTATTACCGCCAATGTTGAGCCTATTGTGATGACGGTTATATTCCTTGCCGTTGTAGCTTTTATTGTACTTCGCGGAGTAAATAAGGGAATTGAATCTTTTTCAAAGGTGCTGATGCCGATTTTGGTATTGCTTGTTTTTGGTATTGCTGTTTTCTCTATGACAATCAGTCATACAGATGCGTCCGGTGTAACAAGAAGCGGATTGGATGGTTTTAAAATATATGTAATTCCCAATTTTGAGGGGCTTACCGTGAAAGGATTTTTCTCTGTGGTTATGGATGCCATGGGACAGTTGTTCTACAGCTTAAGCGTTGCTATGGGAATTATGATTGCATACGGCTCTTATGTGAAAGACGATGCGAATCTGGTAAAATCAATTAATCAGATTGAAATTTTTGATACAGCAGTGGCATTTTTGGCAGGTGCGATGATTATTCCTGCGGTATATACCTTTATGGGAACAGAGGGAATGGCAGCGTCCGGTCCCAGTCTGATGTTCGTGTCTCTTCCTAAGATTTTTGCAGCTATGGGCGGTGTGGGAAGATTTGTAGGTATTTTATTCTTTGCCATGGTATTGTTCGCGGCGCTTACCAGTGCGGTTTCCATTATGGAGGCGGTTGTTGCCAGCTTTATGGATAAGTTCCGTCTTAGCAGACTGAAGGCATCCCTTATTACGATTGTGATTGCTTTGGTTGGCGGACTTGCAGTATGCTTCGGTTACAATATCTGGTATTTTGAGTATACGCTCCCCAACGGTGCAGTAGCTCAGATTCTTGATATTATGGATTATATCAGTAACAATGTAATGATGCCTGTTGTGGCAATCGGAACATGTATATTGATTGGTTGGGTATTGAAGCCTAAGACAGTGATTGAGGAAGTGGAAAAATCAGGATGTAAATTCGGCAGAAAGCAGTTATACATTGTGATGGTTCGTTTCGTGACTCCTGTGTTATTGCTGATTTTATTACTGAAATCGCTTGGGATTGTAACTGTTATTTAAGTGCTGATAACGATATGACAGTAGGAGACTGTGAATGTTCTTTTGCGCAATAAGAAAGGATGTTTAAGTTATGATAAAGATAGTTGCGGACAGTACATGTGATTTGTCCGAAGAACTGATAAAGAAATATGATATTTCAGTGATTCCTTTAAATATTTTATTGGGTGAGGAGGAATATCTTGACGGGGTAAATATTACGCCGCAGGAAATTTTTGACTGGTCAGAGAAGAATAAAACCACACCCAAGACCTCGGCGGTTTCCATGGAACTGGCGGTAAATACTTTAAAAACGTATGTAGAAGCAGGTGATGAAGTGGTATGTTTTCACATTGCTTCCGGCATGTCCACCTCCGGGAATGTTATGCGGCTTGCAGTGGAAGAACTGGAGGTACAAAACAGGGTATACATAGTGGACTCTGCCAATCTTTCGACAGGTATCGGACTTTTGGTTATTGAAGCGGCGATTATGGCAAAGGAAGGAAAAAGTGCAGAGGAAATTGTCAGAAGAATTGAAGAATTAAAACCACGTGTGCGTGCCAGCTTTGTAGTAGATACCTTGATGTATCTTTACCGTGGCGGCAGATGCAGCGGTCTTGCAGCTATGGCAGGCAGTGCCTTAAAACTTCACCCGCGCATTGCAGTGGAAGACGGAAAAATGTCACCGGGTAAGAAATATCGCGGAAACATCAATAAAGTAATACCGACATATGTAAAAGATATGGAAGAAGACTTAAAGTGCGCCAAAAAGGACAGAGTATTTATTACCCATTCCGGCTGTGACCGCGAAGTGATAGAAGAAGTGCGTTCTTATTTGCAAACACTGAACCATTTTGAAGAGATTCATGAAACACTTGCAGGTGGCGTGATTTCCAGTCATTGCGGACCGGGAACATTGGGAGTACTTTTTATAACAGGATAAATAACCGCAGAAACGATAATAAATATCTTTACAGCTCGCAGGTAAAAACAGTATAATGTAAATATAAGCTATGATAGAAAAGAGGAACATAAATGGATATCAAAGAACAAATTACAAAAGCAGTAGAAAAGATTACAAAGGACAAAGCGCTTCAGGAGCAGTTTAAGGATGAACCTGTAAAAGCATTGGAGAAAGTACTTGGTGTGGACCTTCCCGATGACATTATGGAACAGGTGATTGCCGGTGTAAAGGCAAAACTGACAGCAGATAAACTTTCTGATGCAGCGGATGCTCTTAAGAAGCTTTTCTAACGGAGAAAAGAGCAAGGAAAAGAAAGCCTTACCGGGCCGTGAAATTCATGGTATACGGTAAGGCTTTTGTAATAAAAAGTATTTGGGGACAGAAACAAAAGTAAGGATTGGAGAAGGGAGCCTGTGCTATGGAAATCAGATTTCGTAAATTGTATCGCTATGACAGAAACAGAGAACATTGCTATGTTGCAATTCCTTTTAAAAAGGGGGAAATGACTGATGCAAAAGGTTTGCAGATTTTGCAGGACGGACAGAAGATGCCGGTACAGACTAAGGTGACATCCTACTATGAAGACGGAAGTATCCGCTATTTGTTTGTGCGATTTCTGGCAAATCTTCCGGCTAATGATAAGGCAGTGCTTGAGGCTGTATTTGGCGGAGACGGGGAAGAAGGTTATCAGGGACTTGCCGCGTTGAAGACCGGGGACGGTTATGAAATTCATGCAGGCGTCAGATTTGCGGTGAAGGATTGCGGAACTCATATTTTTGAATGGCTTGAGGATGATTTTTGCAGATATGAGGCACGGCAGTTTGTAGGTCCCTATCTGGTGACAAATAATAACGAACAATATGAACTTTGTCTGGATAAATGGCAGTTGGTGGAAGAAGGACCGCTTGTAGCGGTGCTTCGCTGTATGGGACGATGCGTGGGAGATAAAAATATCACCTTTGAGCTGAAGCTGACAGCTTACGCAGAGAAGCCCTGGGTGGAAATTTCCTACCGGCTGATTAATTCCACAGAGGAAGAACTTAAGATAGAAGCGTTACAATTTGAACTTCTTGCAACAGAGCGTCCGGCGATAAAGTGCCGGAAAGCGGAAGGTGAAGTGCGGACGGAAAAAGAGGCAGACGGTGAGCCTGTTTTATACCGGACTACGGGAATCTCGGATTTATCCCGCATTGAAGAGGAGATTGGCAGAAGTACGGTAAGAACCTGTGTGGCAAGTTCCAACTACAAAACTAATTTTCTGATTGGCAGGGGCGGCGCAGAGGTTTCAAAAACAGTGGATGCGGAATATCTGTTAAAGGAAGCCAATGAACATTTTGCGGAAGTATTTTACGGTACCTTCTTTGTTGACAGAACCGATGAAGTAAGCGGTGTGTGTGCTACCATTTATCAGGCACAGCAGAATTATCCCAAGGCAGTGAAAGCGGACGGAAACGGATTGTATGTTATGCTGGTACCGGAAGGCGTGGGAAGTGTTGTCATGCAACCGGGTATGTCCAGAGAACAGAAATTTTTACTGCATTTTCACGGACCGCAGGAGAGCCTTACGGAAATTGATAACCGCAGTCTGATTTATCAGATGCCGGACAAAGCAACCATCCCTTCCGAAATGTTTGCAAGGGCAAAGGTGATGCCGGATATTTTCGTGGATAAGGACAAAATAAATGCAAGGGCCGAGCTTTCGCTGATTACCAAATGTGACGGACATGCAAGATGTTATGGAATGCTAAATTTCGGAGATTCTCCGGATGCAGGGTATACCAGTCAGGGAAGAGGAAAAGGAATGCCGGTATGGACCAACAATGAGTATGATTTTCCCCATGCCTGCGCGCTTTTGTATGCACGGACCGGAGAGAGAAGGTTTTTGGATTATATGATTACAGCCTGCAGCCACTGGATGGATGTGGATGTATGTCACTACAGCAAGGATCCTCTTATCATGGGAGGACAGTGGGAGCATACTCACGGTCATTGTAAGGACGGTGTTATTGTCTGTTCCCATGAATGGGTAGAAGGATTACTTGACTGTTATCACTTTACCGGCGATGAGCGTGCACTGGAAACGGCTCTTGGTATCGGTGAAAACGTGCTTAGACTTTTGGATACTCCTTTTTACAGTAAACAGGGAGAAATCAATGCAAGAGAAACAGGCTGGGCGCTTAGGACATTGACAGCGCTTTATATAGAAACTCATGATACAAAGTGGATACAAAAATGTGAATGGATTGTGGGACAGTTTGTGGAATGGGATAAAACGTACGGTGGCTGGATTGCTGCATATACAGACAATACCATGATTAGAGTGGGATTTATGATATCAGTTGCGGTGGGAAGTCTGATGCGTTATTACCGGGTATTTCCCAGAGAAGATATCAAGGCAATGATTTTGAAGGCGGTAGATGATTTGGTGGAAAATTGTTTGATGGAGACAGGACTCTTTTATTATAAAGAATTACCAAGTCTGAACAGACCGGGAAACAATACCCTGCTTTTGGAGGCGCTTACCATCGCCTATGAACTGAGCGGTGATTGCAGCTATCTGGAATGCGGAAGAGGAACCTTTGAATCAGCCATAAGTGCGGGTACTCCTTCTGTTGTCAGTGACAAGATGATTGTGCAGGATGCCGTAATTCATAAAGGGCCGGGAACCAAAAATTTTGCACAGAGTTTTATTCCGTTATCGGTTTATTATAAAGCCATGACAGACAATAATTTGTTTTAGGAGAATGAAGATGAAATTGGAAGCGGTAATCTTTGATATGGACGGAGTCATATTTGATTCGGAAAGGCTTGTTTTGGAAGGGTGGAAAGAGATTGCCCGAAAATATGATTTTCCGGATATCGAGGAGGTATATTACCGGACAATCGGTGTAAATGCAGTTGTGACAAGGGAAATTTATTTTGAACATTACGGAAACGATTTCCCCTACGATATCTATAAGAAAGAGGCTTCTGCTGCGTTTCATGAAAAATACGGGGAAGGCAGACTTCCCATGAAACCGGGCATAGTGGAGCTGCTGACTTTTCTGAAAGAGAAGGGCTACAAAATCGGTGTAGCATCTTCTACCAGAGAAGCGGTGGTGAGACAGGAAATTACCGATGCGGGGCTGTTGCCCTATTTTGACAATCTTACCTGTGGGGATATGCTTAAGAAGAGCAAGCCGGAACCGGATATTTTTCTGATGGCATGTGACAGCCTTAAGGTAAAGCCGGAAAATGCGCTTATAATCGAAGATTCTTATAACGGAATCCGTGCGGCATACAGAGCAGGGGCAATTCCGGTAATGGTGCCGGATATGGTAGCGCCGGATGAAGAGATGAAACGTCTTTCTCACAAAATCTGCAAGAATTTGTCAGAAGTTAAAGAATGGCTGGGAAGGGAAGAAAACGATGCAGTATAGTATTCCCGATTATTATAAGGAGTTTGCCTGTCTGGCAGATGCGTGTGAGGGCACCTGCTGCGCGGGTTGGCAGATTGTGGCAGATAAAAAATCCTTAAAACGTTATAAAGCAGAAAAAGGGGCGTACAAAAAGGCGTTACGTGCAGGAATTGATTTCCGCTCGGAGACGTTCAGACAGGATGCGGATAAGCGCTGTGCGTTCCTTAATGAAAAGAATTTGTGTGAAATGTATTTACATTTGGGAGCCGACAGCCTTTGCAAAACCTGTCGCATGTATCCGAGGCATGTGGAAGAGTTTGAGAATGTCAGGGAAATTACATTGTCTGTTTCCTGTCCTGAGGTGGCAAGGATTCTCTTGTCAAGAAAAGAGCCGGTAAAGTTTCTTTCTGTCGACAGAGACGGCTTTGAAGAGTATGGGGACTTTGACCCGTTTCTTTATTCCCAGCTGGTGGAAGCGAGGGAAGTAATCAGAAGTATTTTGCAGGACAGGGAAAAAGATATTTCCCGGAGAGCATTACTTGTGCTCGGACTTGCACATGATATGCAGGTGCGCATTGAAAAGAGCGAATTGTTTGCCTGTGAAGAAGTGTGGAATAGGTATCGGAGCAAAAAGGCAGAAGCCTTTGTGGATGAAAAGTTAAAGATACTTGAAGGTTGTACAGGAAAAAGGTATTATTGCTCCCGGAAATTATATGATCGGTTATATCAACTGGAACTGCTCAGGGAAGACTGGGGTGTACATTTGCGCCGGATGGAAAAGATACTTTATGCAGGAGGCAGGGACGCTTATTGCAAGCTGCAAAAGGGATTCGCAAACTGGCTTGACAGGAGCGATATTGACTGGAAGGTTATGAGCGAGCAGTTATTGGTATATTTTATAGATACTTATTTTTGCGGCGGTGTATATGACGGATGTATTTATGATAAAGTGAATTTATCGGTAGCAAGTGTGTTTTTGATTTATGAGATGCTTACAGCTATCTGGTCGGAAAAGGGAGAGTGTCTTACTTTTTCGGATGTAGTCAAAACAGTTTACAGATTTTCAAGGGAAATAGAGCATTCCGATATGAATATCGGACTTATGGAGAAGTGGCCTTCACTTCTTGGCTTTTTGAGATGAATGATTGAAGAGGAACGCATATGAAGAAAATTGCATTAATTATGGGAGGGTGGAAACGATATATTACATACGCATGGCCTTCCGGAATTTTGCAAAAAATCAAGGAGACAGGAGAAGATATTAATTTATATATCTTTAACAGTTCAGGGGACTTTAGTCTGGATGAATCCTATAACACGGGAGAGTATAATATTCACCGGTTGCCGGATTTAAAAGAGTTTGACGGAATTATTCTCGACCTTAACAATATAAGCCGTAAGGATGTATGCAGGGATATCATCAAAAAAGCAAAAGCATCAGGGAAACCGGTGATTTCCATTGCCAATGAAATCGAGGATTTTTACTATGTGGGAATTGACAATTGCCGGGCTATCAGGGAAGTGATTGCACACTTGTATGAGGTACATTCCTGCAAAAATTATTGGTTCATTATGGGTGATGAAGAAAATTATGAGAACCAAAAGCGTGTACATGCATTAAAGGAATTCATGGAAGAATACAGAATCTCCTACAGCGAGGAAGATTTTTATTTTGGCAGTTATGAGTATCGTTGTGGTTATGATGGCTTCCGGGCACTTTCCGAAAAGAAAAAAAGTCTGCCGGATGCCATTATCTGTGCCAATGACAATATTGCAGTGGGAGTCTGTCAGGCTGCAACGGAGAAAGGACTGCAGATACCGGATGATTTCTGTGTAACCGGATTTGATAATTTTGACAAAGCGATTTATTTCACACCATCGATTACAACAGTCAGCCATATCAGAGAAGAGGTGGGGTATACCTGCGCGGACCTTTTACTTAGAATATGGAACGGAGAAACGGTTTCAAGGTTTAACTATACGAAAACCAGATACATTCCGGCGGAAAGCTGCGGTTGTTGCGGAGAAGTGGTTGACAGAAGAAAACAGGCAAAAGACCGGATTATGTATGAAATTGAAACCGACAATTTTGAAGAACAGGTGATAGCCCTTGAATATGAGTTGATGCGCTGCAACAATGTGAGGGAAATGACATATTGGATTCCCAAGTGCATTCCGGCTTTTCAGTGTGATGCCATGTATTTGGTGCTGGATGAGAGACTGAATGATTTTCGGAAAAATCCTGATTATGTAGACAACCAGTTTTTGGGAGAAGATGATTTTGAGGTTTGCGGATATCCTGAGCAGATGATGGTTGAATTTGCCTATGAGGACGGAAATGTTTTGGAAGGAGAACCTAAGGTAATAAACGGGATATTCCCTATGTTTGAGTTCCCGAAGGGCGGTACGGACTTTTTGTTTTTACCGTTGCATTTCAGAGAACGAACGGTGGGGTATTTTGTAATCCGGAATGCAGTTTATCTTATGGAAAAGCAATATCTGTTTAAGGTAATGAATGTACTGACTTCTGCAATGGAAAATCTTCATAAGAAAGAAAAACTGCAGTATTTGAACAAAGAACTTTCCGATTTATATGTGAAGGATGCCATGACGGGATTGTACAACCGCACCGGCTATCAGCGGTTCGGACGCAAAATGTTTGCGGAAAAGAAGATGTTAAAAGAAGATTTTGCAATTCTGTTTATGGATATGGACAGATTGAAATATATTAATGACAACTTTGGACATGAGTATGGTGATATTGCCATTAAGATGATTGCAAAAGCAATTCTTGGAAATGTTCCGAAGAATGCCATCCCTGTGCGGACCGGAGGCGATGAGTTTGTGATTTTTCTGCAAAGAGCACAGAGAGGAGAACCGGAAACGGTTGCAGCAGCAGTCAGGGAAGAGATTGACCGGGAGGCGAAAGCATTGCAATTACCATTCGAAGTTTCCGTCAGCGTGGGAAGCATATGCACTGATATGAACACAGACAAAACGCTGGATGATTATGTCAGGGAAGCGGATGAGGTCATGTACAAAGATAAAATAAATAAAAAAGCCCAAAGGGTATAAAAAACAAAACGGAGGAAAAACTATGAACAACTGTGGATATTGTCAGGGAGGAGAACTTCTTGCGAAGTTCGGTATCAAAATTTGCGACTTGGATGTGAGCCAGTTAATTCTGTTTAAAGAACAGAGTAAGCCGGGCAGATGCATCGTAGCTTACAAGGATCATGTCAGTGAAATTGTAAATATCAGCGAGGAAGAAAGAAACCGTTTCTTTGCAGACGTAAACAGAGCTGCAGTGGCGATTCACAAAGCGTTTTCGCCGGATAAGCTTAATTACGGTGCCTACGGTGATACCGGATGCCATCTCCATATGCACTTGGTTCCCAAGTACAAAGATGGCGATGAATGGGGCGGTGTATTTCAGATGAATCCCGATAAAGTGTATCTGACAGAAAACGGGTACGAAGAGATGATTGAAAAAATTAAGGCGTATTTGTAATTTTTTATTTGCAATTTTACGTACTTGGATTATAATAATATATGTTGTTGTACGGTTGTACAAATCTAAACACCAAGGGAGAAAAAATCTATATGGAAAGAAAAGTCGGAACAGTATCAAGAGGTATTCGTTGTCCCATCATCAGAGAAGGCGATGATTTGGTAAAAATCGTGACAGACAGCGTACTGGAAGCAGCGCAGAGCGAAGGCTTTGAACTCAGAGACAGAGACGTAATCGCAGTCACAGAATCTATCGTTGCCCGTGCTCAGGGAAATTACGCTTCGGTAGATGCCATTGCTGAAGATGTTAAGAACAAATTAGGTGGAGAGACGATCGGTGTTATTTTTCCTATTTTGTCCAGAAACCGTTTTGCAATCTGCTTAAGAGGTATTGCAAAAGGTGCAAAGAAAGTTGTGCTTATGCTCAGCTATCCCAGCGACGAAGTCGGTAATGAATTAGTATCATGGGATCAGCTTGACGAAGCAGGCGTAAACCCTTACAGCGATGTGCTGACACTTGAAAAGTACAGAGAACTGTTCGGAGCAAACGTACATCCTTTTACAGGTGTTGATTATGTTGATTATTACAGTGAATTGATTCGTGAATCAGGCGCAGAAGTAGAAGTGATTTTTGCAAATGACTGCCGCAAGATTCTGAATTACACAAAGAAGGTGCTTACCTGTGACATTCATACACGTGCACGTTCCAAGAGAATTCTCAAGGCATGCGGCGCAGAAGTGGTATGTGGTCTTGATGATATTTTAAACAGTCCCGTAAACGGAAGCGGCTGTAACGAAAAGTACGGTTTGCTTGGTTCTAATAAGTCTACAGAGGACAGCATTAAGCTGTTCCCCAGAGAATGTACTGATTTGGTTTTGGACATTCAGAAGGAGATTTTGGAAAAGACCGGAAAACATGTAGAAGTTATGGTATACGGTGACGGTGCATTCAAAGATCCCGTTGGAAAGATTTGGGAACTTGCCGACCCTGTAGTTTCACCTGCAAGCACACCCGGTTTGGAGGGAACACCCAACGAAGTGAAGCTGAAATACCTTGCAGATAATGACTTTAAGGATTTGTCCGGTGAAGCATTGAAGGAAGCAATTTCCAACCGTATCAGAGAAAAGAAAGATAATCTGGTAGGTGATATGGCTTCTCAGGGAACAACTCCCAGAAAGCTGACAGACTTAATCGGTTCTCTTTGCGACCTTACCAGCGGTTCCGGTGATAAAGGTACTCCGGTTATTCTGATTCAGGGTTACTTCGATAACTATGTAAGTTAAAAAAGATATAGTAAAGTATGTGAGAAACAGCACTCTGTAAAAATACCGGAGTGCTGTTTTTTTTTGGAAAAAAATGTTAAGTTATCGCGTAAATGGGAAATAGATAAAATGATTGTATAGATATAGTAAAAATGGTATAATTCAAAGGGATGAAAAGAAAATGTTACAAAAGTATTACATTTGGAGGTTTACATAAATGGAAATTTTGCTGCGAGGAATGAACAGTAAAAAGAAGAAACAGCACAAAAGACCGGAAGAGCTTGACTGGATGGATTTTGATGAAGACGACTACGAAGATGCAGAAGATGATGAAGACTATGGCGTAGACGACGAGGATGATGAAGACTACGAAGATGCAGAAGATGATGAAGACTATGGCGTAGACGACGAGGATGATGAAGACTACGAAGATGCAGAAGATGATGAAGACTATGGCGTAGACGACGAGGACGATGAAGACTACGAAGATGAGGAAGACGACGAGGATTACGACGTAGACGACGAGGACGATGAAGACTACGAAGATGAGGAAGACGACGAGGATTACGACGTAGACGACGAGGACGATGAAGACTACGAAGATGAAGACGATGAGGATGACGAACCGAGAGGCATCGGGAAAATAGCGGATTTTCTCATGAATATGAGTATGGTAGACCATATTGTGATGTTTACCGGCTTGGTGGTTCTGATTCTGGCAGGTGTGGTAGGCTCTATTTATGTAGGTACCAAGATGGATGAAAAGCAGATAGCTACATTTGCAGAAGTCGGTGAGGGCGTGGAAAATATTCCCGTTATCGGAGAAAGCGGTCTTTTAGCTATCTCGGATGCACAGGCATCGAAGGTATATGCAGCGGAGCTTGAAGAGATTGAAAAAGAAGCTACGGTGGTAGATGAACAAACAGGTAAGATTGAAGTGGAAATGAATCTTACTTCCATTCAAAAAGACTTGAAAATTAAGTTTATCAACAAAAAGTCGGGAAAATTGATACCGAACATTGTTTTTGAAGTTGAAGTTACCAAACCCTCCGGAAACACATACACTCTGAAGGATGAAGATAAAGACGGAATCATTTATGAAAAAAATATTGAACCCGGAAAATACCAGGTGAAAATAATCGGACCAAGTGACCTTGAAGAATACAGCTTCTCGACAGATGCTACAGCAATTACCGTTCGTGACACCATTGAATATAAAAAGGTTGATGTAGTAAATGAAATTAAGACAGAAGCACAGGTTAATGTTGCGGTGGAAGATACCAAAGTGAACGAAACCGTAGTGGAATCGACTAACACAGATACCGTTGAATGGGTAGAATCAACTAAGACCCTGATAGAAGGAACGGAACAGACAACAGAGAGTTATGAAAAAGTGGACAGAAGCAATATTGTGGATCCCAGTGCAAAAGCAGCAGTCGGATTCCGGCTGCTGACAGAAGCGGGCGGTGAGCCGACAGAAGCACCTGCGGAGCCGACAGAAGCACCTGCAGGGCCAACAGAAGCACCTGCAGAGCCGACGGAAGCGCCCGCGGAGCCGACAGAAGCGCCTACTGCGGAGCCGACAGAAGCACCCACCGAGGAGCCGACACAGGCACCGACTGAGGAGCCAACGGCAGAGCCGACACAGGCACCGACAGAAGCGCCTACGCCGACAGTGACACCTACAGCGGCAGCGACAGCAACGCCCACGGCAATACCTTCTGCGACACCGTCATCGACGCCGGCGGTAACAGCAAGTCCTACAGCTACCGCTTCAGTAAGCCCTACAGCTACCGCTTCGGTAAGTCCTACGGCAAGTACAAGTCCCACGGTGACACCTACAGTGACGCCTTCCGTAACACCTACAGCGACACCGAGTCCGGCGGATAGTGTAAAGAATGATACACAAAGTAATCTGAAAACTACAGACGGAGAAGTGCTTTATGTAAAAGGCAGTGACGGCAATTTCAGGGAAGCAAAGTATGCAGACTATTTTAACGGTGACATTAAAGAGTTCTACCGTAAAATAAGTAAGACTACCGGAGAGTACCGTTACACCGGATGGCAGACCATAGACGGCAGTGTTTATTATTTTGATAAGAATGGAAACAAGGTAACCGGAGAACAGGTAATTCAGGGAGCAAAATATAATTTTAATTCCAACGGAGTACTTGATAACGGTTCCGGAAATCTGGGAATTGACGTTTCCAAGTGGAACGGAACTATTGACTGGAATGCTGTAAAGAATAGCGGTATTTCCTATGTTATTATCAGATGCGGATATCGTGGTTCCACAACCGGCGCGTTGATTGAAGACCCGACCTTCCATACCAATATCAAAGGGGCACAAAATGCAGGACTTAAGGTAGGTGTCTACTTCTTCTCGCAGGCAACGAATGAAGTGGAAGCGGTGGAAGAGGCGTCCATGGCACTTAGTCTTGTGAAAGGATATAATCTGACTTATCCTATTTTCCTTGATGTGGAAGCCAGCGGCGGACGAGCGGACGGCATCAGTCCCAGCACCAGAACAGCGGTATGTAAGGCATTTTGTCAGACTATCCAGAATTCAGGGTATAAGACCGGTATTTATGCAAACAAAACATGGTTTAATGAGTATATGGATACACCAAGTCTGACCGGTTACAAAATCTGGCTTGCACAGTATGCGGCGACACCCACATATGACAGAACAAGATACGATATGTGGCAATACTCCTCTAAGGGAAAAGTGACAGGTATCGGTGGCAACGTGGATATGAACATCAGTTATTTGGGATATTAAGGTTGTTTTATTTTTAAAAAAGCGTTATAGTAGTAAAGATAAGGGCAAAGGCATGTTGCCCTTAAAGAAAAACGGAAACGGAGAGATGATATGAGAACTTATTTGGTCACAGGCGGTGCCGGTTTTATCGGTTCCAACTATATTCATTATATGTTCAAAAAATACGGAGATACGATTAGAATTATTAATGTGGATGCGCTTACTTATGCAGGTAATCTGGAAAACCTTACAGAAGTGGAAAAAAGAGAAAATTATACTTTTGTAAAGGCTGATATTTGTGATAAGGAAGCAATTGCAAAGATTTTTGCAGAAAACGATATTGACAGAGTGGTTCATTTTGCGGCAGAGAGCCATGTAGACAGAAGTATTGCAAATCCCGAAGTGTTTGTGCAGACGAATGTTTTGGGAACAGCGGTAATGTTAAACTGTGCCAAGGCAGCATGGGAGCTTCCTGACGGCAGCTTCAAAGAAGGGAAAAAGTTCCTTCATGTTTCCACAGATGAGGTATACGGTTCACTTCCTGATGATGAGAATGCCTTCTTCTATGAGACGTCACCTTATGATCCTCACAGCCCTTATTCCGCAAGTAAAGCAAGCTCAGATATGTTGGTGAAAGCATATATGGATACTTATAAGTTTCCTGCCAATATTACAAATTGTTCCAACAATTACGGACCTTATCAGTTCCCTGAGAAGTTCATTCCTCTTATGATTAACAATGCGCTCCAAGGGAAAAAGCTTCCGGTTTACGGAGACGGTAAGAATGTGCGTGACTGGCTTTATGTAGAAGACCATGCCAAGGCAATCGATATGGTACAGGAACAAGGAAAACTGTTCGAAACATACAATGTAGGCGGTCACAATGAAAAGCAGAATATTGAAATTTTGCATATCATCTTAGATACCTTGCAGGATATGCTTCCGGAAGGTGACCCCAGAAAAGAACTGGTCAGTGAAAATCTGATTGAATATGTGGCTGACCGTAAGGGACATGACAGAAGATATGCCATTGCACCTGATAAGATTAAGGCTGAAATCGGTTGGGAACCGGAAACCATGTTCAAAGAAGGTATCCGCAAGACAATTCAGTGGTATTTTGAACATGAAGACTGGATGAAGAATGCGACCAGCGGCGATTATCAGAAGTATTACGATGCTATGTATAAAAATGTATAAAGAGTATAATAAAAAGAATAAAACTTTGGTTAAAAAATGGGAGTGATTTACAATCACTCCCATTTTGTGGTATACTAGTATAAGCTATGCGTATTATGCCCTAAAACAAGAGGGAGCAGGCGAAAATACTGTACGGAGGTATTTTTCATGAAAGGAATTATTTTGGCGGGAGGGTCAGGAACAAGACTTTATCCCCTTACAAAAGCAATCAGTAAACAGATTATGCCGGTTTATGACAAACCGATGATTTATTATCCTCTGTCAACATTGATGTTGGCGGGAATCAGAGAAGTACTTATTATTTCAACTCCCAGAGATTTGCCGGTTTTTGAAGAACTTTTAGGAGACGGAAGTCAGCTTGGCATGAAGTTTGCCTATGCTGTTCAGGAGGTTCCAAGAGGTCTTGCAGATGCATTTATTATCGGTGCGGATTTTATCGGAAATGATTCCGTGGCACTGGTACTTGGTGATAATATTTTCTATGGTCAGAGCTTTTCCAAAATGCTTAGGGAAGTGGCGTCCAGAGAGAGTGGTGCAACCATATTCGGCTACTATGTGCGTGATCCCAGAGAGTATGGTGTAGTGGAATTTGATGAGACGGGAAAAGCGATTTCCATCGAAGAAAAACCGGCCAATCCCAAGAGCAATTATGCGGTGCCGGGATTATATTTTTATGACAATGATGTAGTGGAAATTGCAAAGAATGTAAAGCCTTCCGCAAGAGGTGAAATTGAAATTACAAGTATTAACAATGAATATTTACGAAGAGGAACTCTTCGTGTAGAAACCATGGGAAGAGGATTTGCGTGGCTTGATACCGGAAATCATGATTCCCTTTTGGATGCGGCAGATTTTGTGGCGGCTTTTCAGAAGCGCCAGGGACTTTATATTTCCTGTATTGAGGAGATTGCATATAAGAGAGGATTTATTGACAAAGAGCAACTCCTTAATCTTGCACAGCCCCTTATGAAAACAGATTACGGCAAATATCTAAAAGAGGTTGCGGAAGGTTTGTAAGGAGCGGTAAAGAAAGCAAAACGCAGAGAAAACGGTGAAGGAAAACAAAAAACAGGAGAGTTACTATGGGAAAGATTACAGTTGAAACATGTGAAATAGAAGGATTGAAAGTTATCACCCCTGCTGTGTTTGGGGATGCGAGAGGCTATTTTATGGAAAGTTATAATTATAATGATTATAAGGAGGCAGGAATAGATCAGGTATTTGTGCAGGACAATCAGTCTTCTTCCGTAAAAAATGTGCTTCGCGGACTTCATTTTCAGATTAATTACCCTCAAGACAAGCTGGTAAGAGTGATTGCAGGGGAAGTGTTTGACGTAGCGGTAGATTTACGTCCCGGTTCCGAAACCTATGGGAAATGGTACGGAGTGGTTCTTTCCGCGGAAAACAAAAAGCAATTTTTTATCCCCAAAAATTTTGCACATGGGTTTGTTGTGCTTTCCGATTATGCAGAATTTGCGTATAAATGTACCGACTTCTATCATCCCAATGATGAAGGCGGTCTTAAATATGATGACCCTGATATCGGTATCAAGTGGCCTATTGCCCCCGGAACTGAGCTGATTATGTCTGAAAAAGACCAAAAGTGGGGCGGACTGAAAGAATATACCGAAAATAGAAAGAATGGTTAACGGAGCATGAAAAGTAAGAAAGAAAAAACCGGTATCAGAAGGATGAAAAGCATTCCCAAACCGGTAGGTGTCGGTATTTTTTATGCAATCTGTCTGATTGTGGCAATTGTGATATTAAACCATTATAATCCGCTTGCGCCGGACCAGCATACAGAGAATTTAAAGAAGTATTGCGCCTGTGTGCTTTTGGTTTTGGCCTGTGTGATATTCGGAATCTATTATGACAGGCTGTTAGTGATACCGAGGGAATTGTTTCAAAGCAGGGAACTGATTTGGAAACTTGCCAAAAATGATTTTAAAAAAAGATATGCAGGTTCTTATCTGGGCTTTATTTGGGCGCTGATTCAGCCTGTTGTTACAGTACTGATGTACTGGATTGTATTTGACGTAATATTTAATACCAGAAGTGAGATGGTTGCCAGTGGTGTGGAGGTACCGTATGTGCTGTTTTTGACATCAGGGCTTGTTCCGTGGTTTTATTTTTCGGAAATGATTACCAACGGAACCAATGCGCTTTTGGAATACAGTTATCTTGTCAAAAAAGTGGTGTTTAATATCAGTATTTTGCCAATTATCAAGCTGGTAGCAGCTACCTTTATCCACATCTTTTTTGTGGTGATTTTACTGATTGTAGCGGCAGTATACGGTTATTATCCCACCATTAACATGATTCAGGTGGTTTATTACAGCTTTTGCCTGTTTATGCTGGTGCTCGCGGCAACATATTGTACCTGTGCAGTTGTGGTTTTTTTCAGAGATTTGGCACAGATTATTAATATTGCCCTGCAGGTTGGTATGTGGGCGACACCGATACTATGGAATATTAATATGTTTAATGATGACAAAGTGGTGACGCTGCTTAAGCTCAATCCGCTGGTATATATTGTAAACGGATACCGTGATGCCATTTACGGACATAACTGGTTTTATGAGCATTTTTATTCTTCCACGTATTTTTGGCTGTTTACAGTGACTTTATTTTGCGTGGGAACATTGATTTTCAAGAGATTAAAAGTGCATTTTGCAGATGTTTTATAATGAGACGGAAGGAACGTTTCCATGGAAAACAAGAAAGAAATTGCAATACAGGTAAGTGGCCTGGAAAAGGCTTATAAACTGTATAACAAGCCTTCGGACCGGCTGAAAGAAGCATTGGGACTTGGCAGAAAGAAAAAATATAAAGAACACTATGCGCTAAAAGGCGTGGATATGACGATTTATCAAGGGGAGACCGTGGGAATTATCGGTACCAACGGTTCCGGCAAATCGACAATTTTGAAGATTATTACAGGCGTGCTTAATGCCACACGCGGTGATGTTAATGTAAACGGACGTGTTTCAGCTCTTTTGGAGCTTGGTGCAGGCTTTAATATGGAGTATAACGGTATTGAGAACGTGTACTTAAACGGAACCATGATGGGATTTTCCAAAAAAGAAATCGATGCCAAAATGGATGACATTTTAAGCTTTGCAGATATTGGAGATTATGTATATCAGCCCTGCAAAACATATTCCAGCGGTATGTTTGTGAGGCTGGCATTTGCCGTTGCCATTAATATTGAACCGGAAATATTGATTGTGGATGAAGCGTTATCTGTAGGTGATGTGTTCTTTCAGGCAAAGTGTTATCACAAATTTGAAGAATTTAAAGAGATGGGGAAAACCATTGTGTTTGTCAGTCATGATCTCAGCAGTATCAGCAAATATTGCGACCGTGTAGTTTTGCTGAATCAGGGAGTGAAGCTGGGTGAGGGAAGTCCCAAGGAGATGATTGATGTCTACAAGCAGGTGTTGGTAGGTCAGTATGTTTCTGATGACGGAACAAACACCAGCCTGTTGGATGATGAAGAGATAGAAGCTGCTGCAGCAGCCAGTGCAGATGGTATAAAAACAGCAAGTAGTACAGAGGGAATAAATGCAAACGTAGTAAATCCGGAATTGCTTGAGTACGGTACACGGGCAGCTACCATAGAAACATATAAAATAACAGATGGTATGAACCGTGATACGAGTACCATATTAAAAGGGAAGCCCTGTAGTGTGCATATGAAGGTGCGTTTTCATGAAGATGTGGAAGCCCCTATCTTTGCATTTACCATCAAAAATATAAAAGGTGTGGAAATTACGGGAACCAATACCCTGATAGAGAAGGCTTTCTTAGAACCTGTTAAGGCGGGCTGTGTAAAAGAAATTACATTTACGCAGGAAATCAATCTACAGGGCGGAGAATATCTGCTTTCCCTGGGGGTTACGGGATATGAAAAGGAAGATTTTCAGGTTTATCACAGATTATATGACGTGCTGAATATTACAGTGATTTCTGATAAAAATACAGTGGGTTATTTTGATATGAATTCTGATGTCAAAGTGGCCGATGCGAATTGTTAACAGAACAAGTGGAAGGAAAACGAGAAAGAATGAAGCCGTTACACTTAAAACAGGAAGAACTAATTAGTGCCTTGCCAAAACAAATTGGCAAGGTTACTTTGGATTATCGTCATTATCCGGGAGAGGATTTGTACAGTGACGGTGCAATTGAAGATGAACTGCTTTCTATTGTAAAGACTGCATCAAGAGTGGAGTATCCCTCTATCATTGAGAGAGAGGGAAGCTGGCCGATTTTATATCATTTATCGCCGCTTCGTGCCAATATTGTAGACTGGCTTCCCATTGATAAGAGTCACAAAGTACTGGAAATCGGTTCCGGATGTGGGGCAATTACCGATAAGCTTTCAGAAAAGGCAGGAGAGGTAACTTGCGTAGATTTGTCTGCCAAAAGAAGCCATATCAATGCGTACCGCAATCAGGACAGGGATAATATCAGGATTTGCGTGGGAAACTTCAGTGATATTGAGCCGGAGCTTCCTATGGATTATGATTATGTCTGCTTGATAGGGGTATTTGAATATGCCCAGTCCTATATGGGAACAGAAACTCCATATGAAGATTTTCTGAAAATCATGATGAAGCATGTTAAAGTAAGCGGACGCCTTGTGATTGCCATTGAGAATAAATTCGGCTTAAAGTACTGGGCAGGATGTAAGGAAGACCATGTAGGCACTTATTTCAGCGGATTGGAAGGCTATCCGGATGGCGGAAGTGCCAGAACCTTTACACGACCGGGTTTGGAAAGAATTATGGATAACTGTGGTGTGAAACAGCGTGCCTTTTATTATCCCTATCCTGATTATAAGTTTCCTACAGTGATTTATTCGGATAAAAGGCTTCCTGAAATGGGAGAACTTACAAATAACATGCGTAATTTTGACAGGGACAGGATGGTTCTCTTCAATGAAAAGTATGTTTTTGACGGTGTAATTACAGACCGCTTGTTTGATGTCTTTTCTAATTCCTATATGGTGGTAATCGGAAAAGAGCCTGAAACTGTCTATGCCAAATATTCCAATGACAGAATAGATGAATATGTACTCAGAACGGAACTTGCAGAAACAAAGGAAGGAAAGGAAATTCGCAAAATTCCGCTATCTTCTCATGCAGTTTCCCA
The DNA here is from genome assembly GCA_017434885.1 of Lachnospiraceae bacterium. Lineage (GTDB taxonomy): Bacteria > Bacillota > Clostridia > Lachnospirales > Lachnospiraceae > Suilimivivens. Next base: position 34,527 of record JAFSGE010000057.1, on the reverse strand, counting down.
CGTAAAGAAGATGGAAAGCTATTACAAGCAGCTTTCTGAGCGGTACGAGGGTAGCGGGCTTTCCGTGAATGCCTGTAAGTGGGTGGAAGAGAAAGGCTATGCTGCTTTTCCCTTTGAAAAAGGAAAAACACTGGAAATGCTTTTGGATGAAAGCTTGGAAAAGGATGATACTGAGGCATTTTATAGCTTGTTTGACAAGTATTTGGAGTTCATTTCTTACGGAGAAGAAAAAGCGGTTGCAGATTATGACCTGATATTTGCCAATATTTTGGTAGACGGAGACAACTGGACTGTTATTGACTATGAGTGGACAAAAGAAGAGGTAGTTCCGTCAAAGGAAATTGCGTTCCGAGCAGTGTACTGTTATGTACTTGAGGAAGAAAAACGAAATAAATTAAATTTAGATTATATTATAAAGAGGCTTGGTATCACACCGGCAGAAGCGGATGAGTATCGTGAAAAGGAATTAAAATTTCAGAAGCATGTGACAGGAAAACGCAAGTCTATGGGTGAAATCCGTGCAACAATCGGAACTTACGCGGTAGATCCCAAGGTACTGACGGAAAAACATTTGCAGGAAATTTTGGATAAAAGGATTCAGGTTTATTTGGACAGAGGAACCGGATTTTCAGAAGCGGATTCCTACTATTTGCCGGACATTTATACAGAAGAGAATGTAATTGAAGCGGAAATTCCTTTTGACGGAAACGTGACTGCGCTCCGTATTGACCCGGCAGACAAATATTGTGTTGTGAAGCTAAAGGAACTGCTTGTTAATGGGATTGCAGTACCTTTTAATAAGAAATGCATTGTTTCCAACGGAACGCCGCTTGAGAAGGATTCCTTTGTTTTTGCAACAACAGACCCTAATATGACAATTAAACTGAGTGAATTGCCCAGAACAGGGGAAAATGTACTGTCTGTTAAATTGGAAATTGCTCCTTTGACAAAAGAACTTGCAGAAACGATAATTGCAGGTAAGAAGAAGCTGTTTGGCTAAATAATACTTTGTGCAGAACACCTGCTTAGGATAATAAATGCACAGAAAGGAATTAAAAGTGACTTCACTGAAACAGGGACTGAAAAATATTCTGATAAATAAACAGGAAAAGCAATATGCGGAAGAACTTTTCGAAAAAATGATGTCCTATGAAAAGTGGATAACAATACAGGAGGAACGGCTTAAAGTTGACGGTCTTGTTGTGAGGGAAAGTGAAATAAGTCTGACAAATGCAGAAGTAAAGGACAATGATGAAAGATTTGGAAAACAAAATGAAGGAATTCATTCAAAAAACGGTTTAAAATGTCGATATTTGGAAGTTTTTGACGAAAAAAACAACAATAATGCTGTTTTTTCCTTTGTTTTGCTTTTGCCGGAAGAGATTCGCAGATTGAAAATGCAGGAGGTACTTTCTTGTATAAAAAAATGCGAAGCGGATGTTATTTTATTTCAGGCTTTTGAGGGAGATTTGGCTGATTTTGCAGTATGTGAGATGGCAAAATGCTTCTTGGAAAACAAAAATATAATCGTGATTTACGGAGATGAAGACGTAAGGGTAGAAGGGAAAAGGAAGAACCCGTGGTTTAAACCGGATTTTGCTCCCGACAGTTTCCTTTCCTACTTTTATTTCGGCAGTTTAACCGCTGTCAGAAGAAAGGAATTGTTACTGCTTGCGGATGATTTTGTTGTATCTGAGCATGTAGGAGGGGAAGGTCTGTATGAGCTTCTTATGCGGGTGCTTTGCCGAAGCGGTGCCTTTAGTATGCGAAACGGGGATTGCGTGCCGGTTTATCATTTGAGTGAAATTTTATTCCATGGAAAAGAATGTGCATATGATACTGTGAAGAACTGGAAATTGGAGTCTTGCCGTGTGCAAACAGGAAATAACGCGGAAAGTCCTTTTGTATCCGTGATAATTCCGTCAAAAGATAACCCGGATGTACTGTTTACCTGTATCCGTTCTTTTTTAGATAGGACAAAATGCGAATTTCCTTATGAGATAGTAATTGTTGATAATGGAAGCAATGAAGAAAATAAGGAAAGGATTCAGACAGAAATTGCTGTACAAAATGAGAAGGCATGGGAGTATGTGGAAGGAGAACTGATACGTTATTACCATAGACCTATGACCTTTAACTTTTCCCGTATGTGTAATATGGGAGCAGACTATGCCAAGGGAAATCTGTTATTGTTTTTAAATGACGACATGGAAATTGTTCAGGAGAACTGGCTTTCCCTGCTGGTAGAAAAAGCTATGCTTTCCTATGCGGGAGCAGTTGGCGCAAAGCTTCTTTATCCTGATTCTGATATCATTCAGCATGCAGGTATCACTAATTTGCGTGTGGGACCTGCGCATAAATTGCAGTTTCTTTCGGACAAGACAGACTGGTATTACGGAAGAAACAGAGGAGTTCACAATATGCTTGCGGTAACCGGTGCATGTCTGCTTGTGAAAAAGTCTGTTTTTGAACAGGTAGGCGGCTTTGAGGAGGCATTGGCAGTTGCTTTTAATGATGTGGATTTGTGCTATAAGTTTTTTGAAGCGGGATATTATAATATTGTAAGAAATGATGTTACTTTGTACCATCATGAGTCTTTAAGCCGCGGAAAAGACGGGGAATCGGAAGAAAAACAGCTTCGTCTTTTGCGGGAAAAGGATGTTTTGTATGAAAAACATCAGAAGATATATGGGACAGATCCTTTTTATCACAAATATCTTACAAATGATATGTTGGAATCAGAGTACTCGCCGGCGTTTTCTTATCAGGTGACGCTTGATATGCCATGGGCAAAGGTGACAGCGAAGGACAGACTGCCTGAAAATATAAGGCAGGACGGCTGTGTTGTTATCGGAATGGAAGGTGCCATGGATATTTATAAATGGAAATACGGGGTGGCTCCGGGAAAAGGGGAAGCAGAACCAAAGGCGGAAGATATGGGTTATTATTTTCAAGGATATTCCTTTGTTATCGGCGCAAATAACGCGTGTTACAAAAAAACGCTTTTGCTTGAAAATAAGGAAAGTAAGCAGGTTCTGTACATTGCCGTACAGGATAGATACAGGCCGGATATCAGGAAAAATTTGACAGACCAGTTAAATGTGGATTTAACCGGATTTGCCGGAAAGGTCAGATTGGAAGATATTCCTGATGGAGAGTATCGGTTTGGCATGCTGGAAGAGGATAGGTGTTCCAGACAAAAATTAGTGAATTGGAGCAGTTGGGTGTTGCAGGTGGACGGAAGTCTGAAACAGGTGGAGGATTCGGAAGCCAAAAACAAAAAGAAATAAGCTCTGACACAGAGGCAGAAAAACAAGCGTAGAAAGGATTGTAACAATGGATTACAGGGAAGCCTACGAAAAAGAACATATAAAAACGGCAGATTTAGCGGAACGCGTTGCAGTTTTGGAGGCAAAAAACGAGGAACTTACGTTTAAACTAAACAGAATCAAAAATAATCCTTTATGGAAAATGTCATCGCCGCTTCGTAAGGGGATGCATTTTGCCATCCGCCAGAGAGACCGGTTGAAAAATTGCGGAAACCTGCGGGGCGTGGTTGCAAAACTGAAATATAAAAGTATTGAGCGGCAGGCGATGGAACGCTATGGTACGAAAAGTTTTCCTGATGAGGCTGAGAGAGTGCGTCAGCAGGAGACTGTGTTTGAAAGAGCGGTTAAAATCAGTATTTTGGTGCCGCTTTATAATACGCCGGAAAGCTTTTTGCGGGAAATGATAGAATCTGTGACAAACCAGACCTACGGAAACTGGGAACTTTGTCTTGCGGACGGTTCCGATGCAGAACATGCTTATGTGGGTGAAATCTGCGCAGAATACATTAAGGCAGATAAAGGCCGCATTGTTTATCAAAAACTTGAAAAAAATGCCGGCATTTCAGGTAATACCAATGAATGTCTGAAATTGGCCACGGGAGAATACATCGGTTTATTTGATCATGATGACATACTTCACCCGTCGGCGCTTTATGAATACGTGAAGGTGATTAATGAGCAGGGGGCGGATTACATATATTGTGATGAGACCACCTTTAAAGGTAATGACATTAATCATATGCTGACCATGCACTTTAAGCCGGATTATGCCATTGATAATTTGCGTGCCAATAATTATATTTGTCATTTCAGTGTGTTTGCGAGGAATTTGCTTGACGGTACAGAACTGTTCCGCTCCAAATTTGACGGAAGCCAGGATCATGATATGATTCTTCGGCTGACTGATCGTGCAAAAAAGGTGGTACATGTACCGAGGCTTCTTTATTATTGGCGTTCCCATGCGGGAAGCGTAGCTTCCGGCATTGATGCAAAGCCCTATGCGGTGCAGGCGGCAAAAGGGGCAGTGGCAGACCATTTGAAACGTCACGGATATGACCATTTTCAGATTACATCTACCAGAGCCTTTGAAACTATATTTAAAATCAGATATTCGATTGTGGGAAATCCCAAAATATCAATCGTAATAGCGAATAAAGACCATGCGTCGGATTTAAGACGTTGTATTTCGTCTATTGTCGAAAAGTCCACTTATGAAAATTATGAAATTATCGTGGTGGAGAATAACAGCACTACGCAGGAAATCTTTGATTATTACAAAGAACTGGAAGATGCAGAGCAGGTGAAGGTGGTAACCTACAAAGCGCCTTCGGAAAAAGCGGGATTCAATTATTCGGCAGTAAACAATTTTGGTGTATCCCATGCAGCGGGCGACTACATTTTACTTTTAAACAACGATACGCAGGTAATTACGGTAAACTGGATGGAAGAATTGCTCATGTATGCCCAGCGTGAAGATGTGGGGGCTGTGGGCGGTAAGCTTTATTATGAAAATAAAACCATTCAGCATGCCGGAGTGGTACTTGCCCTTGGGGCGCACAGAACGGCGGGACACAGTCATTACGGTCAGCACAGAGAAAATTTGGGCTATATGGGAAGACTTTGCTACACACAGAATGTTTCTGCAGTAACCGGTGCATGTCTTTTGGTAAAGAAGAGTCTGTTTGAAGAGGTAGGAGGACTGGACGAAGGCTTTGCTATTTCCTTAAATGATGTGGATTTTTGCCTGAAACTGCGTAAGAAGGGGCTTCTCAATGTATTTACCCCTTTTGCGGAGCTGTATCACTACGAATCCATTTCCAGAGGGCTTGACAACGAGGGGGAAAAAGCAAAACGCTACAATCAGGAGTCTGAAAAGTTCCGTAATAAGTGGAAAGAAGTGCTGGATGCAGGCGACCCTTATTATAATCCAAACTTTTCGCTTGACAGAAGCGACTTTGCTTTGAAAATAGAGCAGTAATATGATATACTTTAATATGAATGAATTTCATTCATGAATAAAAATTCAGGAGGATTTGTTATGAGCTACAAAGAGCAGTATGATTTTTGGTTAAACGATGCGTACTTTGATGAGGCTACTAAAGAGGAACTTCGCGGTATTGCAGCAGATGAAAAAGAAATAGAAGATCGTTTTTACAGAGAATTGGAGTTTGGTACAGGCGGACTTCGCGGCGTAATCGGAGCAGGTACCAACCGTATGAACATTTATACCGTAAGAAAAGCAACTCAGGGACTTGCAAACTACATAATCAAGCAGGGCGGCAAAGACAGAGGTGTGGCAATTGCTTACGATTCCAGAAGAATGTCTCCCGAATTTGCAGATGAAGCAGCGCTTTGTCTTTGTGCAAACGGTATCAAAGCGTATGTGTTTGATGCACTTCGCCCCACACCGGAGCTTTCCTTTGCACTTCGTAAATTAGGCTGTATTTCCGGCATTGTAATTACGGCAAGCCATAATCCTCCGGAATATAACGGATATAAGGCTTACTGGGAGGACGGTGCACAGGTTACTGCCCCCAGAGATAAAGAAATTATTACAGAAGTAAAGAATGTAACAGATTACCATGAAGTAAAGTCCATGTCTAAAGAAGATGCCATGGCAGCAGGCCTTTATCAGGTAATCGGCAAAGAAATTGATGACGCATACATGGAAGAGTTAAAGAAGCAGATTATTCATCCTGAAATTATCAAGGAAGTTGCCGATGATATCAAGATTGTATATTCTCCTTTCAACGGAACAGGAAATGTTCCCGCAAGAAGAATCCTTTCCGAACTTGGATTTAAGCATGTATATGTTGTACCTGAGCAGGAAATGCCTGACCCCAATTTCACTACACTGGATTATCCCAATCCTGAAGACCCCAAGGCATTTACCCTTGCCCTTAAACTGGCAAAAGAAAAGAATGCAGATATCGTTCTGGCAACAGACCCCGATGCAGACAGACTGGGTATTTATGCGTTGGACAGCAAGACCGGTGAATATGTACCTTTCACAGGAAATATGTCCGGTATGCTGATTGCAGAATATATTTTAAGAGAAAGAACCGCGACAGGTACCATGCCTGAAAATCCTGCTTTGGTAAGTACCATTGTTACTACCAACATGGCAGCAGCTATCGCCAAGGATTACGGCGTGAAGTTTATTGAAGTTCTCACAGGATTTAAGTATATCGGTGAGCAGATTAAATTCTTTGAACAGACAGGCTCCAATAATTATGTATTTGGTCTGGAAGAAAGTTATGGATGTCTGGCAGGAACCCATGCAAGAGACAAAGATGCTATTGTAGCGGTTATGTGTCTCTGCGAAGTGGCTGCATGGTGCAAGAAGAACGGAATTACTGTTTGGGATCAGATGGTAAAATTATATGAGAAGTATGGTTATTTCAAAGAAACACAGTACGCAATCACCTTAAAGGGCATCGACGGTGCTGCCCAGATTGCAGAAATGATGAACAAGCTCCGCAATAATCCGCCTAAGAACTTTGGAGAGCTTACAGTGAAAGAATTCAGAGATTACGATATGGACGTGCTGAAGAACTTAGAAACCGGTGAAGAAGGTAAGACGGGTCTTCCGAAGTCCAACGTGCTTTACTTTGACCTTACCAATGATTCCTGGTGTTGTGCAAGACCTTCAGGAACAGAGCCTAAGATTAAATTCTATATGGGTGTAAAGGGAACAAGCCTTGAAGATGCACAGGATAAGGTAGAGAAGCTGACAGAAAGCTTGAAAGCATATTTGTAAAACAGTAAATAATTCATATTGGGAATCGCCTTGCAAGGAGCAGGGCGATTCTTGAATATTAGTGCATCCGTGCACAGGTTTCCTGTATGAAATGCGGATGTATCATTAGTGGGAGCCTGTATGGGAAAGATTCTGAAAATAAGCAATATAAGGAAAACAATCAATTATTTGAAGAAAAACGGATTTAAGCATGCTTATTATGCGGCGCGGGAACGCATCGGATTAGAGAAAGCAGATGCTTATTTTTATGAACACTTACCGGAAGAGGTATTGGAAGAACAAAGACAGAAGGGGAAAATGCTTCATTGCAAGTTCAGTATTTTGGTACCCACATATGAGACCAAAGAAGAATATCTGCGCAGAATGATAGAGTCTGTGCTTGTCCAAACTTACGGAAACTTTGAGCTAATCCTTGCGGATGCCAGTACTTCCGACTGTGTGGAACGTGTAGTAAGTACCTATCAGGATGAAAGAATCAAATATAAAAGATTAAAACAAAACGGAGGTATCTCAGCAAACACCAATCAGGCACTTATGTATGCCACAGGGGATTATGCGGGATTACTTGACCATGATGATGTGCTGACAGAAGATGCATTATATGAAATGGCGGCGTGTATTAATGCAGCACAACAGAACGGAATAGAATTACAGATGTTATACTCGGATGAGGATAAATGTAACAGCGATGAAACGATATACTACGAGGTAAATAAAAAGCCGAAATTTAATCTAGATTTAATTTTGAGCAATAACTATATTTGTCATTTCTTGGTGATGAATCGCATTTTGTTGCAGGAATTGCAATTCAGACCGATTTGTGACGGGGCACAAGACTTTGACTTGGTGCTGCGTGCAGTCAGCCACATGATGGGTAAAAATAAGCGTGCAGAAAAAGCACAGGAGCTTCCCATCGCTCATGTTCCCAAGGTGTTGTATCACTGGCGTTGCCATGAGGCCTCTACCGCAGAAAACCCTGAAAGTAAGCGTTATGCCTATGATGCAGGGAAGCGTGCAGTGGAAGATTTCTTAAGATACAGAGAATGGAATGGTCAAGTACAGCATTTAAAGCATCTTGGCTTTTACCGGGTGGTATATGAACCGGATTTACTGGCCAATCGACCGGATGTAGGTGCAGTGGGTGGTAAACTGGTTGGGAAAAACAATAAAATAACAGGTGGAATATATTTGGCGTCCGGAGAGCCTGTTTTTAATGGGCTGCATAAGGAATACAGTGGTTACATGCACAGGGCAGTGCTTTGTCAGGAAGCGGAAATGATAGATGTACGATGTATGGTGGCTTCCAAAGCAGGAGAAGAGATTATGGAAGAAATCATGGGACTTCCTTATTTGAAAAATCCGCAGACCGGACGTTTTAACTGGCGGGATTGTATGAAGGATGATGCAGATTATGTGGAAATCAGTCGGAAATTCTGCCAAAAAATCAGGGAAAGAGGTATGCGGATTGTTTGGGACCCTTCCATCATTGAAAAAACGGAATGAGCTAAATCATGATTTGACATAAAATGTCGAAGGAGCAGAGTGGCATGGATAGTAAAAAATGCCGGACTACGGTAGTTATCCCCAATTATAACGGAATCAAATATATAGAAGCCTGTCTGGATACGTTGCTTGCAGGAAGTCTGGTGCCGCAGATTATTGTTGTTGATAATGCTTCGACAGACGGCAGCCGTGAACTCATTGAACAAAAGTATGGAACAAAAGAAGAAATCCGCCTGATTTGCCTTGCTGAGAATACAGGCTTTTGTCATGCAGTGAATGTCGGAATAGCACAAACACGGACGGAATATGTGTTTTTGTTAAATAATGATACTGAAGCAGATTGCCATTGTGTGGAAGAACTGGAAAAGATGATGGATAGCCATCCGAATGCCTTTTCCGCCGGTGCAAAGATGATAAATTTGCATTTTCCGGAGAAAATAGATGATGCGGGGGATTTTTATAATGCACTTGGCTGGGCATTTGCAAGAGGGAAAGATAAGCCGGTAACCCGTTATGAAAAAGAAGGACGTATTTTTGCATCCTGTGCCGGTGCTGCCGTATACCGCAGAGCCGTTTTTGATGAAATCGGTCTGTTTGATGAAAACCACTTTGCTTATCTGGAGGATATTGATATAGGGTACCGTGCCAATATTTGGGGCTATTGTAACCTGTTTGCGCCAAATGCGCATGTATATCATGCCGGAAGCGCTGTCAGCGGTTCCAGACATAACCCTTTCAAGGTGAATCTTTCCGCAAGAAACAGTATTTACCTGATTTACAAAAATATGCCTTTTTTGCAGATTTTGTTTAATTTACCGTTTCTTGTCACGGGATATTTGATTAAGCTTTTGTTTTTCGCAAGAAAAGGAATGGGCAGAGTTTACGTTAAGGCTGTTTTGGAAGGTGTTAAGCTGTCAGCATCAGACAAAGGTAAGGTGCGAAAAGTTCGTTTCAGGTGGAAGCATTTTGCTAACTATCTGTGGATACAATGGGAGCTTTGGCTCGGACTGGTGAGGAGATTTTTTTGAGTTGTACTTTTTGTCATAATATTGTAAAATATTCGCAAGAAGGTAGCAGGACATGATAAAGGATAATCAGAAAATTTTTAACCGATTGCATTTGGTAGTGGATGCTGTTGTAGTGGCAATCTCCTATCTGCTTGCATGGTATATAAAATTTGCCACCGTATTTGCAGGTACGGAACCCGGTGCAGGAGCACTTCCGATGGAAACCTATTTCAGTTTCCTTTATTTTGTTGTACCCGGATATATTCTGATTTATTATTATTTTAATATGTATAAGCCCAAAAGGGCGACCAGACGCAAGTATGAGATTATAAACATCATAACTTCCAACACGGTAGGTATGGTGCTGTTTATTGTAGTATTGTTTATTATCAAACAGCAGCATTTTTCCCGTATTATGATGTTTCTTTTTTATGTGATAAATATTGTGCTGACTACGGTATTCCGATCGGTAATCCGGAGCATGCTCCAGTTTTTCAGGCGCAAAGGCTACAATATGAAATATATTCTTTTAATAGGATATTCCAGAGCGGCAGAAGAGTATATTACCAGAATCAATGCAAATCCCCAGTGGGGATATGTAGTGCGGGGGATTTTGGATGACAGGATTCCCAGCGGCACCACATACAAAGGAGTAAAGGTAGTCGGAAGAATTGAAAACATTCATTATATTCTTCCTGAAAATAAACTGGATGAAATTGCCATTACCCTGGCGCTGAAAGATTATGATCACTTGGAATATATTGTTGATTTATGTGAAAAGTCCGGTGTTCATACCAAGTTTATACCTGACTATAATTCGTTGGTACCCAGTCATCCGTACACGGAGGATTTGATGGGACTTCCGGTAATCAACATCCGCTATGTACCTCTTACCAATACGGTAAATCTGGTGGCGAAGCGTATTGTGGATATTATCGGGGCGCTTTGCGGTATTATTCTGGCCTCTCCGTTTATGATTGTTTCGGCGATTGCCATTAAGGCTAGCAGTAGCGGACCGATTATTTTTAAGCAGGAGAGAGTAGGACTTCATAACAAGATATTTAAGATGTATAAGTTCCGTACCATGGAAATGCAGAAGGTTTCCGAGGAGGCTAAGGGATGGACTGTGAAGGATGACCCCCGTGTTACCAAGGTGGGTAAAATTTTACGGAAGACCAGTCTGGATGAGTTGCCGCAGCTTTTTAACATTTTGATGGGTGAGATGTCGCTTGTGGGACCAAGACCCGAAAGACCGCAGTTTGTAGAGAAATTCAAGGAAGAAATTCCCCGTTATATGATTAAACATCAGGTTCGTCCGGGACTGACAGGCTGGGCGCAGATTAACGGTTACCGTGGGGATACCTCCATACGAAAGCGAATAGAATATGATTTGTTCTATATTGAGAACTGGAGTATGGGATTTGACATTAAAATTATGTTTTTGACGATTTTTAAAGGATTCATTAATAAAAATGCTTATTAATGGGAAAGGTATTTTTAGTAATCTTAATAATGACTTAAATAAGTTGTCAGGGGGTTGCCATATTTGAGTTTTTATGAGAAAATACTTTCTTGTTAGGTAGTATTTAAGTTGCAAATGATGAAATCCGCAACAAAAAAGGAAATAAGGGAGAGATAAGATTATGGCTACAGAGTCTAAAAAGCCCGTGAAAAAGCAGACAGCAAAGAACAGCAATGAAATGAAAGCAAGAAAAGCGGCAGCCAAGAAGAGAGCCGAAGCCAGAACAAAGTCCAAAAAGAAAGGCGGAAAAATTGTTCTTTTCGTTGTTGAAATTTTTGTATTGCTTTTGATGGTTGTAGTTTTATATGGTGTATTAAAGACCGAAAAAGTGGGAAAAGTTGAAATTAAAGAAGAAGACATTGTTATCAATGAGGAAGTAAAGGTAAAAGAGGAAACGACCATGAAAGGGTATCGTAACGTGGCACTTTTCGGCGTTGACTCCACAAGCGGAGAATTAACAAAGAATACCCGAAGCGACTCTATTATGATTGCATCTATTAATATGGATACAGGCGAATGTAAGATTGTTTCCGTATATCGTGATACTTATTTGAACTTAGGTAACGACACTTATAACAAATGTAACTCGGCGTATGCAAAGGGTGGCCCCGAACAGGCAATCAATATGCTTAATATGAATCTGGATATGAACATTACTGACTTCGTAACAGTTGGTTTTGCGGGACTCAGTGATACGATTGATGCCCTTGGCGGTGTTATGATTGATGTAGATGAAGCAGAGATTGAACATTTGAACAACTATCAGCTTTGTATGGCAGAAGACTTAAAGAGAAGCTATACACCTGTTACATCAACAGGTTATCAGCTCCTTGACGGTCTTCAGGCAACAGCGTATTGCCGTATCCGTTATACAGCAGGTGACGACTTTAAGCGTGCAGAGCGTCAGAGAGAAGTTCTGATGGCAATTGCAGACAAAGCAAAGACAGCATCGCCTAAAGCGCTCAATGAGATTGCAAACAATGTATTTAATGAAATTTACACATCCTTGGATTTGTCTGAAATTTTAGAGCTTTTAGGTGATGTGACCAAGTATGAAATCGTAGGTCAGGCAGGATTCCCTGAGGATAATATGCGTGCAACCGGAACCATCGGTTCTAAGGGAAGCTGTGTAGTACCGGTATCCTTGGCAGATAATGTAACATGGTTACATCAGTTCCTGTTTAATGATAATGAATATACCGCATCAAGTGCTGTTCAGGAATACAGCGATAAGGTGAAATCAGATACCAGCGGTTATCTTCAATAAAAAGTAAGGAATTATACACAAAGGGAAAGAGAAAAGGACCAGATGATATGGTCCTTTTTCTGATAAGGTGAAATAAATGAAACAGACGGATGTGATTATCCCGGTTTATAAGCCTACAAATCGATTATTTGCATTATTGGATAAATTAAAAGAGCAGACGGTGCCGATTCATAAAATTTATCTGATTAATACGGAGCAAAAATATTTTGATGCGTTGATTGCGGGGACAGATTTTTGGCATCGCTATAAAAATGTGGAAGTGAAACATATTTCCCGGAAAGAATTTGACCATGGCCATACCAGACGTCGTGCGGCAGAGGCAGCAGAAAGTCCCTGTTTTGTTATGATGACGGATGATGCCATTCCGCAAAATGACAGATTAATAGAAAGTCTGCTAACCCCAATATGGGAGAAAAAGGCGGCTATGAGTTATGCAAGACAGCTACCCAATGAAGAATGCGGCGTAATTGAAAGATATACAAGAAGCTTTAATTATCCTGACAGGTCAGTGATAAAGGGAGTGGCAGATTTGGAAAAGATGGGAATCAAGACCTTTTTTGCATCTAACGCCTGCGCAGCTTATGACAAAGAGGTTTATGAAAAGCTGGGCGGATTTGTGAAGCGGACTATCTTTAACGAAGATATGATTTATGCCCGTAAGGTGATTGATGCAGGGTATAAAATTGCATATGTGGCAGAAGCGGAAGTGATTCATTCCCATAATTATACAGGGGTGCAACAATTTCAAAGGAACTTTGATTTGGGAGTATCCCATGCGCAGTTTCCCGAAACGTTTAATGGACTGAAAACGGAAGGGGAAGGAATCAGACTGGTGAAGCAGACCAGCAAGCATTTGGTATCTATAGGTAAACCCTGGCTGATTGTGAAATTATTCTGGCAGAGTTTTTGCAAATATGCAGGATATTTTCTGGGCAAGCGTTATCAGAAACTGCCGGAGAAGATGGTGAGAGCCTGTTCCATGAATAAGTTTTTTTGGAAATAACAAATTCGTCATGATTTTGTCACAAATTGAACACAATTACCGTATATACTGAAAGCAGTTCAGAGATACAAAAGGTAATAAAAAGAAAAGAGGTAATTGTTTATGTACGAAAATAACTATCCGAATCATTATGAAAATACAAACACATATCATTATACAGAGCAGCCACAGATTCCCAAGGAACCTTTGAAGCAACCGAAACAGGATAAAGGAATGGGAGCCGGTAAAAAAATTATGCTGGGTATCTGTTGCGGGCTTTTGTTCGGTGTGTTTGCAGGGCTGGGATTTACTGCGGTAACCACCGGTTCGCAGCTGCTTCTCGATGAAAAAGAGGGAAAAGCGGCAGCTGAAACAATGAGCGAACAGCCGACGGAATTATTTGAGGCAGAAAAAGAGATGCAGGATGAAAGCTTGGAAACAATTGCATCTACCGTACTTGCCGGTAATGCACAGACGACGGTAACTGATGTGACGGAAGTGGTAAAGGCAGTGATGCCTTCTGTCGTTTCCGTAAATAATAAGTTTGTGGAAACAACGTCCTTTTTTGGACAGCAGTATAGTAGTGAGGCAAGCAGTAGCGGTTCCGGTATCATTGTAGGACAAAATGATTCCGAACTTTTACTGGTAACAAACTATCATGTGGTAGAAGATGCAGAAGAGCTTTCCGTGCAGTTTTGTGACGGCAGTCAGGCACAGGCACAAATTAAGGGTTCCGACAGAGATAAGGACTTGGCAGTGATTGCCGTTCAGCTTGCAGATATTGAAAATGAAACCATGAATGCCATTGCGGTAGCAACTCTTGGTGATTCTACAGAGCTTACAGTAGGAGAACCTGTTATTGCCATCGGAAATGCACTTGGATACGGTCAGTCTGTCACAACCGGTGTTGTCAGTGCGCTGAACAGACCTATCGGTGTTGACACTTATTCCATGCAGGAGATGGAAGATGAAGATCTGAATACCTTTATTCAGACCGATGCGGCAATTAATCCCGGAAATTCGGGTGGTGCCCTTCTGAATATTAAGGGCGAAGTTGTCGGAATCAATTCCAGTAAAATCGGCGGTGCTGCGGTAGAAGGTATGGGATACGCCATTCCCATTTCCGATGCCCATCCCATTATTGAAGATTTAATGACCAAACAGACAAAGCTTCGTGTGGATGAAGAAAGTCAGGGATATCTGGGAATTACCGGTATTGATGTGGTGCAGGAGTATTCCGAAATTTACGGTATGCCTATGGGCGTTTATGTATCTTCCGTTACGGAAGGAACAGGAGCTTACGAAGCAGGACTGATAAAAGGTGATATCATTACAGCTCTTAACGGAGAAGAAGTGGAATCCATGGCAGAGCTGAAAGAGGAATTGAGTTATTATGCGGCAGGAACCACTGTGGAACTGACTATTATGCAGGGAAGCCCTACCGGTTATCAGCCTAAGAATGTGTCGGTTACATTAAGCTCTAAGAGTTTAATGGAGCAGTAAAATGAAAAGTTAGAGAAAAAAGCATGAATTTGAATGTGGCATCATAAGTTAGTAAAAAGCAAGAAGAATGTAAATATGGAAAAAAGAAAAAATAAAAAGCTGACATGTGCATTACTTATGATGTTATTTTTTACAGGAGTTTTGGGGCTGACAGGATGTGGTAAAAAAACAGATGCCCTTGAGAAAATTAAGGATTTGGAATTTACGGTGATTGCGGAAGAGAATATTCCGGAGGAGCTGTTAAGCACCATGGAAGGCAAAAAAGAAACAGGATTTAAGCTGACGTTTCAGGATAACGGCTTCTTGTATATCTGCCGTGGATACGGAAAGCAGGAAACGGGAGGGTACAGTATTTCCGTGGATGCCTTGTATGAGACGGAAAATGCAGTGTATTTTGACACTACGCTGACGGGGCCGCAGCCGGGACAGAATGATGACAAGAAACAAAGCGCGTCCTATCCGTATGTAGTGATAAAGACGGAGGCTTTTGATAAGCCGGTAGTATTTGAATAATGAGTGTATACTGTCTGCGAGGCTTTTTGCAGGCAGTATTTTTTTGCTTTATTTATTGCCCTGTAAAGAGTATAATAGGAAGAAATAACTTGTATTTGAGGGATGGGTATGGCAAAAGAAAAAACAAAGAAAGTAAAAGTGCAGAAGAAAGAAAAAAAGGAAAAAAGGCCTGTATTAAAGGGAAAGATTTCTTTTGACAGTATGATTACCAGAATGATTGGGGCATTTATAGTATTGATTGTCATGATTATGCTTTTGGGGACAGTGTCGTATCTGGTAGCAAGACAAATGATCAGCAATGAAGTTAAGTCCTCTCTTACGAAAACGGTATCGGCAAAGGGCAGTTATCTGGAATTGGGACTACAGCAGATTGATGACCATATGGTTGAAATTATGACTATGGATGAGATGGTTGCTTATTACCTGAATCCGGAACTTGATGTCAATAATCTGACCAAAGACCAGCTGGATGCTAAGGCGGAAATTGAATCCGAAATTCAGAACTTTAAAGTAATATCCGAGTTTGTTTATCATGTGTACCTGCTCAGCGATATTGCAAACGGACTTACCACAACACCGGGTAAACTTACGGATAATTATTATACTGCATTTACGGAATCTGCGGCAGGAAGTGCCATTCATTCCGGAGACGCAAAGTTTGGATATATTGGTGCGCATCCATATTTGGAAGAACTGGTAGCGGTAACAGATGATAAGTTTGACTGTTCGGAGTATGCCATCAGTATGTGGCGAAAGATTAATCTGAAAACTAACACGGTTCTTATTGTAGATATTAATCGTGAGGCGATTTATAATGCACTTGCAGAGCTGAACAATGGTGTGGGAAGCTATGCGGTATTTATTGCGCCTGACGGAAACGAAACCGTTTATTGCGGAAGCGATCCGACAGAAACAGTGGCAGCGGACAACCTTCCCGTATTCGGTGAATTGGAGGCTTATCAGAAAGCCCTGACTTCGGAGGAAGCAGATGGATTCAGTCAGGTAAAATTACAGGGAGAAACTTATGTCTTTGCCTATTCCAAAATCGGTGAGACGGGAGCTATGCTGATTTCCCTTGTGCCTACCAGCCAATTCCTGGCATCAGCGAAAACCATTCAGTTTATTACATTTGCAATGGTACTGGCGGCGCTTGTGATCGCACTGATTATGTGTATTACACTTTCTCGTTCCATGAGTAAAGGGGTTAGTGTGATTACTAAATCTCTCGACAGGGCATCTCAGGGTGATTTTACTTCTTCCGTAAGGATGAAACGTAAGGATGAACTGGGACAGATAGCGGACAGCCTTGACAATATGACATCAGGTATCAAAACCTTGATTGTACAGATGAAGGAAGTTATGGGAACGGTAAATGAGGCAACAGGACAGGTAGGGGACAGTACAGAGAGACTGATTTTGTCCAGTGATGAAATTTCTCATGCAATCGGCGAGATTGAGCACGGTGTTTCCGTGCAGGCAGAAGATGCACAGGAATGTGCTGTTCAGATTAATGCTTTGTCAGAGAAGATAAGTACGGTATATGATTATACGGATGAAATTATCAAGATGTCGGAGGATGCAAACACGACCATCAGTGAGGGCGTCGTAGTGATTGATGAACTTGGTGTAAAGAGTCGTGCTACAGCAGATATTACGCAGAAGATTCAGAAAGATATTGTTTCCCTGAATGAGCAGACGAAATCTATCGGTGGATTTGCGAATGTGATTAATGAGATTGCATCGCAGACAAATTTATTGTCACTGAATGCCTCTATTGAAGCAGCCAGAGCAGGAGAAGCGGGAAGAGGATTTGCAGTTGTTGCCGAAGAGATTCGTAAACTGGCTGACCAGTCTTTGTCGGCGGCAAACCAAATCGGTGATATTGTTGCCCAGATACAGAATCAGACAAAGCAGACGGTAGATGCGGTAAATGAAGCCGGAGAAATAGTGGCATCCCAAAATAGTTCTTTGGACAATACCATGGTGGCGTTTCACAAGGTTAACGATTGTGTGAAGGCGATGGCTGATAATCTTTCCCAAATTACGGAGGGAATGGAAGTAATAGAGAAATCCAAGATGGAAGCGGTAAGTGCTGTTATGAATATTTCAGCGGTATCAGAGCAGACCAGTGCCAATTCCGTGGAAGTGGATGCCAATGCCAAAAAACAAAAGGAACTGGTAGAAGAACTGAGAAAGACCGTTGAATTGCTTGAAAGCAAGGCGTGTCAGATGAATGAAGCGGTGAGTGTACTGAAGGTAGAATAATGCAGACAGAGAGGTGGAAAGAAGCGTGCTGATTATTAAAGGCGGAACCATTATTGATTCTGTAGAACATAAAATGTATCGCGGAGATATTTGGCTGAAAGAAGGAATTATTTGCAGGATAGTTTCGCAGACAGATAAAAAGCAAGATACGGCGGATGTGTTGGAAGAACTGCCGGAAAAGGCACAGATAATTGATGCAGAGGGAATGTTAATCGGTCCCGGACTGATTGATACCCATGTGCATTTCAGAGACCCCGGTTTTACTTATAAAGAAGATATTGAAAGCGGAAGTGAAGCTGCTAAAAAAGGCGGATATACCGGAATTGTGCTTATGGCCAATACCAAGCCTGCGGTTGATAATGAAGATACCCTTAAGTATGTGCTTGGTAAGGGAAGCAAAACGGGAATCAGAATCGAAAGCTGTGTCAATGTCACCAGGCAGATGCAGGGAAAAGAATTGGTGGATATGGAAGCACTTGCAGATGCAGGTGCAGCCGGGTTTACCGATGACGGAATTCCGCTTCTTGAGCCGGAACTGGTCAGAGAAGCTATGGAACGTGCAAAAGCACTTGGAAAGCCAATCAGCTTTCATGAGGAGAATCCTGCAAGGATTAACAATAACGGTGTCAATGCGGGAAAAGCAGCTGAACATTTTGGAATCGGAGGCTCACCCAGAGAAGCGGAGACAGATTTGGTGGCAAGAGACTTGCCCATTGCCCTTGAAAGCGGTGCAGAAACTGTGATTCAGCATATCAGCAGTAAAGAGGCAGTACAGCTTGTAAGGGAAGCAAAGCGGAAGGGAAATAATATTCATGCAGAGGCAACTCCCCATCATTTTACGTTGACAGAAGATGCAGTGATAACAAAAGGTACTTTGGCAAAGATGAATCCCCCACTCAGAGAAGAAGCAGACAGACTTGCTGTGATTGAGGGATTAAGAGATGGCACGATTGATTTGATTGCCACTGACCATGCACCCCACAGCGCCATGGAAAAAGAGAAACCGATTACGGAAGCTCCCAGCGGTATTATCGGGTTGGAGACGGCTTTGTCTCTGGGAATCAGGGAACTGGTGGAGAAAGGATATCTGACTTATCCGATGCTTTTTGAAAGAATGAGCAGTGCACCTGCGAAGCTTTATGGCCTGCCGGGCGGGCGGATAGAAGAAGGTGCGGAAGCGGATTTGGTTATCTTTGCACCAAAAGAGCAGTGGACAGTAGAAACGTTTGCATCTAAATCATCGAATTCTCCTTTCGTGGGAGAGGTGATGCCGGGCGTAATATACTACACAATTTGTGATGGCAAAATTGTGTATCAAAAATAGAGGAAGAGAGAAAAAACAATGGTAAAACAGAAAGTGACGGCGCAGGTATTCTTTCAGCAGGAAATTGCACCGGGAATTTATGACATGTGGCTGACTACAGAACTTGCGCAGGAGGCAAAAGCAGGACAGTTTATCGGAGTATACCCTCATGATAAAAGTAAAATCCTGCCAAGGCCAATCAGTATTTGCGAAGTGGACAAGGAAAATAACCGTTTGCGCATTGTATATAGAGTAGCAGGCGGCGGAACAGAAGAATTTTCTTCTTATAAAGCCGGTAAAAAAGTGGATATTCTGGGGATTTTGGGAAATGGATTTCCTCTTGATGCGGCAAAAAGCAAAAAGGTAGTTCTTATGGGTGGCGGAATCGGTATTCCTCCTATGTTGGAGCTGGCAAAGGAACTTAGTGTGGCAGGGGAGAACGTAACTGCGGTTCTTGGCTATCGTGACAGAAATTTGTTCTTAAAAGAAGATTTGGATAAATATGCGGATGTTGTCATTGTTACGGAAGATGGCAGCGTGGGGGTTAAGGGAAATGTGCTTACTGCTATGGAAGAGAAGAACATTCAGGCGGATGTAATTATGGCATGTGGTCCTATGCCTATGCTTAGGGCGATTAAGAGATATTCCGAAGAAAAGAACTGTAAGGCATATATTTCTTTGGAAGAGAGAATGGCATGCGGCGTGGGAGCCTGTCTTGGATGTGTGTGTAAGACAAAGGAAAAGGACCATCATTCCCATGTAAATAATGCAAGAATTTGTACCGACGGACCGGTATTTGATGCGGAGGATGTAGATATATGAATACAAAAGTGACAATTGCCGGTGTGGAATTTAAAAATCCGGTTATGACGGCTTCCGGAACATTCGGTTCCGGGATGGAATACGGCGAATTTGTAGATTTGAATCAATTAGGCGCAGTAGTGACAAAGGGTGTGGCAAATGTTCCCTGGCCCGGAAATCCTACGCCCCGTGTGACAGAGACTTACGGTGGCATGCTCAATGCAATCGGTTTGCAGAATCCGGGTATTGATGTGTTTATGGAGAGAGATATTCCTTTCCTGAAGCAGTATGATACCAAGATTATTGTGAATGTCTGTGGAAAGACGGTAGAGGATTATCTCTCCGTTGTGGAAAAACTGGGTGACTGTCCGGTAGATATGCTGGAAATCAATGTTTCCTGCCCAAATGTCAAGGAAGGAGCTATTGCTTTCGGGCAAAAGGCAGATTGTCTGTATGACATTACTTCCGAAATCAAAAAGAAGGCAAAACAGCCTGTGATTATGAAGTTAAGTCCCAATGTGACAGATATTACAGAGATGGCAAAGGCAGCAGAGGCAGCAGGTGCAGATGCAATTTCTTTGATTAATACATTAACGGGTATGAAAATTGATATTCATAAGAGATGCTTTGCACTGGCAAATAAGACAGGAGGCATGTCAGGACCTGCAATTAAGCCGGTGGCTGTCCGCATGGTATATCAGGCATCCCATGCAGTTAAGATTCCTATTATTGGTATGGGAGGTATTGCAAATGCGGAGGACGCCATTGAATTTATGATGGCAGGTGCTACTGCAGTGGCAGTGGGAGCCATGAATTTTGTGAATCCTTATACAACTGCGGAAGTAGTTCGCGGTATTGAAGACTACATGTGTAAATATAACGTGCAGGATATTACGGAACTTATCGGAGCCGTAGAGTAGAAGATGAGAGGATGTGCGCCGCCGACCATGTCCGCGCCCTACACATAAAATTTCGCTTTCATAAGCTTTTTACAGTCTTTTGTTGGATTTTTTAGAAACATCCTTTTCATAAATGCACTGCCCCGTCGTGACTGTTCGAAAAGCCGCGGCAATAACAGTTTGAAAGCCTATGAAACTTTTTAGAAAAATCTTATCGACATACTTTAAAAATGATATAAACAGGCCATTTCAAAACTTGCTCCGCTTCGAACATGTTGAAATGGCCTGTACATCTTTTAAAGTATGTCGATAGATTTTTTACTAAAGTTTCAAAAGGCTTTTTAAACTGCTTATTGCTTGCGGCTTAGAGTTTCGCGACGGGCAGTTAATAAGCATATGAAAAGGATGGGTTCAAAAAATCCCAAAAGACTGTATATGCTTTGAAAGCGAAATTTTATGTGCAAGGAGCGGTCGTTGCCGGCGGCGCATATGATTGAAGTAAATAAGGAAAGAGACATAAACTGCCTTCCGGTGTCATATATTACCAATAAGTACACGCCGGGAGGTATTTTTGTGGAGTTAATGAAGCGCAATATACATATGGACTGTCTTAAGTGCAAGGCGTCCACACAGATAACACTGGAGGATGATATTAATATTTCCGATTCCAGACCTGATGCATATAAGCTGATTATGGATAGAGGAAATGTGGTCATAGAAGAAGTAAAAGTGACGGATGACCATGTGAACGTGAAAGGGTGTCTTGTTTTTAAGATACTGTATCTCACAGAGGAAGAAAAAGCAGACGTGGCAGGAATGGAAGGCAGAGTTCCTTTTGAAGAACTGCTTTATATGGAGGGAATCGAAAACGGTGACCAGGTCAATGTGGAATGGGATATTGAAGATTTGACGGTAGGACTTATCAATTCCCGGAAGTTCAGTGTGCAGTCGCTTATCATGCTGAATGTATTTTGCGAGGAAATTCATGATGAAGAGACTGCTGTGGATTTAGTGAGCAGTGAACCTGTTGAATTTCGGAAAAAGACACTGGATATTGCTGCGATGACAATTTGTAAAAAGGATATTTTCAGGATAAAAGAAGAAGTGGAGATGCCGGGAAGCTTTCCGAATATTTTTTCTCTGATTTGGTGGGATATTACGCCTGCGAATGTAGAATTTAAAATGCTTTCTGAAAAAATTGGTATTCAGGGAGAGATAAAAGCATTTTTCATATATCGGGGAGAAGGAGAGGATGAAATTTGCCATTATGAGACAACGTTGCCTTTTTCGGGTACAATAGACTGTCCGGGAGCGGAAGAGGGAATGATTTCGGAAATCAGATACCATGCAGAAGTAAAGGAAGCAGTAGTCAGACCTGATTTTGACGGTGAAGAAAGAGTGATTACCTTTGAAATGTGCCTGAATCTTGATATTAATGCTTATGGGGAAGAACAGCTATCCATTCTTTCTGATGTCTATGGGGTAGTGAAAGAAATCTCCGTGCAGGAGAGAGAAGCATCGTTTAAGAAATTACTTGGTAAAAGCAGCGGGAAATTGAAACTTTCCGAGCATTTTGCGCCGGAGGGGCAGGTACAGATTGTCAAGGTACTTCATGCTGCCGGAAAAGTACAGATAGTAGATACTGCGCTTGCAGAAAATGGTATTGAAGTAACGGGAACGGTGAATTTGCAAGTACTCTATGAAAGTGCCGGAGATGAAAAATATGGCATGCTAAAAGAAAATATTCCTTTTCAATATGTTTTGGAGGCAGAAGGGGTTACAAAAGATTGTATTTACCGGATGCAGGTGAATGCAGAACAGCTTACGGTTTCCGTGATAAACGGAAATGAAATTGATGTGAAATGTGTATTGCTTTTTTCGAGTAACATTTATCGGAAATGGAAGGAGAAAATAGTAGAGAAAGTAACCGCTTCGGAGCTGGACGCACAGAAAATGTCGGAACTGCCCGGAATTGCCGTTTATATGGTGAGAGATGGGGAAAGTCTGTGGGATATCGGAAAGCGGTATTATGTTCCTGTTTCAACGCTGATGCAGACTAATCAGCTTGCCTGCGAGGAAGTAAAGGCGGGGGATAGAATTTTAATTGTAAAATCGTCATAAAAAAAGCACTCTGACTTCAGTGGTGAAGTCAGGGTGCTTTTATGAGTCAGTCATTATGCGTTTGTTGCGGTCGGGTCTGTAACAAGACCGGCATCAGCTGCCATTTTGTCAAAACCTTCCATAACAGCATCATAGGTTTGCTTTGAAATTTCGGGAAGTTCTTTGCCCCATGTTTCTGTTGCCTGATCAAAGCCTTTCTGGAAAGCACTGCGCATTTCTTCAATTTTGTCAGGGTCACCGCCTGTTAATGCGGTAGCAAAATCCAAAATACGCTGGGAAGTCTGCTTAACACCCCAGTAACCGTCTTCGGCAATATCAGCCTGTGCCTGTGCTTTGGTTGCAGGGTCAACGGTAAAGTCACCGCTTGCCAAAACACTCCAAATGTCATTTGCATTGTTGAAGGTTTTGCCCTGTTTGGTTAAGAGCTGTTCAACGAGGCTCTTAAACTGTGCAGTTCTGGCATCTGCATCTGCTTTTAACTTTGCAAGTAACTCAGCATTTGGTGTATATTTCTTAGCGGAAGTAGCTTTGGCAGCTTCTTCTGAAGGTTCATAAACAACACCGGTAGATTCTGCAGCAGCAGTTTCTGCGTTCTGAGTTGTTGCTTCTGCGGCAGAGGTCTCTGCTTTGGAAGCAGTTGCCTTGGATGTAGCGGCATATGCACTGTAAGCTGATGTTGCATTTGTAATTCCGTTTACACTCATGATTTTCACCCTCCTTGGTTGATGAGATAATTATTCTTATAGTTTTTATCGGCATTATTTGGATAAACTTTAGGGCATATTGACAAACCTTTGTGGATTGTATAAAATTAAGTACAATCCATGTATAATGTATACAAGATACAGATAAATGCGCTTTTACGGCAGGAGGAAACTATGGGGCAGGTAACAGAAAAGGCATATGCAAAAATTAATTTGGGATTAGATGTTATCAGAAGAAGACCGGACGGATATCATGAAGTAAAGATGATTATGCAGACGGTAGATATTTTTGATATATTGACCATAAAAAAGACAGAAAAAACAGGAATCAGCCTTATGGTGGGCGATGCAGAACTTCCCTGCGACAAAAATAATTTGATTTATAAGGCGGCGGAAGCGGTAATGAGCGAATACGAACTCCCGGGCGGAGTAGAAATAACGTTGGAAAAGAACATTCCCATTGCAGCCGGAATGGCCGGTGGCAGCAGTGACGCGGCAGCCGTTTACAGAGGAATGAATCGTTTGTTTAATTTGAACATGAGCCTTTCCGATATGCAGAAAATGGGAGTGAAGATTGGTGCAGACGTTCCTTATTGCATCATGGGAGGAACAGCGCTTTCGGAGGGAATCGGAGAAGTACTTAGTGCACTTTCTGCGCCGCCGGATGCGTATTTGGTAGTTGCAAAGCCTGATATTGATGTCTCTACCAAATTTGTATATGAGAATCTTCATGCAGATACCTTACAATATCATCCCGATATCGACGGCATGGTAGCAGCACTTAAGGAAAGAAGTCTTACGGGGATAACTGATAGATTAGGTAATGTGCTTGAGACGGTGACAGAGAAAAATTATCCTGTCATTGCACAGATTAAGCAGCTTATGAAGGAAAACGGTGCTGAAAATGCGCTGATGAGCGGAAGCGGTCCTACAGTATTCGGCATTTGTCGGACGCAGGCGGAAGCAGAGGCTGCTTATGAAATATTAAAAGGAAAGCAGTTGGCAAAGCAATTGTTTGTAACAAAATTTGCACTGCCGGAATATACACCTTGCAATCCGGCGTAGGGAGGAGGCAAAATATGAATGATTTTAAAATTGATATGGATGAATTTCTGCCTCTTAGGGATGTGGTGTTTAATACCCTCAGAAAAGCTATTTTGACCGGGCAGTTAAAGCCCGGAGAGAGACTGATGGAAGTGCATCTTGCCAATAAACTTGGCGTCAGCAGAACCCCTATCAGAGAAGCTATTCGTAAGCTGGAACTGGAAGGTCTGGTGATTATGATTCCCAGACGTGGTGCAGAAGTGGCACAGATTACGGAAAAGAGTCTGAAAGATGTGCTGGAAGTAAGAAGAGCTCTGGATGTGCTGAGTGTGGAGCTTGCCTGTGAGCGTATTACGCAGGAAGGAATGGAAGAACTGGAGAAGGCATGTCAGGAATTTGCCGGGGCTACCAAAGGCAAGGATGCTTCTGTAATTGCCATGGCAGACGTAAAACTGCATGACATTATTGTGGATGCTACAGGAAATCAGCGATTAAAGCAACTTGTCAATAATCTCTCGGAGCAGATGTACCGTTACCGTTTTGTATATATCAAGGATGAGAGCCAGCATGAGAAGTTAATTGCAGAGCACCGTGAGATATATGAGGGCATTTTGGCAAAGGATAAGGAACGTGCGGCAACGGCAGCAAGAACCCACATTGATAATCAGGAAAAATCCATTATCAGCCAGATACGTCTTGAAAAGAAGCGTTAATCATGATATAGGTATAGAGGATTCAAAGTATGGCAATACTCTCCTTAGATAAATGAAACGGAGAGTATTTATGAAAAGAATTTTAGGAACATTTTTGATTGTAGCCGGCACTATGGGATGGTGGGGATTTGTATATCCCGATTTATGCTTGACACCGGAAACCTGCGAGCAGGAAGAAACACAGGAGAGCACATCCGGAGGAGAAATATCTGAAATCCGAATAAAAAGCCGGCTTTATGAATATGTATGTCAGATAAAGAAAAAAGGATGATAGCATATGTTGAATAAAAATGCACCCATAGGGGTGTTTGATTCCGGCGTGGGCGGACTTACCGTGGTGAAAGAGATTATGCACCAGATTCCAAATGAGAGAATCGTGTATTTTGGTGATACGGCAAGGGTCCCATACGGAAGCAAATCAAAAGAAACCATTACCAAATATTCGAGACAGATTGTCCGTTTTTTGCAGATGCAGAATGTGAAAGCAATTGTAGTCGCATGCAATACCGCAAGTGCCTATGCTTTGGACGAAATCGAAAAAGAAACGGATATTCCCATGATAGGTGTGGTAAAGCCGGGGGCAAAAGTGGCGGCGGAAACAACGCAAAACGGAAAAATCGGGGTGATTGGAACGGAAGGAACCGTTAACAGCCGGATTTATTCACAGTACATAAAGGAATTGAATCCTAAGGTGAGTGTTATCGGCAAGGCATGTCCGTTATTTGTGCCGCTTGTGGAAGAAGGATTGTTGCAGGATCCGGTTACCGATGAAATTGCCAAGCGGTATTTATCGGAACTGATTGACATTGACATTGATACATTGGTTTTGGGATGTACCCATTATCCGCTGATTCGAAGTACAGTGGGCAGGACCATGGGAGAGAATGTGACGTTGGTAAATCCCGCATATGAAACGGCAAGAGAACTGAAGGAATTGCTTGAAAAGAGAGAATTGCTTAATGAGGAACCGGTGAAGCTGGGAGATGAGAAATATCGTTTTTTTGTCAGTGATTCATCTGAGAAATTTAAACGATTTGCAAACTCCATTATTAAATACGGCATTCTTTCGGCAAAGACGATTAATATAGAGGAATATTAAGTTATGGAAAAAGAAGTACTGTTAGCCATAAAAGGGCTTCAATTTGCTGTGGGGGAGGAAGGTACCCAGGCCCTTGAAACGATAACGCCTGCAGAATATTTTATGAGGAACGGAAGCCATTACGTGATTTACGATGAAGTCATGGAAGGTTTTGAGGAAAATACCAGAAATGTGATTAAGTTTAAGGATTCTCTTGTGGAAGTGACCAAAAAAGGGCTGATGAACGTACATATGGTATTTGAGGAAAAGAAAAAGAATATGACAAGTTATGTTACTCCTTTTGGTAATATCCTGATTGGTATTGATACAGCGGATATTAAGATTGATGAGAGTGAAGATGCCATCAGTGTGAATGTGGAATATACACTGGATGCGAATTATGAGCACCTGGCAGACTGCAAAATTGAAATGAATATCCGTTCCAGAGAGGGAGGAATTATTCTTCAGTAAATCGGGAGGTAAGAAAGTGGCAAAATCAAGAGACATTAGTTCGTGGGATGGATTTGACGGCGGAGAAATTGTTTATGATGATAAGGCGGAAAAAGTATATCACAGCAAGATATGGATTGTGTTGGGAGGAATTGCTGCACTGATACTAATCAGTCTTTGTTGCAGGCTGGGTTCGGAAATTATGTTAAAAATGAACGGAAATAGTATTGAAGCGGAATATTGCAAGGATGCATCAAAAATATATGCATGGATTTACGCTGATGACGGGAAGACATATTCTGTAAATTTGGAACAATATTTTGCACCGGTTCACAATGGAGATAATATAACGTTGTACTATTATGATGATATTACACAGGCAAAGCCGATAAGTCAGGTATCTGCATGGGTTGGATATTTTAGTTTTTTCGGTTTAATATTGGGAATCAGCGCATGGAGATTACACGCCATCTGGAGACCAAAATCTCATGTGTCGAAAGAAGAGTAAAAGAAAAAAGAGCTTTTGTTAATGGACGAGAATCCCTTTAACAAAAGCTTTTTCGATTCATAGTTGTTATTTGACGGGTTTTGCTCCTGCTTTTTCCTGTGCTTTTTCAAGAGCGCGCTTAATGAAGCCTTTTTTCTTAACTTCTTTAGGTGCCTGCTTACCGTGAAGACCTTTAACGTCAGTGATGTAAATACCGCTTACGACTGCTTTAACTTCCTTCTTTACAGGAATGGAATCAAAAATTCTCTCTTCGCTGACAAGTGACATAATCTGGGGACCGACTTTAGCCTTGACAATGGGAAGCTTAGAGTTTCTCATAAGACGGGGTGTCTGGTCAATCACTGCCTGGGGAAGACCGGATTCTTTGATTTTCATACGCTTTTTGTCAATAATCAGCATGGAAACTGTCTGTTTCATGGCATCAAGCTGCTGTTGCTGTTCGGCCTGTCTCTTCTGTGCCTTTTTGCCTAGGAAATATAGTGCCACAACGGCAATAATTAAAATAATCAAAATAACCAATAATACAATAGATAATTTACTCACGATAGACCTCCTTGATGAAACTATTGGTAGTTTATCATTTTTTAAGAATTTAAGCAAGGGATTTCATTGAATTGAAAAAGTGCTTCTGCTATTATAAAGCATGAGGATGGTGCAAAATGGAAGTTGTATGGGAAGTAATACAGAATATAATTTCATATATTGCCGGGCATTTACCGTATATTAATCTTATATTTGCAATTATTATTGTGTTTATTCAGCGCAAGGACCCTAAGTCTGTATGGGCGTGGCTTCTTATCCTGTATTTTATTCCGGTTTTGGGATTTGTTTTTTATCTGCTTGTGGGAACGGATATATACAAGGAAAGAATGTTCCGAAACAAAGAGATTGAAGACCAGTTGAGTGATGCAGTGCGAAAGCAGAAAATGATAATAGGCAGTAGCGAACTGGCAGATTATTATCCGGAGATGGCGAAGTATTCTGATTTGGTATTGTACAATTTGCAGACTGCCGGTGCTATTTTGTCGGATGATAATGAAGTGCAGACCATAACGGACGGGAAAGAAAAGTTCCGGATGTTGTTTGAGGATTTGGAGAAGGCACAGAATTCCATCCATGTGGAATACTACATTATCAAAGATGATGAAGTTTTTGCGCGGATGAAGGAAATCCTTTGCAGAAAGGTGAAAGAAGGCGTGGAGGTCCGCCTTTTGTTTGATGCTATGGGATGCCGTACCATGGGCAAAAAGAAATGGCAGGAGTTAGAAGAGAGCGGAATTGAAATTGCTGAATTTTTCCCGGCATTTTTCGGAAGATTGCAGCTTCGTATTAACTACCGCAATCACAGAAAAATTGTGGTTGTAGATGGCAAAGTGGGATATGTGGGCGGATTTAATGTGGCAAGAGAGTATGTGGGACTGGATGAAAAATTCGGTTACTGGAGAGATACTCATTTGCGTATTGAGGGTTCGGCGGTTGCGCTTTTGCAGAGCAGATTTATTCTGGATTGGAATTATGCTTACCGAAAGCATGTGATTCCCTTTGAACGATATATTGTGGAGTCGGAGAGAATGCCCGGAAGCGGGAAGCCGGTACAGATTATATCCAGTGGGCCGGATACCCATGAGCAGAGTATCCGGGATACCTATCTTCGTTTGATCCATAAGGCCACAAAAAGTATTTACATTCAGACTCCGTATTTTATTCCGGATGAGGCAATTTTCACAGCACTGCAGATAGCAGTGGAATCGGGGATAGAGGTAAATATTATGATACCCTGTAAGCCGGATCATCCCTTTGTATACTGGGCGACTTATTCTTATATAGGAGAGCTGGTTCTTGCGGGAGCAAACTGTTACACCTATAATAATGGTTTCCTGCATGCAAAGGGAATTGTAGTGGATGAAGAAGTGTTATGCTATGGGACCGCAAATATGGATATCAGAAGCTTTGCACTTAATTTTGAAGTGAATGCGATTGTCTATGACAGGGAAAAGGCACAGGAAATGGCAGATTGCTTCAGAGAAGATTTGAAGGTTTGTAAAAAGATTTCAAGAAACGGATACCTTAGCAGATCTGCTTTTATTCGGATGAAAGAAAGGGTTTGCCGACTGTTTTCACCGGTTCTTTAATGGTTTTTTTGTGAACTTTTTAAGGAAACTCTTTTCCCCGCGCTCATTTTATGATATAAAGATAAGAGTGTTGTTTTTTATGGCGACAGGAAAATAAATGTAGGAGACATTGTTATGAAAAAGAAATTTTTGGCTTTAATGACGGCAACATGTATGATGATGCTTTGTGCATGCGGCGGTTCCGATGCAGAATATCTGAAAGATTTTGATGCATCCAAATATGTAACTTTAGGTGAATATAAAGGGATTGAAGTACAGATGACTCAGACAGAGCCTGCTGTAACTGATGAATATTTGCAGGGATATATTGATTATGTTCTGCAGAACAGTCCTACTTATGTAGAAGTAACTGACCGTGCCGTAGAAATGGGCGATATGACGAATATAGACTATGTAGGAAAACTTGATGGTGTTGCTTTTGATGGAGGTACTGCTCAGGGACAGAGTCTGGAAATCGGTTCCGGTACTTTTATTGACGGATTTGAAGATGGAATGGTAGGTATGCAGATTGGAGAAACAAGGGATGTGGAAGCAACTTTCCCTGATCCTTATACCAACAATCCTGACCTTGCAGGCAAGACAGCCGTGTTTACAGTAACATTAAACAGTATCAGTGTTGCAGAAGTTCCTGAATTAACAGATGAATATGTGGCAAGCCTTGGAATTGAAGAATGTTCTACTGTAGATGAATATCGTGCCTATGTGAAGGATGTCCTTATGGAGCAGGCACAGAGTAGCTATGATTCCGAAAAACTGAACCTTGCTGTTGAAGCAATTCAGGCATCTTCTCAGTTTAAGGATGCACCGGAGGGAATGGTAAACAGAATGAATAACTCTTTGGTTACCAGCATTACTTCTTATGCACAGATGTATGGTGCAGATATCAGTGAGTATGTTTCCATCGTATACGGTGGTGAAGCGGCTGATTATGAAGCAACATTACTGGAACAGTCCAAATTAATGGCACAGCAGTATGTGATGATGCAGGCAATTGCTGATGCAGAAGGACTTTCTGTAAGTGATGAAGAACTGGAAAAGCAGATTGCAGAGGAAGCAGCAGGCTACGGCTATGAAGTGGATGCATATAAGGAAATGATTGACGTGGAAGCATACAGAGAATATCTGATGACAGAACGCGTTATGGAATTTTTGAATGAAAATGTAACAGCGATTCCGGCGGAGGCAACAACAGCGGAATAAGTTAACGGATGAACGGCATATGAGAAAGAAAAAATGGATTCATTTATTCGCAATATGTATGTCATTGACAATGATGATTTTAGTGGTAGAACCTGTGCGTGCTACCACTATTTCTGATTTAGAAAAAGAAAAGAAAGAATTGGAAAAGCAAAAAGAGGATGCGGAGAATAAGCAGAAAGAAGAGCAGGAGAAACTAAACAATATCTCAGGAGAAATTGATACCATGCAGGGGGAAGCCGATGAAGTGGCGGGGGAAATTGAAGAGGTGGACGCCGCACTTGTGGAAACCATTGCCAGTGTGGAATTGATAGAAGAAGAGATTGGTGAAAAAGAAGTACAGATAGAAGAGACTACTGCAGAATACGAGTTGGCGCTTGCCACGGAGCAGGAGCAATATGAAGCCATGAAGCTGCGTATTCAGTTTATGTATGAAAAAGGTGACACAACATACATGCAGCTTCTTTTGGAAAGCCAGAGCTTTAATGATATGTTAAATAAAGCTGATTATATCGAAAAACTCTATGCCTATGACCGTAAAATGTTGGAAGAATATCAGCTTGCCAGAGAAGCAACCGAGCAGTTAAAGGAGCAGCTGGAAGGGGAAAAGGCTGAGTTGGAGGCACAGCAGCACGAACTGGAAGAAGAAAAGGACAGCCTTGAGACATTGCTTGCAGAGAAGCAGGCAGCTTATGATGATTATGAGGTGCAACTTGCCAAAGCAAAACAGGAAGCAGCTGTATATAAGGCAAATGTAAAGAAGCAGACAGAGGAAATCAGAAAACTGGAAGCGGCAGCTGCAAAGAAAGAATCGGAAATCGAAGCCGCAAAGAAAGCAGAGGAAGAAGCCAGAAAAGCTCAGGAAGAGGCGTTGAAGAGGCAGCAGGAAGCAGAGAAAAGCAGCAGTTCCTCAAGTGGTTCTTCTTCGGGAAGCTCATCAGGCGGTACATCTTCAAGTTCTTCAAGCGGATATGCTTCTGCCGCTAGTTATTCCGGCAGCGGCAGCAAGGGACAGCAGATTGCCAATTATGCCTGTCAGTTTATCGGCAATCCCTATGTGCCGGGAGGGACAAGCCTGACAAACGGAGCAGATTGTTCCGGATTTGTAATGCGTGTTTATAAGGATTTTGGGTATTCACTTCCCAGAACTTCTTATTCCCAAAGGAGTGCGGGAACCTCTGTGTCTTATTCGGAGGCACAGCCCGGGGACATTATTTGTTATGCGGGACATGTAGGAATTTATATCGGAAACGGTCAGATTGTACATGCAAGTACTCAGAAGACCGGTATCAAAGTGACGAAAGCAACTTACCGTGAAATTTTATCGGTGAGAAGAATTGTATAGAGAATCGTAAAGCTGCATTTGCAGCAGAATGTGAGGAAATATGTCTGATTTTGAAGAAAGAGATGAAGAATTAAAGGAAACATTACAGCAGGATGGAAACGATGGCGAATCCGGCAAAAAAGAAGTGATTACTGAAGAAGATTGCGGGAAAACGGAAGCTGATGAGAAGGAAGATAAAAAGGAAAGCGAATACGAAGATGTGTGCTTTATCTGCCGCAGACCTGAGAGCAAAACAGGAAAAATGTTTAAACTCCCCAACAATATCAGCGTTTGCAATGACTGTATGCACAAGACGATGGATACCGTCAGCCAGTTTGATTATCAGGGAATGCTGAATAATCCTTCCTTTATGGATGATGTGAATAAGAGCATGGGCGGAAAAGGATTTCCCAATATCCGCTTTGTAAATATCGCAGATTTACAGGGCGAAGGTGGTATTCCCAACAAGCAGAAGCTGAAAAAGAAAAAAGAAAAAGCAGCAAATGAGCCGGTGCTTGATATCAAAAATATTCCGGCGCCTCATAAAATTAAGGCACAGCTTGACGATTACATTATCGGGCAGGAGCATGCGAAAAAAGTAATATCCGTAGCAGTTTATAACCATTACAAGAGAGTGGCTACCGGAACTATGGATGAGATAGAAATTGAGAAGTCCAACATGCTTATGATAGGGCCTACCGGTTGCGGTAAAACGTATTTGGTAAAGACTTTGGCAAGATTGCTTGATGTGCCCCTTGCCATTACAGATGCCACTTCCCTGACAGAAGCCGGATATATCGGCGATGATATCGAGAGCGTGGTTTCCAAGCTTTTGGCTGCAGCAGACAATGATGTGGAAAAAGCGGAAAGGGGTATTATCTTCATTGACGAAATTGATAAGATTGCCAAGAAGAAAAACACTACTAACCGCGATGTCAGCGGAGAAAGCGTGCAGCAGGGAATGCTTCGTCTTTTGGAAGGTGCTGAAGTGGAAGTGCCTGTAGGTGCTAACAGTAAAAATGCAATGGTGCCGCTTGCAACCATTAACACAAGAAATATTCTCTTCATCTGTGGCGGTGCATTTCCTGATTTAGAGGAAATCATTAAGCAGAGATTGCGTAAACAGACTTCCATTGGGTTTAACGCAGAACTGAAAGATAAGTTTGACAAAGAAAACAATATCCTTAGCAAGGTTACAATTGAGGATTTGAAGAAGTTTGGTATGATTCCTGAATTCCTTGGTCGTCTGCCTGTTGTTTATACCCTTGAGGCATTGAGCAAAGATATGATGATTAAGATATTGAAAGAGCCGAAAAACGCTATTTTGAAGCAGTATCAGAAACTGCTTGAACTGGATGAAGTGAAGCTTGATTTTGATGAAGGAGCGCTGGAAGCAATTGCGGAGAAGGCGATGGAGAAAGAAATCGGAGCCAGAGCACTCCGTGCCATTATTGAGGAATTTATGTTAGATATCATGTATGAGATTCCAAAGGATGATAACATCGGAAAAGTAACAATTACCAGAGAATATATTGAGGGAACCGGCGGACCTGTGATTGATATCAGAAATATGGGAGGAGCGCTTCCGGACCATTTGAATTAGGTAAAGGAGACGCGGCACACTTTTAAGTAAGTCGCGCAGAAAGGAAGAGTGAGATGAGAATTGCAGTAACTTATGAAAACGGAGAAGTTTTTCAACATTTCGGACACACAGAGCAGTTTAAAATTTATGATGTGGAAGAGGGCAAAATTGTATCCTCCGAAGTGATTGATACAAACGGCAGCGGCCACGGAGCTTTGGCAGGACTGCTTGACGGACTGAAAGCAGATGTTTTGATTTGCGGCGGTATCGGAGGCGGTGCAAGGATGGCTCTGGCAGAGGCAGGTATTAAGTTATATGGTGGCGTAGCAGGAGATGCAGATGCGGCAGTGGAGGCATTTGTTGCCGGAGAACTGGCATTTAACCCGGATGTTCAGTGCAATCACCATGACCATAACCATGGAGAAGGACATGTATGCGGTGACCACGGATGCGGCGGCAGTCATCATTGCGGTGGACATTAATAAAAGTGATATTAGCAAGACAAGCAGACAGAAGTAACAGAACTGACATATGTACCAAAAATTCAGCAAAACAGAGCAGATAAAAAAATGACACATACAAGATAAGGTGCAGAATGAGAGCGGATGGGGCGTACACATACAAGATATTGTGTTTGTGCAGGTTGCCATCCGTTTGTGCTTCTTCTTTGTTGTAAATGCTTAGAAAAGTTGCATTTTCGTATATTTAGTGTTATCATACTGATAAGCAAGATTTTCTAAAAACATATCAGAGCGGAAGATAGCATTATCTTTCGTGTAATTAATTCATTACAGATATTCATCTGTATCTTTCAGAAATTCGTGCTTAATTCCAAACAAACAGCAGGAGTTTCTAAAGGAAGATGAAACTCCAAATAAAAAGGAGGATGTAGTGGGTTACAAGAAAGAGGAAATGTCTGTCTTTCAGTGGCATCCGGCATTTTATGGCGGTATGCAGATTGAACTGGCAGGGGAGAAGGAGAATCTCATTTTTGAAAATGAGCATCAACTGGGAACGAAG
>JAFSGE010000001.1 GCA_017434885.1 Lachnospiraceae bacterium | reverse complement strand
CATCCTTGCTTTCTGTGATGTTGGTGAATCCCTTGTCAATCAGATCCTGTCTTGCTGCCTCGATTCCCTCTGCATCGTCTACTACTTTGCTTGCACTGAGGATTGTCTGACCTGCTTCATTCTTTGTCTGAGTAATCTGCTCCTCTGTGAAGTCTTCAAGGAGCTTATCTTTTTCTGCCTGAATCTTTTCAGTATCATCCACCAGCTTGCTTGCTGTAAGGATAGTCTGGCCTGTTACTTCATCCTTTGTTTCGATAATCTGCTCATCAGTGAATCCCTTATCTCTAAGAGCCTGCTTTTCTGCTTCAATTTGCTCTTCATCATCCACTACTTTGCTTGCTGTAAGGATGGTCTGACCTGTTACTTCATCCTTTGTTTCCGTAATCTGGTCTTCTGTAAAGTCTTCAAGCAACTTATCTTTTTCTGCCTGAATCTTTTCGGTATCATCTTCAAGTCTGCTTGCTGTAAGAATAGTCTGGCCTGTTACTTCGTCCTTTGTCTCGATAATCTGATCATCAGTAAAGCCCTTATCTCTAAGCGCCTGCTTTGCTGCTTCAATTCCGTCTGCATCATCCACTACCTTTTCAACAGAAACGACAGTCTTATCCTCTTCCTTATTTTCAGTAACGGTGATATCTTCCTCAGTAACACCGTCTTCTTTATATTTATCAACTAATTCATCCTTAGCATCTTCAATAGCGGTTTCTGTATTTTCCGGATCCGGTTCAATAGTAACTTCCGTTACTTCCCCATCATATTCATCCGCTAATTCTTCAGCTTCTTCCTTAGTTAAATCTTCTCCGATTTCATTTGTCTCAGTAACATCTGCTACTTTCACAGGATCTTCAAGACCTTCGTCACCTACCTGAAGACTTCCCGGCTCAATCTCATCAATAGCACCGGGTACTTCTTCTACTGTACAGGTATCCTTTGTGTCTCCATCTTCATTATGGTCAACATCTTCCTGAACTTCATCATAGCCTTCAGGAAGTGTTACTTCCTCTGCAGCCTCTGCTTCAATGCCTGTTGCATACATCAGGCTGAGTGCAGCTCCGATTGCAATTCCCATTGCTTTCAAAGTATTGTTTTTCATATCTCTCTCCCTTCATTCAATCCCCATCTTAATTATTGTCGTATAATATATGCTAAAAATAATTCAAGTTCTTTGTTAATCTGCAATATGGTCAAATAAATACTGCAGTACTTCAGGTGTGAATTTCCTTGCCTGGATTCCTACCTGAAACTGTCCGTCTTCCATTTCTTCCTGTCTGAGTACATCTGCATACATAATTAATGTGTCTGCAACGATGATAATCTGTCTGCCAATCAACTTAGGCGTATTTGCCGGAGCAATCAATCCCATTCCGAGAGGACTCACATTCACTGCGTCCACTTCAAACTTTTCAAAAGTATCACATGTCACGATAACACTCTTTACCGCGTAATCAACACGATTTATCCCTCTACGTTCTTCCATAAGCTGCCCCTCCTGAATCTTAATCCCGATTTTCTGATTGATACGCCAGTTTCCGTAGCATAGCGTATTTCCATTATGTTCTTTTTTTTCATTTAATGCAAGCAATTCTTCCTAATTGTTGTTTTTTTTTCCCGAATGTTGGTTTTTAAGCGGCAAATCACGATATTTACGGCATTTTATGCGGTACATTCAGGTAAACATCTTCTTTCAAATGAAAGCCACTGTTGATAATAATCTCATTGATATTTTCTTCAGTAACACTGATAGGCTTAAGTCCCACATAGGGGACCTGATATTTTCCGTTATCAATCACGGTAACATCGTCACCTGCGATTTCTTCTCCCTTGGCAAGTGCCACCGCACATTCCGCTGCACGTTTTGCCAATTTTTCCACCGGCTTATAGGCAGTCATCACCTGAGTCCCTTCCACAATACGCTGGCAGGCTTCCAAATCCGCATCCTGACCGACTACAAGAATTTCTCCCGCCAGTCTTTTTTCCGCAAGTGCATGCACCACCTTGCTGGCAAGGTCATCATTTCCACACATGATAGCATCTGCCTGAGCAACCACATCCATATTATTATAAACATACTCTGCGGCAAGCTCCGCACGCCAGCCATCTGCATGAATCGAATCAAGTACCGTAACCTGATTCTGCTCCATTACTGTCCGAAATCCTTCTTCCAGCCAATATACATTGCTATCTGTCAGCGGGCCGCCGAGCATAAGAACATTCCCGTCGGAAAGGCCGTTTGCAACAAGCGCCTCGCCCATTATGGTTCCCACCATCTCATTATCAAAGGATATATATAGGTCTACATCAGCATCGGCAATCAGTCTGTCATAGGCAATTACTTTAATCCCTTCCGCCTTTGCCTTATCCACAGATTCTTTTAATGCCTGAGAATCAATACAGATAATAACAATCACATCCATACCTTTTTGGATGAAATACTCAATCTGCTTTTTCTGTTTCTCCACATCACCGTTGGCATTTTGGACGTTAACCTCCGCGCCCTTTTCTTTTGCTGTTGACACAAAAACATCCCTGTCTCTCTGCCATCGCTCAATTACAAATGAGTCAAAACTCATTCCGATTTGAATTTTTTCCTCTTCATCCTGACGTTGTTCGTTTTCACTACTTTCCGTCGTACCACAAGCTGTCATAAAAAGTGAAAGGCATATCAGGAAACTAATCCACAACCTTTTTCTTTTCATTCCTCTCCCTTACCTTCCTTAAACTCCGTAGGGGTTACACCTACATTTTTCTTAAAGGATCTGCTGAAATAATTCGGGTCCGAATATCCTACCATAGCACATATTTCTTTCATGGAACATTCTGTTGTTGCCAAAAGCTCTTTTGCTTTTTCTATTCGGATATTCGTCACATACTCAATAAAATTTTCTCCCGTATCTTCCTTAAAAATCTTACTGAAGTAATACGGACTGATATTTGCCACCCTTGATACATCATCCAGTGAAATATCCTTGCTGAAATTATTTTTTATGTATTCCTTGGCATTTTCAATAATGCTGTTTGATTTCTCCGCCCGCTTACTGAGAACGTTACGGCAGGACTCCATGATTTTGTCCGTAAACCACACCTTTAATTGATGAAACTCTGTCATGTTCATCACCGTCGGAAGATAATCCTGCCTGGAATTAAACTGATAGGTCATACCACCTTTTTCATATGCCAAATGCTCTGCCCACAGAACAAACTCAAGTACCTTGGTTCGGATTTCCATCAGACTG
This sequence comes from Lachnospiraceae bacterium, assembly GCA_017434885.1. GTDB lineage: Bacteria > Bacillota > Clostridia > Lachnospirales > Lachnospiraceae > Suilimivivens. The sequence goes on along the minus strand of JAFSGE010000001.1, from coordinate 30,690 downwards.
TCCGGGTTATTTTCTGCCATCCAGTCAAAAAATCTTCCTGCTGTAAGTACAGCATTGTTTACATCACCCTTCTCCACTTCCTCAAACAATTTCTTTTCCAAGTGAATCGGATAGTCTCCCGCATAATCGCACCCGATAGGCAAATCATCCACATGTGCAACACTTCCCGTGGTAATCACCAGTGCATTTAATGCCTCGTTATAAGATTCAGCCAGATTTTGCAACTCACCCGCTCTTCCGATACCAATACGGAAGCTGATATCTGTTTTCTTCCGTAATCGTCTGACCAGTTCCCTTGCACGTTCAATCAATTCAATTCTTTCATTATATTCTAAACGGTCAGTGCTGCAGGGTACCAATACGGCCAGTTTATTTGCCATAACAGTACCTACAATACATTGAAAATATTCTTTTAGACATTCCCGCACTTCCTGATAATGCTTCTGCATTCTGACACTGCTTCCCACTGCATTGGTCATGTGATTCCCTTCCTGCTCATCTCCGCAAACCACTGCAATCATATAGGCATAATTGCTTTCAATACCAAGCATGGTTTTATAATTTTCAATATCTTCGGAAAAATGCTCCTGAAGCAGAATATTATAAATTAGTCCGCTTTCGATAATAGGCACTACCGTTTCCAATTTTTCTTTTATCATAAGATCATTGCTTCTTCTGGTACGCTCTTTATCTACCAATGCCATGGCACTTTTTATGGCTGCCACAATTTTGGTTCTCTCCATAGGTTTGGTAATGTACTCTAATACACCGAGTTTAATTGCCTCTTTTGCATAGTCAAACTTATCATAAGCCGACATCACAATAAAAATAACATTACTATTGCTCTGTCTGATTTCCTTCATGGCTTCAATGCCGTTAATGCCAGGCATCTGAATATCCATAATGGCAATATCCGGTCTGAACTTTTCCGCAAGTTCAATGACACTTCTTCCGGTTTTTGCAAATTCAACAATACACTCTTCCCCAAACTCTTTTTCTATGATAAATTTCACAGAATCAATCACGATTCCTTCATCATCTGCAAGCATGATTTTATACATCTTCTTCCTCCTTCTCCTTAGCAGGCAGATAAAGAATAACTTCCGTTCCCATATTTTCTCCCTCGCTGATAATGGAAATTACATCATCCGTTTCCGTAAAAAGTTTCAACCTTGCAATCACGTTATCCATACCGATTCCGTTAGAACCTGCTGCCAGTTCTTCTTCCCTATAGGTTCCGCTCAAAACCTTATGTATCACGTCCCGGCTCATTCCTTTGCCGTTATCGCTGATACTAATACATGCCACATCATCAATCTGATAAACATAAAGCTTTATTTTTCCTTCTCCTGCCATTTCGCGAATACCGTGATTAACACAGTTTTCCACTATCGGCTGAAGAATCATACTGGGCATCTGAATATCCAAAAGATTTTTATCCAGTTCTTTTTCATAATGGATATCTCCCGAAAATCTTACATTCAAAATATAAATATAATTATCAACCAGTTCAATTTCTTCTCTGAGAGTAACGATTTCGTCACCTTTTTTTACATTGTAACGGAAAAATTCTGCCATATTCTGCACATATTGATAGGTTCTGTCAGCACCCTCCATCATGGCAAGCTGTGCTCCTGCATTCAGTGTATTAAAAAGGAAATGAGGATTAATCTGTGCCTGCAAATACTTAAGCTGTGCATCTTTTAAGTGAGTTTCCATCAAAAGTTCTTTCTCCTTCAATGCACGCTCCACTTCCATACTTTCACGAATCCGCTCAATATATTGTCTGATACTGATAATCATCTGATTAAAAGCACCCGTTACCACACCGATTTCATCCTGCGACTGCACTTCCAAAAGTTCAATATCAAAATTTCCCTTTGCCACTTCATTGGCAGAACCTGCCAGCGTCTTGAGGGGACTGATAATGGCCCCTGCAAGCTTAATAATAATACTCACGTTTCCGAGAATCACCAGGCACATTACCACCACGCTGATTGTCTCAAACAAACGAAAAGCATCCAAAAGTTCTTTGTAATTCTCCGAATTATGCTTAAACTGCTCATTATTCAAGCTTTCAATATAAGTATTGATATAATCATACAGCTGCGTCGCGCTTTCATATCTGACCCTGTACTTTTCTACATTACGACCACGCTTTGCTTCTACCGTCTGGGAAACAATCTCAAGATAATTTTCAGACATATTTTTAATATTGCGCTCCATACGTGCAAAAGCAATTCCGGTCACCTCATCATCAAGTTCCTGTACCATTTCCCGGTAATCCTGCTCACTCCGGTAATAGTCCTCCAAAGAATCGCTGGTCTTAGCATTCAAATAATCTGTCATACTGTCCTGCACATTTTCTAATGCGGTAACCAATTGATTCAGATGCAGATTCCCCTGATAAACCATGTCCATTTCATTTGACATGCTGTTAATTCCCACAAGCAGAATTACATTGACTGCAAGTACAAGTACATTGGCAAAAATGTAGATAATACTGATTTTAGCCTGTAGCGGAAGGCTTTGAAACCTATTCATCCTCTTCACCGCCTTCCAAATATTCATGCACATTGGACTTCTTAATCAGTTCAATATCTGCCGTAAAATATTGACTGGTATAACCCAGGTCGTGATATTCATTCAGCGCACCAACACAAAACTTTCCCATCTGCTTAGTATCAATAGATACCGTTGCATAAATCACATTTCTGTCTATCGCCTTGATAATCGTATCAGAATCATAATAACCCAATATAGAAACCTGCCCTACCTTATTGTAATCAACCACTGCCTGATAAACGCAGGTAGTATTCAGTTCATTCAGGCAGATAATAATATCCGGTATATCCTGTTCCATAAAAATATCGCGGATAGCTTCTTCCACCGCAAAAGCATTGGCATCATCTACCGATACCAATGTCATTTCAATTTCTTTTCCCTCTTCCTTTGCCTTATCAAGGGTATCCTGAATACCGGAACAGATAATGTTCTGACCGGAATCCATGGCATAAGATTTCACCAGAACAGAAACCTTTGTCACCGGTTTACTCTCACTTTCCTTAATAATTTGAAAAACCTGTTTCCCATACTCCGTTCCAAGATTATAGCCGCCTACACCCACAAAGCTGCACCTGTTACTATGAGTATTGTCACCGTAAAGAGTTACCACCGGAATTCCTGCATCCACAGCCTCATTTATCAGAGCTGACATCTGCTCGCTTTCATCTGCCGCCACAATAATTCCATCTACCTTTGAAGAAATTGCAATCCGCATCAAATCTTCTCTGCTGTAATCATGGGACAGATTTTCTCCCAACATATCCACATAAATATTCTCCGAAAGTCCTGTTTCATAAGCCCCCTGATAAACCGATTGCCAAAAAGCATCTTTTCTGTCTTCCGTTATCATCACGTAATATTTATCATAGGTTTTTCCTTCAGAAACTTCGTTAAACTTTCCTATATAAAGACGAAAAACGCCAATTCCCACTGCTGCCGTGACCACAATGAGAATAATAGTCCCCACTAATATCAACAGCGTACTGCTGCCGCGCCTTTTTCTCTCCTTCATATTGATACCAACCCCAATTATGATTTAAATTCCGAACTCTGTTTGTGCATAATGAAGCGCATTATCCATTACATGCCGCTTTTCTTCTTCGCTGACACTCCTCATCACTCTGCCGGGATTTCCCACTACGAGACTTCCCTTGGGAATCGTCTTCCCTTGCGCGATAAGGGCACCTGCCCCTATCACACAATCATCTTCGATTACTGCATCATTTAAAATAATGGCTCCCATACCAATCAGGCAGCGGTTTCCGATTTTACATCCATGAACCACCGCACCATGGCCAATCGTTACATAATCACCGATTTCCACCGGATGTCCCGTATCTACATGCACAGTACAATTATCCTGTACATTACTGTATTTTCCGATTGTAATGGAATCGGAATCTCCCCTCACTACCGCGTGATACCATATATTACTTTTTTCGCCTACGGACACATCCCCGTATACAATTGCCCCTTGTGCTATTCTTGCCGTTTTGTGTATATTCATCTCTGACTCATCCTCTACAGACATGCTCTAAGTATCGCTTCAACATCTTTTTCTTCAAGCGCTACATAAGCAGCCTTCAAATTATTATATTTAACGGTATCTTCTGCCATCAGGACAATCTTGGAATCATCAATTCCGATTTCCGTAAGTGTCATGGGAATACCGCAATCCTTAAAGAACTGCTCTGTAGCATCAATTGCCGCATTTGCACAGCAATATTTATCTTCCTCGGCTATATTCCACACATTGCGTCCGTATTCACAGAACTTATCCACCGTATCCTCACTCAAAATGTAACGCATCCAACGGGGAGTTACAATTGCAAGACCTACTCCGTGAGTAATGTCATAGTATGCACTCAGTTCATGCTCTATGGGATGACAGGTCCATGCACCGCCCTTTCCGCAGGAAAGCAGGCTGTTAAGTGCCTGCGTGCTTGCCCACATAAGGTTGGACCTGGCTTCATAATTTTCAGGCTCTTTTAATGCTATCGGACAATACTTAATACATGCCTTTAACAAACTTTCCGCAAATCTGTCAGAAATATAAGCTTCTGTATTCTTTTGGAAATACTGCTCAAAAATATGGGACATAATATCTGCGGTTCCTGCTGCCGTCTGTTTTGCCGGTAACGTATATAAATACTCAGGGTCACAAACCGATGCCTGAGGAATAAAATCATGAGATGCCGTTCCAAGCTTCTGATTTAACTCCATATTGGAGATAACCGCATTTTTATTCATTTCTGAACCCGTCGCCGCCAACGTAAGAACCGTAACAATAGGAAGAACTTTTCCTATTTTACTGCTGTCAGCTACCAAATCCCATGCGTCACCTTCATAAAAAGTCCCGCCTGCAATTACTTTTGCTGCGTCAATGGTACTTCCGCCTCCCACAGCAAGCACAACGTCTATCTTTTCTTTTTTGCAGATTTCAACTCCGTCACGCACAGACGTGATTTTAGGATTAGGCTCCACTCCACCAAGCTCAAACACTTCAAATTCTGCCAATAACTCTTTTACCTTATCATATAATCCATTCTTGCGAATACTTCCGCCGCCGTATACCATAAGTACCTTTTTGCCGTATGGTGCCAAAAGCTCAGGCAGACATGCCACCTGTCCCTTTCCGAAACGAATATCTGTATAAGCGTGATACCTGAAATTATTCATATGCTACCTCCTGTTATTTAAAATTTTTTAACTTGCCCTTATTTTCTTTTATAAAATGCTGTAACTGTGTTTTGTGATGGCACAGCTTTTCTTCACACATTGCACATGATATACTGCGATTGGTTTTTTCCGAAAAACGCTCCGGATATTTATGTAAAAGCACTTCCCAAGTAACTAACAATGCCAAAGAGAGTGCCACCAGGCTCTGCGCATAAATATTTTTTACAAACACAAGGGGCGTAAACATCATGGCAAAATCCCAGTTATAAATACGACAGGTGGTACAACATCTGTTCTTCATAAACCATGTCTGGAAGGGGCAGAAAAACAAAATGCAAATCATGTCGCAAACAGAATATGCCAAGCTGATTAAAAGCAAAACCCCCGCATCAATCACATGAATAAAATACAATATACCTATCAATCCGTTTAAAAGAAACCACGCTCCCGCAACCAGCGCAGTCCTCCATGTCGGCATAAGTTCTGCCTCACTTTTGTCCGCATCCGTAGGTTTATAATTGCGTCTGAACTGCTTTTGGCACCCCATACTTTCCAGTTTGGAAGGAACAAATCTTAAAATCATTTCAAGCGCAAATACAAGCCAGATAACAGACAAAATAATATTGTTATGCTCCATTCCCCCAAAAGAACTTCCTGTATGTTTTACCCTGTTAATAATATAAAAAGCAGTTGCTGTCAGAAAAAGTCCCGAGCGAAAAAACAGCTTCCAATAATGGAGCAGCATTGTTTTTGACATTTTTCTACGCTTGTCGGTCTGACTCATTTTAGTTTCCTCTCCGTCTTTTGAATACTACTTCAAACTATAACATTTTTTTGCACATAAAACAATCATTGCCCAATTACGGCTATCTATTTACATCTTTTCACTTTGCGTGCTATAATCAGGGTAGTTTGATTTGGAAAATATTTTGACAGGATAATATTTTATAAGAAAGAAGGATTACTGACATGAGAGATTTTTGTATTACTACCGATTCCAATTCTGACTTACCGCAAGAATACATAGACAAATTCGGCACCGTTATTATTCCCCAGTACTATTCATTCGGGGATACTGTATACGGTGATGAACTTCATATGCCTCCCACTGAATTTTATGAAAAAATGAAGAGTGGCGAGCTTCCCCAGTCTCAGGCAAACAATCCTGCCGTCATTGAAGAAAAATTCCGCGCTATATTGGACAATGATATGGACATCATTCACATAGCTTTTTCTTCTGCTTTAAGCGGTAGCTACAACAATGTTTGTATGGTCGCAAGAGAACTGGCTGAAGAGTATACCGATGCTAAGATTACCGTAATTGATTCCTTAAATGTTTCATTGGCAGAGTCTCTAATGGTAATATTTGCCAATCAGTTAAAAGAAAGCGGCACCTCTTACGACAACATCATACTGTTGCTTGATAACTTTAAAAATCATATTAATGTGCAGTTTACAGTTGACGATTTGTTCCATTTACTGCGAGGCGGACGAGTAAACAGAACCACTGCTATTGTAGGCAGTGCCCTGAACCTGAAACCTTTTCTTTATGTAAATAACACCGGTGCTCTTACCTCTGACGGAACAGCCCGCGGCCGAAAGAAATCCCTTCGTACCTTAGTGGATCGCGTCAGGAGTTCTCTTGATGATAATACCGATTTCACATTACCGGTAGGTATCGTACACGGTAATTGCCTGGAAGACGCACAAAGCGTTGCCGAAATGATTAAAGCAGAAACACCCTTTAAAAATGTTATCATCAATTATGTCAGCCCCAGTATCGGTACCCATGCAGGTCCCGGCGCTCTCGGAATCATTTATTACGGACAGCCTAAACAGCCTGCCAAATAATTTTATTTTCTAAGATAAATAGACCCCGATTCGGAAATTGAGCATATCTCAAAACCGTAATCGGGGTTCTTTTTACTCACTAATGCGCATCTCTGTTTACAAAACTGGTCTCTGTCTTGGAATACATAATCTTTTGCGCCCGGTACAAACCGTAATATCCGGAAAGCATATAACTCACTGCAATGGTGGTCAGATAATAAGGCATTCCTTCAAATCCGAACAACTCAAACGAAATCAACAGTGAAGTAATCGGACAATTTGTTACTCCACAAAACAGCCCCACCATACCGCAAGCTGCTACAAGCGTCGCCGGCAATCCAAGAAAAGCTGCCACAGCACATCCAAAAGCTGCACCGATACAGAAGGAAGGAATGATTTCGCCGCCTTTAAATCCTGCACCGAGTGTAACTGCCGTAAACAATATCTTTAAGAGAAAGGCATACGGCTTTATTTCACCCGTATGAAAAATATATTCCATAATCTCCTGCCCGGAGCCCAAGTAAAAATCAGTCCGGAACACAGCACACAAAAGAATTACCATACAGCCTGCAGCGAAAATTCTGACATAAACATTTCGGAAAAAGCTTTTGTACAAATGCTCCGCCGTATGCAGTGCAACACAAAAAATAATACTGATACCGCCTACCAGTGCTGCAAACAAAATAATCTTAAAAAAGATAACCGGTGTCATATCAGGAACTACCGCTACCGGAAAGCTCTCCGGCTGCACCTTAAGAAAATCTGCCACAAAATGGGCAATCATTGCTGCTGTAACACTTGGAACCAATGCCGAATAATGCATAATTCCAATGCTGACTACCTCAAGCGAAAAAATTGCCGCCGCCATGGGTGTTCCAAACAGTGCTGAGAATCCGGCACTCATACCACACATAATTATAATATGCCTGTCTTTTTCACCAAGCTTAATTACTTTTCCGATCTGATTGGCAATACTTCCGCCGATTTGCAGAGCTGCTCCTTCTCTTCCTGCAGAACCTCCGAATAAATGTGTCAGCACCGTTGATACAAAAATAAGCGGTGCAGTCTTAAACGGAATATCCGCAGAAGAATGAATGGAAGAGATAACCATATTTGTTCCTTTGTCGTTTTGGTTCTTGAAAAACCGATAAAGAAAAATAATTAAAACACCCGCAAAAGGTAACACTCCCACTATATGTACATGCTGTTTCCTAAATTCACTGACCAAAGCAAGACTGTGCCCAAACAATGAGCTGACAAGACCCACGATGAATCCGATGCATGTGCTGATAAATAGCCATTTCACAAGTATTTTTACTGCAAAGAAGGTTTTCGAAGCATATTTACAAATATCTTTTATTATTCTATCAAACATAAATGCTCCTGCAATTATTTACATCATCATATGATAATGATGCATGACCCTATAAATATTTTCTCATGGCAGCTTCCACTACATGTCCTACAAGCACAGAAGTTGTTACACTTCCCGCACCGCCCGGCACCGGTGTAATGGCATCTACAATTGCCTCTGCCTCGTCATACTTCACATCACCGCATAACTTGCCTTCTTCGTTTACATTGATTCCCACATCAATCACGACCTGTCCCGGACGCAGATAAGAACCGTCCACAACACCGGCACGTCCTGCCGCCACAATCACAATATCAGCTTCGCGGACTACAGAAGGCATATCCTTTGTCTTCGTATGACAAACCGTTACAGTAGCATTCTTCTTAATGAGCATCATAGCCGCAGGCTTACCAACCACCAGACTTCTTCCTACTACTACTGCCTTTTTCCCGGTGCAGTCAATTCCGTAATGGTCAAGAATTTCCATACATCCCTGCGGGGTACAGGGTGGAAATCCCTGCGCTTTTCCTGCAAAAACTCCTGCCAGCGAGCCATCAGTAATACCATCTACATCTTTTTCAAAATCAAGGGCATTAATAATCTTCTCTTCATTCAAATGCTTCGGCAGGGGACGGAATAAAAGTACACCGTGAATTTTTTCATCTTTATTTACCTGTTCAATTACCGCAAGCAACGCTTCCTCAGTAACATCTGCCGGAAGCAAAAACTTTTCATATGCAACGCCCAGTGTTTCACAACGCTTGGTTGCTCCTCTTTCGTAAGAAATATCATCTTCTCTTTCACCTACCCTGATAATTCCCAGTGTAGGTGTGATTCCTTTTTTATTTAATAGAGCAACGTTCGCTTTAATCTTTTCGTTCATTGCTGCTGTTACTTCTTTTCCCAATAACTGTTTTGCCATATTACAGCCTCCCTTTTATTTTAATCTGTCGTTTACACTCGCAAATACAGCATCTGCCTTTGCAGAGTAGATTGCTATCATTTCTTCTGCTTCTTTATTCAATGCCTCGGCATACTCACGGTTTGTCATAGATTTCGTGTTAATAAATACATTTAAGGACGCACCAAGAAGCGCCGCCTTACAAAAAGCCGCACCTACACCTGCATCACTTAAGGCAATCACACTGCCTTTTTCTGCAAACTCTTCTATAATATCAATGGCTTCACAACATTTTTTCATGATTTCCATGGGAACCGAGCAGGCATCCTTTAAGACATTTTCCATAACCCGCGCTTTCTCTGCCTTTTCCTCCTCGGTGTCTTTGGGCATTCCGTATGCCTTGGACAAAGGCTCGAATACCCTCGCATCCTCTTCTACCAAATGAAGAAAATCTTTTTGAAGGGCATCTGCCTTCTCTTTAAGCGCAATAATATCAGCCTCTACATCTGCATATTTTTTCTTTCCTACGGTAAGGCTGCCTACCATATTGCCAAGAGCTGTTCCAATGGCCCCCACCAGCGCAGAAGCACCGCCGCCCCCGGGAACGGGGGCCTTGGTGGACAATATTTCAACAAAATCTTCACATGTGTATGCTGTAAAACTCATAGTTTACCTCCGATGATAAGTAATTAGTCTTATCATAGAGTGTACTATTTTATGGCAAAACTTGCAATCATTACCTTTTGTTTTATCTCAAGCTGTTTTATGACCTGCTTTTACTTACATTGTTTTCTTGCAATATAATCCTGCAAAGAACAGGCACAATGCATACACACCCAGAATCACAAGAATGGTATTTAGCACCATTTCACCGATAAATCCTGCAACAAGCAGCCCTACATACAAGATAATAAACATTGCATAACCTGTATAGGACCATGTCTTTAAACCTATCATTTTGTTACGCTCGTCATTTTCGTAAATTTCTTTTTCTTTTAAAAGTTTTTCATTCTTTAATGTGCGAATATTGCGGATAATGGTTAAGATACCCGCCGCAATTAATCCTGTTCCAACGCCGCTGTAAAATCCGCTAAGATAATCACTTAATTCTACAGGCAGAAAGCCTCCCATGCCAAGTATGACGGAAGCTGCTCCCAAAACTACCAGACATACACTGTATATAATTCTGTTTTTGATTCTCTTTTCCACTGTTTTTCCGATTTTTGTATTTTCTGCTAACATAATGATTCCTCCTAATTTTCAAAAATGAATACTTCTTCTATGGTTTTTCCGAAATACTTTGCAATCTCATGTGCCAATAAAAGCGATGCATTGTACTTTCCGTTCTCTAAAGATATAATAGTTTGCCTTGTAACGGAAACTGCTGCCGCTAATTCTTCCTGAGAAATTCTCTTTTCTTTTCTCAGTTCTTTTATACAATTTTTCATGGTACTCCTTTCTCTGTTTTACTGTATTTTTAATTTGTATAGTTAACTTTACATTTGTAGTATAGCTCGCTTTACATTTTATGTCAAGCACATTTTACATTTTTTGCAAAAAAAGAGGACACCAAAAGTCGCAAAAAACTTTACAAGTATCCTCTCAATCTTATCAATACAGAATTAACCCTTCTTACCTTTTCAGTGAATCTAATTGTTGTTTTAGAAATTCTATTACTTTCTGTTGTTCATCTATCGTTTTATTCTGCTTTTCACTTTCTTTTTGCTGTTCCTCTATTACTTTTTTCTGCTCTTCACTTTCTTTTTGCTGTTCCTCTATTACTTTTTTCTGTTCATCTATTTCTTTTTGCTGCTCTTCTATCATATACTGCACCGTATTTCTGTCCAAAATACGAAGTTCCTCTGAAAAGAACATGTCCATCACCCTTTCCACATCCAGACACATCTGATACAGTGTCTCATACATCGGTTTAAACTCCGGAAACTTCTCTATCAACTCAATAATCCGTTCCGGACTATCCTCTGACAGAAACGCAAGCCACGCCTCCATCCTCGTTTCTATAGGTTTATTATGTGTTCTTTTACGATAAATGTCAAGCGGTATCATGATGAACTCTTGTAACAAATTCAGCTTTAATCCACTGTCAAATATCTGCTTTGAATGATGATAAAATGTATCTGGAAACTCTTTGAATTCCTTAGGACTTTTTTCATAAATAACAATAAGACGAACCGTCCTCCAACTCCACTATAATATCTGTAATCAGTAACGATGTCTCGTCTGCTATACGAGTAGAATCATTGGGAAGCACTTTCACAATTCTGACTTTACGTCCAAGCAGAATCCCCAACAATCCTTCCAATCTCTGCGGAGCATACTCCGGGTTCATTACTTCCTTAAAAAATGAATCTCTCAAAATCTTAGCTCCCTTCATTCCTGTGCAGAAATCCAGAAACTCCTTTTTTGTTTCACTACTAAGCTGCTCATACAATATGCGAAGAGAATCCTTCCTGCTGATTTCGTCAAGCAACTCTTCTCTTTCCCGTATCATAGGAAAATACATTTTCAGTTGATTTGTCATAGACCTGCCTCCTTGGTATAGAATGTATAAATTTGAAAACTTGCCGGATACCGGCGTGAATGGCATTCACGAATGCGAACGCGAATTCGACATAAATTTTACTATATGTTAAAAACATACCATAAATTTCATTTTTTGACAACATGTCTACAATAAAAAATATGGTAATCTTTGCACTCTTACAAAAGTTACCACATTTTCTAATTCCATATTTTTACTTATAAGCATTCCTGCTCTGCTTTTTTTAATACTTCTACCTTCTCTTGATTAAGCTTTACCTTTCTTCGCACAATTCCACCCATATCCATATATTTATTTTGCAAATATCGAACAAATGATCTTTCACATCTAAATTGTTCCGCTAAATCAATTAGCATTTTATAGCATAGTAATAATACCTCTTTATCTATTTGTTCATTTTCATATTTATATCTCAATTCTATCGAATATCTATCAATAATTTCAACAATATCTGTCTCTTTCTGTCCACACACTATATGCCGCTGAACATATTCTAGATAATCTAACGGAATTAGTTTTTCTGGATTACTAATTATTGAATCTTGTTTTCTTACTAATTGCAAAAGTTCTTCTAAAACAGAATTTTCCACTTTACTTTTTTGTACTACATTTTCTACCTTGCTCACACTTCCATCAATAATTTTTGTAATATTCGCATACATCTTATCCCAAATTGCATCAAAAGATTTTTGCAAAATCTTTTCGTTAATTGGGGTACCTGATGCTTCATTAATACTTGTAAGTAATTTATAAAAATCTTCCTTTTCTATTTTAGTCGCTTGAAATCTTGACAATGGTCCTTGAATTTCAGATGTCACTACATTTATCATCAATGCACTAACTCTTGAATCTAATGTTTTTGACAGCGCGCCGGCTTCAAAATGTATCCATGGTGCCGATACATTTTCTGAAGTCAAACATACTATACCATACTCACTATCTTGTAATTCATTTGTTAATCTGTTATCCCAATTTTCACCCTTTTTTATATCATCGGACGAGTAAAAAACTTCTATAGATTGTATTATACTAGGAAGCCACTCACTTAACTCTTTAGCTATTTTTTGACTTAATTCCCCCGACCAACTTATAAATACCTTCATTTCTTTTCTCCTTTGTTATAATCTCATTATAATCCTTTTTTTACTATAAATTATATATTTTCTTTTGCTTATATTAATTATTAAAATATTATAGCACATATTTATTACAAAATATTTTTCTTTCTCATTCATGTCACAATTCACGTAAAATTTGACACTTTTAGCCATAATTTATAAATAGCTATTACTAAATATGTAAAAGAACGCAGCATTTCTGCCGCGTTCCTTTTTTCATTACTCTCTCATTAATCTTATTCTATGTTATGCAGCGCACACTCATCAATCCTGCGCACAACGCTATGAGTATATGGTGTAAAATACTTATTCCAAGCACCGCTTGCCGTAGGATTATAGCTTTCAAAATCCACACCCAGTCTTGTGATGCCCTGCTGTCTTAATGTACCCACCACATAATTAAGCAAATTGGCAAAAATACCGTTTCCCCGATATTCCGGCAGGCAAAATGCCCCACAGATATTTTTCATATTTGCAGTTTCTGTAACAAAGTTTTCCCCATCATCCGCTACCTCAATAAAAGCAACGGGCATTCCGTTCATCTCTGCCACATATACATCGGTATTACGGGCTTCTGCTCTTACCAGCCAGTTTTCAAATTCCTGCTTTCGGGAATACATAAAACAGGGGCTACTTCCCAAATGAGCCGACAACTGCCTGCGCATTTCTCTGATTTTGGTAATTTCCACTTTGGGGAGCACTCTAAACTGCAACTCTTGTATCGGTAAACACACAATGCTCTCCATATCCCTGACAGCATCCACACAGCGTAACCCGAATCCATATGAAAATAATGTTCTCAAAGCCTTTTCATCATGTGCATACATAGCAATGGCATGATAAGCAATTCCGTTTGCCACCCACTTTTCGGCCGCTGCCTGATACATCCGCCGGTAAATCATCTCCCTGTTTTCTGCTACTGCACCATGCGCATGTATGGGTGAAAACGTACCTTTCGCAGTGGAACCAAAAGCATTCTCCCAAGGTCTGAAACAGCACAAAAATCCTACCATTTTATCCTGCTCAAATGCTGCAACTCCCAAACCATTTTCCGCAAATTCACCCAAGTTAGGAAATTCATTTACATCCGGAAGTTCTTTTACAAACTGCTTTTCCTCAGAGTAATTGGCAAGGACAATCGCCTTTGCCGCATCAATATGTTCTTTTTCAAAATTAACTATATTCATTCATTTCTCTCCTTTTTTGATTGACGGAGAGTTAAACGATATTCACCCTCCGCAATTGACAGTATCTAATATTTTTCATCTTCTCATCATCTCCCTTACTATAGAATATCTATGTAAACATCGGATAACCGATGGTATTATACCATAATCTACCTTATCATTATTTCACAAAAAAAGGAATACGTTTTTCACGTATTCCTTTACTGCTGGTGATCGGACTTGAACCGATACGGGGTTGCCCCCGAGGGATTTTAAGTCCCTTGCGTCTGCCTATTCCGCCACACCAGCGAATTAAGAGCAAAGCGACTTCTTTAGCGGCGCACATAAGTGCCTCTTCGTCTTACACTCTGTAGTGGGTATCATGCGCCGGTTCTCAGAACCGTGTGCACAATCCGTTCGTCCGAAGGACGAATGGATGGAGGTGGATTCGAACCACCGAAGCAATTTGCAGCAGATTTACAGTCTGTCCCCTTTGGCCACTCGGGAATCCATCCATATAATATAAGTTTTTACTTATTCTTATAATGCGAAAAGCTTCCGCTTCTCACATTATAAGAATATATCATATCACTATCTAAAAAGCAAGGAATTTTTTAAGGAATGCCGTTTCCAAAAATGATTCTGTTTCACTCTCTGATTTCTCAGTAAGTTGCTCCTTTGTATGACGAAGCACAATCGCAGACGTAGGCGGAAGTGTCAAAGTCAGTTTACCTGCTTTTACCACATAGTCCTGTGCCTCTGTCGTAAAACCGTCTTTATACGTCAGCATCAATCGCTTCATTACCGATTCCTTAGGAATGCCGAGATGCCAAACAGAAATCTCTCTTGTTACTTCATGGTCATTATTATTCACCACAACAACTGTCTGGGACTGTCTGTTAAAACGACCATAACCCATAATATTGTATTCCCCTATCAGATACTTAAGGGAACCTGTCAAAAGCTCCTTGCTTTCCTTATGAATCTTTATCATTTCCTTGTGGAAACGAATCATCTCATGGTCTTCCCTTCCCCATGGATACGTTCTTCTGTTATCCGGGTCAGTAAATCCGCAAAGTCCTGCTTCATCACCATAGTAAATAGTCGGTGCGCCGGGCCATGTCATCTGCATCACAACAGCTTCTCTCATAACTGCTTTATTGACATCACGCTCTGCCGCTTCAGGCCCCAAAGTATTGATACGTCCCACTTTCTTGTTGGTACGGGTCAAAAATCTGGAATGATCATGATTGGAAAGCTCATTCATCGCAATCTGCATAGACGGAGTGGTAAAACTTGCCATGTGATGACGCATAGCGCCCATAAAGCTGTCAGCATTGCCGTACAAATCGCCTCGATAATCATCACTGTGCTTCTGCATACCGGTAAGAAACCAGGTAACAGGCTCCATAAACGCATCATAGTTCATTACGGTATCCCATTCTTTGCCGTTCAGCCATGCGCGGCAACTTCCGTAATGCTCAGCAAGCACGATTGCATCAGGATTTGCTTCCCGCACTGCCTTACGGAATTCCTGCCAGAAATAATGGTTATACTCCGGACTGTGTCCTAAATCCGCTGCTACATCCAGTCTCCATCCGTCTGCATTGTACGGAGGGGATACCCATTTAGCCGCGATACGCATTACATAATCAAACAATTCTTTTGACTTTTCATAATTTAGCTTCGGCAAAGTGTCATGTCCCCACCAACCGTCATAACTGCCGTTATAAGGCCATGCATACTCATTATAAAAATGAAAATAATTTCGGTAAGGGCTGTCTGCTGCCACATAGGCGCCTTTCTCATAGCCGGGCGCATTTTCATAAATACGCTCTTTATCCATCCATTTGTTAAAAGAGCCGCAATGATTAAACACGCCGTCCAAAATCACACGCATACCGCGCTTATGTGCTTCCTCAACCACCTTTGCAAACAACTCATTACTTGCTTCCAAATTAGCTTTATTGGTAACCCGGTCAATATATCTGCTTGCAAAACGGTTCTCTCTCTGGTCAGGACGAAGCAATTCTCCATTGTCACTTACAATTTTTCCAAAATGCGGGTCAATATAATCATAGTCCTGTATATCATACTTGTGATTGGACGGGGAAACAAACAAAGGATTAAAATAAATCACATCAATTCCCAAGTCCTGCAGATAATCCATCTTATCCAGTACACCCTGCAGATCACCGCCGTAAAACTCTCTGACGCCCATGGTCGCAGGATATTTGTACCAGTCCTCTACACGAACCGTTTTGTCCCCTATATACTCATACTCTCCGGTAAGTACGTCATTAGAAGGATCTCCGTTATAAAAGCGGTCCACATATATCTGATACATAACGGCACCTTTTGCCCAGTCAGGTGTCTTAAATCCGGGAATAATACGGAAATTATATTCGGGCTGCGCTACCTTGGCAACCCCTCTGGTGTCATAAATACAGGATATTTTTCCTACCTGGACTTCAAAGTAATAAGAAAATTCTACGCTTTCTACTTCTACTTCGCAGACAAAATAATCAAAATTTTCTTCACTGCTTTCTTTTACCATCAGCAGCTTATTATTGTCGTTTACCAAAAATACTCTGTCAATATTGTTCACGCCACTGCGGAACCGAATCGAAACCTTTGCATAAGGATTCGGCTGCGCAGGTGTCACATACTCTTCCGTAGTATCACTGAACAACGCTTTTCTATTCAAAACAGGTCTCATTCCGGCGATATATTGCCTATCGCTTTCTGCCTTCATTAACCGATTGAAATCTGTAAACATACAGGATTCTCCATTTTCAAAATTTACCAAACATTATTTTATACTATACAATACACTTTAGCAAGCCGCTTTATGCCTATTTATCCCCGGACAGTAAAAAGAACAGTACAAGTACTGTTCTTTTTAGAGAAGGTATTTCTTTCTTATGGGGTATAGCAAAAAACTATATAATGTATTGGGGGGGTTACAAGTAGTATAATATCATAACCCCTACTTTGCGTAAATACGTACAATTCACAAATATTACAATTTTCACTTATTGTTTTTGTGCATTTTCACCAATTATGATTGAAAGAAGCTTTCAGGAGAAGTTTCCTTGGTTTCAAAAAGCGCTTCAAACTCATCTCTGCCGATTTTTTCCTTTTCAATCAGAAGCTCCGCACACTTGTGAAGAATGTCCATATGCTCTACAATCAGCGCTTTCGCCTTGACATAACAATCATCAATGATGCTCTTTACTTCTCTGTCAATTTCTCCGGCAACCGATTCACTGTAACTCTTAGTATGAGCCAAATCTCTTCCGATAAATACCTCATCATCATCACTGCCGTAATTAATCACACCGATATTTTCGGACATGCCGTATTTGGTAACCATATTTCTGGCCGCGCCTGTTGCCTTTTTGATGTCACTGGATGCGCCCGTTGTAATATCACCGAAAATCAGCTCTTCCGCAATACGACCTCCGAGGGAAACCATGATATCCTGCAACATCTTTCCTTTAGTGATAAACATTTCATCTTTTTCGGGAAGCGGCATGGTATACCCGGCTGCACCAAGTCCCGTGGGAATTACGGATACAGTATAAACAGGTCCCACATCAGGAAGCACATGGAACAGAATTGCATGACCTGCTTCATGATATGCCGTAATCTTCTTTTCCTTATCGGAAATCACGCGGCTTTTCTTTTCCGCACCGATTCCCACTTTAATAAATGCTTTCTTGATATCTTCCTGAACGATAAAGCTTCTGTCTTCTTTTGCCGCACCGATAGACGCTTCATTCAAAAGATTTTCAAGGTCTGCACCTGTAAACCCTGCGGTTGTCTGTGCAATCTGCTTCAAATCCACATCCTCCGCAAGAGGCTTATTTTTTGCATGTACTTTCAGAATGTCTTCTCTTCCGCCTACATCCGGTCTGTTCACACTGATTTTTCTGTCAAAACGTCCCGGACGCATAATCGCAGGGTCAAGAATATCTACTCTGTTGGTTGCCGCCAGAACAATAATTCCTTCATTAGCGCCGAAACCATCCATTTCCACAAGCAACTGGTTTAACGTCTGTTCTCTTTCATCATGACCACCGCCCATACCGGTACCTCTGCGTCTTGCCACGGCATCAATTTCATCAATAAACACAATACACGGTGCATGTCTCTTTGCTTCCTCAAACAAATCTCTTACTCGGGAAGCACCTACACCGACAAACATTTCCACAAAATCAGAACCGGAAATACTAAAGAACGGAACACCTGCTTCTCCTGCTATGGCCTTTGCAAGCAATGTTTTACCGGTACCCGGTGCACCTTCCAAAAGAACACCTTTGGGGATTCTGGCACCTACTTTTGTAAATTTGGCAGGTTCTTTCAAAAACTCTACAATTTCTTCCAGTTCTTCTTTTTCTTCCTTTAATCCGGCAACATCCTTTAAGGTAATCTTGCCGTCTCCCATGGAAAGCTTTGCACGGCTCTTGCCAAAGTTCATCATTTTACTGCTTCCGCCGGAGCTTTGGTTATTCATCATGACAAAGAAGAATACCATCACAATGACTGCTAAAAGCACAGGGAACACACTGGTTAAAAACCAATTTTCTTCCTCTACCTTCTGTACCTGCGGGTCTACTTCATAAGAAGTTAAAAGTTCTTCTACCTCACTGACATCGGTTACATATAATGTCATGTGCCGGCCATCTTTTAAAACTACTTCTACCTCACCGGTAGGTGTTTCTCTGTTTGGCTGGATATATGCAGCTACCACTTCATCCTGCTCTAAATCCGCCACCAGTTCTCCCTTGGTATACTCAACTTGGCTGACATTCATCATGCTGGTCCAAACCACAAGAATAAGCAGTCCCATGATGAGCACAAAATACATATTAAAACCACGGTTTCTCATTACTATGTTTCCCTTTCTTAGTCAAAATCCACAATTCCGATATAGGGAAGATTTCTGTATTTCTGAGCGTAGTCAAGACCATATCCCACTACAAACTCATCAGGAATCTGAAATCCCAAATAATCAATATTTACATCAATCACTCTTCTGTCAGGTTTATCAAGAAGTGTACAAAGGCGAAGGCTTGCGGGCTTTCTCTCTTTTAGCATTTCCATCAGATAGCTTAATGTTCTTCCTGAATCAACAATGTCTTCAATAACAATAACGTCCTTTCCGATTAACGGATCATCCAAATCCTTTACAATTTTTACTACGCCGCTTGATTTTGTTTCGCTTCCGTAACTGGAAACAGACATAAAGTCAATGGAAACCGGCACGGTAATTCTCTTTGCAAGTTCACACATAAAGAAACTTCCGCCACGAAGCACACATACCAGATGAACCTGCTTTCCTTCATAATCCCTGCTGATCTGTTCTCCGATTTCGCGAATCTTCGCATCTACTTCTTCCTCTGATAACAATACTTTTACTTTTTCTGCCATTTTCGTAAATCCTTTCTTCCTATGTATGATTCCCGTTTATCGTTACCTGTAATACTTTTTTGGTATTTTCAGTCACCTTATAATACTCGCTGATTCTGTATCCCGGTACCCACATAATGTGGGA
The DNA here is from genome assembly GCA_017434885.1 of Lachnospiraceae bacterium. Lineage (GTDB taxonomy): Bacteria > Bacillota > Clostridia > Lachnospirales > Lachnospiraceae > Suilimivivens. Next base: position 10,954 of record JAFSGE010000001.1, on the reverse strand, counting down.
ATCGTCTGCCAGAACATACATATTGTCTCTTTTTGATTTTGGAATCTTTTCATTGACAAAATAATCCTGCAGGGTTTTTCTTCCCATCCTGCTGTTAATCGTCAAATAATCGCCCGGACGCCTCTTTCGAAGATGCACAGACTGTTTTATTTTATCATAATCAAACCATTTCGTATATGTTTTTTGTGGAATATTTTGGTCTTTTTCATAAGAAAACACCGTAAATTCCACGTTTCCGAGACAGGGAACCTCTATTTGCCCTTCACCGTTAAAAACATATTCCTCATTCCCGACTTCCCTGACATGCAGTTGCCCGAAAACTTCACTCTCTCGCAAAGCAGTTTCCCTCTTTATTGTAACCCGGTCATACACTTTACAAACACAAATTCCGTACGGCAAATGAATTTCCTTGCTTCCGTCCTTTCCCATCAATTCCTTTATTCCCTCAATGTGTACCGATGTGATGTCCTTTCTTCCCGGACTGATTTCATGGAGACAGGTTAATAATACCTGTCCTTGCAGGTACGCATCTTCTTTTTCATAATCGGAAATCCGGATTGTGATTTCACCGTTTTTTCTTTCGCAGCATCTTTCCATTGCTCCGGCAGTCATTCTCTCAACAAACAACTCTGTCTGCAACAAATGCTCTGACGCCTTGTTCATATGCGCCACTGCCCCGTTACAAATTTCCTGCTCTGCCAACGGCAAGATATGATGTCTGATACGGTTTCTGGTATAATCATCCCCGTCATTGGTATTATCATGGCAATAATCAATTTTTCTTTCCTGTAACCAGGCTTCTATTTCTTTTCTCTCAAGACACAAAAGGGGACGAATAATATGATTATTTACCGGTCTGATTCCCACAGCACCTCGCAGTCCGCTCCCACGAAACAAATGAAACAGCATAGTTTCCGCACAATCATTTGCATGATGTGCCACAGCAATCTTACCTTTTTTGTTTCGGTTTTGCTGCTCCAACACTTTCTCAAATGCCTGATAGCGGATTATCCTTCCGGCTTCCTCTTCGGAAAGACCATACTGCCCGGCATAGACTTTCACATCCTCTTTCACAAGATAAAACGGAATCCCTTGCTCTGCGCAAAGCTTCTCTACATATTCGGCATCTCTACATGCCTCTTCCCTGATTCCGTGATTTACATGTACTACCGATAAGGAGAAAGGAATCGTTTTTTGAATCTCCGACAACACAAAAAGGAGGCAAACAGAATCTGCGCCCCCGGATACTCCGGCAACTATGGTATCATCTGCTTCTATCATCTGATACATTTGCACGTAATTAAGTACCTTTGCAATCATACTACTACTATAGCTGAATCTAATTCAAAAATAAAGTCTTAATCCTCCCCTTTTTTCCAAATTCCGATTACCAATACCGTCATATCATCTCTGATATGTCCTTTACACTGGTGAATACAAAAGTTTAAAATATTATTGGCTATCTCTCCCGGATTCATTAAGTTACATCCCCCGATAATCTCTGCCAGCATCTCCTCTCCGATTCCCTGAGAAAGAGCATCTGTAATCCCATCGGAAAACATCACAATATAATCACCGTCAAGTAAGCTTCTGCTGACAATCTCCATATCCGGCTTTTGAAAAATTCCCATGGGCAGATTTCCCGCCGAAATTCTGTCGACCAAATGCTGCCTCTTAATATAGGAACATGCACTTCCCACTTTTACAAAACGGCACTCTCCGCTGTACAAATCGATACTGCACAAATCAAGGGTAGACATATTAGAATTTTCCTCCCCGGAGAGAAGTGAACTGTTAATCATCTGCACTGCTGTTTCTGTCTGAAATCCCGCTTCCAAAAACTTCTGCATCAGTTCCACCACCATAGTACTGTCTTTGCATGCCTTCTCACCGGAACCCATGCCATCAGAAAGCACCGCTGTCATATTTCCGGCACCGCTTTCAAAAAAAGCATAATTATCCCCGGATATTTTTTCTGTTTCCTTTACTGCTGTAGCAATGCCCGTAAGTACATGATATGCTGCTTCCTCCACATAGTAAAAGGTATTCCATTCCGTTCCTATAAAAAATGAATTATCCTCCGCAGCAATCAGTCTGATATTCAAAAGTACCGACAATAAATCACCGATTTCCTCCGTAGATAGAGTATTTGTTTTCTGATTCCGCATAGAAACGGAGACCTCAAGTCTTCCCCGTTCATTCTCAATCAGGTATAGATTTTTAATCTGTATCCCTACTTCCTTCAGTGCATGGGCAATCTGACGGAATCTCCGCTCGCTCATGGGCTCACATCGCCTTGACGCCTCCGCTACTCCGGTCATTATCTGCGCCATCTCTTTTAAATGCTCTGCCATCAGACTTTTATTTTCAGATAATTTTTTCTGCCAAAGAAAATCCCTTCTGTCTTCTGCCTCTTTATATTGTTCTAATATTACATCCTGCTCCGTACCCCGGAAGGTATCCGCAAGCTCCCTGATAGAATCCGCACAAGTCAACAGTTTTTTCCTTCCGTAATCCGGCAATATACTGTCAAAGGAATCTCTTCCGTTTGTTACACTTTTTTTCATACAAAACCTCCCTGCCTTACATTTCGTAACGAATATTATACAGGAAGAATGAAACGGTATTTGTCAAAAACACACAGGCAGACTGTGTAATTTATCCAAAAAAACAGACATGATCGTTATATACGCATCATGTCTGCCTATTTATTCTCATCTTTAAAAACAATTTCTCCTTCGTATACCAGTCCCAGCTTATCCTTGGCAACATCCTCAATGTATTTCTTTGTCTGGGTATATTTTTCATACTCAGCAATCTCTTCTGCCCTCTGCTTCTCTGCTTCTATCTGCTCCTGCAATTGCTGCTCTTTCTGCGCATAGTAAGTTTTCTTCTCCTGCAGTTCATGACTTTTGACCGCAACAACAATCAAAAGCATAACAACCACAATAGAAACCAGAAACATTCCGAATCTGTTTTGCCTTTTTTTACGGTAGGCTGCTTTTCTTGCCATAGTCCGCTCCCCTTTGTTCATCGTTTACATAATATCATTTTAAGGACTTTACCATATGACGTCAACCTGTTTTTTACATATTTTCCGAGCCTTCCGCCTTTATGCCCCATTTGGACACATGTCTTTTGGCTCTTTTTTATAAAAAAAAGAACCGGTCGCAATAATAAGGTAATTCCCTTGCCTACAACTTCTGTTATCTTGCTTAGTACGCCAAAACCTATTTTTACAAACGGGCGGCTTACTGTCTTTTTATAAATTATCATACCCAAAAATGCGCCTGCCACGGCAAACCAACGAAGTGTTCCGTTATTTTCCTCATAAAGCATAGAAAAAACACTGATTGCACACAGCACCCAAAAGAAAAAATCCTCCAGAGAGATAAAAAATATATTGTGCTTTATCATTCTGCGCAAAATAAGTAGCCAGTCATAAACAAAAGTAATGATAACTCCCAACACAAACGAATGAAAAAGGAAAAACACTTCCTTTATAATGTCCTGACTCATGGGCAATTACCTGAACAAACGCGTAAGCAGGGACTCTCCCTTAGCTGCTGTTCCTAATTGCTCCGAGTAAGTAAAACTGTCAATTCTTCCCTCAACATCTACTTCTCCCTTTTCCAAAGTAAGCCGGTTTACGTGAAGCTCATTTCCCTTTATCATAAGCATTCCCAAATCTGTTTCCAGAATAATTTCATTCACATCAAAGGACAACACATCACAAACTCCTGTTAAATTACATGTCCTTCTGTTTGACAACACCATTTTATGTGCCCGCTTATTTACACTGTTTAAATCTTCCATTTCCATTCTCCTAATTCTTTCTTTTAAAAAATATATTAGGAGAATGGGTAATATATTCTATAAATATCGAAACAGCTCTTTGGCTTCTTCTTTTTTCACGGTTTCCTGTACGGCAAGAACTTCAACCTTTACATCTTTATTTCCGAATGCAATGGTAATCACATCTCCTACCTTTACATCTGCAGATGCCTTTGCCGGTCTGTCATTAATCATAACCCTTCCCGCATCACAAGCTTCGTTTGCTACCGTTCTTCGCTTGATTAAACGGGAAACCTTTAAATATTTGTCAAGTCTCATAATAGTCACCTCGATATAGGAATTTCCTATGAAATAAAAGGGACCTGCAATTCTGCAGGTCCCGACACATACATTAGCTTATGCGTTAATCATATCCTTTAATGCTTTTCCGGCTTTGAACTTAGGAGCCTTGGAAGCTGCGATAGGCATTACTTCACCTGTCTGAGGATTTCTTCCTTCTCTAGCTGCTCTCTTAGATACTTCAAAAGTACCGAAACCAACTAACTGAACCTTTCCTTCTTTCTTTAATTCTTCTGCTACAACGTCTGTGAAAGCCTTTAAAGCCTTTTCTGCATCTTTCTTAGATAATCCAGCCTGATCAGCCATAGCTGCTACTAATTCTGTCTTGTTCATTGCGAACTCCTCCTCTTTATTTCTGAGTTTATATTTTATACTAGGTTGTCTCTTTTGAAACGCCTATATTTATATATATCGTTTTTGCACATGTTTGTCAAGAAAAATTTGGTTTTTCGCGGTCTTTTCAAGGGTTTTTAATTATTTCCGCTTACCGTCGCACTGTTACCGCTGACGGTTTCCTCATTATCACTAAGTGTTGTTATATCTTCGTTATCGAAAACGGCATTACCACTAACCGTATTTGCTGCGTCTGCATTTGTTTCCGGTCCATTGGTTGCCAAAGCATTGTTACCGCTAACGGTAGGTGTTGTTCCTTCCAAATATAAATCAGGGAAGGAATAAACAAGATCTTTGTCATCATCCTCTACCGATATCTGATAGCTTCTGGTATCATAACCCTGCTTACGCAACGTAATCGTGTGATCACCGGCAGTCTTTTCATAAGTAAGAGGTGTAATTCCCATATAAAGGTTGTCCTGATATACTTCTACATCTTCCGGTGCCTGAATGGTAATGGTTGCTCCTTCGCTTACTGATGCATCATCGGATGTACCAACAGCTTCATCGAGACTCAGCTGCACCTTCATTTTATCTCTTGTCACATTTACAAACTCGGAATAGGAATGATATCCTTCCGCCTTAGCCGTAATTTTGTGAAGTCCCAATGGCACCCTGACACTATAGGTCGGATCAACAGGTGCATCATCAACCAAAATTTCCGCTTCTTCCGGATAAACGTCAAACTGTAACACTCCGTTTATTGGCTCAATTACCTCAATATCCTGCAAATTCAGTATCGTCTCTCTATCACGGTCAATATTGACTTCCCTATACTCTTCAATATTATCTGCGGTTAGCCGTACTGTATAACTTCCCTCCGGCACAACAATCAGCATATTATCGGAAATCTGCTGAATGACAGATTGTCCCACTTCTACCCAGCCGCCGATTAGCGCATCTTCATTCTCCAGCTTGAGATATCCATGTCCTTTGTCTACAATAATACTGACTACTTCACTGCCAAGTCCTCTGAAGGAGATAATATCCCCTTCCAATATCTGCTCTAAAGAAACCTGCTGCTGACCGGAGAAAACTTTTACGTTTTCACTCATACCGTATGTTTCCCCTCCGATTTGAACTGTTCCGTTCCGGGGATTCAAAATATAATTGCTGATACTGTCATAACTGTAGCCATCCATGGAAAGTGCCACGCTTCCCATCTTTTCCAAATCGGCATTATATGCAATATCAACCACTTCACCTAAGGTAAGCTGCTCCATGGTCAGATAGCTTCCGTGTCTGTCCTGTACAACGGTCGCAGTATCATAACTAAAAGTTTTTTCCTCTCCGCGATCCAATAAATAAAAAGTAACTGTACCGGCATTGGTATTTACTCCTTCCACAATGCCATGAGCCGATGATGTATAAATATCAACCGGCTCTTCCTCCAGCACATTTTCATAAGCACTCTCAAAAGTCGACTCTCTTGCCAGACCGATGGTTCCGCAACCTGTCAAAAAAAGACACATGCATACCACCACATACTTTATGTAATTTTCTTTTTTTCGGCAATGATTCATTCTGATACCTCGTACTTTGGCGAATTATTCGCTCTGTTTTGCAACTTTCTCCTCTGCGCGACGCAGACGTTACCACTATAAAGACAGTATACCATACTTTTCTCTAAAGTTTAGTAAAAATTCTTTTTTTAGCACTTCCTGCTCGTTTACTTTTATTAATTTCTCCAAATTCTTGCCCGGAATCCATGCTTTTCCCGAATTATAGTAAAAATTTACTATCTTCCAGAATTTTTCCGGATAAGACAACCTATAATACAACTGTTCATAATCTTCCCTGCAAAGCTCGTTATTTTTCTCGTAAGCAGAAATCAATGCAAATCCCGCCTCTTGATTCCAGTCATTTTTTTCAAGAAGCTTACGCATGAACAGATAAATATCCCTGGCCGGACTATCCTGTGTACACTTTTCAAAATTTATGATATGTATACCTGTCGATGTAACTATCAGATTATGATGCTGAAAGTCACCGTGACAAACAATTGCCGGAGTATTTAATGCTTTCGCTATATTGGACTTTTCCAGTTCCCCCGCTACTCTTTGCGCCAGTTCCCAAAAATAATCATAGCATTGCATCAGATAAATTTCAAAATCTGTTTTCTGTCCTTTTTCCTTCAGAAACTTTCTGACTCTTCGAAGCTCTTTATTATGTTTGTCAAACTCCTGACTTACCGTATAAGGAACGGTAACCGCAGGCAGTTCTCCCCTGACTCTGGATGACCTATGAAGAAGCGCAAGTGTCTCCATGGCAAGCATACATTCCCTGCTATCACGGACATTGCATTCTCTTCCGTCATAATAAGTTTTCAGAATATAAGAAATTCCGTCCTGGTCTGTGGTCAAAAGCTCCTGCTCTTTATTTTTAACGATTGTTTCCACCTGTGAAAAACCACATTCACATATCATATTAAGCACAGCATCCTGAAAAACACTTTTTTCCCTGCGTGCTGCATATTCCTTCAAAATCATAGTTCCGCAGTTTGTTTCACAAAGAATTGCACTTCTACCCTTTCTGGTACTGTGCACCTCTATATCATAATTTTCAAGCAAGCTGACACATCTGTCATTCACAATTGCTACCCCCATATCCTTACCTTGTAACAACTTCATCAAAGGAATCATTACATCATACCTAATCTTATGAGGGTATTTATAAAAGTATTACTGACTGACTGCTTGCACAATTAATTATTTTTGCAATAATTTTTTGCCCGTAACAGTAACGTCTCCTTTTCATTTAAAGAAGGGTCTTCCACCACAAGCTCTAACAGCTTTTTCAACATTTCGCCAAGTTCTTTGCCCGGTTTCATACCTGCATGCTCTATCAAATCCCTGCCGGTAACTGCAAGTGTTTTTAAAGAAACACACTGGTTTTGTGCAAGTATCTGTTTATATATATCGTAAACTGTTTCCAGTTTTTTTAGTTTTTCTTCCCGCTTATAATCGCTCTGTGCCGCAATATCCCCCCGTTTTACATCAAACAAAAGAGGAAAAACATCTTCGCCTACCTTCATAATTGCACGGCGCACACTCTGCGGCTTTGCTTCCACTTCATAATCATGATACAATACCAGTTTTTTTACCATATATATTGTATCATTATCAAATTTTAATCTGTGCAGTATCTGTCCTGCCATCTCCTCTGATAACACAGGATGACCGTAAAAATGGTCAATCCCCTTCTCGTCAGTAGTCCGCTTGGTAGGCTTTCCCATATCATGAAACAAAAGTGCAAGCCGTAAATATCTGTCCGCTTTTACTGCTTTCATAGAACGAAGAGTATGTTCTCCTACACTATAGCAATGATGCGGATTGTTCTGCGATGTTTCCATGCAAACATCAAATTCCGGTAAAATCACACCGGTAATGCCTGTCTCATAAGCAACCTTAAGAAAATCGGGATTTGGCGAGGTGACTAATTTCACCAATTCCGTCTGAATGCGCTCAGCGCTGATTTTTGAAAGATTAGGCGCAAGTACTTTTATCGCTGCTGCAGTCTCTTCTTCTATTTCATAGCCAAGCTGTGCAGAAAAACGCACCGCACGCATCATGCGCAGGGCATCCTCCGTAAACCGTTCTATCGGACTTCCCACGCAGCGAATTATTTTGCGGTTAATATCCTCCATACCTTCAAATACGTCAATCAGACCATTCTTCTCATTGTAAGCCATAGCATTGATGGTAAAATCTCTTCTCTTTAAATCTTCTATCAGATTGTAAGTAAATATAACCTCCTTTGGATGACGGGCATCCTCATACTCACCATCAATCCTGTAAGTGGTTACTTCAAAGCCTTCCTTGTCCATCATTACAGTTACCGTTCCGTGCTGCAAACCTGTGTCAATCGTTCGCGGAAACAGTTCTTTGATCTGATATGGAGACGCCGAAGTAGTAATGTCCCAGTCATCAGGCTCTCTGCCTAAAATGGAATCACGAATACAGCCGCCTACTGCATATGCTTCGTAGCCGGCTTCCATAATCGTATCTATAATGTATTTTACTTTTTCAGGTAAACGTATTACGGTTGTATTCTGCATTCGTTCCATATCCTATTTTAACTAATACTGTGTTAATGAGACATTTCCACGAAGGCACGCTCTCGCTACATGTCGCTGGCAGCGGTACATAAGGCGTCAAAATACGCCGCCTAAGTACCGGCCGCGCCAAAGTACCTTCTTAGGAAATGGTTCATTTTCCACAGAATGATTTGCACTAAAAATATTTCATTAACACGGATAAAAAATCTTTAATAATTATTAGTAAGCTCTGCCCCAATATACCATCTTCTTGGCAGGCTTTCCGCAGTATACGCAGTTCTCGGATAAGCATTCCTGCTTAAAGGGCATGCAACGGCTGGTTACGGACATATCCTCTTTAATCTTTTCTTCACATTCTCGCTCGCCGCACCACATTGCTTTTACGAAGCCGGATTTCTCTTCGAATGTCTTAACAAATTCTTCTTTATTGGTTGCTACAAAAGTATTTTCTTCCAAATGAGCTTTTGCCTTTGCAAGCATATCTGCCTGGATTTGAACTAACAGCTTTTCAACAGTTGCTTCCAAATCATCTAAAGCAACCTCAATCTTTTCTCCGTTATCACGACGGCAAATCACGCACTTACCTGCTTCGATATCCTTAGGTCCGATTTCCACACGCATAGGAATTCCGCGCATTTCCTGTTCAGAGAACTTCCATCCGGGAGACTTGTCGGAATCGTCTACTTTTACTCTGAAATTACTGAGTCTGTCGCGAAGCTCGTAAGCCTTGTCAAGTACGCCTTCCTTCTTCTGCTGGATAGGAATAATCATTACCTGGGTAGGCGCTACCTTGGGAGGCAGAACCAAACCGGAATTGTCGCCGTGTACCATGATAATGGCACCGATAATTCTGGTGGACATACCCCAGGAGGTCTGATGTACATATTTTAAAGTATTGTCTTTATCTGTAAACTGGATGCCGAAAGCCTTGGCAAATCCGTCACCAAAGTTATGGCTGGTACCGGACTGCAGAGCCTTACCGTCATGCATCAATGCTTCAATTGTATAAGTAGCTTCTGCACCTGCGAATTTTTCCTTATCGGTCTTACGTCCCTTAACAACAGGAATTGCAAGCACTTCTTCACAGAAGTCAGCATATACGTTTAACATCTGCTCAGTTCTTTCCTCTGCCTGCTCTGCTGTTGCATGAGCAGTATGTCCTTCCTGCCATAAGAACTCTCTGGAACGGAGGAAAGGTCTTGTTTCCTTTTCCCAACGAACAACGCTGCACCACTGGTTATAAACCTTGGGAAGGTCACGGTAAGACTGGATATCTCCCTTATAAAAATCACAGAAAAGTGTTTCGGAAGTAGGTCTTACGCACATTCTCTCCTGAAGGGGATTTAATCCGCCATGTGTTACCCATGCTACTTCGGGAGCAAACCCTTCTACATGGTCTTTTTCCTTCTGAAGTAAACTTTCGGGAATAAACATAGGCATATAAACATTTTCTACGCCTGTTGCTTTAAATCTGTCATCAAGCTGTCTCTGGATATTTTCCCAGATAGCATAACCCGCAGGTTTAATTACCATACATCCTTTTACGTTGGAATAATCAATTAATTCTGCTTTTTTTACTACATCCGTATACCACTGTGCAAAGTCTTCGTTCATGGATGTAATTGCTTCTACTAATTTTTTTTCAGCCATTTTTCTTTCTCCTTTTCCTTATTGCAAAACACACAACAAAGGGTGGCACGCCTTCCACCCCACAAGGGACCGGAATCCGGCGGTACCACCCTAATTAATGCATACACATTCTCTTTTCTTACCGTTATCGCCGGTGCTACGCTGTACTTCACCGATTTCCGCTGTTCAACAATTTCCGCTGTTCAATAGGTTTTTATCGATTTCTATACAGAGCTCCGAGGCAGGTTCCAAATATTCCGCTTAAAAATCTTTCAGCTCCCTACAAAATGCGGCAGGGGATTTTCTCTCTGGAAGGTTCCTATCTGTACTAGTCCTCTTCAACGCCTTACATTTATGAATATGCTCTGATTATAAAAGCAATATTTTGCAAAGTCAACCTATTTTGAGGGATTTTCTCTTGTTTACAAAAAATCAAAAACATACTTGCGCATATACCGTCAACGTGCTATACTCCATTCAAAGCATATTTTTCATATTGGGCGTGGCCGTTTGTGCTGCACGTCTTTCAAAATGTCAAAGTTTATCTTAATTATTATCACGAAAATTCCTGCTTTTACAACCCATTCATTTTATTGTACAAAGCAGGAATTGTGATAAATAGGTTCCTGCACAGAAGGAGGAACTGTTTATGGTAAAAATGGCAGAACAATTAGCTGACAGACAACGCACAGAAAGCAATTTACGTCCGCTGGAAGAACTGGATATGATGGATTCCTTTCT
>JAFSGE010000056.1 GCA_017434885.1 Lachnospiraceae bacterium | reverse complement strand
GTTTTATCGTTCGTATTGGGAACAGACTATATGCACACAAAGGAAGGCTGGATACATGGCTACTGAATCAAATTTTATAAGTGAAAAATGTGTCGTTTATGTATTTGCGATATATACCAAACGACACGCTGAAATGGTTGAAAAATTAAAGGTTTTATGGGAGTATAGATGGGATATTTGATGTTTCCTTATCTAAGCTACAGCCTAGAAAGGAGGCACAAATGGGGAAATCCCTTAATGGTAAAGAATTAGGAAAAGGAATTTCACAGAGAAAGGATGGTCTGTATCAGGCACGTTTTGTAAACCGCTTTGGTAAAAGAGAGACGATTTATGCGAAGACGCTGAATGAGATTCGACATCAATTAAGGACAGAGCAGTACGAAGATGAGAAGATGCTTAATGTCATAAGCAAGGAAATGACTCTGGATGAGTGGTATGAGATTTGGATGAATACCTGTAAGAAGAATTGCAGAAGCTCTACAAAGGAGACCTATGCAGGTCATTACAGAAGAATCCAAAAGGAGCTAGGTTGGATAAAACTGACCAACCTAAATCTCATCGTATTACAACAGGTGTTCAATGAACTTCGAAGTGACAATGAGCGTAAGAACTCTAAAAAGATTTTGGCAGATATGCTGGAGAAAGCCATTGACGCAGAATTGCTAATCAAGAACGTGGCAAAGCAAATCAATACCAGGGTCAGCCAAGAGGACAAAAAGGAACGTCGGGTACTTACTGTCAAAGAAACGGAACTTTTTCTAAAGCAGGCAGAAACGAGTGTTTATTATAACCTTTTTGTTGTGGCGTTAGAGACAGGACTTCGTATCGGAGAATTGATGGCATTAACTTGGTCGGATATAGACATGAAAAAGAAAGTGTTGTATGTACGGCATACATTGTGCTATTTTCGTAAGGATGGAAAATACACCTTTGAAATGCACGATACTAAGACGAGGAACGGCAGAAGAACGATTCCGCTCACGCAGAAAGCCTATGAAGCCCTGCGGAGACAGAAGGTTCAGAAACTGTAAATCGAATTGAACGGCAGAAAAGTTCCTGAAGGATACGAGGATTTAGTGTTTGTAACTAGGAATAACAGACCGACACAGCAGTTCATCGTACAGGAAGGAATAGCAGCCTGTGTCCGCAACATACAAAAGGAACATCCGGAATTTGAGAAGTTCTCACCACATTGTTTTCGCCACACTTTTGCCACAAGAGCAATCGAAAATGGAATGCAGCCAAAGACCTTGCAAAAGATATTGGGGCATGGTTCTTTGCAGATGACCATGGATTTGTATTGTCATGTAACAGATGATACCTTGTTTGAAGCAATGAGATTGATGGAAAAGGCAATGTGATGGCAGTACGAGCATGCACCTCGAGAGCAGAGCTCTCTCGGTCACGGCTGTCGCCGTATTCGTCTAATCTTGAAATTGTCTTTATGTGTGCAAGCACCCAACAGACAATTCAAGCTTATCCGAGCATGGCTCGTAGCTAACGTGCAAATGGTGTAAAAATGGTGTAGTAGCACATTTTTAGGAAAAGAGAAAACGGCGAAAAGCCCGTAAATACAGGAGGTTTAAACAACATGGAAGCTTACAAGCAGGAATTTATTGAGTTTATGGTAGACTGCCAGGTACTCAAATTCGGAGAATTTACATTAAAGAGCGGAAGAAAGTCTCCTTTCTTTATGAATGCAGGTGGATATGTTACCGGAAGCCAGTTGATGGGACTCGGTGAATACTATGCAAAGGCGATTCACGATACCTACGGAGATGATTTCGATGTATTGTTCGGCCCTGCTTATAAAGGAATTCCGATTAGTGTGGTAACTGCCATTGCCTACAGCAAATTGTACGGCAAAGAAGTGCGTTACTGTTCTGACCGTAAGGAAGAAAAAGACCATGGTGCTGACAAGGGAAGCTTCCTTGGAAGTAAGTTAAAAGACGGTGACAGAGTCATTATGATTGAGGACGTTACCACCTCCGGAAAATCTATGGAAGAGACTGTTCCTAAGGTAAGAGGCGCCGCAGATGTAGAGATTGTTGGTCTTATGGTTTCCTTAAACCGTATGGAAAAGGGACAGGGCGAAAAGAGTGCACTGATTGAAATTAAAGAAAAGTACGGCTTCGATGCCAATGCCATTGTTACGATGGCAGAGGTGGTAGAGTACTTGTACAATAAAGAGTACAAAGGCAAGATTTATATTGATGATACCTTGAAAGCAGCAATTGATGCTTACTATGAGCAGTACGGCGCGAAGTAAGAAAGGAACATGGAATGGAAGAAAAAATTTATAAAACCATGAACGGCAGCGGTGCCTTAAGCATTGCGGTTGGAGTTGTGACATTAGTGGTGGGAATTGTTTGCGGCACTTTGATGATTATCGGAGGCGCTAAGCTTTTGGCGAACAAATCTAAGATTTTATTTTAAAGATAACAGGCATTTCTGCATGCAGGAGTGCCTTGTTTTTCTGTAGAGAGGCATAGTAAAATGTTTAAAAAGAGTTATATGTTTACCAACAGGAATCATCCGCTGAAAGGAATTATGGCGACGATTCTGGGTATCCTTTCTATTATAACACTGGCAACGGCAGTGTATTTGTCTTATAAAGGCGGCGGCATTTCATCTGCCAGATATGGTGCGGCGGCACTTTTGGCGGTGATTTTTATGATAATAGGAATCGGACTTGCGGCGTATTCGTTGGTGGAAAAAGATAATTTTAAATTATTTCCTATTTTGGGGATTTTGCTGAATGGAATCGGTTTTGGAATGCTGAGCTTAATTTTGTATGCAGGAGCGTATGTGAATTGATGGTGGAAGAAAGATTTTTACTTGCGGAGGAGAGAATCCGCGAAATCAAAGATGAAATAAACTTAATGTCAGAGCAGAGCATAGAAAGTGATGGGAAAAGAGAACTGCCCGAAGCGTTCAGACAGTACTTTGGGAAGATGACAGATTTTCTGTTGCTTATGACAGATACGTATCGTTATGTGGCAGAGGGAAAATTATATCAGGCATCCCTTGATGAACTGAAAGAAAAAAATCATAAACTGTATGAGGATATTCTGCCTGAAAACTATGACAAAAGTTACGGTAATCCTGCTTACAGCGTATCAGAGTTCGGAGAAGAATACGGCAAACTGCTTTGTTTTTTGTATGCAGAGCTTCGTAGCATGATTGTATGGGCATATGAGAAGCAACAGGATGAGCTGACAATCCGGATGGAACTGTTTTTGGAAATATACGGAGCTTTTATGTGTGCGCTGGAAGAGGTTGACGGACTTCCTGACAGTGAAGAACTGAAAGAAACCATGTATTTCTTTGTCAGCGATTATACCAGAGATGCATTTATGAAAAAACTGGATGCCATGGTAAATCCGCAGTCTGATTTTGCACTGCGGCTGATAATGGACAGCGATTTATCAAAGCCGGATTATTTGTATTACTTCGGGGAATATATTACGGAAAATGAGTTAAAGACCTGGGAGCATTTAAAGAATCTTCCGGAGGAAACCATTGCAACCATGGCGGATACTTATACGGAAGGATACCGCATCGGCTTTGAAGTGGGAAATAAGGATATTTCCAAGAAAAAAACGGTCAATATCAGATATTGCCTTGGCTTTGAGCGTATGATGAAAAAAGCGGTGAAGAATTTTGAAGCTATCGGTTTGAAGCCTACAATTTACCGTGCGGCGGCAAGTCTTTTGCAGGGAAAAGGACTTAACAGAATCGGTTACTATGGTGCCATTCCCAACAAGCAGTATGATTTTGACCATAAGGATGATCAGGCATTATTTCTTGATAAGCGCCTTATGCAGGTGCGAATGGAAGCATGGCAGGAGGCTTATGAAACCTACAAAAAACAGGCGGCAGTATTTGGCGGTCCTGCGGTAGTGGAAGTGTTCGGTGAGGAACCGGCTGAACTGAAAGAAAAGAAGGAAGCCGCTCATTTGTCGGAGAGCCAGCAGAAGCTTGCGGTGGAATATATGGCAGCGGCAGGAGAACTTCAAAATAAATATATCAAAGGGGAAGAGAGAAGTTTTACCATTATTGCTTTTCCGACGCCGGAAATCGGAGAAAATTATTCACGGATTTTTGACGAAGTGATTAAAATTAATACTTTGGATTACACGCTTTATCAAAGGATACAGCAAAATATCATTGATACACTGGATAGAGGTCGTTATGTGGTAATTAAAGGCATGGGACAAAACAAAACCAATTTAAAAGTGATGCTTCATAAACTGGATAATCCGAAAAAGCAGACCAATTTTGAAAATTGTGTTGCGGATGTAAATATTCCCGTTGGAGAAGTGTTTACTTCTCCGCTTCTTACCGGAACGGAAGGCCTTTTACATGTGAGCCGTGTGTATCTTAATGAGTTGGAATACAAGGATTTGAGTATCCAGTTTGAAGACGGAATGGTAAAGGAGTATACTTGCAGAAACTTCGGGACAGAGGAAGAAAACAGGAAGTATATCAGGGATAACGTATTGTTTCATCACGACACACTTCCTATCGGTGAGTTTGCCATCGGAACAAACACTACTGCATATGTAGTAGGCAGAAAATATGGTATTGAAGATAAGTTCCCGATTCTGATTGCAGAAAAAACAGGACCGCATTTTGCAGTGGGTGATACCTGCTATTCCCATGCAGAGGATGTGAAGGTCTGCAATCCCGACGGAAAGGAGATTATTGCAAAGGATAACGAATGCTCCTTAAAGCGGAAAGAAGATGCCGGGAAGGCATATTTTAACTGCCATACCGATATCACTATTCCCTATGATGAACTTGGAGAAGTCAGCGTGGTGACGGAAGATGAGGAAGTGATTACAATCATTGAAGAAGGCCGTTTTGTTCTTACCGGATGTGAAGAATTGAACAGACCTCTTGATGAGATGTAGGTAATTGCATCATAACTTACGGCAACAGCAGAGGACAGAGAGAAAGATATGCGAAATATGGTTGCAACAAACCGTAATTTTTAGTATGATGTTATAGGATAACTCGAACAAAACGGAGGATGAAAAAATGGCACAGGTAGGTATTGTAATGGGCAGTGATTCCGATATGCCGGTAATGGCTAAGGCTGCCGATATTTTGGAAGAACTGGGTATTTCTTATGAAATGAAGATTATTTCCGCGCACAGAGAGCCGGATGTATTTTTTGAATATGCACAGACAGCAGAGGAGAAGGGATTTAAGGTAATTATTGCAGGAGCAGGTATGGCAGCACATTTGCCCGGTATGTGTGCGGCAATTTTCCCTATGCCGGTTATCGGTATTCCTATGCACACAACTTCTTTGGGAGGAAGAGATTCCCTGTACTCTATTGTACAGATGCCTTCCGGAATTCCGGTTGCAACCGTTGCAATTAACGGTGGTATGAATGCAGGACTTTTGGCTGCAAAGATTTTGGCAACATCAGACAGTGAACTTCTTGCCAGATTGAAAGCTTACAGTCAGACAATGAAGGAAGCTGTTCAGAAGAAGGACGCGAAATTACAGGAAGTCGGATATAAGAATTACTAAAAATATTTTCATACAACAAAGGAGAATCAAAATGGATTACAAGAAATCTGGTGTAGATATCGAAGCCGGTTATAAGTCGGTAGAGTTAATGAAGGAGCATGTGAAAAAGACTATGAGACCGGAAGTTTTAGGCGGTCTTGGCGGTTTTTCCGGTGCGTTTTCGCTTGCAAAGATTAAAGATATGGAGAATCCTACTTTGGTATCCGGTACAGACGGATGCGGTACCAAGGTAAAGCTGGCATTTTTAATGGATAAGCATGATACTATCGGTATTGATGCGGTTGCCATGTGCGTGAACGATATTGCATGTGCAGGCGGTGAACCGTTATTTTTCTTAGACTACATAGCATGCGGCAAAAATTACCCTGAAAAGATTGCAACCATTGTAAAAGGTGTGGCAGAAGGCTGCTTACAGTCAGGTTGTGCTTTGATTGGCGGAGAAACCGCAGAACATCCCGGACTTATGCCGGAGGATGAGTATGACTTAGCCGGATTTGCAGTTGGTGTGGTTGATGAAAAAGATATTATTACGGGAAAAGACCTTGCAGAAGGAGATGTACTGATTGGTATGGCTTCCTCCGGTGTCCACAGCAACGGATTTTCATTGGTTCGTAAAGTATTCGAGATGACAAAGGAAAGTCTCGATACTTATTATGATGAACTTGGAACAACATTAGGCGAGGCACTCATTGCACCTACCAGAATTTATGTAAAAGCATTGAAAGCAATTAAAGATGCCGGTGTTACCGTAAAGGCCTGCAGTCATATTACAGGCGGCGGTTTCTATGAAAATATTCCGAGAATGCTTCCCGAAGGAATGCACGCAGTAGTGCGCAAGGATTCTTATGAAGTTCCCTCTATCTTTAAATTATTACAGAAGACAGGCGATATTGCGGAAGAAATGATGTACAACACCTACAATATGGGACTTGGCATGATTGTTGCAGTATCTCCCGATAAAGTGGAAGCTGCCATGGAAGCGATTAAGTCAGCAGGTGATGTGCCTTACGTGGTAGGCGAAATCAAAGCAGGTGAAAAAGGAGTAACCTTATGTTAAATATCGTAGTATGTGTATCCGGTGGCGGAACCAATCTGCAGGCAATTATTGACGGCGTAAAGAACGGTGCTATCCGAAACACCAAAATAGTTGGTGTTATCAGTAACAATGCCGGCGCTTATGCGCTGAACAGAGCGAAAGAAAATGAGATTCCCGGCTTTTGTATTTCTCCCAAGAATTACGAGAACAGAGCAGCATTTAATGAGGCTTTTCTCGATAAACTGGCAGAACTGAATCCCGATTTAATTGTACTTGCCGGATTTTTGGTAATCCTGCCGGAGCAGATGATTGCTACATACAGAGACAGAATTATTAATATTCATCCTTCCCTGATTCCTTCTTTCTGCGGTACGGGATACTATGGACTGAAGGTGCATGAAGAAGCGTTAAAGCGTGGCGTCAAAGTGACAGGAGCTACAGTGCATTACGTAGATGAAGGAACAGACACCGGCAGAATTATTGCCCAGAAGGCAGTAGAAGTGCTTGACGGGGATACACCGGAAGTATTACAGAGAAGAGTCATGGAACAGGCAGAATGGATTATTTTGCCTAAGGCCATCGATGAAATTGCAATGAGAGAGGAATAAGTCATGAAAGTATTAATCGTAGGAAGCGGCGGCAGAGAGCATGCCATTGCAACAAGCGTTGCAAAAAGTGATAAAGTAGATAAAATTTATTGTGCACCCGGTAATGCGGGTATCGGTATGCTTGCCGAATGTGTACCTATCGGTGCCATGGAATTTGATAAGATTGTGGCATTTGCCAAAGAAAAGGAGATTGACCTTACCATTGTAGGTATGGATGACCCTCTGGTAGGCGGTCTGATTGATGAACTGGAAGCGGCAGGTCTTCGTGCATTCGGTCCCCGCAAAAATGCAGCTATCTTAGAGGGAAGTAAGGCATTTTCCAAGGATTTAATGAAAAAGTACAATATCCCTACCGCAGCCTATGAAAATTTCGATGATGCAGATAAGGCACTTGCTTATCTGGAAACAGCTGATTTTCCTATTGTGCTTAAGGCAGACGGACTTGCTTTGGGAAAAGGTGTTCTGATTTGTCAGAACTTAGAAGAAGCAAAAGAAGGTGTTAAGAGTATTATGCTGGATAAGCAGTTCGGCAGTGCGGGCAATACTTTGGTAATTGAGGAGTTTATGACAGGAAGAGAGGTCTCTGTTCTTTCCTATGTGGACGGAAAGACCATCAAAACAATGACCTCTGCGCAGGATCACAAGAGAGCGGGTGACGGTGATACCGGACTGAATACCGGCGGTATGGGTACATTCTCTCCCAGTCCTTTCTATACAAAGGAAGTAGATGAATTCTGTCAGAAATATATTTATCAGCCTACTGTAGATGCTATGGCAGCAGAAGGCAGAGAATTTAAAGGTATTATTTTCTTTGGACTGATGCTTACTGAGAAGGGACCTAAGGTACTGGAATACAATGCCAGATTCGGTGATCCTGAGGCACAGGTAGTGCTTCCCCGTATGAAAAATGACATTATTGAAGTAATGGAAGCTTGTATTGACGGTAAGTTGGATGAAGTGGATTTGCAGTTTGAAGACAACGCAGCAGTGTGCGTGGTACTGGCATCTGACGGTTATCCGGTGAAATATGACAAGGGATTTGTTATTGAAGGTCTTGATAAATTCGAAGGTCAGGATTCCTACTTCTGTTTCCACGCAGGTACCAAAAAAACTGACGAAGGTATTGTGACAAACGGCGGACGTGTGCTTGGAATTACAGCTAAGGGAGATGATTTGAAGCAGGCACGTGCCAATGCATATGCGGCAACAGAATGGGTTTCTTTTGCTAATAAATATATGCGTCATGATATTGGAAAAGCGATTGATGAGGCATAACAGCGGAAAGGTATATTTTGGATGGATGCAAGAGTAAAAGCGTTAATAATGGAAGAGTTTCACCGCCCGGTGTATTGCAAGGAATGTAATGGCGTAATGGTATTTAAGGGTGTTGGAGAATATCGGTGCGAGGACTGCAACGGGCTGGAATATGATGATTACGGGACGGTACGCAATTATCTTGAAAAGAACAGAGGAGCAAATGTTGCGGAAATATCAAATGCAACAGGTGTTTCCCACAAATCAATCCGTGAAATGATTAAAGAAAAACGATTTGAAATTATTGATAACAGAGGCGGATATCTGCGTTGTGAAGCCTGTGGTGCAAATATTACAACAGGAAGGCTTTGCCATGAATGTGAAATGGATTACCACAGACAACAGGAGGCGCAGGCCCGTATTAACAGAATGTCTTCGGTGACACAGATTAGTGCATCGGGAACTATTGGTGAAGAAGGAAGCAAACGTTTCAAGAGAACAAGGTAAGAGGAGAAAAAGAAGTGAGAATGAGAAAGACACTGTTTCAAAGAGGAATCTGCATAAAGGCAATACTGGGAGTGTTTGCTTGTGTAATGCTTTTTTGCATGAACAGCTTTATCAGTGAAGCGGCAGAAGGAAAAGTAACGGCAGATACGGCAAAAATCAGAAAAGAAGCCAGCACAGACAGTGAAGTGATAGGAAGTACTTCGAAAGGAAAAACAGTAGATATCGTAGGAGCTGAAAAAGACGCCTCCGGTGCAGTGTGGTATAAAGTGCCGAACGGCAATAACACTTACGGATATATCCGAAGCGATTTGATAGAGACTTCCGATACTATTGAAGTGAAGGAATCCTCTGCAAGTACATCTTCTGAAAGTAGTGAAAAACCTGCAGATACAGTGCCTACTTCTATCGGAGAGCAGCAGGCTACAATTTCCCAGTCAAGTGTCAGAGTGCGTGCAGGAGCGTCCACGCAGCATGATACCGTGGGTTCTTTGCCGGAAGGAACAACTATTACGTTAATTGGGGAAGCAAATGACAGTGCGGGAAATAAATGGTATCAAATGACCTGCAATTATAACAATAAGAATATTGAAGGCTATGTCCGTTCTGATTTAATTACCATTGGTGCACCTGCCGGAGAAGGTACGGAGGAAGGTGCAGAAGGTGAAAATGCAGAAGCTACAGAGGGAGAAAATCCGGAAGGAGCCGGCGAGCAGGCACCGGTTGAAGAACCTGTAGCACCGCCGGAGCCGGAACATAACGATTATGAAATCGTATATAATGAGGATCAGTATTGGTTTTACAATAATGTGGACAGTACCATGATGAGAGTCAGTGATATTATGAACATGGTAAATGCAGGAAATCAGGCCAATGAGGATTTGCAGGAGCAGGTAAAGACCAATAAAATCATTATTGTGATTCTTGCAGTTATTATTGTAATCCTGGTAGTTGCGGTGACAATTCTGATTTTCAAACTCAGAGACTTATACTATGGTGATTATGAGTATGAGGAGGAAGAGGAAGAAGAGGAGGAAGAAGAGGAACCGGTCAGAAAGAAATCAAGACGTCAGGTAGAAGAAGAGGAAGCTCCTGTGAGAAAGAAACGTTCTTCCGAACAGGATACGGTTACAGAAAAGAAGGAAAGAACAACCGGAACGCGTGATGCGGAGCTTCAGGCAGCAGAGAGAAAGCAACCGGAGAAAAAGACACCTTCCCGTAAAGCACAGAATTTCCTTTTGGATGATGATGAATTTGAGTTTGAATTTTTAAATATGGATGATAAAGATTTATAAGAACAAAAGAGGGATGAGAGGGATAGCGGGAGCTATTCCTCTTTATCGCAAAGAGGACATGCAAGAGGAAAACCTATGATAATAGAAATTGATTTTAACAGCGAAGAAGCCTTGTATATGCAGCTTCGGAATCAGATTATTTTGGGAATTGCCACGGCACAATATCATGAAGGTGATTTGCTTCCGTCGGTGCGGGCAATGGCAGAGGAAATCGGTATCAATATGCATACGGTAAATAAAGCTTACCACATATTAAAGCAGGAAGGCTTTGTAAGAGTAGACCAAAGAAAAGGTGCAGTAATTGCCCTTAGTTCGGATAAAATGCGTACCCTTGAAGAAATACAGGGAGTGCTTCGTGTGATTTTGGCAAAGGCCGGATGCAAGGGAGTTTCCAAAGAGGAAATACACGCATTGATTGATGAAATATATGAAGACTATGGAGGATTTTAATATGCAGTTTGGTTATACAAAGAATGCAAAGTCAGCATTATCGCTGGCAGCAAGAACTGCATCCCGGTTTAAGACCGGTTACATTGGAACAGAGCATATTTTGGTAGGATTATTAAAAGAAAAAAACGGAGTGGCGGCCAAAGTGCTTTCTGCGAATGCAGTAGAAGAACAAAAGTTACTGGATATGATTCAGGAGCTGATTGCGCCTGATTCTGTTGTCTTGCTCAAAGAGAAGGAGGGATATTCCCCGCGTGCGATGCAGGTGCTTGTGGAGGCCGAGGGGCAGGCAGAGCGATTTTATGCAAATGAGGTAGGAACAGAGCATTTATTGCTGGCACTTTTGAAAGAAGGAGACTGTGTTGCTGCCAGATTATTAAAAACAGTCGGGGCATCGATACAGCGGCTTTATGTAGATACGCTTACCGCCATGGGTGAGGACCCTTCTTTGTATAAGGAAGATCTGGCCAAGAAAACTAAAGCAAAAAAATCAAATACGGCAACTTTAGAGCAATATAGCCGGGATTTGACAGCACTTGCCAAGGAAGGAAAACTGGATCCTGTCATTGGAAGGGACGAGGAAATTAAGCGGGTGATAGAAATACTCAGCCGAAGAAGCAAAAATAATCCCTGCTTAATCGGAGAACCCGGTGTGGGAAAAACGGCTGTAGTAGAAGGGCTTGCTGAGAGAATTGTGGCAGGAGAAGTACCACTTACGGTTCAGAACAAGAGACTGCTTACTTTGGATTTGTCGGGAATGGTGGCAGGATCCAAATACAGAGGTGAATTTGAAGAGAGAATCAAAAAAGTAATTAAGGAAGTACAGGAAGCCGGAAACATTATTTTGTTTTTGGATGAGATGCATACCATTATCGGCGCCGGCGGTGCAGAAGGTGCCATTGATGCGTCCAATATTTTGAAGCCTTCCCTTGCAAGAGGAGAAATACAGCTTATCGGCGCAACGACAGTGGCAGAATACCGCAAATATGTAGAAAAAGACGCCGCTCTTGAAAGACGTTTTCAGTCTGTAATGGTAGAGGAACCCACTGATGCAGAAGCGATTTCCATTTTAAAAGGTATTGCAGGAAAATATGAAGAGCATCATGGCGTGACAATTACGGAGGAAGCAATTGAAGCAGCGGTGTTATTATCCAGACGGTATATAAACGACAGAAATCTTCCCGATAAAGCCATTGATGTTATGGACGAGGCTGCAGCCATGATTCGTTTGAAAAAGCTGCATGTGCCGGAAAACTTAAAAGAGATGCTGGAGGAAATTTCTGCCATGGATAAGGCAGTAGAACAGGCTCTTAAGGACGGCGATTTGCAACAGGCATCTGCAGTCAGAAAAGAGCAGGATCAGCTGATGAAAAAATATCAGCGAACGAAGGCAAAGAATCAGAAGAAACAGGAACAGACAACATACGAAATCGGTGAGACGGAAATTGCAGAGGTGGTGGCATCCTGGACGAGGATTCCGCTCAGTAAGCTGACAGAAAAAGAAAGTGAAAGACTGCTGAAGTTGGAAGACGTTCTGCATCAGAGAGTGATTGGTCAGGAGGCGGCGGTAAAAGCAGTTTCCAGAGCAATCCGCAGAGGAAGAGTAGGCCTGCAGGATCCTAACAGACCTATCGGTTCCTTTCTGTTTTTGGGACCTACAGGTGTGGGAAAGACGGAGCTCAGCAAAGCACTTTCAGAGGCTATGTTCGGAACAGAAGGCGCATTGATTCGCGTGGATATGTCAGAGTATATGGAAGGACACTCCGTTTCCAAAATGATTGGTTCCCCTCCGGGCTATGTAGGATTTGATGAGGGTGGTCAGCTCAGTGAAAAAATCAGAAAGCATCCTTACAGTGTTGTGTTGTTTGATGAGATTGAAAAAGCGCATCCCGATGTGTTCAATGTGCTTTTGCAAGTGCTTGATGACGGACATATTACGGATTCCAAAGGCAGAAAAGTAAGCTTCAAAAATACAATTCTGATTATGACATCCAATGCCGGAGCACAAAAAATTGTGGAACCGAAGAATCTTGGTTTTGGCGTAGCTTCTACCAAAGAGCAGGATTATGAAAAAATGAAATCCGGTGTGATGGAAGAAGTGAAGAAGCTGTTTAAACCGGAATTTATCAATCGTATTGATGAAATTATGGTATTCCATCCTCTTGACAAGCAGAATATGCAGGAAATTATGACTCTCCTTTGCAGGAACTTGGCAAAGCGATGTCAAAAGCAGATGCAGATAAAGCTTAGTGTTAGTCCTGCACTGAAAGAGCATATCATTGAAAAGCATGCGGACTATAAAATGGGGGCAAGGCCGTTAAAGAGAGCGATACAGACAGTTATAGAAGATGCGCTTGCAGAGGAAATCCTTGCAGGTCGGATAAAGAGTGGTGATACGGTTTCGGCGGGATATCGAAAAGATAAGGTTGTTTTTGATGTGAAGTAAAATTTTTGTAGCCATATATTTCAAAATGGTTTATACTGATATTATACCAAGGATACCGAATGGAGGACATAAGAATGGCTGTTGTAAATGAACTGCTTCGCAAAGAAGAAGGCGGTACTATCAGTTTCGGAAATCATAAGCTTGAGACAAAAGCGAAACTGGAAGATTTTGAATGCAATGGTGATTTGTACAAGGTGAAAACCTATAAGACCATGACGAAACTGGAGAAAAACGGTATGTTTGTTTACGAATCCGTACCGGGAACCAGTGTTTTACAGTTTCAGGAAACACAGGAGGGAATCAGCTTCCTGGTAGAGGGCGATGAAGATGCCCAGATTACCGTAGAGTTGTCAGAGGATACAGAATATGAAGTGTTCGTTGATGACAACAGCATCGGTAAGATGAAAACAAACCTGGGTGGTAAGTTAAATATCAGCGTTGAACTTGCACAGGCAGGTGAAGTAAAAGTAAAAATAGTAAAATAGTGAAAATGCCTTCTGCCTTTTGGAAAGGTGGAAGGCATTTGTTATTGGAGAAAATAAATGGCAAAGAGCAAAAACAGTACAATTTTTTTCTGTCAAAACTGTGGATATGAGTCGGCAAAATGGATGGGACAATGTCCGGGATGCAGAGAATGGAATACTTTTGTGGAAGAAAGTGTTGTGACAGGGAGCGGTAAGAAGTTTGCAAAAAGCGGAGGTTTAGTGAGTAACAGTGGGCAGAGTAAACCTGCCATGCTTTCAGAAATATCCCTGCAGGAAGAGGACAGAATTTCCACAGCAATTACAGAACTTGACAGGGTACTTGGCGGCGGTATTGTAGCAGGTTCACTTACACTGGTGGGAGGTGACCCCGGAATCGGAAAATCTACACTTCTTTTACAGGTGTGCAGGAATTTGGCTCTTGCGGGCAGAGAGGTTCTGTATGTTTCGGGAGAAGAATCTCTAAAGCAGATTAAGCTTCGTGCAAACAGAATCGGTGAGTTTAATGAGCATTTAAAGCTATTGTGTGAAACGAGTCTTGGAAATATTGAGGAAACCATTCGCAGAAGTAAGCCGGAGATTGTGATTATCGATTCCATTCAAACCATGTATCATGAAGAAATTTCCTCCGCACCGGGTAGTGTTTCTCAGGTCCGTGAGGCAACCTCCGTGTTATTGCAGCTTGCAAAGGGGTTGAATGTTTCCATTTTTATTGTAGGGCATGTAACAAAGGAAGGTACGGTTGCAGGTCCAAGAGTGCTGGAGCATATGGTAGATACCGTGCTATATTTTGAAGGAGACAGAAATGCATCCTACCGGATTTTGCGCGGCGTCAAAAATCGTTTTGGCTCGACCAATGAAATCGGTGTTTTTGAGATGGCGGCAGATGGGCTTCGGCAGGTGGCAAATCCTTCAGAGTTTATGCTGAATGGAAAGCCGGAAGATGCCAGCGGTTCTGTGGTTGTCTGTTCCATGGAGGGAACAAGACCCATTCTGATAGAAATACAGGCGCTTGTCTGTCACAGTAATTTCGGTATTCCCAGAAGGCAGACAACAGGTACGGATTTTAACAGGGTAAACCTTCTTATGGCAGTATTAGAAAAGCGGTTGGGACTTCAAATGGGAAATTGCGATGCCTATGTCAATATTGCCGGCGGTATTAAGATTCAGGAACCGGCCATTGATTTGGGAATTGCCATGGCAGTAACATCCAGTTTCAAAAACAGAGCTATCGATGACGGCATGATTGTGATAGGTGAAGTGGGATTGAGTGGTGAAGTGCGTGCAGTCAGCCAGATACAGGGACGCGTGCAGGAAGCTAAGAAATTAGGTTTTACAACTTGTGTAATACCGGCAGTATGTATGGACAGTGTAAAAGAGCTGACCGGTATCAAAATCATCGGGGTAAATAATGTCCGAGAGGCGGTAGACCTGATATAACCTTTTTAAAAAAAATCAAGATGTATTATTCCTAATAATTGTGACAAAAGTATGACATTTTTCACAAAAAAGTAAAAATATCTTAAAAAAATCCTGTTTTTTCTATTCAAAACAAATTGTTTGTGGTAATATATAACAGGATTTGCGTTTTGCATAGTGTTTATTTGCAAAACTGGATTGAAAGGAATATATTTTATAATGGATAAGAAACAGTGGGTGAAAAAACTCCCATTATTTATAGTGGAAATTATTGTTCTGATAATAGCAATCGGTTTTCTGTATGTGACACTTCGTACAACGGGAGAAGTGCAGAAAACAAATGTGGATGAAACTAAGATTGTGGTAAATGAGGTTGTAAAGGAACAGGTAAAAGAAACAGAAGAAAAAGGCGTTGAGAATAAGTACACAGGTGTTTACAATGTTGCTTTCTTTGGTGTGGATGCCAGAGACGGAAGTCTTGGTAAAGGTAACCGAAGCGATACGATTATGATTTGCTCTGTGGATATGGACAAGCATGAGGTGCGTCTGGTTTCCATTTACAGGGATACTTATTTGAATATCGGCAATGACAGCTATCGGAAGTGTAACGTGGCCTATGCTCTGGGAGGACCGGAACAGGCGCTCAGTATGATTAATATGAACACGGATCTTTATGTGACAGATTATGTGACGGTAGGATTTGAAGGTGTCATGAGAGCAGTAGATGCCTTGGGCGGTGTAGAAATCAATGTGACGGAAGAAGAAATCCAGCATTTGAACAACTATCAGATTAGTATGGTAGGAGAAAGTGAGGACGGAAAAACTTTTACGGCTGATGAAGGTGTTGATTATATTCCGGTTACGGAGCCGGGACTTCAGACATTAAACGGACTTCAGGCAACCGCATACTGCAGAATCCGCTATATCGGTAATGACTTTGCACGTACTGAGAGACAGAGAAATGTAATCATTGCCATGTTGGAAAAAGCAAAAACTGCTTCAGTAGGAAATCTGACAGAGGCGGTAAATTCAGTGCTTCCGCATGTGAGTACCTCTGTAGATATTGAAGATATGCTTGATGTACTCGGTATGATTGGTGATTTCAAGGTGACGGTCAGTGAGGGATTCCCCTTTGAAGGAATGAGAAACGGCGGAACCATCGGTTCGGAAGGTTCCTGCGTAGTGGCAACTTCATTAGAAGATAATGTTGTAAAGCTTCACGAACTTTTATTTGCCGATGAGGCCTACGAACCCTCCGAAGAATTGAAATCCTTCAGTCAGCAAATAGTAACTGATACCCAGGATTACTTACAATATTAAAAAAAGCTGCATTTAGAAAATCTAAGTGATTATCTGAATGCAGTTTTTTAGTATATGCAAAAGAATTTGCCACAAAGCCTTTTGCATATCTCAATAAATTCCTTACACCACCCATTTTTGGGCAAAAAAATAACAGGGGCAGTAGGAATCGAACCCACATCGACGGTTTTGGAGACCGCTGTTCTACCTTTGAACTATGCCCCTATTTCGTGGCTTATGAAAACCACCGAAAATCATTATATCTTATGTTTGGTTATCTGTCAACAACTTTCGCAGTAGAATTTCTGACAATAAATTGTGGACGTAATGTGATATTGCCGATGGAAATATGATTTAGCAGTCCGTGCAGTGCAAGATAACTGCATTTGCCCAGTTCAATACGGTCCTGTCTGATGGTAGTCAGTGCTGTGTTTAAATGGGCTGACAGAGGCAGGTCGTCAAAACCGATGACGCTGATGTCCTCCGGAATGCGGAAACCGCGCATTTCACATTCTCTGATAACGCCGTAAGCAATCAGGTCATTACCGCAGAGAATTGCAGTGGCGCCCAAATCGAGAAAGCGGGGAACATAGTCCTTTGCTGAGTCAGCGATATAAGAACCGTTGGCAAGTAAATCCTTGTTAACCGGAATATTATGAGCTTCCATACTGTTAAAAAATGCTTGCTCCCTGAGCTCTGTAATCATAGAGTGAAGGGAACCGTTTAAGAAGGCGATTTTGCGATGACCAAGGTGGCAAAGATGCTCGATGGCAATGTCAATACCTTCTGAACTGTCGGTTCCTACATAGGCTACGTTGGGATTAAAGCGGACGTAATTATCAAAAAGGACAGTAGGAATGGTGGTGGTTTTAATCTGGTCAATCCAAAGATCCTGTAAATTCAGACCAATCAGAAATGCACCGGAGTATCCGTTTTTTAACATAAAGGTATCATATTTTTCCTGTGACTGAAAGGTCGGAGTAATCGGAAGTACCGTTACACTCCAGTTTTCGCGAAATGCGGACTGTTTGAATCCCAGTATCACATCATAGCAGAAATGACTGGAAGATTCATAGTCCATATTTTCGACGAAAATGCAGAGCTTTTTGTTTTCTTCTTTTTTCATGCGCTTGGTGGTATATCCCATTTCAACCGCAGTATCTAAAATTGTTTGTTTGAGTTCATGACTGACATCGCTAGCACCGTTTAAGCCTTTGGAGACAGTACTGATAGAAACACCCAGTCTGTCGGCAATTTCTTTTATTGTTGCCATATACAGCGCCTTCTTTCAATAGTGATTCCTTATCAGTATAACCGATTTGAACACTATTTGGCAACCTTCTGTACGCAATTTTAATTCGGGAAAAAGGGGAGGCGGCAAAACTGGATTTTAAACAAAGGATGCAGTATACTAAAGAAAGCAATAATATAAGAAAAAGGAACGGATAGGAAACGTGTTATGAAAAAAAGAGTGTTATCAATAATGGTTTGCATAGCAATGGTAGTTGGTGTGATGGGATGCGGAAACAGTTCAGATGAAAGAGTACCGCAGCAGATTCCCGTGGAGGACAACTACAGAACATATTATGAGGTCTTTGTTTATTCTTACTATGACGGCAACGGTGACGGAATCGGTGATTTTAAAGGGCTTACCGGAAAACTTGATTATATTAACGACGGCGACGTAAAGGGTGGGGAAGACTTAGGCTGTAACGGTATCTGGCTGATGCCGGTTATGCCCTCTCCTTCTTATCATAAATATGATGTGACGGATTATTATGCCATTGACCCGCAGTATGGAACAATGGAGGATTTTGAAGCATTCATGGCAGCCTGCAATGAGCGTGGGATTAAAGTGATTCTGGATCTGGTTATGAATCATACTTCTTCCGAGCATCCGTGG
This sequence comes from Lachnospiraceae bacterium, assembly GCA_017434885.1. Lineage (GTDB taxonomy): Bacteria > Bacillota > Clostridia > Lachnospirales > Lachnospiraceae > Suilimivivens. The sequence goes on along the minus strand of JAFSGE010000056.1, from coordinate 280,766 downwards.
TTTAAGGAGGCCTGTGCATATTTGCAGAAAATAGGTGATGCCGAGCCTTCCTTAGAAGAATGTCCGTATGTGGAGTATTACCATTTCAGTAAGGAGCAGGAAAGCGGATATTGCCAAGTGCCGGGAAGTGATGTGTGGTATTATGAGGCACAGTTTTATTATGGTATGCCTGATTTAAACCTTTATAATGAAGAACTTCGCGTTGAATTTGAAAGCATAGTGGATTTCTGGCTTGAAAAGGGGGTAGGCGGATTCAGGCTGGATGCTGCCAAGGAATTTGTATCCGGTTCTCCAAGCTCCAATATAGAGATACTTACCTGGTTTACCGGGATGGTAAAGGAAAAAAAGCAGGACGCTTATCTGGTGGCAGAGGTATGGACGGACCAGAATACTTATGCGGAATATTATACCAGCGGAATTGATAGCGTATTTAATTTTGCCTTTGCTGATAATAGCGGCATTATTGCCAATGCGGTAAAAGGTGTTTCTCCGGCTTCCGGTTATGGTCAGACACTTGAAACAGCGCAGGATTTATTTGCAGAGAAAAATCCTTCTTACATAGATGCTCCCTTTTATACCAATCACGATTTGGGAAGAAGTGCAGGCTATTATGCAGGTGAAAATTCCATGTCCCAGACAAAGATAGCAGGTGCGCTAAACCTTTTCATGAGCGGAAATGCGTTTGTTTACTATGGAGAAGAACTGGGAATGAAGGGGGCCGGTAAGGATGAAAACAAACGTGCGCCGATGTATTTTTCATCGGATAAAAATGCTGAGGGAATGTGCATAGGTCCTGTGGATATGGATGATGTTAAAATGAAGTTTCCGCCCTACGAAGAACAGAAAGAAGATAGGTATTCAATTCATAGTTATTACAAGCAGGCAATTTATCTTAGAAACTTGTATCCTGCTGTGCGGAAAGGAAACGTAAAGAACAGACCGGAATACGCTTCTGAAAATGTAGCAGTCATTGAGAAGTGTTATGAAGGGGAAAATCTCTTATTAATTTTTAACTTATCTGCCCAGCAGCAAATCGTTGATTTGTCGGGAGAAAATAAAAGGATAAAGGGGATTGAGAACGGATTGTATGTTGGCGAAGAGATTGCGGCTTATGAAAAGGAGTGTCTTACAGTGCCTGCTTACGGAATTGTTTTTATGGAAATAAAAGAATAAAACAGGAATCCCCAAGAGGGGTACTCTTGGGGATTCCTGTTTGTGTAAAAGGGGAATTCTTCCGGAATTGCTAATTAGCCTGAGTTGACTTCCGTTCATCAACTCTGTTATTATTATATTGCTAAAAATTACGAAAATCTATAATTATATTACTAAAGAATGAAAATATATTAGCCGAGAATAAATTGATTTTCAAAATATGACAAGAATTATTATTTTTATGAGTGTACATTTTATGTTTTTATGGTAAGATAGTAATAAGTGCATAAGAAAAGAAAGGTACCAAGGTATGACAATCGAAAATGAGAACCTGTACAGACAGGAATTGATTCAAAAATATCGTACAATATTTGAACCGATTTTCAGGTATATTCCATGGTTTATACAGAAGCAGGGAGGAAAAACATCATCCCTTTATCAGGGCGCGGACATGCCGGTGGGGTCTGTGCCTATTCCTGTGTATGACAGCACTTTGCTTGGATTTGTAAAGGATATGCAGGCAACAGGACTGATGACGCGCAATTATGTATATGTGTATTCCAGATGTGCTATTCGGACGCAGAAAGATGAACTGCGGGTAATTGCGGATGCGGAACTGAAAGATATCGAAGATATTTTCGGTATCATGGCAAAGTATGTGTTAGGCGGTATGACGAAAGGACATCTTTGGTCATTGGCAGTTGAAAACGGGGTATTTTTAGCGGCGCTTCAAAAGATTAAAGAATTACTTGAAGTTTGGGATAAACCGCTGGCATAGGGGTTACGATTGTATGAGTGATAAGTCGGCACAGAAGAAAAAATACATATTGGAAACCGCACGTAGCGTTTTCATGGAAAAAGGGTTTAAAAATGTTACCATGAAGGATATTGTGGAGGCATGCAATATCAGCCGCGGTGGGTTATATCTGTATTTTGCTTCTACAAAGGAAATCTTTTTGGAAGTATTAAGGTTAGAGCAGCTTGAGGCGGATGATGTATTTGAAAAAAGTATTCCGGAGGAAGCAGGACCGGCAGATATTCTAGCCTTGTTTTTAAAAGAACAAAAGAGAGAGCTTCTCAGCAAAAAACCGGGACTCACCAAAGCATCTTATGAATTTTTCTTTGAAAATCATGAAGGTGGTAAAAATCATTTTCTTAAGAAACAGTTTGACTCTGCCGTGCTTGTGATTCAGAAATTGATAGAAGCAGGAGTAGAGAGCGGTGAATTTTATTGCGAGGATGCAAGACGTGCAGCCAGCAATATTATGTATGTCCTGGAAGGACTTAAGATAGCTTCACAGACAAGAGGCATTTCGGAAGCAGCAGTGGATCGCGAAATCCTCTACGTGATGCAGGGATTAATTGCAGAAGAATAAAACTAAGAAAAAACATAAACGGAGGGACTTTGAGTCATCATGGGAAACGTAAAACGTATCTATGTAGAAAAGAAAGCGCCTTTTGCAGTAAAGGCAAAGGAACTGAAGGAAGAAATCGGCAGTTATCTGGGAATTACCGGTGTTAAGGAGGTAAGGGAATTTATCCGCTATGATGTGGAGAATATTTCGGAAGAAACTTTCGAAAAAGCTTGTAAAACCGTATTTTCCGAGCCGCCGGTAGATATTCTTTATTCAGAAAACATTGAAATTCCGACAGACGGTAAAGTATTCAGTGTTGAGTACCTGCCGGGGCAGTTCGACCAGAGAGCAGACTCTGCCGTTCAGTGTGTGAAGTTCTTAAAGGAAGATGAAGAACCTATCATTAAGACTGCGGTTACTTATCTGATTACCGGTGATGTTTCCGAGGATGAATTTGACAGAATCAAAGCATATTGTATTAACCCGGTAGATTCCAGAGAAACCGACATGGTGAAACCGGAAACACTGGTAACAGAGTATGATGATCCTGCAGATGTGATTGTTTTTGACGGATTTAAGGATTTATCTGAGGATGAACTCCGTAAGCTATATGATTCTTTAGGTCTTGCTATGACCTTTAAGGATTTCCTTCATATTCAGAATTATTTTGCGGGAGAAGAAAAGCGTGACCCCAGTATGACAGAAATCAGAGTGCTGGATACGTACTGGTCTGATCATTGCCGTCATACCACTTTCTCCACAGAGCTTAAAAATATTGAGTTTGAAGAGGGATATTATAAAGCACCCCTTGAGACTACTTATGCAAGTTATTTAGATACCAGAGCTGAAATTTTTGCAGGCAGAGATGATAAGTTTGTATGCCTTATGGATTTGGCTCTTATGGCTATGCGTAAGCTGAAAAAGGACGGCAAACTGCAGGATATGGAAGAATCTGATGAAATTAATGCCTGCTCTGTTGTTGTGCCTGTGGAAATTGATTACGGTAGCGGTATTGAAACAGAAGAATGGTTGGTATTCTTCAAAAACGAAACCCACAACCATCCTACGGAAATTGAACCTTTCGGTGGTGCGGCTACCTGTCTTGGCGGAGCCATCCGTGATCCTCTTTCAGGAAGAGGCTATGTATATCAGGCAATGCGTGTAACCGGTGCGGCTGACCCTACGGTTCCCGTTGCAGAAACCTTAAAAGGTAAATTATCCCAGAAGAAGCTGGTTCGCGGCGCAGCAAGCGGTTATTCTTCCTATGGTAACCAGATTGGTCTTGCTACAGGCTATGTAAAAGAGATTTATCATCCCGACTATGTGGCTAAGAGAATGGAAATCGGTGCCGTTATGGGTGCGGCTCCCCGTAAAAATGTTATCAGAGAAAATTCCGACCCTGATGATGTAATTATCCTTCTCGGCGGAAGAACAGGACGTGACGGCTGCGGCGGTGCAACAGGTTCCTCAAAGGTGCACACAGAAAGCTCTATTGAAACCTGTGGTGCAGAGGTGCAGAAGGGTAATGCACCTACAGAGCGTAAAATCCAGAGACTGTTCAGACGCGGTGAAGTCAGCAAGATTATTAAGAAATGTAATGACTTTGGTGCCGGCGGTGTATCCGTTGCCATTGGTGAACTCGCTGCAGGTCTTACAGTAGACCTTGACAAGGTACCCAAGAAATATGCAGGTCTTGATGGCACAGAGCTTGCTATTTCCGAATCTCAGGAAAGAATGGCAGTTGTAGTTGACCCTAAGGATGTAGATACCTTCCTTGGTTATGCGGCAGAAGAAAACTTAGAGGCAATTCCCGTTGCAGTGGTAACTAAGGAACCCAGACTGGTGCTGAAGTGGAGAGGTAAGGAAATTGTTAATATTGCGAGAGCCTTCCTTGATACCAATGGTGCTCATCAGGAAACAAATGTAGTAGTAAACATTCCTTCCGAAGAAGATAACTACTTAAAGAAAACAGCAATTCCCGGTGTGAAAGATGCTTTAGATAACGGTGACGTGAAAGAAGCATTTATGACCACTTTAAATGATTTGAACGTATGCTCCCAGAAGGGACTTGTGGAAATGTTTGACTCATCCATCGGTGCGGCAAGTGTACTGATGCCTTACGGTGGTAAATATCAGCTGACAGAGACACAGACCATGGTGGCAAAGCTTCCTTCCCTGAAAGGAAAGACAGATACGGTTACCATGATGAGCTACGGCTTTGACCCTTACCTGTCTTCATGGAGTCCTTATCACGGAGCTGTGTATGCAGTGACAGAGTCCATGGCGAAGGTAGTGGCAGCCGGTGGTGACTTTAGCAAGATTCGATTTACCTTCCAGGAGTACTTCCGCAGAATGACTTCTGATCCTGAGCGTTGGAGCCAGCCTTTTGCAGCACTGCTTGGTGCATATGATGCGCAGATTGGATACGGTCTTCCTTCCATCGGTGGTAAAGACAGTATGTCAGGAACCTTCAATGATATTGACGTTCCGCCTACACTGGTATCCTTTGCAGTAGATGTGGCAAAGAAACAGGAAGTAATTACACCCGAACTGAAAGAAGCAGGCAATACTTTGGTTCAGTTCTGGTTTGATAAAGATGAATACGATATCCCGGTATATGAGCATGTTATGAAGACCTACAGCTTTATTACAGAGCTGATGAGAGCCGGCAAGGTGAAATCCGCATATGCCCTTGATGCGAAGGGACTTGTGGCAGGTGTCAGCAAGATGGCATTTGGTAATAAACTTGGCGTTGCTTATGATACACAGCTTAAGCCCGCAGATTTATTCGAAAACGGTTTAGGCGATATCGTCCTTGAAATGACAAGTGCAGACGCAGCAGCACTGGATGTTGAAGAATTAAACTACAGAGTAGTGGGACAGGTAACCAATGATGCAGCATTTACCTACGGAGATGTAACGGTTTCCATGGATGAGGCACTTAATGCATGGACTTCCCGTCTTGAGAAGGTATTCCCGACCAAGGCAGAAAAGGGAACTGATGCTGTGGCTTCCGAATGCTTTAAGGCTGATAAAGTTTACGTGTGCAAGAATAAGGTGGCAAAACCGACCGTATTTATTCCTGTATTCCCCGGAACCAACTGTGAGTACGATTCCACCAAGGCATTTGAAAAAGCCGGTGCAAATGTAATCACTAGAGTATTTAAGAATTTAACGGCAGAAGATATCAGAGCGTCTGTAGATGCCTTTGAAAAAGATATTGAAAAAGCACAAATTATCATGTTCCCCGGCGGATTTTCTGCAGGTGATGAACCGGACGGAAGTGCGAAATTCTTTGCTACAGCATTCCAGAATGCAAAGATGAAGGAAGCAGTTATGAAGCTTCTTAACGAAAGAGACGGTCTTGCCCTTGGTATCTGTAACGGATTCCAGGCACTGATTAAGCTTGGTCTTGTACCTTACGGTGAAATTGTAGGACAGAAGGAAGATTCACCTACACTGACCTTTAATACCATTAACCGTCATATTTCCAAGATGGTTTACACCAAGGTGGTTTCCAATAAGTCTCCCTGGTTACAGGAAGCAACCCTTGGCGGTGTATATGCGACGCCTGCTTCTCACGGTGAAGGACGTTTTGTTGCGCCTAAGGAATGGATTGACAAGCTGTTTGCAAACGGTCAGGTGGCAACACAGTACTGCGACCTTGAGGGTAACGTATCCATGGATGAAGAGTGGAACATCAACGGTTCCTATGCGTCTATTGAGGGTATTACGTCTCCTGACGGAAGATGTCTTGGTAAGATGGCGCATGTAGAGCGTATCGGAAGCGGTGTTGCAATCAATATTTACGGAGAACAGGATTTGAAGATGTTTGAATCCGGTGTGGCATATTTTAAATAAAGATATTGTATGCTGAAGACAGAAGAGAATGACAAAATAAAACAGGAGCTACGGCTCCTGTTTTTGTTTTAGCAATAATTCCTTGAAGTTTTCTACCGGCATGGGTTTGTAGAATAGAAAACCCTGCGCCTGTTGACAGCCCCATTCAAGCAATAATTCTTTTTGAGTTTCTGTCTCTACGCCTTCTGCAATAATGGGAAGTCCCAAATCATGAATCATATTAATCGTATGGCTGATAAGTGTCCGGTATTTTGGGTCCTCAATATTGTAAAGGAAAGCACGGTCAATTTTGATTTCATCTACCGGTTGGTCTACCAGCATATTCAGTGTGGAATAGCCGCTGCCGAAATCGTCCATGGAAAGCTTAAAGCCGTAGGCCTTTAACTGTCTGATTTTTTCGTACATTTCCTTTTCATTCTCGGAATAGGCACTTTCCGTGATTTCCAGAGGAATCAGTTCGGGTGATACCTGATAACCGACAGACAAATTAATCAGAGTTTCTACCAGACTCTCATCATAGGCATGTACCCTTGAAATATTGATGGAGATAGGAATTTCAATATCATGCTCTACTTTAAGCTGTGATATTAACTGGAAAGTCTTACGCCAGATGCATTTGTCCATGGCAATGATGGAAGCATTTTTCTCAAGGACAGGAACAAAAGCGGCAGGGGAGATTAATCCTTCGCCCGGGTGCATCCAGCGAACCAAAGCCTCTCCTGCAATGATGCGTCCGGTAACCATGTTAACCTTGGGCTGAATATATAATTGGAACTGATCGGTGACAAGTGCCTCGTCAAATCCGTTTTCAATTTTCTTTTCCAGTAACATTTGGTCACGCATGGTGGAATCAAAAAATGCATAATTGGTAAAATATTTGCCTTTGATGGTCTTTTGGGCAATAAATGCATAATCCGTAATGTAAGCGGCTGAAACATTTTTGTCTGTGGCAATGCAAATACCGAAAGCAGGCATGACCTTACAGGAAATGGGAAAAGATTTTATCCTGTCGCTTAAATCGTTAACGATGGCAACCAAGTCATCCTCACTTTCGTAGGGAAGGCAAAGGGCAAAGATGTCTGCACGAAAATGCGCAGCTACGGACTTTTCGCTGTCATATTCCCGGAAGCAGTCTGATATGTAAATAAGGAGTTCGTCTCCGGCTTTGCGGGAACAAAATTCGTTTACCAGTTTGAAACCGGCAATATCCATAACAATGATGGCATATTTATCATCATTGTAGCGGATTAAATCATCTGCTTTATAAAGAAACGCGCGCAAATTAAGCAAATTGGTGAGGGCAATCCGGTTCTTGTCCAGATTTTTCTCAGCCATTTTACGCAAGGAGTATAAATATAAATCTTCTGATTCAATTTCTCTGCGGCTTCCTGTCGGAACATCTTTTTTGAAACTCATAGTACCTCCGGATATGCTTAGGTGTTTTTCGTATCTGAATCGGGGAATAAATCAGCCATGGATTTTTTGTTGGTCAGTTTCCCGTAAGCTGCAATATAAATCCAAAGCAGTATGGGAACACCGATGGTGGCACCGAGGCAGGCGGCAAAAAGCCTGTCAGAGCCGGGAAAATCCAAAATGGCAACAACCAGTGTAGCAACATATAAAAGAAGCAGCAATACGATACACACGATAGCTGCAATTTGTTTGTGAGTTTTTTTCATGAAAAGCTCCTTTTTTATGATTTGTTTTACTGCTATAATTATACCATATTTGTATGTGTTTGCAAATGTTATGTGATGTGATATACTCAAGAAAAAAGCAAAAGTGAGGCGGGTTTTATGCTGAAAAAAATCATACAGGGAATCGGAGAATTAAAAATTGTGGGAAAGGATGCCGGTGTCTTGCCGGAAGGTAAAATTGCGGCAAATATACCGGGGTCTGTTTACGGAACTTTGTTAAAGGAAGGACTCATTCCGGATCCCTATTATCGTGATAATGAACTCAAAGTGTTACCTCTGATGGATAATGACTTTGTCTATAGCATGATTTTCAAGGCGGATGAAGAATATTTGTCCTGTGATGCGCTGCTGTTGCATTTTGACGGGATTGATACATTGGCAGATATTTATGTGAATGAAACATTTCTGGGTACGGCGTATAATATGCACCGCACATGGGAATATGATGTAACAGAGGAAATAAAGGCAGGAGAAAATGAACTGAAAATTGTTCTGCATTCGCCTACAAAATACATTAAAGAGGAAAATGAAAAGGTATATACAGGCGGGTCTACAGATGCCATGGAAGGCTTTCCCCATTTGAGAAAAGCGCATTGTATGTTTGGATGGGATTGGGGTCCGAGACTTCCTGATGCAGGTATTTTCAGAGAAGTTTCGTTGCTTGGCGTTCAGAAAGGGCGTTTTGAATCCGTATATGTCAGACAGCAGCATGAAGAAGAAAAGGTGACGTTGGATTTTGATGTGGTATTGGAATTGTTTGGCGATAGTACAGACTTGCCGGTAAAGATAACAGTGACATCACCGGACGGAAAAGCTTTCTGCACGGACGGCGATGACTACAGGATGGAGATTACAGAGCCGAAGCTTTGGTGGCCGAGAGGCTACGGTAAGCAGCCTCTTTATACAGTAAAAGCGGAGTTGTTTGATGAAAGCGGCATCCTTTTGGATGTGTGGGAAAGAAGAATCGGACTTCGCACCATGACAGTAAATACGGATGCGGATGAGTGGGGAAATTGTTTTGCGCATGAAGTAAACGGTGTGAAGATTTTTGCCATGGGCGCAGATTATATTCCGGAGGACAATTTGTTTGAGAGGATTACCGAGGAGAGAACACGAAGACTTCTCACGGATGCGGTTGAGGCAAATCATAATTCCGTCAGAATATGGGGCGGTGGTTATTATCCCGATGATTATTTCTTTGACATTTGTGATGAACTGGGACTTTTGGTATGGCAGGATTTCATGTTTGCATGTGCATCCTACGAGCTGGATGATGAATTTGAAGAAAATATCACAAGAGAAATCGTTGACAATGTGAGAAGAATCCGCCACCATGCCTGTCTGGGACTTTGGTGCGGTAACAATGAAATGGAAACCCAGACGCTTGATAAGGCATGGAAACCTTCTGTTAAACAGAAATATGACTACATAAAGATATTTGAATATATCATTCCTAAAATTTTGAAGGAAGAAGACCCGGCTACATTTTATTGGCCGTCCAGTCCGTCCGCAGGCGGAAATTTTGATAACCCATGGGATGAAAATAAGGGCGATACACATTATTGGGATGTATGGCACGGTAATAAGCCTTTTACCGAGTACCGCAAATTCCGTTTCCGCTATTTGTCGGAATTTGGATTCCAGTCATTCCCCTGCCTGAAAACAGTAGAGACGTTTACAGAGCCGGAGGATAGAAATATTTTTTCCCGTGTGATGGAGATGCATCAGAGAAATACGGCAGCTAACGGTAAAATTATGAATTATTTGTCGGCAACTTACCTGTATCCCATGAATTTTGAAAATCTTTTATACGCATCACAGCTGTTACAGGCAGATGCCATAAGGTACGGGGTGGAGCATTTCAGACGTTACAGGGGCAGATGTATGGGGACGCTTGTCTGGCAGCTGAATGATATCTGGCCGGTAGCTTCCTGGGCAAGCATCGATTATTACGGCAGATGGAAAGCACTTCATTATGCAGAGAAAAAGATGTTTGCACCGGTGATGATTTCCTGTGAAGAAATCGGAGAACAAAGCGAGAGACCTTTTTGCGTGGCAGAGCCTGCACCCATTGAGAAGAGTGCCAGACTTCATGTGACAAACGAAACCATGAATGAGGTTTGCGGAACAGTGGAATGGAAGTTATGTAAACCCGACAGTGAAGTGTTGGAAAGCGGCAGCAGTGATGTTACGGTACCTTCCCTTGGCGGAATCTGGCTTGATAAATTGAATTTTGAACAGTATGACGAGAGAGAAATGCATCTGACATATCAGTTTGTATCGGAAGGAAAAGTGGTTTCCCGAAATACAGCTCTGTTTACGCCGCCTAAGCATTACCGGTTTGAAAACCCTAATTTGCGATGGGAGAAAAAGGAAGACAGAATTATTGTTTATGCAGATGCTTATGCGAAAAATGTGGAGATACAGGCAATGGACGGTGATTGCAAGTTTTCAGACAATTATTTTGATATGGAAGCGGGAAGCTATACCGTAGAGATCCTGTCCGGAGATGCAGAAACCTTCAGGTGTAAATCTGTTTACGACATAGGAAATGCAAGCAAATAAAAGTATAATAATTTAGCAAAAAATGAATAAAAATTTTGCGCAACTGGTTGTCAATGTTACGAAACTATGCTAAAATTTTTAGTAGTAGTGAAAAATATCTTTTCCTTTTTGGGGGAAGGAAGTTGTATGGACGGATTATCGAAGGACTTCAGTAAACAATTTAAAACAGTGATTGATATCTTGAATCCCTGTATGGATGATTATATCTATATCATGGATTTACAGGAGGATACTTATTGTATTTCTGCCGGTGCGGCAAAGAGATTTAATCTCCCTTCTGACCAGTTCCCCAATGCGGCTGCTGTGCTTGGTGAGGCAACTTATCAGGAAGACAGTCCTGCTTTGAATGAAGATATTGCACAGATTAAGCGCAAAGAAAAAGATTTCCACGACATGCAGTATCGGTGGATTGACAAGACCGGTAAAGCAATTTGGATTAACTGCCGTGGTCGCGTTCTTTTTGATGAAAATAAAGAACCTAAATATCTGGTAGGATGTATTAACGAAATCGGCAAGAAGCAGAAGGCTGACAATGTCAGTGGTCTGCTCAGTGAGTTTGTTCTTCAAAAGGAAATTCAAAATAATACAGAACGTCGCGAAAAGGGGTTTTTGCTCAGAATCGGAATTGATAATTTCAAAGAAATCAATGAAAACAAAGGTATGAGTTATGGCGACATGATTCTGAAGAAGACGGCTGAAGCCATGAGTAAAGCTGTTTCCGTCGGACAGGAGCTGTTTAAGGTAGTTGCTGACGAATTCATAATTGTTGATTTTGAGAGCGAAGACAGAAATGAAGCTCAAAAATTATACAGTGATATCCAGAGAAAAATCATTGAATTTATTATCGGAAACCAGTACGAAGTATTTTTTACCATTTCAAGCGGAATCGTTTATTTCGAAGATATAGACCAGCAGAATTATGATAATCTGATGAAGCTTTCGGAGTTTGCATTAAACGAAGCAAAGGATAGAGGCAAGAATAAATACTATGTATATGATAAGCCCGATTACAAGGCATTCCTGCGTAAGAAAGACCTGATTCGTTTTATGCGTCAGGCGGTGAATGACGGATTTAAAGGCTTTACTACGTATTATCAGCCTGTGGTGGATATCAAGAAGAAATGCCTGATGGGTGCAGAGACGCTTCTTCGTTTTAACAGTGAAGAGACGGGATTCATTTCTCCGGTGGAATTTATTCCTTTGCTGGAGGAGAGCGGTCTGATTATTCCTGTAGGAAGATGGGTGCTTGAACAGGCAATGATTGCCTGCAGTGAGATTCAGAAGTTTATACCTGAATTTAAAGTATCCGTAAACTTATCTTACATTCAGGTTTTAAAGAGTGATGTACTCAGTGATATTTTATATTACATGGACAAGTATCATCTGCAGCGTGGCAGTCTGCTGATAGAGCTTACGGAAAGCGGCTTCCTTGAATCGGATGATAATTTCATTAAGTTCTGCGAGGGACTGAAAGAACATGGTATTCCGTTGGCACTGGATGATTTCGGTACGGGATATTCCAACTTCCATTACCTGTATAATTTAAGTCCAAATACCATTAAGATTGACCGTTCCTTTACATTAAAGGCGTTGAAGAATGAGTATGAATACAATCTGCTTCGCCATATGTCAGATATGACGCACAGTATCGACCTTAATTTCTGTATTGAAGGAATTGAGACAAAAGAAGAACTGGACAAAATCTGTGGTATCGACCCGGATTACATTCAGGGATACTACTTCGGAAAGCCCAGTCCTTTTCATCAGTTTATGGATGATTTTATTGAAAATTAAAGCACGTGTTTTTTGATAGCTTCAAAGCTTTCTTTACTGATAACGTGTTCAATGCGGCAGGCATCGTCTGCCGCTGTTTTTTTGTCTACGCCAAGGCTTACAAGCCAGCCGGTAAGAAGTTCGTGGCGCTCAAATATCATTTCGGCAATTTCACGTCCTGACTCGGTCAGATAAATAAATCCTTCTTTTGTTACGGTAATGTGTTCTTTTTCACGAAGATTTTTCATGGCAACGCTGACGCTGGATTTTTTGAAATTTAGTTCCTCAGCAATATCTACAGAGCGGACTACAGGTTTTTCTTTACTTAATATAAGAATAGTTTCTAAATAATTTTCAGCGGACTCATTAATATGCATATTGATTCCCTCACTTTACATGATTATGTATAGAAGTATAGCATAGAGAAAGCCTGATAGGCAAATTAATATTTAATTTTGTGTTTTGATAAAACAAAGACTTGACAGAAATATTTGGCAGTGCTAAACTTGTTACGAGTTAGGCGAGGCTAATTTTGGTTGTGCCTATAGGAGGAAATATGAATCTACTAAGCGCAGAGACAGAGACAGAATACATAATTAAGGATATTTTAACCGATGATGAAGAATTGGAAGCATTCCTTTTTTCACTGGGGTGTTACAGTGGAGAGGCGATTACAGTGATTTCCCATTTAAAGGGCGGTTGCGTGGTTTCCATCAAGGACGCCAGATATAATATTGACAATCAGCTGGCGGAAGCGATTTTAGTTTAAATTGCAAGAAATCAGAAAAATGAGATGAAAAAAGAAAATATGGTGATAAGTCACTATATTTTTTACAACAAAGTTAGTGATAACTAATAAAAGTTGCACATAAAAATGTACAAGATGTTTTTTAAGATAAAACAGGAGGAGAGAAAAAATGAGAATTGCTTTAACAGGTAATCCGAACAGCGGTAAGACCACCATGTACAACGCGCTGACAGGCAGAACAGAGCGTGTAGGTAACTGGGCAGGTGTTACTGTTGACAAAAAAGAAAGTCCTATCAAAAAAAGTTTTTATGACGGAGGAGAAGAAGTAATCGCGGTTGACTTGCCGGGTGCATATTCCATGTCACCTTTTACATCTGAGGAAAGTATTACCAGCGGTTATGTAAAGAATGAAAATCCCGATGCGATTATTAACATCGTGGATGCTACCAACTTAAGCCGTAGCTTATTTTTTACCACACAGCTCTTAGAGCTTGGTATTCCTGTGGTAGTTGCACTGAATAAGAGTGATGTTAATGCCAAGAAGGAAAACGTAATCAATGCACAGGCATTGTCCGAAAAACTCGGATGTCCTGTTGTAGAGACTGTTTCTACATCTTCAGGCGAGAACGGTCTGAAATCTGTGGTACAGAAAGCAGTTGAGTTAAAGGGTAAAGAGCAGAAAGCACCTTATGTACAGGCAGATATAGATTTGCATGACAAGGCAGCCGTAGAAGCAGAAGACAGAAAGCGTTTTGAATTTGTAAATAAAATTGTTGCAAGTGTAGAAAAGCGTAAAGTTCTTACAAAAGACAAAAATTCTCAGGATAAGATTGACGAAATCCTTACAAACAGATGGCTCGGCATTCCGATTTTTGCTGTTGTAATGTTCCTGGTATTCTATATTTCACAGTCTACAGTAGGTACATGGATTGCAGACTGGCTTGTTGGCTGGATTGAAACTTTCCAGGAATGGGTTGCAGGTCTTGTTGAGAATGCCAATCCTTTCTTACAGTCACTTTTGGTAGACGGTATTATCGGTGGTGTAGGTGCTGTAGTAGGTTTCCTTCCTCTGGTAATGGTAATGTATTTCCTGATTGCACTTTTGGAAGATTGCGGATATATGGCACGTGCTACTGTAGTGCTTGACCCTATTTTCAAGAAAGTTGGTCTTTCCGGAAAATCTGTTATTCCTATGGTAATCGGTACCGGTTGTGCAATTCCCGGTGTTATGGCTTGTCGTACCATTCGTAATGAAAGAGAACGCAGAGCAACTGCTATGCTGACTCCTTTTATGCCTTGTGGTGCGAAGCTCCCCGTTATTGCATTGTTTGCAGGTGCATTCTTTGCAGATGCAAAATGGGTAGGTGTAGTGATGTACTTTGTTGGTATACTTCTTATTTTACTCGGTGCATTACTGGTAAATAAGATTACAGGATATAAATACAGAAAGTCCTTCTTTATTATTGAACTTCCTGAGTATAAGCTTCCCAGTTTAAAGAGAGCATTCCTTTCCATGTGTTCCCGTGGTAAAGCATACATTATCAAGGCAGGTACCATTATCCTTGTATGTAATGCAGTAGTACAGATTATGCAGACATTCAACTGGCAGCTTCAGGTTGTGGAAGAAGGCATGGAAAATACTTCTATTCTTGCAACCATCGCATCACCTGTTGCAGTAATTTTAGTTCCTATCGTAGGTGTTGCAGCATGGCAGCTTGCAGCAGCAGCAGTTACCGGATTTATTGCAAAAGAAAATGTAGTAGGTACCTTGGCAGTATGTTATGCGTTAACTGATTTCATCGACACAGAAGAACTGGCTTTGATGAGTGGCTCAAGTGAAGTGGCAGCGGTTATGGGACTTACAAAGGTAGCAGCACTTGCTTATCTGATGTTCAACTTATTTACACCTCCCTGCTTTGCGGCAATGGGTGCCATGAACTCCGAGATACAGGATAAGAAGTGGTTATTTGGCGGTATTGCACTGCAGTTTGCAACCGGATATGTAGTTGCTTATCTGGTATATCAGGTTGGTACATTGATTACCGCAGGTACGTTTGGCGCAGGCTTTGTGGCCGGACTGATTGCAGTAGTGGCAATTGTGGCAATTATTGTTTACCTGATTAAAAAATCTGAAAAAAACTTTAATGCGCAGTATGCTTTGAAGAAATAAGTTAAGAACCATTCGGAAGGAAGAGAGATATGGCCAATTTGTTGATTGTGGCAGTACTTCTGTTGATAATAGGAGGAGCCGTCTTTTACATAGCAAAAGAGAAGAAACGTGGTGTAAAGTGCATTGGTTGCCCGGCAGGGGCAACCTGTGCACACAAAAACGGAGTTTCCGGTTGTAATTGCAGTACTGAGAAAGGTTAGAAGTGGAAAGAGAAGCTATTATAGAAAAACCGAAAGAAAGCAATGAAGAAATTGATTACCATGAAATTATAGAATGCATTGCCTGTGCTCTGGACGCAAAAGACCCTTATACAGCAGGGCATTCCTTAAGAGTCAGCGACATGGCAGAGTGCATTGCGAAGATGATGAACTTCAAGGAAAAAGATGTGGAAAAAATCCATATTGCAGCGCATTTGCATGATATCGGAAAAATAGGCGTGCCGGATGCAGTTTTGAATAAAACAGAAAAGCTGGATGATGAAGAATGGCAGGCCATGAAGCGCCACCCGTCTATCGGAGCGGAAATATTAAGCAAATCAGAGCATTTGAGTGAAGTAAAGGAAATTGTTCTTTGCCATCATGAGCGCTTTGACGGAAAAGGATATCCTTTAGGGTTAAAAGGAGAAGAGATTCCTGTAGGTGCAAGAATTATTGCTATATGTGATTCAATTGATGCGATGACGTCAACCAGAAGTTATCGTATGGCTCACGGTTTTTCCTTTGCGTATTATGAAATAGAAAGAAATTTGGGGGTTATGTATGACCCTATAATAGGCGCGTATGTGCTGGAACATTGGGAGGAAGTCACAGGTCATAAGCGTCCCTTAGAAAAATTTGAAAATAAGTAAAAAAATACTTGCACAAACTAGTGAGTTGTGATATTATAACTGTAGTTAGGCAAGACTAACTACATACAATCCACAACTCCTAAAAAATGTTTTATAATCTTAATCCTAAACAGGCCGGATGATGTCAGTCATCCGGTCTTGTTTGTTGTATGGGAAATTCGAAAAAATTGTGTAAACATTTTGATTTATTCGTTAAATTGTGGTATAGTAAAATCGTGTAAGTGTCTTTGGATAAACGGGGGTAATCAATGTATCACTGTAATATACATATATCATTTTGGAATGTAAGTAGCGAAATCCGAAATACGATCAAAGAAATGGAGCCCGTGCCGCAGTTTTTTCATCAGGTGGTAGACAGTAATCTGCCTCAGGTTATTCAATTGAAAAAAGCAGATTTTATTTTAGCGGATTTGCATCAATATGCGGGAGATGAGCAGGCAGGTATTGAGTTTCTGCTGAATCATAAAAAAGAAGACAGTGACCTGATTCTATGTGTTGAAAAAAGTCAGGTGGAGTCAGTTCTTTCTCTGGCCGGTGCAGAAATTACGGATATCTGGATATTGCCGCTTTCTGCGGAGGAAGTGAAGTTTCATTTCCGTAAATGGCAGGAAAATAAGAAAGTACAGAAGGATTTATGGCTTAATAAGGCGTATCTTGACACCACCATTGACAGCATGACGGATTTGGTATGGTATAAGGATAAAGTCGGTTCTCATTTGAAAGTAAATCAAAGCTTCTGTGAGGCTGTAGGAAAAACCAAAAAGCAGGTGGAAGGAAGAGGTCATTACTTCATATGGGATATGACGCCGGACGAGTATGCCAAGGGTGAATACATTTGTATGGAATCGGAATATGAGGTTATGGACAAAAAGATAACCTGTGTATTTGATGAAAAGGTAAAGACCAAAAGCGGCATGAAAGAGTTCCTTACTTATAAATCCCCGCTGTTTGATTTGGATGGCAGTATTATGGGAACAGTCGGTGTTGCTGATGATGTGACAAAGGAGAGAGCCTATGAGCGCATTATGAAGAAACAGGCTAACACGGACTTCCTTACAGGATTATTCAACAGAAGATATGTTTACCAGTATATTGAGGAACAAAATCAGGGACCTGTTGCACTGTTTTATTTGGATTTAGACAATTTTAAGTTTGTAAATGATAAGTGGGGACACCAACAGGGTGACAATGCGCTTCTTATGGTGGCGGATGTGTTGCAGGAGCGTATGGCCGAGGCTGTAGTTGCCAGAATCGGCGGCGACGAGTTCTTGGTAATTGAACGGAAGGAATACACACCGGAGGAAATAGAAGAAAAGCGCATTTGGCTGGAAAAAATATTAAATACTGCTTTTGCCGGAAAGGAAGCAATGCAGGCTTTGTCGGTCAGTATCGGTACGGCATATTCTGCTGACGGTAAAGTGAAGCTGGATGAGTTGATTGGACAGGCAGATACGCTGATGTATCGTGAGAAAAAAGCAAAGAAACAGAAATAGGAGGGTGTATGAAACTACCGATTTTTGAAAAATATATTGATGGGTTAATTGAAAAAAGTACCTTGGATGTTCCGGCATGGAATATTGAAAAGGCACTGGAAGGAAAGGCAGCCGGCTGGAATTATATTGACGGATGTATGATTCTGGCACTTCTTGAGATTTATCAGGCGACAGGTGAGAAAAAGTATTATGAGTTTGCTGATGCTTTTATCAATCACAGGGTACAGGAAGACGGTTCCATCACAGGATACAGTGTGGAAGAGTATAATCTTGACAATGTCAATGCAGGTAAAACATTATTTTCCCTGTACGAATTAAACGGCAAAGAAAAGTACCGCAAAGCTATTGATTTGATTTACAGTCAGGTACAGACTCAGCCCAGAACCGAGGAAGGAAATTTCTGGCACAAGCAGATTTATCCTCATCAGGTGTGGCTTGACGGTATGTACATGGGACAGCCTTTTTATATGGAATATGAGACCAAGTTTAATGACAAGAAAAATTATGGGGATATTTTCAGTCAGTTTAAGAATGTGGTGAAGTACTTAAGAGACCCCAAAACAGGATTATATTATCACGGTTATGATGCGTCCAAGACTATTTTCTGGTGTGATAAGGAAACGGGACTTTCCGAAAACTTCTGGCTGAGAGCACTTGGTTGGTATTCCATGTCATTGCTTGATACCTTGTATAAGTGTGAGCCGGGAGAAGAGTATGCCGAAGACTATGAGTGGTTAAAAGGTGTATTTGTTGATATGATTGATTCCATGTTAAAATTCCAGGATGAGAGCGGACTTTGGTATCAGCTTCCTGCGCGTAAGGATGAGGCGCCTAACTATCCGGAGACAAGCGGAAGTGCTATCATGGCGTATTGTTTGTTAAAGGGTGTGCGTCTCGGATTTTTACCGGAGAGTTATCGTGAGTATGCATTCAAAGCCTTTAACGGTATTTGTGATAAATATCTCAAAGAAAAGGACGGGGGATTAAGCCTGGGCGGTATTTGTTTAGTGGCAGGTTTGGGACCCGCAGATAATTTACGCAGAGACGGCAGCTTTGAATATTATATGTCTGAGCCGATTGTTGAGGATGATGCTAAGGGCGTGGGACCGCTTCTTTTGGCTTATACCGAGATGAGAAGGTTGGATGATTAATAAAAGAAACTAAAAAGGGAAAGACGGAGGCTAAAGAAAACTATGGAATATAATGAGGAACAATTTAAGAGAAGTTCAAATATGAAAGCCATGCTGATGTGGCTGGTGATTAATATTGTACTGACCGGAGCTTATTTTCTGGAACTGGCTAAAGGAGCAAGAACGGTATCGTACATTGTTGCTTTCTGCTTTTTCTGCTGGGCACCTTTTATTATCGGTGCAGTTGCTTTAAAAGTAAGAGGTATGGGAACCAAATTATATAGAGAAATTATTTCAATTGGTTATATGCTGTTTTTTGCGTTTGTTGTGCTGACAACAACCACCAATCTGACATTTACCTACATTTTTCCGGTTGTCAGTTTGTTGATTCTGTATAAGAGCAGAAATATGCTAATCAGACTTGGCATTACCAATATGCTGATTTTGACGGCATCTTTAATTATTACGATTGTGCAGGGCAAGATGGATGCCAATACCATTACCAGCTTTGAAATTCAGGTGGCAGCAACAGCACTTTGCTATATGAGTTACATTTTGTCCATCAATCATTTGAATCAGTCTGAAGGTGCAATGCTGGGTTCTGTACAGTCCAATCTTGACAGAGTGGTAAAAACCATTGAACAGGTTAAGGATGCAAGTACCGCAGTTGTGGACGGTGTTACAGTTGTACGTGAACTGGCAGATGAAAACAGAGAAGGTGCGAATAACGTTGTTCGCAGTATGGATGATTTGACTTCAAATAATGCAGTGCTTCATGACAAAACCGATTCCTCTCTTGACATGACACAGAAGATTAACAATCAGGTTGAAAATGTGGCAGGTCTGATTCAGGAGATGGTTGTACTGATGGAAGGCTCTGTAAACAATGCCAAAGCCAGTACACAGGAGTTAGCAGACGTTGTGGCATCCACCAATGAAATGGCACAGCTTTCCGCAGAAGTGGAAGCTATTTTGAAGGAATTTAAAAATGAATTTAATATGGTGAAGGAAGAAACCGGAACCATTACCCAGATTACCAGCCAGACCAATCTGCTTGCGCTGAATGCATCTATCGAGGCAGCAAGAGCTGGAGAAGCCGGAAAGGGCTTTGCTGTAGTTGCGGATGAAATCCGTAACTTGAGCAGCGGTACGCAGGCATCTTCCAACAGCATTATGGATGCACTTGCAAACTTAGAGCAGACTTCCGATAAGATGACAGCATCCATTACCAAGACCATTGAACTGATTAACTTAACGCTTGAAAAGGTAAATCAGGTAAACAGAAGTGTAAACAGTATTACACAGGATACCATGAAACTGGGAGAAAACATTCAGGTAGTAGATTCTGCTATGCGTGAAGTGGAAGATTCTAACAAGAACATGGTAGATAACATGCAACAGGTAAGCGATGTCATGGCGCTGATGACAGAGAGCATCCACGAAGCAGACGAGACTACCCGTGCAATGAGAAGCAAATACGAAGAAACTTCCAGAAACGTTATCAACATTGAGATGGTTGTGGGCAAGTTGATTGAAGAACTCGGTGCCGGCGGTTTTATGGGAATTGATGATGTACAGCCGGATATGTACATGAGCGTTGTGGAAGGCAAAGGAAACACAAAGGTTGAATACAAGACCCGTGTTCGTGGTGTGGAAGACGGCGCAATTATAGTAGATGAGCTTAAGAGTGGCGGACGTGAGATTGAACTTTCTAAGGGAAAATCTTATAATTTGGAAGTTGTTGTTGACAACGGCATGTATTATTGGGAAAACATTAAGATATCCGAGAAGAAGGATGGCGGCTACAGACTTCTGGTAGAGGGTAATCCCAAGGTTATGAACCGTAGAAAACATGCCCGTATGCCGCTTAAAAATTCCTGTACATTAAAACTGAGAACAACGGATAAGGTATTTACCGGAAGTATGGTAAATATCAGTGCCGGCGGTTTTGCGTTTGCAACTACGGCAAAGGAATTTTCCGATATCAGAGGCAGTATGGTAAATGTGGCAATCAATGATTTCGCACTTTTGAATGGCAAAACCATTGACGGTATGATTATCAGAATTTCTGATAATGACGGACAGTATATTTTAGGCTGCCGTATGTTGGAAGACAGTCAGGAAATCGATGACTACGTAAAAGCAAATTATAAAGAGGACTAATTACATAATATAATATGGTTAGAAGGAGAGCTGAATACAGCTCTCCTTTTTGTATGATACTTATAAAAATTGGTTTTTTGCAATACATTAATTGTAGAAATGGCGCTTGCACAAACGAAAAAGATTTTTGAAAATAAGTATTGACAACTTTCCTTGTCATATGTATACTATGCTTATGATGCATGACAAGAAAACTTGTCAAAAGGACAAAAATAATTGTCAAAATGGCAATTTAAATTGTCAGAACAGGAGGTGGACAGTGTGCCATTATATAATCATTTGAAAGAATACAGAGCAAAGATTGGTGTGAACCAACAGGAGATGGGAAAGCTGGTGGAGGTGTCCAGACAGACAATCAGCCAGATAGAGAGAGGAGATTATTCTCCGTCGGTTACGTTGGCCCTTAAGATTGCCAAAGTGTTTGGCGCAAAAGTTGAGGACATATTTGAGTATGAGGAAGAGTAAATAATAAAAGACGAGGAGAAAACGATTGTGGAAAAAGAAAAATTAGAACAGGTAGAAAAAATAAAAGCAGAAGATAAAAAACAAGGAAAGAAATACATATGGATTTTAGTTGCATGTTTTTTGGGCGGAGGTATATGCGGATTTTTTTCCGCAGGGCTTAAAGATGGAAATGTTACAAATGCCATAGCGGAAATGTTGTCTTTTGCCATCCGGGAAGGAAGCTTTTATGCCAATGCAGTATTTGCTGTTTTTGCAACAGTGATTGTTACGGTGTTATACAGAAAGAGCAGAAAGATGTATGAAGCGTGGGACGGGGAAAATGAAGAGGTTATTGAAAAAATAGAAAAGAACCTGAGCATTGCACTAACGGTTTTGGCTACTTATTCTGTTGCATATATGATAGTGATGGTGATTGGATTCGGAGAAGTATTCCGTTTTGGAGAAGGAGAAATAGAAATACAGATTGGGAAATTGGTGATATTTGGCATTGGTTTTGTGGCATCCATGCTGATTGTACAGATTGGACAGCAGAAGCTGGTAAACTTTACGAAGGAAATCAATCCTGAAAAGAAGGGAAGTGTATATGACTCTAAATTTCAGGAAAAATGGATTGAAAGCTGTGATGAGGCAGAGAGACAGGCGATATACAAGGCTGCCTTTTCATCTTATAAATCTACTAATATAGTGTGCATTATTTTGTGTATGTTTAATCTGGTTGCCATGCATCTTTGGGATGTGGGAATTGTTCCGGTCTGTATGGTGGGAATCATATGGCTTGCATCGGTGATTTCTTATTCTGTAAAGGCGATGCAGATAGAAAGCGGAAAGGGAAACTAACAGGAGAGAGAATATGATAATTGCAGAAAATTTGTGTAAAGAATTTGAAAAAAGTTATAAAGAGGGAAAGAAAACAAAAAAGGAAAAGTTTTTGGCAGTGGACCATGTTTCGCTGACGGCAAAGGAAGGGGAAATTGTAGGAATTTTAGGACCTAACGGTGCCGGCAAGACGACACTGCTTCGTATGCTGGGAGCATTGATGACACCTACGGAGGGACAGGTAATGCTGGCGGATGCAGACGGCAGAGAGATTACGGACAATACAAAGAAAAAAGAAGCGATTGGTTATTTGTCGGGAAACACCAAATTATATCCCCGTTTTTCTATCAGAGAGTATCTGACTTTTTTGGGAGAGGTTTATGAATATCCGAAGCAGGAAATCACAGAGCGGATTGAGAAAATTATTGATGTGCTTGATATGAGTGCTTTTGCAGATAACAGAATCGAAAAATTGTCCACTGGACAGACACAGAGGGCTTCCATTGCAAGATGTCTGATGGCAGACCCCATGCTTTACATATTGGATGAACCTACACTCGGACTTGATATTTTAAGTGCGGATGCCATTATCCGCTTTATGAAGGAACAGAAGGAAAAGGGAAAGACAGTGCTTTATTCCACACATTATCTGGAGGAGGCGCAGGTGCTGTGCGACCGTATTTATATGATTTGTGGTGGAAAAATTGTAGCACAGGGTTCTCCTGCGCAGCTTATGGAGCAGACAAATTCTTCTAATTTACGGGAAGCATTCCATGAAATTTATAAGGAAAGCATTGGGGAGGATAACAATGAAAAGGCTTAAAACGTTAATTAAAAAGGAAATTATGGATATCCTTCGGGATAAAAAGACACTTATCATTATGGTTGTTGTGCCGCTTTTGTTGTACCCTACCATTATGATAGGTATGTCACTGATTATGAGTATGGTAATCCAGTCTCAGGAGGAAGCAGTACATACTGTTGCGTATGAAGGCAGTGCGGCAGATGCAGAAGTTGTGGAGGCACTGGAAGCATTATATGCAGAGCATAGTGAAGATTTGGCATGCGAGCTCACCTTTGAGCAGATGAAGAGAAACGATGAGGCACAGGCAGATGTGTGGCTTTCAGTTTCTGCAGAAGAAGGGGAAAATATTAAGGTAGAAATTTCGTATACTTCCACTAATCAGGATTCTAATTATGCAGAGAGCGCTGTGACAGAGTTACTTTCTTACTATAAGGATGACTTGTTAAAAGAAAAACTGGCAGGAGAGGGTCTTACAGAAGAATTTTTAACACCGGTAGAAGTGGAAAGTGTGGACTCCGCCAGCGAGTCGGAGAGCATGGGTATGAGTATCGGCGGCAGTATCGGTATGATGTTGATTGTAACGGTGCTGATGGGTGCTTTTTATCCGGCAGTGGATGTGACAACAGGAGAAAAAGAGAGAGGAACATTGGAAACTCTTTTAACCTTACCTGTATCTAATTTTCAAATGATTATGAGTAAATATATTGCGGTGGCACTTTTTGCCTGTGCGACAGCAGTGTTATCCCTTTTGGCACTGGGAGGCTCGGTAGTATTTTTGATGTTTGCAGTATCCACGGAACTGGCAGCAGAGTTACAGGGAATCAGTGCTGCAACGATTCTTTCCATGGTGCCGGTACTGCTTGCGGCTATGGTTACCGTAGCGCTTTTGATTACGGCTATCTGTATGTGCTTCTGTGTATTTGCAAAGAGCATGAAGGAGGCAAACAATTACAGTACAGCGGTAATGCTGATTATCATGTTTGCATCTATGGTGGGTATGATTCCTACTGCCAATTTAGATTATAAAACCGCATTGATACCTATAGCAAATACATCACTGCTGATTAAGCAGATTGCGGCGCAGCAGTTTTCCTTCTCCCTTGCAGCGGTTACCATTGCAGTAAACTTTGCGTACAGTGTAATTATTATCTGGATTCTTGCAAAGATGTATGACAGCGAAGACATTTTGTTCCATGACGGATTTAAGAATTTTCAGATTTTTAAAAAGCGTTCCGAGTTTACCAAAGGAACTGTTCCGGGAACCGGTGATATGATTATGAGTATCGTTGTGCTCCTGCTTCTGGTATTATATGTGGGAACAGCAGTGACGGTGAGAAACCCGTTTGGCGGTGTGATTGTACAGCAACTTTTGATTCTGGCCGTGCCGGTAGTTGTAGTGTGGTATATGAAGTCGGATTACAAGAAACTGTTCAGTCTGCAAAAACCGAAAAAAGGTACTGTTCTTGCGGGAATCTGTCTCTATGTGGGAGCATTTTCCCTGGAAATGGCGTTAGTCGGAATTTTGACGAAGCTGCTTCCTGCCAGTGCAGAAAATGTAACGGCATCTTTTGAGGTGCTGATGGATCAGCCGACGATACTGATAGTGCTTGTGATGGCATTGATGCCTGCTGTGGGCGAGGAAATTTTCTTTCGCGGATTTTTGTACGGAGGACTTAAGCATAAATATGATGTGAAGTGGGCGGTTCTGATTTCTGCAATCATTTTCGGTGCATTTCACATGAGTCTTGTGAAGCTGATACCTACAGCTATGCTTGGCGCATGCTTTGCTTACATAGTTTATAAATCGGGAAGTATTTATATCGGAATGACACTTCATTTTATTAATAATGCATTTCTGATGTTACAGATGAAGGAACCTGATACTTTCGGTAAAATTTTGCCGGTTCTGATGAAAGAGGAATATGCCCCGTTAGATATGGCAGGATTTGTGGCAGTAGGTGTCATTGGTCTTGCGGCAGGAATAGTTTTAATGAAAAAAGCAGAAAATAGAAAGATGCAGTAAAACGAAAACGGCGGTGCGCTCTGCGAACCGCCGCTTTCATATAGGGGAGGATAAGTATTTTATTTATCTTGCCGTATCGGTGGTAATGCCCACACTGTCAAAGGAGGGGGTCCATTGACTTATTCATAGTATGAACCGATATTTCCTGTTCCATACAGAAAAAATCAAAAATTTTTCTTTTTGATAAAAAAATTTACTTTTTGGGTAAAGTAATATATAATATCTAAAGATGATGCCCGTAAAGGCGGCAAATTATTATTTACGAAAAATATCCGCAAGGCGGATTAGGAGGATAACATTATGGCATTACTTCAGACATGGCGTGATATGGCCTACTCAGAGACAGCAAACAAAGGTGATTTACAGAGATTATGGTCATCTTATTTTCAGCAGGAAACAGAAATTTATGAGAAGCTTCTTGCAAACCCCGATGAAGAAGTAAAAGGAACTGTAAAAGAACTGGCTGAAAAGTACGGTGTTGATGTTCTTGTTATGACGGGTTTCCTTGACGGTATCAACGACAGCTTAAAGGAAGCAAATCCCATTGAGGAGATGGAAGAGGACACAGTAGTAAGCCTTGCTTTTGATAAGACTGCTCTGTATAAGAACATGGTAGCAGCAGGCGCAGACTGGCTTTACGGATTGAAAGAATGGGAAGCAATCTTTGACGAAGAAACCAGAAAGGCTCTTTATAAGGAACAGAAATCTTCCACTACAGTTGTGAAGCCGGACAAGGTATATCCGAACGATCCCTGTCCCTGCGGCAGCGGCAAGAAGTACAAAAAATGCTGCGGAAAGAACTAATCTATGTTAAGCAGAGTAGAAGAAGCAGTAAAAACATTTGAATCAGGTTATAACTGTGCCCAATCAGTATTTGCAACTTATGCCGATTTGTTCGGGATAGATAAGGAAACGGCTCTTAAGATGTCAAGTTCTATGGGCGGTGGTATCGGGCGCATGCGTGAGGTGTGTGGCGTGGTATCTGCTATGGCACTTTTGGCAGGACTAAAAGATGGAAATACCGACCCTGAGAATGAAGAGGCAAAGGAAGCTATTTACCTTCTGACCAGACAGATGGCAGATAAATTCAAAGAAAAGCATGGTACCATCATTTGCCGTGAACTCCTTGGTATTGACGGTATGGAGAAGAGTGCAAAGCCATCAGAAAGGACAGACAGTTATTATAACTCAAGACCTTGCAGTAAGCTGGTTGCTACGGCAGCAGGAATTGTAGAAGAGATGCTTTTGGAAGATATGGCATAAAAAAGGAAAGGCATGGTGATTGATATGAAAATCACATTAAAAGACGGCTCTGTAAAAGAGTACGGCAGCGCTATGAGCGTTTATGATATTGCAGCAGACTTAAGCGAAGGTCTTGCCAGAGTGGCATGTGCCGGTGAAATGGACGGTGAAGTGGTTGACCTTCGTACCGTAGTTGATAAGGATTGTGCGTTAAATATTTTAACAGCAAACGATCCGGAGGGACTTCGTGTGGTAAGACATACCTGCTCTCATGTACTTGCAGAAGCGGTAAAGAGAGTATTTCCTGAGGCAAAGTTGGCAATCGGACCTGCCATTGATACAGGTTATTACTATGATTTTGAGCATGCGTCCTTCTCAAGAGAAGACCTTGACAAAATTGAAGCAGAAATGAAGAAAATCATCAAAGAAGGAAACAAATTAGAGAAATTTACCCTTCCCAGAGACGAAGCGATTAAATTTATGGAAGAAAAGGGTGAGCCTTATAAGGTAGAACTGATTCAGGATTTACCAGAAGATGCTGTGATTTCCTTCTACAGTCAGGGCGAGTTTGTAGATCTTTGTGCAGGACCTCATTTAATGAGTACCAAGGGAATTAAGGCATTTAAGCTGACTTCTTCCTCTGGTGCTTACTGGAGAGGTGATTCCAACAAGACTATGCTGCAGAGAATTTACGGTACAGCTTTCAATAAGAAAGAAGAACTTGCCGAGTACCTTGAATATCTTGAAAATATCAAGCTTCGTGACCATAATAAGCTTGGTCGCGAAATGGAATTATTTACCACCGTTGATGTAATCGGACAGGGACTTCCCCTTCTGATGCCGAAGGGTGCCAAGATGATTCAGACCATGCAGAGATGGATTGAAGACTTGGAAGACAATGAATGGGGATACATCAGAACCAAGACACCTCTTATGGCAAAGAGCGACCTTTACAAGATTTCCGGACACTGGGATCATTACAAGGAAGGTATGTTTGTAATGGGTGACGAAGAAGTGGATAAGGAAGTGTTTGCACTTCGTCCCATGACATGTCCTTTCCAGTATTATGTATATAAGGCAACCCAGCATTCTTACAGAGACCTGCCTCTTCGTTACGGTGAGACATCCACTTTGTTTAGAAATGAAGATTCCGGTGAAATGCATGGGCTTACCAGAGTGCGTCAGTTTACCATTTCCGAGGGTCACTTAATTGTAAGACCTGACCAAATGGTAGAAGAGTTTAAGGGATGTCTGGCACTGGCTAAACACTGCTTACAGACTTTGGGTGTAGAAGAAGATGTAACTTATCATCTTTCCAAATGGGACCCTGAAAATAAAACAAAATATATCGGTGAAGCTTCCGTTTGGGAAGAAACACAGCAGCATATGCGTGATATCATGAATGAACTGGAGATTCCTTTCGTGGAGGATGTAGGTGAAGCTGCATTCTATGGACCTAAGATTGATATCAATACCAAGAATGTATACGGTAAGGAAGATACCATGATTACCATTCAGTGGGATGCTCTTCTTGCAGAACAGTTTGATATGTATTATATCGATGCGAACGGTGACAAGGTTCGTCCTTATATCATCCACAGAACTTCTATGGGATGTTATGAGAGAACACTGGCATGGCTGATTGAAAAATATGAAGGCAAGTTCCCTACCTGGCTTTGTCCGGAACAGGTGCGCGTGCTTCCTATTTCCGAAAAATATGAGGAATACGCAGAAAAAGTAAAAGCAGAACTTAAGAAGAACGGTGTACTTGTTACGGTTGATAACCGTTCCGAAAAGATTGGCTTCAAGATTCGTGAAGCAAGATTAAATAAAGTTCCTTATATGCTGGTAGTAGGCCAGCAGGAAGAGGTTGACGGAACTGTTTCTGTAAGAAGCCGTTTTGCGGGAGATGAAGGTGTGAAGCCTATTGCCGAATTTACAGAGCAGATTTGCAAGGAAATCCGCACCAAAGAAATCCGCAAGATTGAAGTTGTGGAAGAAAAGAAATAATTGAATAAAATAAGTGATTGAATAAAATAAAAAAATTGAGCCATACTATCTAATACCAACAAGAAAGGAGATTGGATAACATGGCTCAGTTAAATTGTACCGTTGAAAATTGTGCGTATAATAAGGAAAAGTATTGCTGCAAGGGTGATATTATGGTAGGCGGTAAGCACGCCGAAAAAGAAACAGATACCTGCTGTGAAAGCTTTTTGGAGCAGAAAGCAGACCGTTTTACCAGTGCACTTGAGCATCCCAGCAAAGTTATCAGCATTGATTGTGAAGCAGTAAAATGTGTATATAACAGTAATTACAAATGTGTAGCGGAACATGTGGATATCAAAGGATGCGGTGCTGCAGACTGCAGAGAAACATCCTGCGCTACCTTTAAAGAAAAATAAACAGTTTTATAGGAAGAAATGACCGGGCAGCAGTAAGAGTGAGAATCTTATTGTTGCCTGATTTTTTTCTTGAATAAAAGAAGGGAATATGCTTAAATGGTATATGTGGGTATATGCCTGCAATATATTACTGAGGTTTAAGCAATGAAAAATCGGAAGTTACTGTTTGCAGCTTTTTGTGGAGCTGTGGCATTTTTTGGACTTTGCGGCTGCAGGGAAGAGGTAATTACGGTCGCAGATATCAGGGAATCGGAAGAACAGACAATTGAATATGTCGAGATGCAAGAGTTTACGTTGAAAGAAAAGGAAGAGGAATCCGGTCGCGAAGATGTGAAGCATTGTGCAGTTGTCATTCCAAATGGTTACTATGCCTCTGATGAGATTCCGAATATGTATGTACATCACATGGCACCCCTTGATTCTTCCAATGTGTATTATTCCATGTCGGAAGGAGAAGAAGGACAAGTATCCGAAAATCTGACAAAACAACAATATGAGGAAGCGCTGAAAGCTGCCTACAAGGAAAAAGGGCGGGATGTTTCTGTTGCAGTAGAATCTTTTGAAAGAGTAGACATGGACGGCGTGCCTGCCTACAAGATAAAAAGTTCTTATGCGGCAGACGGAAATACCATTCAGCAGCTTACTTATATGATTTTGGCAGAAAATACTTATACCGTTACTTACAGCCAGTCGGCAGATGATGAGCTGATGGCGGATTTTGAAGTGACGGACTGTGAAATTAAGCTGGTTAAGGCAGAAGATACACAACTTGCCGATGCTGCTGAGTAAGAAACATGTTGTAAATAAAAATATCACAAAAATTAAAAAAATATATTGACATTGGTACAAATGGGTGATATATTATTTGAGTGTGTGAAAACACGAAAACCAAGCAGAGTATCCACTCTCACCCTGCGGCAATCGGGCTTGCAGGTGTTCATAATTCAAAATGACAAAGAATCTTTGTCAAAGCGGTTTTGCGATGCGGTTTGAAATACCGTAGCAAAGAAGTGCGGAGAATTTGAAGTGGATAGTTATGCTATTCACTTTTTTGTTTATTTTTTCTTATAGGGAGGGTACAACCATTAGCGATTTATTCATTAACGAACAGATTAGAGACAAAGAAGTACGTGTAATCGGTGAAGATGGTGAACAGTTAGGTATCATGTCTGCCAGAGAAGCACTTGCGCTTGCAGAGGAAGCCGGAGTGGATTTAGTAAAGATTGCTCCCACAGCAAAGCCTCCGGTTTGCAAGATTGTAGATTACGGCAAGTATAAATACGAGCAGACAAGAAGAGAAAAAGAAGCTAAGAAGAAACAGAAGGTAATCGAGATCAAAGAAATTCGTCTTTCTCCCAATATCGATACCAACGATTTAAACACAAAGGTTAATTCGGCAAGAAAGTTCTTGTCCAAAGGTGACAGGGTGAAAGTAACACTTCGTTTCCGCGGACGTGAAATGGCACATATGGCAAGCAGCAAGCACATCTTAGATGACTTTGCAGAGGCACTTGCAGATGTATGTGTTGTAGAAAAAGCTCCTAAGGTAGAAGGCAGGAGCATGACCATGTTTTTAACTGAGAAGAAGTAAAATCAGTTAAAATAGATGACAGAGGATATGCTGTCGAGCAATTAATTTGAATGTACAGGAGGAATCAGTTATGCCCAAAATGAAAACAAGCAAAGCTGCTGCAAAGCGTTTTAAAGCTACAGGAACAGGTAAATTAAAAAGAAGTAAAGCTTACAAGAGCCATATCTTAACCAAGAAGACTACAAAGAGAAAACGTAATCTCAGACAGTCTGCTATTACAGATGCAACAAATGTTAAGAATATGAAGAAGATTTTACCTTATCTGTAAGTAGATTGATAGGGATTAACGAGTCGTAAGGAGGAAATAAGACATGGCAAGAATTAAAGGCGGTATGAACGCTAAGAAAAAACACAATAGAGTATTAAAGCTTGCAAAGGGCTACAGAGGAGCCAGAAGCAAACAGTATAGAGTAGCAAAACAGTCCGTAATGAGAGCATTAGCTTCTTCTTATGCAGGACGTAAGGAAAAGAAGCGTCAGTTCAGACAGTTATGGATTGCACGTATCAACGCTGCTGCAAGATTGAACGGATTATCCTACAGCAAGTTTATGTATGGTCTTAAGCTTGCAGAAGTAGATATCAACAGAAAGATGCTTGCTGAAATGGCAGTAAATGATGCAGAAGGATTTGCAACACTTGCAGAGCTTGCAAAGAGCAAACTTGCATAAATAGGACATACCAAGGAACCTTATCGGGATTGATAGGGTTCTTTTTTTATGATATGATTGTGGTTAGAATGTGAAAAAATGACCTATAGTGTTGGGAAAGAGAGTGTTGTATGCGTGTACTTAACGGACTGAACCCGGAAAGGGTTTTTTATTATTTTGAAGAGATTTGCAACATTCCCCACGGTTCGGGAAATATCCGGCAAATCAGTGATTATCTTGTTGGTTTTGCAAAAGAGAGAAGCTTAGAGCATTATCAGGATGAGCTTGGAAATGTGATTATCATAAAAGAAGCCACAGAAGGGTATGAAAACAGCGCGCCTGTGATGATACAGGGACATATGGACATGGTAGCGGTGAAAAAGCCTGACTGTGATATCAACATGGAAAAAGAGGGACTCTGTCTGAAAGTGTCCGGTGATAAGATTTATGCAGAGGGAACAAGCCTTGGCGGTGATGATGGAATCGCAGTGGCTTATGGACTTGCGCTGCTTGACGGGGAGGAATATCAGCATCCGAGAATTGAGCTTGTCATTACGGTAGATGAGGAAGTGGGAATGGACGGAGCAAGAGGCATTGATTTGTCCTGCTGCAGGGCAACGACTCTTTTAAATCTTGATTCGGAAGAAGAAGGAATTTTTCTTGCAGGCTGCGCAGGCGGTTGCAGAGTGAATTTGCGATACGAATATGAGGAGCAGACCGCAAGCGGTATTCTTTGCAAGATAAAGGTTTCGGGGCTTTTAGGCGGTCATTCCGGTGTGGAAATTCACAAAGAGCGTGGAAATGCCAATTGCCTTTTGGGCAGGGTGTTGAGTCAGCTTGCAGATTGTATTGAATTTCAGCTTGTATCTATGGAGGGAGGGCTTGCGGACAATGCCATTCCGAGAGAGGCGGCAGCCCGGATTCTTTTGAACAAGGAGATAAACCCGGCAGAAGCGGAAGAACGAATCAAAAAGTTTGTTACAGCAGTAAATAAAGAATTGAAACAGGAACTGGCGGAAAAAGACAGCGGAGTAACCGTAGAGGCGGTATGTGGGGAAATTGCAGAGGAAAAAGCAATGGATTGGCAAGCAAGCCGTAAAATGATTTCTCTGCTTATGACAATTCCAAACGGGGTGCAGGCTATGAGCGGTGCAATGGAAGGATTGGTAGAAACTTCCTTAAATCTTGGTCTGCTTTCCTGTATAGAGGGAAGCTTCAGAATCGGCATTTCGGCGAGAAGTTCATTGGAAAGTGCAAAAAAAGCATTGGTAGAAAGGCTGAGAGGACTTGCCTTGTTGGCAGGAGCAGAGATGGAAGTGACCGGAGATTATCCCGGGTGGGCTTACCGGAAAGATTCGCCTCTTCGCGAAAAAATAGTAGCTTTGTATGAAGAGATGTACGGACAGCAGCCTGAGATACAGGCGATTCATGCGGGGCTTGAGTGTGGAATTTTTGCCGATAAGATACCGGAGCTTGATTGTGTATCATTTGGTCCTGATATGAAAAATATACACACTACGGAAGAGGAACTGAGCATTGATTCCACAAAGCGCGTGTGGGAGTTTCTGCTGAAATTATTGGAGGGTATGAGATGAACTTGAACAGAAAAGAGATAAAGAATATCAGAGGGCTTATTTTATTTGCTGCAGTAGTATGTCTTGCACTGATGAAAATTGATTTATTGTGGCAGGCAGTTGTTTTTTTTGTGCAGATAGTAAAGCCGTTTTTGCTGGGGGCAGCAATTGCATTTGTAATTAATATTCCCATGAGATTTTTTGAAAGAAAGCTGTTTCGGATAAAGAAAGAAAAAGAAGGACGCAGTACATTTGCAGAAAAGGTGAAGCGCCCCATTTGTATGATTCTTGCTTATGTGGCGGTGATTTTGGTAATTGTACTTGTGATTGTGACAGTAATTCCGCAGTTGGCACAGACTGTGAAGGTGCTGGCGCAGGAGATTCCTATCTTTTTGGAGAATACCATTAGTTATCTGGAAGTGCTGCTTGCATCCAATCCGAAACTGTTAAATGAACTTCGTTCCATTCAGATACCGGAAATTGATTGGCAGAATGTGTTGCAGGATGTTATCGGCTTTTTACAGAATGGTATGGGCAATGTACTTACATCCACATTTTCTGTGGCAAGCAGTATTGCAAGCGGTGCCGTAAATTTCTTTATCGCGCTTGTGTTTTCCTTCTATGTATTGATGCAGAAAGAAAAGCTGGGAGATCAGGCGAGCCGTGTAATAAAGGCTTATACCAAACCAAAGACCCATGCATGGGTTACGAAAGTGGCAAAGCTGCTTCACAGAAATTTCAGTAATTTTATTACAGGACAGTGTGTGGAGGCAGTAATTTTAGGTGCCTTATTTGTGATAGCAATGAGTGTTTTGCGCTTCCCGTTTGCAGTGATGATAGGTGTACTGATTGCATTTACAGCGCTGATTCCCGTTGTGGGTGCCTTTATCGGATGTTTTATCGGTGCATTTCTGATTCTGGTAGACAGTCCTACCAAGGCAATCGGATTTTTAATTTTATTCCTTGTAATTCAACAGCTTGAGGGGAATCTGATTTATCCCCATGTGGTAGGAAATTCGGTGGGACTTCCTTCTATCTGGGTTTTGGCAGCCGTGACTGTCGGAGGTAGTCTGATGGGCGTTTTGGGAATGCTGATATTCATTCCGCTGCTTTCCACGGTATATATTCTGCTTCGTGAAAATGTAAATGAAAGAAACAGTGCTCAGGACAGAAAAGAAACGCCGTATCGGCCAAAGGGACATGCGGAAACTGCCAAGGTGGCTGTGAGCGCATCGGCGAAAGAACCTGCAAGGGAAGTTGCCGATAGTTCGGAAAAAGAGCAGACAAGGCAGACAAAAGGCGGAGAGGCAAAGCCGGTTCGCAAACAGTATTATGGGAAAAAGGGAAGGAGATAAGGCGATATGAAACCTTATGAACATAAAGCGCAATATTATGAAACGGACCAGATGGGAATTATTCATCATTCCAACTATATCCGTTGGTTTGAATCTGCCAGAATTGATTTCATGGGCCAGATGGGGGTCAGCTATAAGGCAATGGAAGAAGAGGGGATTATCAGCCCTGTATTGGCTGTTTCCTGTGAATATAAGTCCATGGTTCACTTTGACGATGAAGTGTTGATTACACCCTCTATTTTGGAATATAACGGCATTAAACTGGCCATCAGCTATGTGATTACCGATAAGAAGACAGGAGAGGTGAAAACGACGGGAGAGAGCAGGCATTGTTTCCTGAATAAAGAAGGACGCCCGGTTTCGTTAAAAAAACAGGCGCCCCATTTTCATGAAATGTTTCTCAAATATTCACAGCAATAATTTGTTATATTGTTACTGCAGATAAGGATTTTGGTCATATGTATTCTGCGTATAAGAATCATACGGATTTGATTGGTTGTAATTAATTTTCTGTTTTAAAACAGCATAAAGCTGTGCATTGGTAAGATTCTGATAAGGTGCTACATAGAAA
This sequence comes from Lachnospiraceae bacterium, assembly GCA_017434885.1. Classification (GTDB taxonomy): domain Bacteria; phylum Bacillota; class Clostridia; order Lachnospirales; family Lachnospiraceae; genus Suilimivivens. The sequence continues at coordinate 246,318 of JAFSGE010000056.1, read as the reverse complement.
ATTGCCAGGATGCAACAGGTAAAGGCACTTAAAATATTCCAACCGATAAAGGATAAATCAAGTACCCATGCATTGAACTTTTCGCCATCCATCATCTGTTTGCTGAGAGCAAAAGCTTCTTTTTTACTAAGAGCCGGATTTTCTGCAAGCAAATAAGGAATCATGCGGTATTCGTAGCTTTTGATAACACCGGGAATCAGGAACAGCAAGCTCCATAGGAAAATGTAAAGGGTGTAAAAGAACATAATCTTTACAACGTTCATGTAGTGGCTTGAAAAAGCAAATACCACATCATTGATTTCTCCTGTCTGATTTTCACAGCGGATAAAGAAACGATGACATCCTACCTGCAGGGGTGCAAAAATAAATGCACTCATTGCAAAGGCAATTGCAAAAACAATCAGTACAAATACCAGGATGAAGATAATCATTCCGAAGAAAAAGGCAAGGTCTTCAGAGGATGGATTTGATAAGATGCCACTGCCACCGCCGTAGGAACCGGATTGATCGGTTGCAGTACTGCTTGAGCCTGCGGAACCACCACCGCTGCCTGTGAGGAAAGAATAAATCAGAGAAACGAGCACAGCTTTCCAATAATTAAGGTTTAATATTTCGCGTGCACGCGTCTTTAGTTCACTTCGTGTCCACATAAAAATGTCCTCCGTAATTTATAATATGCTATTATTTTATTATAGAAAGGGCATGGAAGCAATATTTTTAGGGCTTTTTTGTGATTTGTGTAAATTTTTTTGATTTTTTTGAAAATTAGGCTTGCTTTTTTTGTAAATAGCATATATAATAAATCTTGCGTTTCGGGGTGTGGCTCAGGTGGTAGAGCGCTACTTTAGGGAAGTAGAGGCCGCAAGTTCAAGTCTTGTCACTCCGACTGAGAAAAAAGTCGCAAACTTAATGTTTGCGACTTTTTTCTGTCTGGCAGGAATTGGCGAACTTTACTTGGTGTGTTTATTTTTTGCACACTAAATTTAGAAAACATTTTGGAAAAATATATTTTCTTCTCAAAAAAAGTATGTTAGAATACTTATGTATGTTGCGGAGAAGTAATGATATAACATTATAATATACATGATTAAGGTAAGGGAAAGAAAATGGCAAGTGTATTAGTAGTAGATGATGCAGCATTCATGAGAATGTCAATTAAAAGAATGTTAGAAGCGAACGGACACACTATGGCAGGGGAAGCCGGAAGTGGTATAGAGGCTGTTCAAATGTATTTGCAGGTAAAACCGGATGTAGTGCTTCTTGATATTACCATGCCGGAAATGAACGGTGTGGAAGCATTAAAGAGACTTAAAGTATTAGATCCCAATGCTAAGGTAATTATCTGTACGGCAATCGGTCAGCAGGCAATTCTTGCAGAAGCTGTAGAGAATGGTGCTTCCGATTTCATTGTCAAACCTTTTGAAGTAGACCGTTTACTTGCGGCTATTGATAAGGTAATGAACAAATAATTGACAGCATATTTAAGCTTGAACAAATGGCATCGGACGCCAGTGTCCGGTGCCTTTATACTTTATAGTAAGATTGAAAGTTAAGGTTTTAAAAGGAAAGTCAGCATGATAGATAAAGAGCGTTTTCATGTATTTAATTATGTCAAAAAGGAAGAATATTGTGCCAGTATGGATGGCATGCGGTATATGCTCAGAAAGAAAGAAGCAGAGGCAGAAGACGGAGAGAAGAAAACAGTTCTCGAAGTAATCATTTGGCCAGAGCCTTATTGTTATGCCAAGACAGAGGAAGAGAAGAAGCAGAGGAAAGATTTTGTTTTTTCCGCACAGGGAGTTGAGGAAGCTGCTGACTGGCTGAATGAGCAGTATATGCTTCAAAAACCACTCTGGGAGTTGTCAAAAAAACTGTAAAAAATAAGAATATTGTATTTTTTTCTTGAAATAGAAACAGCATATGCTATATAATGAACTATAAGTTAACATAAGCTCAGATACGGGCAGGGGGAGTATTTTATGTCATCAATGGGATTTGACAGCAGGCTATTTAACAGGGAAGTAGCCTTTTGTAAGGTTTATAGTCTTGAAAGCAAAGAAAAACTGGAAAAGTTATTTTTGAAAAACAGAATTTCTTATTTTATTGACTGGCAGGAAAGAACATTCTGGCAGAGAATATTCGGTAGCGGAAGTAAAAAAGAAAAAAATGTTTTTACTATCCGGATTAATGAGGCTGATGTAGAACGTGCGAAAGAATTGATTCAGGGAATTGATTCCGTGAAATTAAGAAAATCAGAACAACATAATTAAAATAAGCCCCGGGGATTCTCGGGGTATATTTATGTAAAAGGAATGGATGTGCTATGGCTGTTAACAAAAAAAGCAACAGGACTGATAATAAGGCAGATAACAGAACGGGCAAAAAAGGATATCAGCAGCTTGAAAAACAGAGTAAAAATGAAACAAAACGAAGGATGGTAAAAAATGTAAGCGAGCAAAATGCTCCGTGTCCGGTATTCAAAAGCTGCGGAGGTTGCCAACTTTTAGATGTGCCGTATCAGAAACAGATAAAGAAAAAGAAAGAGTGGCTTGTAGAATTGCTGAAGCCTTACTGTGAATTGGAAACCTTTATCGATATGGAGAATCCGGTTCATTACAGGCACAAAGTAACTGCCACCTTTGGCAGAGACCGAAAAGGTAATGTGATATCAGGAACTTACAAGGAAGGAACGCATTATCTGGTTCCGGTGGAAAGCTGTCTTTTAGAGCATCAGAAAGCAGATGCGATTATAGTAACCATAAGAGGGCTTTTAAAATCCTTTAAGATAAAAACCTATGATGAGGATACCGGTTACGGATTACTTCGGCATGTGCTGGTGCGGGTGGGACATGTGACAGGACAGATTATGGTAGTATTGGTGCTGGCATCACCTGTTATGCCTTCCAAAAACAATTTTGTCAAGGCGCTTCGAAAGGAACACCCGGAAATTACAACAGTGGTGGTAAATGTCAATGACAAACGGACCAGTATGGTACTTGGGGAAAAAGAGCAGGTGATTTACGGTCCGGGATATATTGAAGACAAACTTTGCGGTTGCACTTTTAAGATTTCTCCGAAATCGTTTTATCAGGTAAATCCTGTTCAGACAGAGAAACTATACAAAAAGGCCATCGGGTATGCAGGTTTAACAGGGAAAGAGACAGTACTGGATGCATACTGCGGAACAGGAACCATCGGGATGATTGCATCGGCAAAAGCAGGAAAGGTAATCGGAGTGGAACTGAATAAGGATGCTGTGAAGGATGCGGTAGTTAATGCCAAAAAGAATCAGATTAACAATATCCGTTTTTACCAAAAAGATGCAGGGGAATTTATGGTGCAGGTGGCAGAAAGCGGCGATAAGGTAGATGTAGTATTGATGGATCCGCCCAGAAGTGGTAGCAGTGAAGTGTTTTTGGATGCATTATGCGTACTTTCGCCCCGTAAGGTGGTATATGTTTCCTGCAATCCGGAAACGATGGTCAGGGATATTAAGTATCTGACGCAGAAAGGATATTGTGTGCAGAAAGCCTGTGGAGTTGATATGTTTCCAAATACCGTGGAAATTGAAGCAGTTGCTGTATTATCCTTGAAAACTAATTGTGAATTATAAATGTTATTTTGAAGGATTAATGCATATTGAATATAATTATAAAATTAGAATAAACCTCGGTTCAAAAAGCAATTTTGACCGAGGTTCATTGTTTTTATGCAAATAGGTTATTGACCGTAGGTAATAAGGATTATATAATTTATTTATGCAATGCATAAAGAGGAGGGCTTATGGAAGCAAGAGAAGAATTGAGAAAATTAAGAGAAAGTACCGGTATGAATCGGAAAGAGTTTTGTGAGTACTTTGAAATTCCATATATGACGGAGACAGATTGGGAATTGGGAAACAGAAGGGTTCCGCAGTATCTTTTGCGATTGATGGCATATAAGATTGAAATAGAGAAGTTGGCTGATAGGAAAAGAGAAAATGACAAGGAAGATAACGTGGCTGGCAAATAATGTATTAGTAATTGTGCTACAGGCTGTGGCATAAATTGGAGGTATTGGCAATATGACACCAGAAGAAAAAGTAATAATGACGAAGGCTCAACGTATCAGTAGATGGAATGCGCAAAAATTGTATTATTCTACAGGTAAACAGTATCAGAGAAAATGGACTGTGAAGAGAGGAGAAGTTTATTTTGTGGATTTAGGGGAGAATGTCGGTAGTGAGGAAAATAAACTTCGTCCGGTTGTTGTATTACAATCGGATGCATATAATTTTAAGTCACCGGTATTTACATGCGCTATTATTTCATCTAGTGCTTTGACGATTCCGGATATTCAGATTCCGATTACTGGAACTTACCCGTATAAAGATGAGAATGGTGTGAATAAATTTTTAGTTGGAAGCGTGGATTTAGGGCAGATAAAGACCGTAGGTAAAGAAAGAATAGTAAATAGTAAGATTTGCATGCTTAAGCAGGAGATACAAGAAATAGATAGAAAACTCTTGAATGCACTTGGTTTATCTAGTATAATTAAGTCAAAGGAAAACACTATTAAGTCATTGCAAGGTAAAATAGAATATATGAAAAAACAGTAGATATTTTTCGTTGACTTTTCACATAATATAATGTAATGTAGAATTTAATCTACAGATGTGGTCAATTTGGCGATTGATCGGTAAAATTGATTCAGTTATGGTGGATTTGGCGATCCATCGGTAGCTCCCACTTCGGTGGGAGTTTTTTTGTAGTGTCCGTAGAGAGGCAAGGATAATGCCCGTATTCAAATATCTCATTAGCGGGTAGGCAGTCAGTTGTACAGGCATATCATTGCGGTGCATCCAGTAAGGATGCAGGAAAAAAGAAATCAAACAGTAACCTCATAAATATCATCAAAATGAATTTTGGTATTTACAATCTGCAGAAGCCGGCAGGTGGTGTCAATTCTGGCCACCATGCCGGTTATTTTAATGTATTCATCCTTATGAAAGTATACCACGGTGGCAATATTTCCCTTTTGTAAAAGATGCATCCTGCGGTCCAGTTCTTCTGCCATTTCGGGAGAAAGCTCTATTTTATCTACGGTGATGCGTTCCTTGGCAGACAAAGCTTCGGGAAGGCCTTTTAATGCTGCAAAAGGGACAAACTGTTTGGCTCTGTCTGCTATGGGCATTTTGTATTTCGGTTTAGATGCCACTTTTGTGTCCTCCTATTTGATGGTTCCGCTCTCTGGTGGTGGCATGTTCTTCTAAATTCATGCCTTTTAATATAGCGTTTTTGCCATATTTGTTCTTGATACTGATAACGGCTTTCTGTACTTTGCGGTTTCGTTCCAATTCTTCTGCATCGACCAGAAGACTGTATTGGTGATATTCTTCGGGAACCACATTATTGCAGGAAACATTGATTCGTTTAATGGTATATGAGGGATTGACAATACGCTCGTATAGAGCAGTAACGGCAGGTATAATCAAAATGTCTGCATTGGTCTCTTCGGAAAGGGTGGTAGAACCATGGGCGGAAGGTACATTTAGTCTGTTGTCATATCCTACATGCAATGTGATGGATTTGGTTACCAGATTTTTATCAACCATATCAAGGCACAGTAGGTCCGTCATTTCCTTCACTACCAGTTTCCCGTCTGCAAAGTTGTAGGAACAGCCAAGGACCTGTCCGCTGGAAAGACAGTTTGATTGTGACTTGTAAGCTTTAATGTCGGGAAGTGTAACAGGCTCTCTGCCCCATGCATGGTCAATTAAAAGCTCTGCATCAATGCCGAACAGATGATAAAGCAAATCTTCATTGGCATGGGCAATATCACCCATGGTAAAAATACCTACCGAAGCAAGACGCTTTGCAGTACCGGCTCCTACCCGCCAAAAATCAGTAAGAGATTTGTGGTTCCATAAGGTGGAACAGTAGGTTTCTTCTGTTAATTCGCCGATAAAGTCGGGAGAGTGCTTGGCAGTAATATCAAGAGCAACTTTGGCAAGGTACAAATTGGTGCCAATACCACAGGTGGCACGAATAGAAAGCTGCTTATAGATATCTTCCGTAATCATTTGCCCCAGTTCCCTGGCGGACATCTGATACAGTGTCAGATAATCCGTGACATCCATAAAAACCTCATCAATGGAATATACATGGATGTCATCTTTGGAAATATACTTAAGATAAATGCTGTATATTTCTGCAGCATAGTCAATATAAAGTTGCATCCGGGGCGTGGCAGCAATGTACTGCACTCCTTTGGGAATTTCAAAAATACGGCATCTGTTTTTGATACCGAGAGCCTTCATAGCGGGAGTTATGGCAAGGCAGATGGTTTTTTCGGAGCGTTCAAGGTCCGCAACTACAAGATTAGTGGTCATCGGGTCAAGTCCCCGCTCGGCACATTCCACGGATGCATAAAAAGATTTTAAATCAATACAAAGATAAACTCGCTTATTCATACTCATATTATAAAACGTCGAACATATGTTTGTAAATAGAAAATGATGGAAAATAGACATTTTTTGGAAAGTAGTATATAATAGATTTATTACACTTATCAGATAAATGGGTAAGCGCGGAAGGGGTTTGGAGATTACAGTGGATAAACATAAGAGGGCTACGTGGCGGAGTGTTGCTTTTTTGATTGCATTATTTCTTGTTTGGAGTACTTTGGCTTCTTACTTAAATTACAGGGTGGAGAAGGATTCCAATACACCGTTTACGGAGAATATCAGTAGAGAGGGAGAATCCCAATATGTTACCGTAGAGACTGATGATGTAAAGTTCTGGGTGAATGATAAAGGACAGCTTACACAGACCGTTGGAGCGCAGTATGACGGTGTGGTTGAGAATATTTACACCAGTGATATCAGAGACTGGAAACTGGTGGTGACATTGCCGGATGAAGGAACACTTGACAGCTCATGGAACGGTACCTATGAAATGGACGGCAATAAACTGACCATTATTCCGGACAAAAATACGAATGTGATTCCGGCAGGACAGAATAAGACCTTCGGATTCATTATGATTTCAAAGCTGGTGCTTGAGTTTGAAGAATATGAATTTACCGGGTATCGTCAGACTACATACACAGAGTATCCTTTGTTCTGGGCGCTGATAATCATGCTGATTGTATGGCTTGCCATGGCATTTTCTTTGATTATTGTGGAAGCAAGAGTAAAACACTTTAAGGAGCAGAGAGAAAACGATGCAAAGATTATTTCCCAAACCATGAAGACCTTTGCACAGATGATAGATGCAAAAGACCCTTATACCAAAGGACATTCTGTCAGAGTGGCATATTATTCGCAGGAAATCGGAAAACGGCTTCACATGGATGACGAGGAATGTACGAAATTAGGATATATTGCATTGATGCACGATTGCGGAAAGTTGGGAGTGCCGGATTATGTACTTACCAAACCGGGCAGACTTGACGCAGAGGAACGCAAACTGATAGAAACCCATACCATTATCGGAGGCAAGGTGCTTGAAAATTATACGTCAATTGACGGAATCAAGGACGGAGCGTTATATCATCATGAAAGGTATGACGGTAAGGGATATCCGAAAGGGATTGCAGGAAAAGAGATTCCTTTATATGCCAGAATTATTGGAATTGCAGATGCGTTTGATGCCATGAATTCCGACAGGTGTTACAGAAAGCATTTACCTAAGGAAGTGATTTTGACAGAACTTCATGACCATGCCGGAACACAGTTTGACCCGGAGATTGTAAAACATATGATAGCCATGGTGGAAGAAGGCATTTGTGAGAAGAATATAGCGGTTGAATAAAAGAAAGTCTGTTGCAGAGGTATTCTCGAAGCAACAGACTTTTTTATTTGTTTTAGAATCTTTCCTGGAATTTCTCTTCGCAGTACTTGCAACGGTAAATTTCTTTTTCTTCATCGGTAAGAACAAAGATGTGTGGAAGTTCCTGCTCAATAGAAGTAATACATCTGGGATTGTGACATTTAATTACATTTTTGATTTCTTTGGGAAGAATCAGTTCCTTTTTGGAAACAATTTCTCCGTCTTTAATGACATTAACCGTGATGCTATGGTCAATCACTGCCAAAACATCTAAATCCAGCATATCAATATCACATTCTACCTTTAAAATATCTTTCTTACCCATTTTATTACTCTTTGCATTTTTGATAATGGCAACGGTACAGTCCAGTTTGTCAAGCTGCAAATGATGATAAACAGATAAGCTTTTGCCGGCTTTGATATGGTCAAGAACGAATCCTTCTTCGATTTTTCCTACATTTAACATGGGGTTACCTCCTAATCTACATGAATGTCAAGCAGTGTCAGAATCAGAGCCATTCTGACGTAAACACCGTATTGTACCTGTCTGAAATAAGCAGCTCTGGGGTCATCATCTACTTCCACGGAAATTTCGTTTACACGGGGAAGGGGATGGAGTACCAGCATGTCCTCTTTGGCCAGTTCCATTTTTGCTTTGTCCAAAATGTAGAAGTCTTTCAGGCGGACATAATCTTCTTCGTTGAAGAAACGTTCTCTCTGTACTCTGGTCATGTAGAGGAAATCAAGCTGCGGCATTACATTCTCCAGACGAATTACTTCTTCATAGGGAATATTTTTTTCTTTTAACATGTCAGTGATGTAATCAGGCACCTTTAGTTCTTCGGGAGAGATAAAGATGAATTTGATTCCTTCATAGCGGACCAATGCATTAATCAGGGAGTGCACGGTACGGCCAAATTTTAAATCGCCGCAAAGACCGATAGTAAAGTTAGAAAGACTTCCTTTTAAGGAGCGGATGGTTAAAAGGTCTGTCAATGTTTGCGTAGGATGCTGATGACCGCCGTCACCGGCGTTAATAACAGGAACGCCGGAGCGGCTTGCAGCTACCATGGGTGCACCTTCCTTGGGATGGCGCATAGCGCAGATATCAGCAAAGCAGGAGATAGTGCGGATAGTGTCGGACACGCTTTCCCCTTTGGCTGCGGATGAAGAACCGGCATCGGAAAAACCCAGAACGTTTCCGCCGAGGCTAAGCATTGCAGATTCAAAACTGAGTCTGGTACGGGTACTGGGTTCATAAAAACAGGTTGCAAGTATTTTGCCGTCACAGGCATGCGCATACTTGCTCATATTTCTTTCAATGTCACCGGCAAGGTCAAACAAGCGGTCTAATTCCTCGGTGCTAAAATCCAGAGGACTCATTAAATGTCTCATAGTGTGTTCTCCTTTTCGTTTGATTTCCAAAAAAATCGAAGAGACTCAAACCTCTTCGATTTCTGCGAAACGGCAGTTTGCAGAGTGCATTGCCGTTTCGTATGTATTTTATTTGTACGTTAACAAATCTTCCACAGGTTTACGTCTGGGAGCAACAGGCTCTTCATCGGGATAACCGATAGGAATCAGAGCTGTGATTTCCTGATTTTCAGGAATCTCCAAAAGAGAAGCAACTTTTGCTTCATCAAAAATTCCCATGATAACGGTACCGAGTCCCTTTTCATAAGCTGCAAGGCAAAAGCTTTGTGCAGCAATACCGGCATCAAACATCTGCCAGGAGTCACCCTTGGGAGTGGTAAAGGAACCGTCACGTTCATAACCGCTGCGTCCTTTAATATAGGTAAGGGCAATCAGCATGGGGGCCTGTTCGATGATAGCGCCGTTTCCGGGGAACATTTCTGTACATTCCCTGGCAATGCGGTCTTTTAATTCGCCTTCTACCGCAATATAACGTGCAATCTGTGTATGCTTCCAACTGGGAGCGTAGGAGGCTGTTTCAATGATTTCGTTTAAAAGAGTGTGGTCAACAGATGTGTCCTTATATTTGCGGATGCTTCTGCGACCTTTGATACATTCGTTTGCTGTCATTTACTCACTCCTATCTGCCTGAAAAGAAACAGGCGAAATGTATTTTTACTATCATAGCACAGACAGGCTGTTCTTTCAATTATCAAAACTAAAAATATTAAGTAAAATATTTCAAAAAAAGCAGAAGAATACTTTGCATTATGTGTAGGAATTTAGTATACTACGAAAGTAGGGAAAACACAGAAGAATTACATGTGGAGGTTTTTTATGGCAACAGAATTTGTGGAAAGAAAAAGATGGTTATTTTTAGGTCTTCCTTTTACCTTTACCAAATATACCATTAAGGAAAATACAATTACCATAGACAGCGGTATTTTGAAAAAAATTGAAAATGATTGTTACATGTACAAAATCCAGGATGTAGAGCTTGTGACATCTCTTATGGAGCGGATTTTCGGACTTGGTACGGTAGTATGTTATACCGGTGATACCACTCATCCCAAGCTGATGCTTGAGCATATCAAAAATGCCAGAGCAATTAAGGATTTTATTCTGCAGACTTCGGAAGAAGCCAGATTGAAGAGAAGAACTATCAGTACCTTAAATATCGGTGCTGACGGAATTGATGATATGGACGGCGGTTTGGATATATAACAGAAACAGATTAAAGGCGGTATGAAGCATCATACCGCTTTTCAGACGTTTTGGAAAACTTTAAACAGATAGCTATAGGAGTAGTGTTATGGAACTTGATATGACGAAGGGGAACCCCTTGGGGCTTTTGCTGAAATTTATGATTCCCCTGATTATCGGAAATATTTTTCAACAGTTATACAACATGGTGGATACCATTATAGTGGGACGTTTTGTAGGTGTAGAGGCGCTTGCAGCAGTAGGAGCCACCGGAACAATTATGTTTTTGATTATCGGATTTATGCAGGGCATTACCACAGGATTTACGGTGCTTACAGCGCAGAGATTCGGTGCCGGTGATGTAAACGGATTGAAAACAAGTGTGGGAAATGCGTGGGTGTTGTCTGCCATTATTACTGTGATTATGACATTTGTCAGTGTTTTGGGGATGGATTTTCTTTTGACGGTGATGAATACGCCGGCAGATATTTATGATATGGCAAAAGAATATATTGTGATTATCTGTAAAGGAATGGCACTGAATATTCTGTATAACCTGACATCCAGTTTCCTTCGCGCAGTGGGTAACAGCAAGGTGCCGCTGTACAGTCTGGTGGTTTCAGCTGTTGTGAATATCGTACTGGATTTATTGTTTGTAGTGGTGATTCCCATGGGTGTTGCGGGAGTTGCAATTGCTACCGTGATTGCGCAGGGCGTAGGCGGAGTGATTTGTCTTGTATACATGATAAAAAAAGTGCCTATTATGCATGTTGGCAGGGAACATTTTGTATTAGACCACCATTGTGTCTCTAATCAGCTTGGCGTAGGAGTTCCTATGGCTTTGCAATTTTCCATTACGGCAGTGGGAACTATTTTGGTACAGGCAGCTCTGAATTTGTTTGGTTCTGTTGCGGTAGCTGCTTATACGGCAGCTATTAAGGTGGAATCGATTGTAACACAGTTCTACGGAGCACTGGGTATGACGATGGCAACCTACAGTGCCCAAAATATGGGAGTAAATGATATCGGAAGAATCAGAAAGGGAGTTCGGATTTCCAATTATCTTTCAGCAGGATATTCCGTGGTGGTATATGGAGTAATTATTTTATTATTACCGTTTATGATTCGTTTGTTTGTAGGTGAGGGAACACCGGAGCTTCTTGGCTATGCAAGAACCTATATTTATATTTGCGGGGCATGTCTTGCACCGCTTGGTATGATTTTTATTTACCGTAACGCGTTGCAAGGGTGCGGTTATGCCATGCTTCCCATGCTTGGGGGAGTAGTGGAGCTTGTTTGCAGATGCGTGGCAGCTTTTGCAGCTGTAAAGTTATCCAGTTATGCCGGTGTATGCCTGGCAAATGCCAGTGCATGGGTAGTGACAGGAATCTATTTATGGATTGCTTATGCGTTCACCATGCGCAAAATTCTGGCGGGGAGAAGCCAGCAGACGCTCAAAGAATAGTCCGGCGGCAAACCAGTTGAAAAAATAGTCAAGTCGGATGACTTCGCGGATATGCCAGCGACTGCGTCTGTAATTCCACGGACAGAGACCTTTTAGGGACAAAATGCGGCCGCTGATGTATTCACCGATAAAAATGCAGACGGCGTAGATGCTTCCGCGGATATAAAAAGGAGCGTTTTTTAATATTTTAAACAAAGGCAGCAAAAAGGATGCACATCCGTAGATGGGAAACATCCATACAGAGGTTTGACCTTTTAAAGTGAATTGTCTTTTTTGCAGGGAGTGAAGGGAAGTAAAAAGGATTTCCAGACACCACCCCGCAATGCCGCAGGTAACAAAGTTTTTTAGTATCGTTTTCATCATAATATCAGTATGGACGCCAAAGGAGAAATTATACCTATGGAGATGACAAATGGGGAAAAAGAGCAGATGACTTATGAACAAGCTATGGAATATATGGATGATTTACAAAGCTACGGCAGTGTGCCGGGACTTACCAATATCATAAATCTCTGTGAAAAACTGGGAAATCCACAGGAAAGACTGAAATTTGTTCATATAGCCGGTACCAACGGAAAAGGTTCTACCCTTGCTTTTATTTCTGAGATATTAAAGGAAGCCGGGTATCGTGTGGGCAGGTATATTTCTCCCACTATTTTTGAGTATCGGGAAAGAATACAGGTAAACGGTCGTATGATTACCAAAAAAGATTTGTGCCGTCTTATGACAGAGGTGAAAGATGCCTGTGAAGCGCTTGTCAGGGAAGGAAAAGCCCATCCCACACCTTTTGAGGTGGAAACGGCACTTAGCTTTTTGTATTTTGTGGAAAAAGAGTGCGACATCGTGGTACTGGAAACCGGGCTTGGAGGAGAGCAGGATGCCACCAATCTGATTCAGAATACGCTGGTTGCGGTACTTGCGTCTGTCAGTATGGACCATATGGGAATTTTGGGAAACAGTCTTTCAGAGATTGCAATGCAGAAGGCGGGGATTATTAAGGACGGATGCCGTGTGGTCAGTACTTTGCAGGAAACTGAGGTGCAAACAGTGATAGAAGAAAAGTGCAGGCAGTATAATGTACCTCTTATGATTGCTGATGGCAGCAGGGCAACCAAAATAAAAAGCACACTGGAAAAACAGCGTTTTTCTTATGGCAAATACAAAGATGCAGAGATTTCATTAATCGGACGATACCAGATTCATAATGCGGTACTTGCAATAGAAGCAGTTGAATCTCTTTCTTTATGCGGCTATCCGGTTTCGGAAAAGGCTGTTTATGCAGGTCTTAAGAAAGCAGTATGGCCGGGAAGATTTCAGCTTCTTTGTAAAAAACCTGTTTTTATTGCCGACGGAGCCCATAACAGGGACGGAGCGGCAAGACTGGCACAATCCGTAGAGTTTTATTTTACAAATAAGAGAATTATATATATAATGGGGATATTGAGAGACAAGGAGCAGGAAGAGATTATCAGACAGACCTGTTCTTACGCGCAGCAGATACTTACGGTGCCTACAAAGGGGGCAAGAGGAACTTCTTCCTATGAACTTGCATGCGAAGTGAGCAGGTACTGCGGGAATGTAACAGCCCTTGACAGCGTACAGGAGGCAGTGGAGCTTAGTTTCCTTATGGCTGATAAGGATACCGTTATTGTCGCATTTGGTTCCCTGTCTTACTTGGGGGAATTGATTACAACCGTTGAAAACAGAGATAAAATCAGGAGTGATTCACATGGTAAATAAAGAAAAAATAAAGGAAGCTGTGTTGCTTTTACTGGAAGGAATCGGTGAAGATGTAAACAGAGAGGGACTGATTGATACACCTGACCGTGTTGCAAGGATGTACGAAGAAATTTATGGTGGCATGGATGAGGATGCAAAAGTACATCTGACAAGAACCTTTACCACACAAAGCAATGAAATGGTAATGGAAAAGGATATTGTGTTTTATTCTACCTGTGAGCATCATTTGATGCCTTTTTACGGGAAGGCTCATATTGCCTATATTCCTGATGGTAAAGTGGTGGGACTCAGCAAACTTGCCAGAACAGTAGAGGTTTATGCCAGACGTCCCCAGATTCAGGAGCAGATGACCGCGCAGATAGCAGATGCCATTATGGAACATTTGAATCCAAAGGGGGTTATGATAATGTTAGAGGCGGAGCATATGTGCATGACTATGCGCGGAGTGAAGAAACCCGGCAGCAAAACCGTTACCATGGTCACGAGAGGCGTATTTGAAACACAGGAAGAATTGCGAAGCACATTTTTACAAATGGTTCGTTAGAACCGGATACGGTGGTGTGGGATATGCAACGGGTAAATCAGATACTGGAAGCAGATGCATTTAAGGAATATTTAGGAAAAAATGAACAGGCAGAGGCAAATAGGAAATTTTGTCATCATGACATGGGACATTTTCTTGATGTTGCGAGAATTGCAATGATAATAAATAAAGAAGAACAGTATGGAGTGGAAACGGAGCTGATTTATGCGGCGGCATTGCTGCATGATATCGGCAGATGGCAGCAGTACGAGGACGGAACCCCTCATGAGAAGGCAAGTGCGGTATTAGCACCGGATATTTTGCAAAAATGCGGATTCGACAAGAAAGAGATTGCGCTGATTGTAAAGGCAATCAGCAGACATAGAGACAGTGAAGTGAAGGAGCAAAAAGATTTGGACGGGCTTTTGTACCGTGCAGATAAACTGAGTCGCCCCTGTTTTTCCTGTAAGGCAGAGAAAGACTGTAACTGGAAAGGTGAAAAGAAAAACAAGTATATTGTGTGGTAGCGTTTAAACGGGAGGAATTAAGTGCGAATAGGAAATCGTGAATTTGATGTAAAAAATCATACTTATGTAATGGGGATTTTAAATGTGACGCCTGACTCTTTTTCTGACGGCGGAAAGTTTCAGAAAACGGACCGGGCACTTTTTCGCGTTGAGGAAATGATTTCCGAGGGGATGGATATTTTGGATATCGGAGGAGAATCTACAAGACCGGGGTTTACGGCGGTACCTGATGAAGAGGAAATCGGTCGTGTTTTGCCGTTGGTGGAAGCTGTGAAATCCCGATTTGACGTGCCGATATCTTTGGATACTTACAAAAGCAGCGTGGCGCGTGCAGGAATTACGGCCGGTGTTGATTTGATTAATGATATCTGGGGACTGAAGTATGACAGGGAAATGGCAAATGTCATCGCACAGGCAAATCTTCCCTGCTGCTTGATGCATAACCGAAAGAACGGAGACTACCAGAGTTTTATGGAAGATGTGGCGGCAGATGTGGCAGAGATGATTCACCTGGCAAAAAGAGCAGGAATTGCGGATGATAAGATTATTTTGGATCCCGGTGTAGGGTTTGCAAAAAATTATGATAACAATCTGGAAATCATAAACAGGATGGAAGAGTTGAAGATATTTGGGTATCCTCTTCTTTTGGGAGCAAGCAGAAAGTCGGTCATCGGTCTTACTTTGGATTTGCCGACAGAGCAGAGAGTTGAAGGAACTTTGGTGACGACCGTTATGGCTGTGATGAAGGGATGCTCTTTTGTGCGGGTGCATGACATTAAAGAAAATGTGCGTGCCATAAAGATGACAGAAGCAATTTTAGGTAAAACATATGGATGAAATCAGAATAGAAAATTTGGAAGTGTATGCCGGGCACGGTGTATATGAGGAAGAAAACAGAAAAGGACAGACTTTCTTTGTAAATGTGATAATGTATACAGACGTAAAAGAAGCCGGCAGCAGGGATGAACTTTCCCTTTCGACAAATTACGGTGAAGTATGCCATAAGATTCATACATGTCTTCGTGAAAATACATTTCAGTTAATTGAGGCGGTGGCAGAATTTACGGCAGAGCAGATTTTACTTGCATTTCCGTTGATACAGGCCCTTTCTTTGGAAATCAGGAAACCTGATGCGCCTGTGGGGCTTCCTTTTGAAAGTGTGTCTGTGAAAATTTGTCGCGGATGGAAAAAAGCATATCTTGCCGTCGGTTCCAATATGGGAGAGAAAGCAGCATATATTAAGGAAGCTGTGGAAAAGCTGGTGCAGAATCCTAAAATCAGAAAGGTGTGCATGTCAGAGCTTTTGGTAACAAAACCTTACGGCGGCGTGGAGCAGGATGATTTTTTGAACGGTGCCATAGAACTGGAAACTCTTTATACGCCTATGGAACTTTTGGAGTTTTTACAGCAGACGGAGGCGGAAGCGGGAAGAGAGCGTCTTGTTCACTGGGGACCGAGGACGCTTGATTTGGATATTCTTTTTTATGAGGATGTCGTATCGGATGTTCCCCGTTTGATGATTCCGCATCCCGACATGCAAAACAGGGAATTCGTGTTAAAGCCGTTAGCAGAGTTGTGCCCTTATTACCGGCATCCGCTTACAGGGAAAGCAGTAATGCAGATGTTAAAGGAATTAACAGAAAAGAATGAGAATTTTGATTTAGGAGTATAGGGAGAAACAGAATGGCATATAGTGCAGGAAACAGTAAAAAAAAGAAAAAACAGCCGGTGGGAACATGCGAGCAGTGTAATAATTATGTGTATGATGACGATTATGAATGCTATACCTGTGATATGGATTTAGATGAAGATGAGATGGCAAAATTTCTTGCCGATGAGTTTAGAGATTGCCCTTATTATCAGCCGGGGGATGAATATCTGATTGTGAGAAAACAGATGTAAAAAAATAAAATTGTATCTTGCTTTTGAAATCAGTTTCTGTTATTATTTAAATATTCTTATAAGAAATATCGATTAATCGGACATATATTTCATTACCATCTGGGTTCAGAATGGCAAATCATGGTATGTCACCATTTTTTTCAAGCAACTATTGTAACAGAACAAATGCAGAGACAAAAAGGGATGTTACTATTATTTTTGTTTTTGCAAAATTTCAAAGGGAGGTATAAAAGGATGAGGGCAGAAGCAAAAAGCAAAAGAAAAAGTAATGAACAGGAAGAGGCTCGGGTAATTTATCATGAAGAATTACCTACAGAAATTTTGGATGAAATGACGGAGGAACAGATATTTCAATATCAGATATGGGATAGTATTACAAAGCGTCTTTTGACGGTGCATCCTGAGATGATTTTTCCGCTTGTCAGAGAATTATTTAATGAAGAGTATCAAAAAAAGACAAGAATTACCTTTTTATCCAGGGAATACACGATTGAAAAAACCGAAAAGACCGGAGAAAAGCTGTTTCATTCCATCCGCGCCGATTTAGTATTTCGAATCGGCAATTGTGATTTGTATCACATAGAATGTCAGATGAAACCGGATTCGGAAATGGTTATCCGAATGTTTGAATATGATACTCAGATAGAAATACAGCATGCTATCACAAGGATTAATGGAGAATTCGTTGTTACTTTTCCCAAATCTGCAATCTTATATTTAACGCATACGAATAAGACGCCTGATGTTGAGCGTATACGGGTTTGCTTCCCCAACGGAACCTATGGAGAATATACAGTACCGGTTATGAAAGTGCAGAACTATTCACTTTCAATAATCCGTGACAGGGAATTGTATGTAATCATACCGCTTGCGTTGGTGCGTTTTAAGAAAGCAAAGGGCACTATATATTCGGAAGCAGAAATTAAAATGTTGACAGATTTTATGAAAGAGGCTACTCTAATATTAGAAGAGGCTGTTAACGATGAAACGATAACCGAATATCAGAGAAATGATATATTGGATTATATGTTTCGTGCAGGTAAATATCTATTTCGAGGGGATGTGAATGTTTTAATGAGAATGGATGAATATGTGCCTTCGTTTTTGAAATTTCAACGTGAAATTGTGGCAGATTTGCAAAACGAGAAGAAAGAGTGGGAAGCCGAACGGGAAAAACGTGAGGCCGAAATGCGGGAGCAGGAAGCTGAAATAGAAGCAAACAAAGCTGAAATAGAAGCAAACAAAGCCGAACGGGAAAACAGTATCAAAAATTTTGTTGAAGCAGAATGTGCTGACGGTTTCACAAAAGAAAAATGCTATCTAAAAATACAAAAGATATTCTCTTTGTCAGAAGAAGATGCAAAAGTGAAGGTAGATGCATATTGGACGAAAAATGATTAAGCAGTAAAGGAAACAGTAAAAGCGTTTGTAACTAATAAGAGGTTGCAAACGCTTTTTGTACATAGATTTTATAAATTCATAAAAAGGATATTTATTTTTGTTGTTCAAACGCGGCTTCTTTTGCAGCGTTAAAAGTACTTACGCTTACAGGCCCGTCCAAAGGAGTGCGGTAAGTATTGATTTCATCAAAAAAATCATTGAAATACACGTAGCGTGAAGTCATGTTAATGTTGCTGTAAATACCTTCCGAAACAACTTCAAGTTCACTGCCGTCTAAGCGCATGCGCATCAGGGCAGGGGAATCTTTGTCGTTTTTCTGGTAATAAATATAAGAGCCACCAACATTAAAAGCATCTACTCTGTCATTGGTCAAAACTTCCACAGTGCCTGCGGAAAGAGAATAACGGCATAACCTATAATTCGAAGAAACATCCATATAATAGATATAATCCTGATAATAAACCGGATACCAAAGATCACCTTCATAGACAGTGCTGACGGTATCAGTGCGGGTATCTAAGGCATACAGATAATGGTCCTGCTCTGTGCCGTTATAATATATGATGCCGTTGTTACAGGATGCGGGATTGATAATGCCGTCATAAATCAAGGTATCTTCCGATTTATCGGTTTTGATTTTATGTAAGGTAGTAAAATCCTGATTATTGTATCGCTGGTAATAGAGATAGTCACCGGCAAGCTGCATGGCAATACAGCCGTCTCGGACAAGACAGACAGAATCGCTTCCGTCAAGTTTTGAGCGGTATACGCCCAGTGTACGGACAACATATCCCATTCCTTTGCCGCCTGAACCGCTGTCCATAAAGTAATAGAGATAATCGCCGGCACCGTTAATGGAAGAAACGCCGCTTGTAGTTACCTTCTGTAAATCAGTTTCATCCACATTCATGGAATACATACAATGATTGTCATAGGAATTGGCAAAGTATACTCTGCCGTCAAGTTCGCAAAAAAGTCCGGCGTTATTTATGTTCCCGCCGGTGTTTCCCACTGTAGAAATATCGTTGGAGGGAATGGCTGCCTTGAGATTTGAAAGTATTAAAGATACAACCATTACTGCTAATACAACGCCTCCAAAAATCAGTGCTTTTGTATTTGATTTCATAATATAGTCTCCCCTGAGAATCGTCATAAAAAAATATTTTCTTTGATTTAATCATCATATACCACTTGAGGAAGAGATGCAACCAAAATCAGCTTATTTCCTGAGAAAAATGATTTGTATGCAGAAGGGAGGCGGCGATGCGGGGAAAGGTAAAATGTGAGTAAATTTCTTGCTATCAGGTATGATTTGTTATAAAATAAATGGAGTATTTATAATAAAAAATAAGCAGTGAAATCGGTAGGACGGAAAGGACATAAGAGTCATGGATTTAGCAGAACTTAGAGGGCAGCTTGATGAGATTGACGCTAAGATTGTAGAGCTTTACGAAAAGCGTATGGAAATCTCAAAAGGCGTTGCACAATATAAAATAGAAACAGGAAAAAAGGTTCTTGATAAGACCAGAGAAGAAGAAAAAATCCAAAAGGTAAAAGCATTAACCCACAACGAATTTAACAGCTACGGTGTGGCGGAATTGTTTGAACAGATTATGGCTATGAGCCGCAAACTCCAGTATCAGATGATTGCAGAGAACGGTGGTTATAATAAGCTTCCATTCATTAAGGTGGATGATTTGGAAACCGAAAAGGCAAGAGTGGTTTTTCAGGGAGCGGAAGGGGCTTATTCCCATGCAGCAATGATGCAATACTTTGGTGATGAGGTAAATAGCTTCCATGTGGATACTTTCAGGGATGCCATGATAGCCATCGATGAGGGCAGAGCAGATTTTGCGGTACTTCCCATTGAAAATTCCACAGCGGGAATTGTCAGTGAAATTTATGACCTTTTGGTAGAATTTGAAAATTATATTGTAGGCGAACAGGTGATTAAAATTGAGCATTGCCTGATGGCTGTGCCCGGTACCAAAATAGAGGATATCAAAACGGTATATTCTCATCCGCAGTCATTGATGCAGTCTGCAAGATATTTAAATAATCATTCCTGGCAGCAAATCAGTATGCAGAACAATGCTTTTGCAGCAAAAAAGGTTGCAGAGGAACAGGATAAGACACAGGCTGCCATTGCAGGGGAGCATGCGGCAAAGCTTTACGGGCTTGAAGTTTTGGAGAAAGGTGTAAACCAGTCCAGCACCAATTCCACAAGGTTTATTATTGTGACCAACCAGAAGATTTTTAAGGAAGATGCAAAGAAGGTCAGCATTTGCTTTGAGGTTCCCCATGAGAGCGGTTCCCTCTATCATATGCTTTCCCATTTCATTTTCAACAATCTGAACATGAACAAAATCGAGAGCAGACCCATTGAGGACAGAAACTGGGAATACCGCTTCTTCATTGACTTTGACGGAAACCTTTCCGACAGCGCAGTGAAAAATGCACTCAGAGGGCTTAGGGAAGAAGCAAGGAATATGAAGATTTTGGGAAATTATTAAAGAATGATTTTGAAACAGAAATGATACAAAAAGCGAAAAAGGATATATAAAAATGAGAGAACAACAGTTAATAGTATATAAAGATTTCACAGAGGAAGAAGGCCGTATTTTATATGATATGGCATGGCTCATGGAGCATTATAATGACGAATACTACAATAAAGAAGATATGGCAGGGCTTTTGTATGATAATATTCATCATTTGCTTGAGATGGCAGGAAATCATGGATTTTACGGGAATCTCTGGCACTGTTATCTGACCAATCTTTTAGTGAATAATGAAAACAGCTACAGCCGTGCCTGCGAAATCCGCGGTGAGGTGGAAGGAACCATTAATCAGGCTGTACTTCATGATATCGTGATTTTTAAAGAATTTTATGATTACGATTTCAGTGACATGGTAAAGACGCTGGATGTGGACTGTATTTCACTGATTGAAAATTATGAGAGCAGTGACATCGAAAGTAAGGTTTACAACAGCCGTATCAGACAGCGCATCTGTTCTCTTGCGGTAAAGTTTACCAAAGACCATACGCCGGAGGAGATGAAAGCTACACTGACAGAGTTTTATAAAGAATATGGTGTAGGTAAATTTGGTTTACATAAAGCATTCCGTGTAGTGCATGATGAAAACGGTGTGCAGATTGTTCCCATTCAGAGAATTACCCATGCTTATCTGGATGACTTGGTAGGATATGAAATTCCTAAGCGCAAGCTGATTGAAAATACAGAGGCTTTCGTGGAAGGCAGAAGAGCCAATAACTGTCTGCTTTTTGGTGATGCGGGAACCGGAAAATCTTCCAGTATCAAAGGAATTGCAAATGAGTATTACGACAAAGGACTGCGTATCATAGAGGTATACAAGCATCAGTTCCAGGATTTAAACGATGTCATTGCCCAGATAAAAAACAGAAATTACAAGTTTATTATTTATATGGATGACCTGAGCTTTGAAGATTTTGAAATTGAGTATAAATATTTAAAAGCAGTGATTGAAGGCGGACTGGAGAAAAAGCCGGAGAATGTGTTGATTTATGCTACTTCCAACAGAAGACATCTGGTAAGAGAAAAATTCAGTGACAAGGAAGAAAGAAGAGATGACCTCCATTCATCCGATACGGTGCAGGAGAAGCTGTCATTGGTGGCAAGATTCGGAGTAACGATATTTTTTGCGGCACCGGATAAGAAGGAGTTCCAGAACATCGTAAAAGTATTGGCAGAGCGTTATCGCGTTACCATGCCGGAGGAAGAACTTTTGTTAGAGGCCAACAAGTGGGAGCTTGCCCACGGAGGCTTATCCGGCAGAACGGCACAGCAGTTTATTGATTATCTGTTAGGGAAAAATAGAGAAGAGTAAGAGGTGAGGGAATGGCTGTAAAGACATTTGCGGCAATTGATATAGGTTCTTATGAACTTTCCATGAAAATATTTGAAGTGTCCAAAAGTCACGGGATGAAAGAAATTGACCATATTCGACATGGAATTGACATGGGAACGGAGACTTATACCACCGGCAAACTCAGCTATGAACGCGTGGAAGAACTTTGCGGTGTATTGCGGGAGTTTGCGGAAATCATGAAATCCTATAAAGTGGCAGACTATGTTGCCTACGGAACCAGTGCAATCAGGGAAACCGAAAATACAGCTATTTTGCTTGATCAGATTCGGCAGAGAACAGGAATTAAAATTGGGGTATTGAGTAATTCCGAACAGCGTTTTCTGGATTACAAATCCATTGCGTTTCAGGGAGAAGGATTCCGTGAAATTATTGAGAACAGTACAGCTATCGTAGATATCGGAGGAGGCAGTATTCAGGTTTCTTTGTTTGATAAGGATACGCTTGTCTCCACGCAGAATATGAAACTGGGAGTGCTTCGTCTGCAGGAAAGGCTGACTCATTTAGATGCCAGCTTTAAACATTATGAAGAATTGCTGAATGAACTTGTGGACTCTCAAATAGAGGTTTATAAAAAACTGTATCTGCGTGAGAGAGAAATAGAAAATATTATTATTGTGGATGATTATATTTCCGCTTTGGTGCGCAAGAAAAGTATCACTCATGAAAAGAGCGGCTATGCAGGTAAGGAGTTGTTTAATTATTTCTTAAAGGAATATAACACAAAGAGTTTTTCGCAGCTTGCGAAGGCATGGGATATGCCGGAGGAAAATCTGCCGATTCTTTATATTTCACTGGTAATGGTTAAGCGGATTATGGAGGCCATGGGAGCAAAACTTGTGTGGGCACCGGGAGTAACTCTTTGCGACGGTATTGCATATGAGTATGCTGAAAAGAATAAGATGATAGCATCTGCCCATGATTTTGAGCAGGATATTATTGCCTGTGCACATAACATCAGTAAGCGCTATCGGGGCAGCAGAAAGAGAAGTGAGACGTTAGAGCAGATAGCCCTTACGATTTTTGACAGTATGAAAAAGATACATGGGTTGGGACAAAGAGAGAGACTTTTGCTACAGCTTTCCACGATTTTGCACGATTGCGGAAAATATATCAGTATGGCAAATCTGACGGAATGCTCCTACAGCATTATCATGGCTACGGAGATTATCGGTCTTTCCCACATGGAGAGGGAGATTATTGCCAACGTGGTAAAATACAATCACACAGAATTTGCTTATTATGAAGAGATGAGCCGTTACAGCATGATGGACAGAGACTCTTATCTTAAAATTGCCAAGTTGACTGCAATACTGCGGCTTGCAAACGGACTTGACCGAAGCCATAAACAGAAATTTAAAAATGTAAAGACAGTTTTGAAAGACAATCAATTAACCATCACCGTTGATACCAATGAAGATATTACGTTGGAGAGGGGATTGTTTGGTGCAAGGGCATCTTTCTTTGAAGAAGTGTATAGTGTAAGACCCGTTATCAGGCAAAAAAGGACGATATAGTCTAAGCACGCAGCGCAAACGGAGGGAAGGAATATGAACAAAACAAATTACGGGGAGTCTTGTTTTTATACAAACAGAGAATTAAGCTGGGTGCTTTTTGACAAAAGAGTGCTGAGTGAAGCAAAAGATAAACAAAATCCGTTGTTTGAACGGTTAAAATTCTTAAGCATTACCGCGTCTAACTTAGATGAGTTTTTTATGGTAAGGGTAGCATCCTTAAAAGATATGGTCAATGCAGGATACGAAAAGCCGGATATTGCGGGAATGACACCGAAGCAACAGCTTGAGGAGTTAAATGTTGCAACTCATGAGTTGGTTCGGGAACAGTATAGTGTGTATAACCGTTCCCTGCTTCCTCTTTTATTGCAGAATGGGTTACATGTGATTACCAGGCATGAAGAACTGTCAGAAAAAGAAGCTGATTTTGTAGATAAATTTTATGAGGAGAATGTATATCCGGTACTGACTCCTATGGCAGTGGATTCTTCCAGACCATTTCCGTTGATTCGAAATAAATCTTTGAATATCGGAGCATTGGTAAGCAAAAAGGACGGAGACGGTGAACTGGAATTTGCAACCGTACAGGTCCCCAGTGTACTTCCCAGAATTGTGCAGCTTCCTACAGATGAAGCGGGAAAAAAAGCAGTCATTCTGTTGGAGGAAGTGATAGAGAGAAATATTCATAAACTGTTTTTAAATTATGATATTGTCTGTGCATACCCTTTTAGAATTATGAGAAATGCTGACTTTTCCATTGAGGAAGATGAAGCGGAAGACCTTTTGAAGGAAATCGAAAAGCAACTCAAAAAGAGACAGTGGGGGCAGGCAATTCGTCTGGAGGTAGAGGAAGGAATTGACAAGAGGCTGCTTTCTATTATTGTCAGAGAACTTTCCATTGAGGAGGCGGATATTTACCGCATTGACGGACCTTTGGACTTGACCTTTTTAATGAAGATGTACGGACTGTCCGGTTTTGACCATTTAAAAGAGAAGGGATACGCAGCTCCTCAACCTGTAGCAGAGCTACCGGCAGACTGCGATATATTTGAACAAATCAGGAAAGGAGATATTCTGCTGCATCATCCTTATGAAACTTTTATGCCGGTGGTTGATTTTATCAGACAGGCGGCAAAGGATGAAAATGTACTGGCAATTAAACAGACCCTATATCGTGTCAGCGGTAACTCGCCTATTATTGCGGCGCTTGCACAGGCAGCGGAGAACGGAAAACAGGTTTCCGTTCTGGTAGAACTGAAGGCACGATTTGATGAAGAAAATAATATTGTCTGGGCAAAGAAGCTGGAAAAGGCAGGATGTCATGTTATCTATGGTCTGGTAGGGCTGAAAACTCACAGTAAGATTACGCTTGTGGTAAGAAGAGAAGAGGATGGTATCAGACGATATGTGCATTTAGGTACAGGTAATTATAATGATGCCACTGCCAAGCTTTATACAGATGTGGGGTTGCTTACCTGTGCGGCATCCATCGGTGAAGATGCGACGGCGGTATTTAACATGCTTTCAGGATATTCGGAGCCTTTATCATGGAATAAACTGTCTTTGGCACCTTTGTGGTTAAAGGACAGATTTCTGTATCTGATTCAAAGGGAAAGAGAGAATGCAGAGGCAGGAAGAGGAGGACATATTATTGCCAAGATTAACAGCCTTTGCGACAAGGATATTATAGAAGCATTATATGAAGCGGCAGCAGCAGGTGTTAAAATTGAGCTGATAATCAGAGGTATCTGTTGTCTGAAAACGGGAATTCCCGGTATCGGTAACAATATTACGGTGCGTTCCATTGTAGGTAATTTCTTGGAACACAGTAGAATTTTCTATTTTGCAAATGACGGAAAGCCGGAGTATTATTGTGCAAGTTCGGATTGGATGCCCCGAAATTTAGAGCGCCGTGTGGAAATTTTGTTCCCGGTGGAAAAGCCGGAGCTTCGAAATAAGCTGATGCATATTTTAGAGACGCAGTTGAAAGATACGGTGAAAGCGCATATTTTGAAGCCGGATGGCAGTTATGAAAAAGTTGATAAGAGAGGAAAGGGAACCTTTATTGCCCAGAAGGTG
The DNA here is from genome assembly GCA_017434885.1 of Lachnospiraceae bacterium. Classification (GTDB taxonomy): domain Bacteria; phylum Bacillota; class Clostridia; order Lachnospirales; family Lachnospiraceae; genus Suilimivivens. Next base: position 220,831 of record JAFSGE010000056.1, on the reverse strand, counting down.
TTCTGTGAAGAGGCAGTAAAGGCAGCTAAGGAAAACGGTGAAGTGATTAATCACAGAGTTTTTATTCCCAGAACAAATCATGAATCCATGTAAGAAAAATATTATTTTGGCAAGTGCTTCTCCGAGAAGAAAGGAGCTTCTTGCGCAGATTGATATTCCTTTTAATGTCAAGGTAAGTGGCGCAGAGGAAAACGCAAAGTGTACAGAGCCGCAGGACTTGGTAAGAGAACTTTCCCTGATGAAGGCGGAGGATGTTTATCGCAGTCTTACTGATGAAGAAACAAAAAATATTTTGGTAATCGGTGCGGATACAGTGGTGGCATATGAAGGTGAAATTATGGGAAAGCCACATTCAAAGGAAGATGCCGTAAGAATGCTGACGGTACTGCAAGGGAAAACACATCAGGTTTACACGGGTGTGACATTTGTTTATCAGAATGAGGAAACCGGTGCGGAATGCGCCCATGCTTTTTATGAAAAAACGGATGTAACGTTTTATCCCATGACAGAGCAGGAAATTGAGGATTATGTGGCAACAGGGGAACCGATGGATAAGGCAGGCGCATATGGTATTCAGGGGAAATGCGCGGCGTATATCAGCGGAATAAGCGGTGATTATAATAATGTGGTGGGATTACCCATTGCAAGAGTATATCAGGAATTGAAGAAACTATAAAAAGAAACTGCAAGATACAGTGTATTAAACGCATAGTATCTTGCAGTTTTTTGACTATAGGAAGGTTCTGTGATGCATAAGCTTAGTTTATTATATAAATCTGTACATCCCAAGGAGCAAGTGTGATTTTATCATTTGCAGAAATATTTTCTCCGGTGAAGAGATTGGTAAATACTGTATCATTGGGCATTGAATCGCCTACATAATTCTCGAGGTTTATATAACTATGTTCCTTGGAATAATTAAGTATATAAATCAAAGTTTCACCGGCTTTGTTTGTTCCCTTTTTGCAGATAACAGGGAAGTGGCAAACGGGAATGGTAATATGCATTTTTTTCAGTATTTCTTGTAAAAACATTTTTAATACAGTTCTGTCAAAATAGCAACCGAAGTACGCACTGCATCCTTTTCCATACGGGTGGAATGTGACAGCGCTGCAGCCCTCATAGGCAGGATGCGTATAAGAAGCCAGTGTTTCACAGGTATCATCCAAAGGTCGTAACAGTTCCATAAACTCAGTAACTTCCACAGAGGAGCTATCAGATAATACCGTGGAAAGTATCTTACTCTCAAGTGCAACATCCTCCGGTATGGTAAACTGGTCATAAGTCATGCCAAAACATTCGGTAAGTCCATAGGGAAGTGCATCTGCATAGATTCCGCCGTGAACATCTGCCATACTGCTTCTGAAGGTACCGATTAAGTTACCGCCTTCTTTGACATAGGAATCCAGCTTTGCAGATACTTCGGGAGCAGTCACATAGAGGCTCGGTAAGAGCAGTAACTCATATTTTTCAAGTAATTTCTCTGTAGAAAGTCTGCAGATGTCTTCCGGATAGATAAAGTCACAGGCAATATTCATTTCATAAAGTGAGTCAAACAGCCATCGCATCACGTGATTCAGACTTAAATCTTTTCCGATAGGGAAATAGGAAAGTGCAGTCAGTGCATCGTTGCAAAGAACAATGGCTACGCGGGCGTCAGGTTTAAAACCTACAAGATGCTCGTTATGCTGTATAAATTCATTTCCGATGCGGCATACTTCTTTATAGCTTGCATTTTCTTTTAAATCATGACTAAGGACACCTTTCCAGTAGGTTTCAAAGGAATGATGAATGGAATGCCAGTGCCAGTACATGACAGAGCCTGCCCCTTGTGCCAAATGGCTGTAGGCCTGCAGACGGAGCTGACCGGGGTAGGGAAGCCAACCGGGATTTCCCTGTGCCTGCGTTTCCAATACCAAATAAGTATCCTTTTTGATGGAACGACCGATAGCGCCACCCATGGCGATTTCAGCACCGGTAAGGCGTGCGGCGGAAGGATGATAAATGTCTACGCCTGCAACGGTAAGAGATTTTGCAGCTTCCCGCTGATTAACTTCCGGCTGAAGTCCGATGGAATGATCAGTCCATGCAAAATCAAAATTCTGGGTAATAAACTGATGCTCAGAAGCGTATTCTTTCACAATATCTGCCTGCCAAGAAAGAAATTTGGTAACTAAAAGCCGCTGGAATCGTTTATACTCAGCACCCAAACTTGCATTAATAGTACCTCTGATATCAGGGAAAGCATCCCAATCATCAATGCGGTTGCTCCAATAAGTAAGACCAAAGGCTTTGTTGAGAGCATCTGTGGTGCCAAATTTTTCTTTTAAATAAGAAACAAATTGCTGCTGGGCACGTTCACCGGCTGTGTCATAAGACTTGGTTTCATTATCTAACTGAAAGCCGATTACTTTGGGATGAGCAGCGCATTCTTCCATTAACTTACGAATGATTCGTTCTGCATGAAAAAGATATCCGGGATGGGTGATATCCATGTTTTGCCGATGGCCGTAAAGACCGGGACCGCCATGTGTCACTGCCAATATGTCAGGATATTTTTTGACAAGCCAACAGGGAATAGCATAGGTAGGGGTTCCGATAATGACGTTCAAATCAAAGGCAAGAGCGGCATCTAATACCTGATGCAGAATAGTAAAGTCAAAACATCCGTCGGCGGGTTCCCAGGTACTCCAGGTAGATTCGGCAATACGGATAGTATTGATGCCGGCTTTTTTCATCATTTCCATGTCGGTGGGAATTCTGTCATAAGGCATATATTCTGCGTAATAGGCCACACCGCATAAAAGATTGTCTTTGTACATCATGTATAAACCTCCATATAATTGTTATTTATGACTTTTGCGTAAACGTTTAAGAAAATTTGCGAAAAAACTATAAAAATTCAGCGAAATAATCAAAAAGCAACCGATTGCGCGAAATTTGCGTTGATTATAACATGGAGAAGGTTGATAAACAAGAGAAATGCAAGAATATTGTGCAAAGTGCACAAAAAACAAAAGTTAAAATATACGAATGCATTAATTGACAATAATGGAAGTAAGTGTTATTCTTGATACATGAACAACCGATTGCGCAAAACGCGCAACGGATAAACTAAGAACATTGATGAAATTAATTCATCAAATATATTTAGGAGGATTAAACATGAAAAAGAAATTGTTAGCAGCACTTCTTACAGCATCCATGGTAGCAACTATGTTAGTAGGATGCGGTGGCAGTGCAGAAGAAGCAGCTCCTTCCACAGATGCTGCACAGACAGAAACAAAGACAGAAGAAACTAAGACAGAAGCTGCAGAAACAGCTCCCGCTGAAAAGCAGGATGTAGCACTTCGTATGTGGGGTGCAGAAGAAGATCAGGCAATGCTTCAGAGCATGATTGATTCCTTCGTAGCAAATTATGCAGACGTAGCAAACATTACAGTAGAACTTGGTGTTGAATCCGAATCTACAGCAAAAGACGTAGTATTAACAGATATCGAAGCAGCAGCAGACGTATATGCATTTGCATCTGACCAGTTACCTGACCTTGTTAAGGCAGGCGCTCTTCAGAACATCGACGAGATGGACGGAGCTCTTCAGGCATACGCAGGCAAGGGTGTTGCAGATGTTAAGAGTGCAAACGCTTCCGGTTCCGTAGATGCAGCTACAGCAAACGGTTCCTTATATGCATTCCCTATGAGTGCTGACAACGGATACTTCTTATATTATGATTCAAGCGTTATCTCTGCAGAAGATGCTAAGAGTTGGGATACATTACTTGCAGCAGCAGAAGCAGGTGGTAAGAAAGTTGGTATGACATTCGCTTCCGGTTGGTACAATGCTTCTTTCTTCTACGGAGCAGGCTTTACAACAGGTCTTAACGAAGATGGTACAACATCTCTTGATTTCAACGGTAGCGCTGATTACACAGGTGTAGAAGTTGTTAAGGGTATGTTAGGTATTGCAGGACATCCCGCATTTATGGCAATCGCTGACGGCGATATCTCCAACCAGATTGCAGGTGGTTCTTTAGCAGCAGTTGTTTCCGGTACATGGGATGCATCCGCAGCTCAGACAGCTTTCGGTGACGGCTATGCAGCAACAAAGCTTCCTACTTACACAATTGGTGATGCTCAGGTTCAGCAGGGTAGCGTTGCAGGCTTCAAGCTTGTAGGTGTTAACGCTTACTCCCAGAACGCAGGTTGGGCAGCATTGCTTGCAGATTGGATTACAAATGAAGATAACCAGAAGATTCGTTTTGCAGAAAGAGAAATCGGTCCTTCCAACATTAACGCAGCAGCATCCGAAGAAGTAGCAGCAAATATTGCAATCTCTGCACTTGCAGAACAGTCTGCATACGGTGTGGTTCAGGTTGTAGGCGGCAACTACTGGGATCCTACATCAACATTCGGTGAAATGATTGCTAAGGGCGAACTTTCCGCAGATGATGAAGCAGGCATCCAGACAGCACTTGACAACATGGTAGCCGGTGTTACAGCACCTGTACAATAAGCCCATTTATTTAAAGTAACGGAGTACAATATCCCCCGGAATAGAACAGGTATAAATTTATTCCGGGGGATAATTTTATCCTCGCGAGGGAATAATCCCGGCAGGAAAACAAAGAAGGAGAGGGTATAGGAATGGAAAAAATCAAAGCCGGCCTGAATTCTTTTGGTAAGGCAATCGCAGGTTTCTTCAAGGAGTTCGGGGAAGCGGTTGTAAAAGGTGATATATTCGTAAAATTGTCCCTTCTGTGGATGGGCGCAGGATATGTCAGAAGAAAACAGTATATTAAGGCAATTTTAATCACGATTTTTCAGATAGCAGTGCTTGCATTTACTTTTGGCTTTGCAATGGAATATGTAAGCAAATTCGGTACACTCGGTACCGTAAGACAGGAATCGGTCTTCAATATTCAGACCATGAAAAATGAATTTAATGATTATGATCATTCGTTCTTGATTTTGCTGATTTCCTTAATTACTTTTGTAATTTGGATTGTTGCAATCGTAGCATACTTTGGGAATGTAATATCTGTGTATCATTTACAGAAAAGAGCACAACAGGGACTTCATATTAATACATTCCGTGAAGATGTACATGAACTTATCAATAAAAAATTCCATGTAACATTATTGTTTTTACCGGTTATGGGTATCGTAATTTTCACGATTATTCCGTTGCTTGTCATGATTTTGGTAGCATTTACGAATTATGACCAACACCACATGCCGCCTAGTGAATTGTTTACATGGACAGGAATTACTAACTTCATCAATTTGTTTGGTGGAGGCGGAATGACCATTACTTTTGGTTATGCGTTCGTAAGAGTACTTGCGTGGACACTTGTATGGGCATTCTTCTCAACACTGACAACCTATATCGGAGGCATTCTTCTCTCCATGTTAATTAATAACAAGAAGACAAAGCTTCCTAAAATGTGGAGAACGCTTTTCATTGTTACCATTGCGGTGCCTCAGTTTGTATCCCTGCTTCTGGTAAGAAACTTCTTTGCAGACGGCGGTATTATGAATACAATCTGTGCAAATATCGGACTGACAGGATGGCTTAGAGACATCGGATTAATCAGTACAAGTTACATTCCCTTCCTTTCAGCACCGATTTGGGCTCATGTAATGATTATCCTGATTAACATTTGGATTGGTGTACCTTATCAGATGTTGATTGCAACCGGTGTTCTGATGAATATTCCCGGTGAGCAGCTTGAAAGTGCCAGAATTGACGGCGCAACTCCCAGACAGATTTTCTGGAACATTACAATGCCTTATATGTTGTTCGTAACAGGACCTTCCCTGGTAACGGATTTTGTAAAGAATATTAATAACTTTAATGTTATTTACTTACTTACAACAGGTGTGTTTGTCACAACCAATCAGGCAATGGCAAACTCACAGGCAAAGGAAACGGACCTTTTGGTAACATGGCTGTTTACACTGACACAGGATTATTACAACTACAAGATGGCATCCACTATCGGTATTGTTGTATTTGTAATCTGTGCAGCCTTCACATTGCTTGCATTTAATCGCATGATTAAGGGCGATAGAGAGGAGGCGTTCCAGTAATGAAGACAAAGAAATTAGTTAATATTACCCTTCACAATTTATTGTTAGCGTTTTTGGCATTTATTTGGCTGATACCGATTGTATGGCTTCTGGTAACGTCCTTCAGTGCCTATACAGGTATGAATACATCCACCTTCTTCCCGAAGGAATGGAGCCTTAATAACTACAAGAATCTGCTGTTTTCCGCAGACTCTGTAGCACAGTTTCCGAACTGGTTTAAAAATACTTTCATTATTGCATGTTGCAGCTGTTTGATTTCCAGCTCCTTTGTATTGATGGTAGCGTATGCGACCTCATGTATGAGATTTAAAATGCGTAAGCCCCTCATGAACATGGCAGTTATTTTAAATCTGTTCCCCGGATTTTTGTCCATGATTGCTGTGTACTTTATTTTAAAAACACTGAATCTGACGAATAACCATTTGGGATTGATTTTGGTATATTCTGCATCCTCAGGTCTCGGATATCTGATTGCAAAAGGATTTTTGGATACGGTTCCGGCATCCCTGCGTGAGGCAGCATATCTTGACGGTGCAAGTGAGGCAGTTATTTTCCTCAAGGTAGTTATGCCTATGAGTAAACCGATTATTGTGTATACGGTTATCAGTTCCTTCTTGGCACCCTGGATGGATTTCGTATTTGCAAAGATTATTTTGAACGCAGGTATTTCCTCACAGTGGACTGTTGCAATCGGTCTTTACAACATGCTTGAGCGAAGCCTGATTAATACCTATTTTACACAGTTCTGCGCAGGCGGTGTTTTGGTATCTATTCCGATTTCCGTACTGTTTGTGATTATGCAGAAGTTCTACGTAGAAGGTATTACGGGAGGTTCCGTAAAGGGTTAAGAAAGTTGGATATATCGTATGGATAATAAGAAATTGACAATTGATGATATTGCAAGAGAATTACAAATATCCAAGACGACAGTTTCAAGAGCCATTTCCGGGAAAGGAAGAATCGGACAGGAAACAAGAGAAAAAGTATTACGCTATATCAAAGAGAACAATTATAAACCAAGTGCTATTGCAAGAGGTTTGGCACAGTCGAAAACGTTTAATATCAGTCTTGTGATGCCGGGAGATTCCAGCCTTGTTGATTTACCCTTCTATCATAACTTTTTGTGGGGAATCAGCAATACGGCATCCAAATCTGATTATGATGTGATTATATCTATGGTAAGTGAAAAAGATATCACTCAATTAGTCAGACTGATAGAGAATAATAAGGTAGACGGTGTGGTTTTGGGACGTACATTAGAGGAAGATATCGCGGAAAAATATCTGAAACAGAAAGGAATTCCCTTTGTAACAGCGGGGTCTTCATTAGACCCCACTGTAATTCAGGTGGATAATGATCATAGAAGCGCATGTCGTGAACTGACATCGGTACTTTTCAGTAAGCGTATCAGACGTGTGGCACTAATCGGAAGTGATATGAAGACCATCGTAAGCAAAAACCGTCTTGCCGGTTTTCGGGATGCCTGCACAGAGTTTAATGTTTTCATGGAAGATGACTTGATATATCTGGACATGGACAGTGAAACCAAGATAGAAGAAGCTGTTGAGGATATTTTGAAAAAAAACGTAGAGTGCATCATCTGCATGGATGACTATATATGTGGCTGTGTACTTGAAAAACTTGAAAAAGAAAATGTAAACATACCGGAAGATATCAAGGTTGCATCATTTTACGATAGTAGCCTTTTGGAGAGCAGACAATCTGTTAATCTTTCCCTTAAGTTTAATGTGACAGAAATTGCGGCTGCCTGTTGCAACACGTTACTTTCCCACATTGACAAAAAGGATGTACCGGTAAAAACACTGCTTGGCTATGAGGTCGTAATCAGAGAAGCAACGCAGAGTTAAATAGATGTAATTATAACAGAAAGGATAGAAACAAAAATGGATAAGTTTATTGTTAACATTATTCATCGTCCGGAGATGGTGCCTGAATATGCGGAAAAAGTAACCGGACATGGAAAGGAAGAAGATATCGGAAGAAAATCACTCCTTACAGAATCACTCGATATTTTCAAATTTCAGCAGGAAACTGCACATAAGAACGGTCTTAAAACCACAATTCAGATGACATACGCCAGCCTTTTTAATGAGGAGGCAATCGCCATTGCAAAAGAACATCATGAAAAATACGGTGATGAAATTGCGTTGTCATTGTTGGGTCTTCCCTGTGAAGAATTCAGAGAAAAATATAAAACCAAAGATTTCTGTATCTGGATGTTCTCTATGGAAGACAAAATGTCTATCGTAGATGATGTATTCGGTAAATTCCATGACATTTTTGGATTTTATCCTGAGTCAACAGGCTCCTATTATATGGACGCTGAATTGACAAACTATATTAAAGAAAAATATCCCATGGTAAAATGTGCGGTTGCAACCTGTTGGGAAGAAGGTCCCAAGGCTTATCATACCTGTAACAATTCCTGGTATACTCTTATGGATGGTGGTCCATGGAATCCCTGGATTCCCAGTAAGCAGAACATTCATGCACCGGCAGCAAATGAAGCAGAGGACAGCGGCATCGTAGCAATTCCTCACCTCTCAAGAGACTTGCTTGCATGCTATGACGGAAACGGTTCAAACTTCGGAACCCATCCCCAGAATGTACTTCGCGGTATGATTTATGATACAGAGACATGGGAATATCCTTATCTTTATAACTTAATCGATCAATATCGTGCACTTGAGAAGTACAATAACGGATATGCTTACAATATGATGTTCGTAGGACCCGGATGGCTCAACAAGATGGGACGTTGGGAAGCTCCTTATGAATTGTTAAAGAAATCTTATGAAGACGGTATGGCTTACTATGGCCAGCTCAAAAAAGAAGGCAAGTTAGATGATATGACTATGGCTGAATTTGCTGATTACTTCCGTCAGAAAAAGACTTATACAGAGCCTGAATGTGCACTTTGGAAAGATATTCTTTACGGCTCTGACAAGCAGTTATTCTGGTATTGTGACCCTTATATGAGAGCATGTATCAATATGAATCAGGGTGGTGCACTTGTAGACCTTCGTCCTTATGCAGCAAAGCTGAAATGGGAAGTAGGTATCGGAACACCTCACGTACAGGATGCTTCTTATCCTTTCCTGATTCAGGAAAAATACAGAGCAGGTTACTTCACACACTACGCAGGAGAAGGTACCGTAAGAAGTGCAAAGCTGACATACAAGGGAGAAGAAGTAGACCTTTGCCTCTGCCGTACCAAAGCAAAATTCAGTGAAGAAGTGATTGAAGACGGCAAGAAGAAGAGAATTCTTACTTTAGAGCCTGTAGATATTGAATTCTATGACCTTACAGTAAAATTGCAGACAAGAGTAATTTTTACAGAAGGAAGCTCTGACATTGAGATGGAGAGAACTGTTCTGTCTATGAGCAATCCTGATGCGGAAGTGGAACTGAATGAATATATTGTTGCCTGCTACGGTACAACAGAATATCCTGAGGATATGACATCACTTGTTATGACTTGTAAAGGCAAGGATGAAGAAAAGGTTATCAACTATGCATATAAGTGCAGAGAAGAGGAAATTGCGGGAGCAACCAGTGTTGAAACAGTAATTCCTCCTATTGAAACCAAGGTTTCCATGTACACATCCGATGAAAAGGCAACCGGATATATCAGAGAAGGTTATGCATTCTCACCGATGTTTACATTAGGCTACAAGACAACAATTAAGGATAAGGAGGTTGTTTCCACATGGCTCAAGCTGGAAAAGGCAAATTAAATTTCAGATGTCCCTCCTGCTTTATGAGGGATCTTGATATTGATATGTTTTATGACAAAGACAAAAAGGAATACTACTGTATGAGATGCCAGTATACAGGAGACGAAAAAGATGTACTGGAAAAAAATGAAATGGTAAGATTCCGTTACCGCGATATGTATAAGCGTATCACAGATTTTGATTAATAAAATAGCGGATAAGTAAATTGTCAAAATATACGGCCGATGTTCGCAGGCTGCTTCGGCGGTCTGCGGACATTGTGCTATAAAGGGTTTTATAAAGAGCAATGCACTGTGGCGTCTTGTAGGGCAGTGAGTGACTTTGGATGGGAGAATGATATGAAATACTATAAAGGAATGGATATTTCAACGTTGCTTGAGGTAGAAAAGTGCGGCGGAAAATTTTATGATAAGGGCGAAGAGAGGGAAGTACTCTCTATTTTAAAGGATTATGATGTGAATGCGGTGAGAATCCGTCTTTGGAATGATCCGTATTCGGAGGATGGAGAGCCTTACGGCGCAGGAACCAATGATTTTGCATCGGTAGTAGAGCTTTCTAAGAGAGCGCGAGAAAAAGGATTTGACATTCTGCTTGATTATCATTATAGTGATTTTTGGGCTGATCCCGGAAAACAGTTTGTTCCCAAAGCATGGAAGGGATATTCTGTTTCCGAATTGGAACAGGCAGTTTATGATTATACAAAAGAGACCTTGCTTGCGTTAAAGGCAGAGGGCTTGCTCCCCAATATGGTGCAGGTGGGGAATGAATTGTCTAACGGACTGCTGTGGCCTTACGGAAAAGTGCCGGAATATGACAATATTGCACGTTTTGTCAGCGCGGGAATCCGTGCAGTGAAAGAAGTGTCCGATGGGGCGCTTGCAGAAGGTATTATTTCCGAAAAAATATTGATTATGATTCATCTCGACAACGGCGGCAACAATGCCCTGTACAGAGAGTGGTTTGATAATTATGTAAAAAGAGGCGAAGACTTTGATATTATCGGTCTTTCCTATTATCCGTTCTGGCATGGCAGCTTTGACATGCTGCAGAACAATATGCATGACATTGCACAGCGTTTCGGCAAGGAACTGATTATAGCAGAGGTATCTATGGGATATACTATGGAGGATTATGCGCAGTATGAAAAACTTGCCCCTGAGCAGAGAAAAGGTATGGCAACAAGACCTGCCTTGGTAGAGAAAATCGAATACCCGATGACCTTAGAAGGACAGAAGGCATTTATGGAAGAATTATTCCGGAGAATTGCTTCTGTACCGGAAGGAAAGGGAAGAGGATATTTTTACTGGGAGCCTGCATGGATACCGGTACCGGGAAGCGGCTGGGCAACAGAATGCTCATTAAAATATATTGAAGATAAGGGACCCTGTGGGAATGAATGGGCAAACCAGGCATTGTTTGATTATGACGGCAATGCACTTCCTACATGGGAAGCTGTGAGGGATTACAGACCATGATAAAGCTGATTGCATCTGATATTGACGGTACACTGATAAAGGAGTCCACACCGGATTTATATCCGGAAATGGAGCAGGCGATTCGTGACCTGAAAAAGAAAGGAATTGTTTTCTGTGCAGCAAGCGGCAGACAGTATGCCAGTGTAAGAAATGTATTTAGGAAAGTGGCGGATGATATTGCTTATATTGCGGAAAACGGAGCCCATATCAGATGTGACGGCAAAGACATATCGGTGACACCTATGAAGCGGGAACACGCAGAAGGAATCATGAAGATGCTTCGTTCTTATTACGGGGAGTGTGAAACGGTAATTTCAACACCGCAGGGAAGTCTGGTGGAAAGCCAAAATCAGGAATTTATTGATTTGCTCACCTATGGTTATCATAATACGTTCCGATTAGTTGAAGATGTGCTCGCGGAGGATGCGGAGATTATCAAAATTGCAATTTACCGAAAAGGAAGCATCCGCTCTTTGGGAGAAGAGGTTCTGATTCCTGCGTGGCAGGATAAAGTGAAAATCTGTATGGCAGGAGAAGAGTGGGTTGATTTCATGGATGCTTCCGTTGATAAAGGAAATGCACTTCGTCAATTACAGCAATATCTCGGCATCAAAAAAGAAGAGACTATGGCATTTGGAGATAACAACAATGATATCGGCATGATGCTTGCAGCGGGAGAAAGCTACGCAGTGGAAACGGCTGTAAAAGAAGTAAAAGAAGCTGCGGGAAATATCTGCCCCGGATATCTTGATAAAGGCGTTTATAAAATCATCAAAAATTTGCTGTAGGATATTGACTATGACGCGGGTTTGCGGCAATATGGAATTATAGAATACAGGCACAGTCCAAAGCGTAAGGAGGATGTTAGTATGCATGAATTTGACGATGCTGTATTGCAGTGTTTTTTGAAGAATCAGGGACAATTGTTCCCGGAAGGTGATGTAGTTTCCAACTTGGAGGAAGCAGAGAATTTCCTTGAGGAATGCTTTGCCGTAGTGGTAAATTCCGTTGAAGAGGTTTGGGAATATTTTGACGAGGAAGGAATTGATATGGACGGCGCTGAAGGGGACGAAATCCTTGAAGCAGATGAAGTGTTTGACATCGGCGACGGCAGATATTTAATTGTGGAAGGCTAATTGTTTGAACTGAATATGATAGAAAGAAATCCGGCAGATGAATGTTCATTTGCCGGATTGTTTTAGTTATTCTTCTCCGCCGGGACCGTCTTTACGGGGAACTTCATCAGGAATAATATCCTGCGGAAGGTCTGTAGTGGGGATGTTACCGTCATCATATGTGTTTGCGGGACGCTGTCCGCCGGGAGTAGTTACAAGCTTTTCTTTTTCCATAATGCACCATCCTTTCATACGTAGGATGTGCAGAGCAGAGAGTTCTTATGCAAACAAGCTGTAATTTATGATATAATATGTGCGAAGCACATTCGGAATCGATCATAGACATGCAAAGCAATGTCTATGATATAATATGTGCGAAGCACTGTTTGTGTAAGAATAAATACAAAAGGAAGTGGTCAGATGAAAATATATGATATTTCACAAGAAGTGTTTACCTGCAATGTATATCCTGGAGATCCTGCTCCGCAAAAGGAAGTGTTACTAAAAGTTTCGGAAGGAGCGGTTTGTAATCTGTCATCTTTTCATATGTGTGCGCATAACGGAACTCATGTGGATGCACCGTATCATTTTCTTGACGATGGTAAAAAGATAGATGAAATTGCTTTGGATAAGTTTGTGGGAATGGCTTATGTGGCTGACTATGAAGGAATCGTAACAGCAGAAGAGGCTTCTCGCATTTTAAAGAAAGCAAAGGAGGCAGATGAGCGGTCGGCAAAGAAGATTCTGATAAAAGGGAAATCAGAGGTTTCCTATGAAGCTGCTGAAGTATTTGTGAAAGAGGGAATAGAGTTAATCGGTAATGAATCACAGACAATAGGACCTGAAAATGCGCCTAAGGCAGTTCACTTAAAATTGCTGGGTTCGGAAGTTGTGCTTTTAGAAGGCGTACGGCTGAGTGCTGTTCCTGAAGGCGTTTATCTGCTGAATGCGGCACCGATTAATCTCGGTGGAGCAGACGGGGCGCCGTGCAGGGCTGTTTTGATTGAACTATAGTAATAAAAAAATTTGCTTTTTTTGAAAAATTACTTGCATTATTTGCTTACTTATAATAAAATAATCAAGTGCGATGCTTATGGCAGAGCATAAAGTAAAATGGCTCGTTGGTCAAGCGGTCAAGACGCCGCCCTCTCACGGCGGAAACAGGGGTTCGATTCCCCTACGAGCTGTTGACTATTTTATGAATAGCCCAACCCTAGAAGTGCTGAAAACCTTGATTTTATGCGGTTTGCAGCATTTTTTTCTTTTCGGGGAAAATCAAGAAAATTTATGCTCGAAAAAAGGCAAGGTATTCAAAAAGGTATTCTAACATATGTTCGAATGAAAAATACAGGAAAGGAGAATCCTGTACAAGTGCTGCTAAAGATAAATCGACCACAAATCGGTTTGTTTTTTTGCGAAAAATTTGGTAAGTGCTTTTAATACATTATATCTTATGAGAAATTTATATTAAAATATTTTGTGAAATGTAGTTAAACAATACAGTTAATAATACAACTTGACGGAGTGAATTAATAATGCTATTATTAACATAGTTAATAACTACATTTTAGAAATGGAAGTGATTAAATGGCAAAAATAAGTGAAGAGGAATTAAATAAATTAATAGAATCTGATAGAAAGTTAAAAGAGAGATATAAAAAACAAAATGAATATTTAGCGGATAAATACGACCGGCTCAATTTTACAGTACCAGCAGGGAAGAAAGCAGACGTTGAAGCAGCCGCAAGAACCGCCGGTATTTCTTTAAATGCTTTTTGTCGTGATGCAGTTTTGGATGCAGTTGAAAAGGTATTGGAGAGAATAGAAGCAGGGCAGAAAGCAGATAATTTTTCAGATGTGCCGTTTATGAATTAATGATACTGTGAATATTATTATATATACATGAAAGAGAGGATTATATATTATGAGTGATAGAGAAAGAGCGTTTCAGTTATTAGATGCGGTACCCGATTATAAAATCGGCTATGTGGTAGCGTATTTGCAAGGGATGACCGCAGGAGAGGAAACAGAAGAGCCGAACGCAGAAACGCTTGTAGCGTTTGCAGAAGGCGATAAAATGCTTGCGGAAGGAATCGGGCAGAGATACACTAATACAAAAGATTTGTTTGCAGATTTGGAGGACTAAGGATGTTGCAGATCAGCTTTACCGGACAGTTTAAGAAAGATTATAAACTGTGTAAGAAACGAGGCTACAACATGGAATTGCTTCAAGCTGTTATTGATATATTGGCAATTCCTGAAAATTTACCGGAAAAGAACAAAGATCATAATTTGTCTGGCAATTACGCAAACAAACGCGAATGTCATATATTGCCGGATTGGTTACTTGTGTATCGTGTAGAGGGTAGCGAATTAGTGTTGTACAGAACCGGCACACATTCAGACTTGTTCAAGAAATAGATTTGACAGTTTTTCGATATTATGGTTTATAATATAACCATAGTGCAGTAATAAATTATATATTAAATAAATATTAGCCGCTGGGACTCGGTCCCCTTAACCGGCTTGAGATGAGTTGAAAGGCATCCAGTACGCAGATAGTGCGTGTTGGGTGCTTATTTTTATATCTTGGAGGGCGAGAAAATGAAATGTGATAAATATAAATGTGTTTATGAAATTGACGGAGAATGCGAAGCGGACGGCGGCGAGTGCATTGGCGATATGTGCGAGAACTTCGGCGAGTGTGCCAGCTGTCAAGATCAGGATCAAGACGAGTGCAACGGCGTAAAGTAATATTAATATTATTATTTATTACACATTGAGGAGGTGTATATAATACAGTTGTAGCAAATAATGTGTAGAGATATACACCGACAAAATAAACGAATTAGCAGACGAATATATATCTTGCGAACTGACCAGAAGAACGCAGACAAGAGAGATATATATACAACAATATATTCACTTCTATGATGCTTTACATAGCTGATAGAATAGATAAACTGGATAATAACGATATACAGTTATTAGATAATATATATTCGTTTTGTACGAAATACGATAAATTATCTACGTTAGAAAGATTCTGTGTATTAATTAATATTAACCATGGTACTTTATCTGATTGGAGTAGTTAGAAATAATATATATTACGACTCTAAAGGTAATTATATAAAAGACTTTGCAGCTTGGCAGTTGAACCATAGAGGGAAAACGTATAGAGTAGAACCTAGTACAACGCACTCCGAAACGGTCAAAAAACGGAAGAATATATGCAAAAATTTTTGGGTCGATTCCCTGCAAATTACCGCTGATACGATGGACAATCAGCTTGAAATCATCGTAGAGGACGATGGTACATATGTAAAGCACTTTGTCGGGCCCAGTGATAATGTGACCTATGTGGTTGAAGATTTAAACTTGGGGGTCGATGCGGTGGATAAATACAAGTACATGCTAAATTTTAATCCTAAAATGTGGATTCCGGTTGAAGTAGAAACGATTGATTAATACACCCGATAATGGGTGTTTGGATATTTAGCTCAGTTGGTTAGAGCAACTGGCTCATAACCGGTCGGTCATAGGTTCAAGTCCTATAATATCCATTAGTACCGCATAAATCAAATGCTGTTATGATTGTCATGGCAAAGGTTTTGGTGGCTACGGGAAATTCCTATCTCGCATAGAAAGAAAAGGTAACGGAACGCCCGAGAACTCGCATGGTGTTCTTAAAAGAGCGATGCAGGCTTAATAGCCGATAGATAAAAACTATTAGTATCCAAGAAAGTGAGGGAGTTTTGATGATTGTTTTATATGATGTCATATTTGGCAATACCGGAATAATTTTTTTTAATGCACTTAATGGATTGCCTTAATTGAGAAATCCCTAATAAGGGTCTATGAGGAAAGCAAGAATATGTTGACGTTTTCGTATTCTGCAATTCCGACAAGGCATGAAGTCCATATTAAGCCGATAGGTTGAGAAGAATGTATTTATGAGAGAATAAGCGCACAAAACTATCAAACATCAGTCTATTGGTGAAATTATTTTATGTGGAGTATAGCATCAGTGGTAGATGTGACGGGTCGCGCCCATTGTTTCCGTTCAATTCGAGATGCTCCGCTCTTGAACATTGACAATTGAATAGTGATGGTTGATAATATATTTATAAATACAAAAGAGAAGGTAATGTTATGATTTTAAGTGATATTGGAAGTTGGGCGAGTATAATTGGCCTTGCTATTACAATTTTGACATTCTTTCTTGCTGCAAATGTGAATAAAAAAGTAAATGGAATTTTAAAATCTAAAAACGATAAAACTTATTTCAACAAAAAAGTCGTTGTTGCAATTAGTGATTTAAGTAATTTGCTTGAAATTGCAGAAGAAGGGAAAACAGATATTTTATATTCAACAAAACAGTATTCTAAAATTAATAGTGCGATTGAATTGGTGAATTCTTCATGGGAAGTATTGTTGCCCTATGAAAACAAACTAACGAAGAAAATAAAAAATTCTTCGTGGAATAGAAAATTTGAAAAAATTCACAATATGTACAATAATCGCATTATAAAAAATACGAACGAAGTGATAACTTTCTTAAATGAATTCATAACATTTTTGGAAAAGGAGCAGGATAACAATGAGTGACAAATTAGAAAAAGCCGTAGATGCAATCATACAGAAAACAGAAGAGGGCAAAATAGAGTGGGAAAGAACGGATGCTGAAATGCTTAGAAAAAATCCATTTTATTACAATTATATTAGTAATAATGATATGGCAGTAGATCCTGTAAATAATTATGTTGCACCGTATAAAGATGGATATATTTATTTTACTAATCAAGTTGAAGATGGATATAGAGAAATTGCAATTCAACCCAAAGTTAATGCTGATATTACAGTTTTATCCACTGGACGTTCAACAAAACTTAGAACACTTGAAGAAATAATAAAAAATGAATTGGATAATCCAGATGATTTTATTGAAAGCCTATTTGATGAATAAATAATATATGTACCAACCGTCAATATTCGATGGTTGGTATTTTTATGCGAAAAATGAGGTGATTAAGAGTGATTCCAGTAGATTCCCTAGAAAGGAACTGCATATATACAACGGATAAATGTTTAGATTTGCCTGCCTGTCAGAAAATGAATGAGCAATTTCAGACCATCGAAGTGATTTCGTGTTATGAAATGACAGATGATGAAATAGTGGTTATATTAAAGCAAACAGACTTAAATTTATATAAGGCTTTGCGAGACCTTTTGGACATGGCAAAGGTAATTGCTGATGAAGAGGGCGATAAAAAATAATACAGGAATTTGTTCAGTGGCTTTTAAATGATAGCATCCCTTGTTTATGTGATGCAATAGCAAATGCTGTGATAAAAGCATACAAAAATAATCATATGTGCATTACTGTCACTTATATGGATTTTGCCGTTTGTATATTGGTGTTTTTTGTCAGGAATAATAGAGAGCAGCAAGAGGATGTAGATGAGTTTGAATAGAAAGTGTGATATAGATAAATGGGGGTAATATTTTTACTTTTAATGATTACAATATTAAGAATTTTTGCGTTAGAATCTGAAATTAAAACAATAGATTGTCCTTGCAAAAAAGAGCAAAGGAAAAAGATGATACATTGAAATCCTGCCAATACTGTGGGCGGAACAATGCAAAATTATTAGGAAATGAAGCAGAAGGATATTGGATTGAATGCTCGCATTGTACTGCAAGTACAATTGTATATAACAATGAGCAAGAAGCAATAAAGGGATGGAACGGAGAAGGAGGATAAGGCAAAAAGATGGAGTGATTATTAGAAGTTTAGAGAAAAAGGATATTGTCCGTTCGACTTGCAGGTGTTAAGCATATAAGATTTTTTAAAATCAGTGATTGCTATCAAAATAATTTGAATTATAAGTTGAAAAACAAAGTTTGTTATGAAAAACATAGCAAAAGAATTGTTTGGGTACAAACAGTCCATAATGCATCCTCCGTTGCTTTTTGATTTGATTATACATTGACTATAGTTAGAAATATAGAGAAAACATGACAAATGTATGTCGAAACGTGACAAAAAAGTAAGAGGACGTATCTTGATAATTTAATATTGACGATTGGAATGATATAATAAAACTGTGCATAAGAGAAAAATGTGAAACGGGGTACTCTATGAGCGATAAAAATGCCTTAATTGATTTTGAATGTGTAAGCGATGTTGCAATAAAACTGTTAGAAATGATAGAGAAAAGCGTAGGTTGGGTTGCTATGCCCAAGGGTGTAAATAGAGACTTTAATGAGGCAATAGAGGGATATAAGGAGTATGTACTGAAAAATGACAATATAGAAGGATTAGAAAAATATGCCAAAATTGCAACGGCTCGAAATGATTTAAAAAAATATATTAATCAAGGGAAAATTATTAGGAGTACATTAGATAATTTAGACAATAGTGCAAATATGTGTAATTTGGACGATGATTGGTTATTATATTTTTTTGAATATGCAAAGAATATTTCAAATGAGTATATTCAGGATATGTGGGGAAAGTTGTTGGCCTGTAAAGTAAATGGGGCAGATGGAATTACTAAAAAATTGGTCAATGCTTTCTCATTAATGGAACAAGCAGATGTAGAATTATTTTGTATGTTATGTTCAATGTCTTTTGATAATATAAGTAATCTAGATAGGCAATATCCTTTTATTTATATTAGAAAATATCCTGCATATTATAATAATTGTGGTATAAGACGCCATAATTTAGCTCAATTAGATAATTTAGGATTAATTGAATATGATTCACATGGAAATTTTGTATTGCCATCAATTGTGCCAGTTTTAAAATATGATAATTATGAAGTTTATTTGAAATCGGATAATAGGATAAGTTGTGGTAATATTCGCTTTACTAGTGTGGGACGAGCATTATATAAAATAACTAATGTACCTCCAATGAAGGACTTCCTTGATTATTGTAAAAAGATGTGGGATAAAATGGATATTCATTACCAAATCAAGGAAATAGAGAAGATGTAAAACCAACCGTCAATATGATGGTTGGTTTTTTTATGCATAAGATAACTATATTGAACAGGAGGAAGGGCGGCGCGGCCTAATGTCAAATATCTCAATGTCTGATGCGGAGTTGTTGAAATTTGCCATTGAAAATGGTATGCTTGATGCAGCACTTGTGCAGGAAAAAATTGAGATGCAAAAGAGAGAGGAGAGTTTAAAGAGACACCCGTATAAAATATATCAGGGAAAAGATAAAAAGTGGTATACATATTTACCGGACGAAGGTAAAGGCCGAGTAATGAAAAAGCGTAATTCGCAAAAGGAAATTGAGGACTTGGTGATTCGTTATTGGAGATATTGAAATTTCCAGAAAAGCATTTCGCAGAAATGTTAAAACTGATGAGGAATTGGTATTTACGCAAGATGAGCTTCCGGAAGTAATCCATTATCTTGAGGATAACCAGGATATTCTCAATCTAGGAATTTTATTGATGTTCAAAACAGGATTGAGGATAGGCGAACTTGCCGGGCTGAAAAAGTGCGATGTTGAACAGAATGTTATTCATGTACAGAGAACAGAAATCAGTTACGAGGCAGAAAATGGTAAAAGAGTTTATGAAGTCAGAGACTTTCCGAAAACAGAAGCCGGAATCAGAGATGTTTTTATACCAGATAATTGCATATGGATATTACGCAAGATTAGAAATATTTCTCCATTTGGCGAATATGTATTTGAAAGAAATGGTGAGAGGATAAGAACGTACATATTTCGCAACAGGCTCGGTACTGTATGCAAACGCACGAATGTTGTCAGTAAATCACCGCATAAGATAAGAAAAACATATGGAAGTATTTTAATTGATAGCGGTCTGGAGGAATCTTTGATTATATCGCAAATGGGACATACGAATATAAAAACCACCAAAAACCACTATTACAATAACAGAAAAAATAATCTGCAGAAATTAGAGGCGATTAATAGCGTTATGGGGGTGTAACGCAAAAGGTATTCAAAAAGTAGTCAAAAGTAATCAAAGTAAAATCGCGCAAAGCCTTGATTTTACTGGGAAAATGAGGATTTGTAGCGGGGTTCGATTCCCCTACGAGCTGTTGATTATTTTTGAATAGCCCAACCCTAAAGAGTTCTTGAGGTCAGTGTTTATGCTGATTTCAGGAATTTTTTGATTTATCTGAAAACCGAAACAATTTTTCTTTTATAAATAAGATAACTAGACATATGTTCGATATCAAAAATCTGCTATCTTCATGCATTTTATGCATATTTTTAGTGTTGAAGAATGCAAGATTTAATAGCTCCTTCCATTTCAATTAATGCCGTGATATACTGATTGCAAAGGAGTGGAATGTATGGCTACATGGTTTTGTTATGGTTGTCATAAGAATATAGGCGATAATCAATATTGTCCACATTGCGGAATGCATAGATTTGGAAAGTATGCATCTATCAATACAATCAGAAAACCGCGGGGGATTTTGAGTGGATTTTTTGCGAGTTTATTGGCCCCAAGTACTGAAACAACAGGAATCGAAGAATCAGGAATCGAAGAATCAAGAAGCGAAGAATCGCAGAAGATAAAAGAACCAATGTTTTCAGAAGCAGAATGCTTGTTGTATGGTATATACCCTGAGGGGGATGAGGCTTACCGTAAGGCACTAGAACTTGATGTATTGAGTAAAAATTATAAAGAATAAGAACGATAATAACCAACACCTAGTGAGATGCTAGGTGTTTCTATTTTGCCGGAATGTTTCCAACGTCAGCGTCTATTTTATATACAGCTGATACAGTTTTTGAATTTCTCGCATAGAATAATATCAATACTTGACGTACGTTTAAACGTACGTTACAATAAAGGTGACATAAAAAATCTCGTCAATCAAAGGTTATATATTGAAAATTAGATATAATAAAGCTATAGATGTTAAATACTAAAGATAAAGATAGACGAGAAAACAAGTATATTATTTAAAAGAGTGCATAGTGTTTGGGTTTTAATTTGCAAAAGAGTAAACAAAAGAGATGTTATCATAGAAGGAGATTTATTATGTCAACGATTAATATTACTAATGCAAGAAAGGATCTTTATAATCTGGTAGAGGCTGTAAATATGTATCATGAGCCGGCTTTAATTGTAGGTAAAAGAGCTAATGCGGTCCTTATATCAGAAGATGATTGGAGTGCAATACAGGAGACGTTATATTTGGATTCAATTCCGGGAATGACGAAATCAATTTTAGAAGGAGCAAATGAGGCGTTAGAGGATTGCATTTCAGAAGAGATGGTGAAATGGTAATGTATAAAATTGTTTTCACAAAGCAAGCTCTAAAAGATTTGGAAAATTTGAAGAAAAGCGGAATTTCTTCAAAAGCAAAGATATTGGTTGATATGATTAGAGAAAATCCGTATCAAAATCCGCCAAGGTATGAAAAATTGGTAGGAAACTTAGAGGGAATATTATCGAGGAGGATAAATATTCAGCATCGTTTAGTGTATCAAGTATATGAAAAGAATTTTGCTGAAAATGATACGGAGTATAGAGGTACAATAAAAATTATTCGTATGTGGACGCATTACGATGGATTATGATGAAGATATATATAAAAGAGAATCACTAGCGGAAGGAATCATTATAATGCATACCAAAGAAGAGATAATCAGCTTTTGCCTTACATTTGCAGATGTATACGAAGACTATCCGTTCCACGATGATAACTGGTGTGTGATTCGTCACAAAGTAAATCGTAAGGTTTTTGCATGGATTTTTGATAAGGACGGTCATGTTTGGATTAATTTAAAATGCGATCCGGAGTGGAGAGATTTTTGGAGAAGTACTTATAAATCGGTCATTCCTGCGTATCACTTGAACAAAGAGCATTGGAGTTCGGTTATTCTTGACGGGACGGTTCCTGTTAAAGATATCGAGAGAATGGTGGGCGAAAGTTATGACTTGACGAAACCTAAAAAGCGTAAAGCGAAAAAATAAAATCAGACAAAAATAGGCAGTCCGCAAGGAACTGCCTATTTTTGTGAGCGAAGCGTTTCGCATTACTATTTAAATCAAATCCACAAGCGTATGCGCCAGTCCGTCATGATTATTATCATACTCTGTAATCGTGGTGGCGGCGTTTTTCACATCATCCGTTCCGTTTATCATGGCAATACCCATTCCCGCAGCCTGAATCATGGAAATATCGTTTTCCGCATCTCCCGCAGCAATCGAGAGCAGGGGATTAATGCCAAGCATCTCACATAATTTCGTTACGGCAGCGCCCTTGCCGGAAGCAGCAGGGAACAGTTCCAAATAATAAGGATTAGAATAAAGCATGGTAATTCCTTCTTCTTTTGCCCAGGGCAGAAGAGAGGTACGGAACGCTTCAAGCTTTTCTTTATCTGCAAGTTCAATAGCGATGCATTTACAAGCACCGGTCTGTGCTACTTCCTTTGCATCCTCGCTAAAGATAACCGGTGTCTTAATGACACGCTGATAATAGTGAAGCTGGTCATCGTCCGCAGGGGAAATAATATTAGTGTCGGTGTAAGTGTGAATGTGAATTCCCTGTTTCTTGGCTTCCTCAAACAGATGACGAATTTGCTCGTAGGTTAAAGTAATTTTGTAAAGGGTTTCGCCTGTGGCGCAATCCACAATCTGACCGCCGTTGTAACCAATCAGATACATGCCTGGATAATCAAGGCTTAAATACTCTTTTACATGTCTGACACTGTTAATGTCACGGCCGGAGCAGAGCACAAATTTGTGTCCGGCCTTGGACCATGCATCCAGGACTTCTCTGGTATACTCCCCGATTTGTTTGTTTTTATCAAGAAAAGTTCCGTCCAAATCGGTAAAAAGAATTTTGGATTTTTTCAGTTCATTCGGATTTGCTTTCATATATGCATGTTTTTCCTTTAGCTTAGTCAGTATTTCTTCCGGGATAAAAAGCTTACCGTAACCGGTGGCAAGGTCAAGTCCGGGTTTGGCTGTTCCGTGAAAATCAGAGCCGCCGCTGATGCACAAATCATATTTAGCAGCTAATGTGCGCATCTGCCTTTCTTCAGCAGGAGAGTAGGTGCAATACACTGCTTCCAGTCCCACCAATCCCATATCCTTTAAAGTGGCTACCAGTTTGTCAAGTCTTGCGCTGCTCATTCCGTAAAGAAGGGGATGAGCCAAAATGGGTACACCGCCGGCCTTTAAGATGATTTCCACGGCACGCATAGGCGTGATTTTTTTTCGGGGGACAAAGCAGGGGCAGTTGTCACCGATATAACGGTCAAAAGCCTCTTTTCTGCTCTTGGTGTAGCCGTGATTTAACAGATATTCCGCATAATGGGAACGGGTAATGACACAGTTCGGAAACTCTGCAATTAATTCTTCGTAGGTGATAGGCATGCCATGCTCTGTAAGCCGCTTGCACATTTCTTTGTTGCGGATGATTCTTCCGTTTACAAATGCTTTTAATCGTCTTTTGAAAAAGTCGCTTTGATAATCAATATAAAGTCCCACAATATGAATGTCTTTTCCCTCATATTCCGAAGAAAATTCAATACCGGGAATGACTTCGATGGGTTTTCCTTCGGCGGCTTTTAGTGCCTCTTCGATACCGTCTGTGGTGTCGTGGTCTGTAAGTGCAAAAGCAGACAATCCTTTTTCAAGAGCATAATTGACCAGCTCTGTGGGAGTCATGCTTCCGTCTGATTTGTTGGAATGTACATGTAAGTCTACGATATTCATAAAACCTCCGTGTGCTGTGTTGTCCGCGTAGTATTTCGATGTCCATGTAGCGGCACACATAAAAAGAACAGGGAGCGTAGTAAGGACTGCCCCCTGTAGCTATCATTAATTTTCTTCTTCGTCTTCGTTTTCCTGCTTGGTGTAAACGGTACGCTTTCTTGCCATTTCATCACTTGCAAGATATTCGTCGTAAGTGGTGATTTTATCTACTAATGTTCCGTCAGGCAGAATCTCCATAATACGGTTTGCGGTAGTCTGTACAAACTGGTGGTCGTGACAGGAGAACAGTGCCACACCGGGAAACTTAATCAGACCGTTGTTCAGCGCCGTAATGGATTCCATGTCTAAGTGGTTAGTAGGCTCGTCAAGAACTAAACAGTTAGCACCACTAATCATCATCTTGGATAATAAGCATCTTACCTTTTCACCACCGGAAAGTACTTTTACTTTTTTTACACCGTCTTCACCGGCAAAAAGCATACGTCCTAAGAAGCCACGTACATAAGTAACGTCTTTTACGGGAGAGTAGCCGGTAAGCCAGTCAACGATGGTATAGTCATTGTCAAATTCTTCGGTATTATCCTTGGGGAAGTAAGCCTGGGAAGTAGTAACACCCCATTTGTAGGTTCCCTCATCAGGTTCCATTTCACCCATTAAAATCTTGAATAAAGTAGTTTTTGCAAGCTCGTTGCCTCCTACAAAAGCAACCTTGTCATCATGTCCTAAGATAAAGGTAATGTTATCCAATACCTTTTCTCCGTTAATTGTCTTGGAAATGCCTTCTACACTGAGCACTTCGTTACCGATTTCACGTTCGGGACGGAAATCGATGTAAGGATATTTACGGCTGGAGGGTTTGATTTCATCCAACTCGATTTTTTCAAGGGCACGCTTTCTACTGGTAGCCTGCTTGGATTTGGAAGCGTTTGCGGAGAAACGGGAGATAAATTCCTGTAACTCTTTGATTTTTTCTTCCTTCTTCTTGTTTGCTTCCTTCATCTGTTTGATAAGGAGCTGGCTGGATTCATACCAGAAATCGTAGTTTCCGGCATAAAGCTGAATTTTGCCATAGTCGATATCAGCAGTATGGGTACAAACCTTATTTAAGAAATAACGGTCGTGGGATACCACGATAACGGTATTGTCAAAGTTAATGAGGAATTCCTCAAGCCATGCGATAGCATCAAGGTCAAGGTGGTTGGTAGGCTCGTCGAGAAGCAGAATGTCGGGATTACCGAACAGTGCTTTTGCAAGGAGAACCTTAACCTTTTCGTTACCGTTTAAGTCGGCCATGATAGAATAGTGGTATTCAGTACCGATACCAAGACCGTTTAACAGCATGGCAGCGTTGGACTCTGCTTCCCATCCGTCCATTTCTGCAAATTCAGCCTCTAATTCACTGGCGCGGATACCGTCTTCATCGGAAAAATCTTCCTTCGCATAAATGGCGTCCTTTTCCTTCATGATTTCATACAATCTCTGATTACCCATGATAACCACATCCATAACAGGATATTCATCGTATTTGAAATGGTCCTGTTCAAGGACGGAGAGACGCTGACCGGGAGTGATTGCGATATCACCGTTGGTAGTTTCCAGCTGACCGGACAGAATCTTAAGGAAGGTGGATTTACCTGCGCCGTTGGCACCGATAAGACCATAGCAGTTTCCTTCGGTAAACTTAATATTTACTTCTTCAAAAAGGGCTTTTTTGCCCACTCTGTAGGTTACATTGTTTGCACTAATCATTCTAAATTCCTCATATTTTACTACTTATTTAATGTGTTGCCTATTCCATTATACATAAAACAAACTTTTTTTCAAGGGTAACGCGAGAATAGTGTCCGCTCGAGAATAGTGCCGCTTGTGAATCCTCTATTTTTAAGATATAATGTAGCATGGTAAGGAAATAAGTGTATCTAGCTGTATGATGGATAAAACAGTAGAAAGGAATTATCATGAAGCTGAATTATAAAAGAACCTGCCTGATTGGTCTTGCATTTCTCTCCATTTCCGCATTTTGGCAGATGTATGACAATATCATTCCGCTGATGTTACAGAATACCTTTGGTCTTGGTGAGACAGTAACGGGTACCATTATGGCAGCAGACAACGTACTGGCGTTGTTTCTTTTGCCCATATTCGGAACCTTGTCGGATAAGGTAGATACCAAAGCGGGCAAGAGAATGCCGTTTATCGTATGTGGAACCGTTTTGTCGGTGTTCTTCTTAATGCTGCTTCCTATAGCGGACAGAAACGTGAATTTACCCTTTTTTGTAATTACTCTTTTTGTTTTGCTGATAGCTATGGGACTTTACCGCTCTCCGGCAGTTGCACTGATGCCTGATTTGACTCCCAATAAGCTAAGAAGTAAAGGAAATGCAGTCATTAATCTGATGGGAACCGTGGGTGGTGTATATACACTGGTTATGATTAAGGTTATGGTGGGAAGCGGTGAAAGACCGGACTACATGCCCTTATTTATCAGCGTGGCAGCCTTTATGGTAATTGCGATAATTATTCTTATTTTCACGATTAAGGAAAATAAAGTAAAAGAAATTGTCGCGGCAGAAGTAAAAGCCTATGAAGAAAACGCCGGCGTGCAGGTAGAAACAGAGGATACATTGGAAGCGGAGCAGAAGGAAGAAAAGCGAGCAATGCCGAAAGAGGTAAAACGCAGTATGCTCTTTTTGCTGGCATCCATCTTTCTGTGGTTTGCGGCATACAATGCAGTTACAACCGCTTTTTCCAGATACACCAAGGTGGTATGGAAGTTAGAGGGCGGCGGTTTTGCGGATTGCCTTTTGGTAGCCACAATTGCGGCAATCATCAGCTACATTCCGATAGGTAATCTTACAGGCAAAATAGGGCGCAAGAAGATGATTCTCTGCGGAATCGTGATGATGAGCGTCTGCTACGGTGCGGCAATTTTTGCAATAAACTATCATCCGGTTATGAACTTGATTTTTGCTATTATCGGTATAGGATGGGCGGCTATTAATGTCAATTCCTATCCCATGATTGTAGAAATGAGCAAAGGCTGTGATTTGGGTAAATTTACGGGAACGTATTACACCTTTTCCATGGCTGCGCAGGTAGTGACACCGATTTTGTCAGGCGCGTTGCTGGAAAATATTTCTTACAGAACATTATTTCCCTATGCCACGGTATTTTCGATATTGGCATTTGTCACCATGAGTCAGGTGCGGCACGGAGATGCCAGACCGGATAAAAAAGTAAGCGTGTTAGAAAATTTTGATGTAGATGATTAAAAAAATGCAAATGGCAAAAGAGTATAGAAGCGGCATCAGGGATTATGTACAAAAGGAAAAGAATTAAGAGGAAAATGAGATGAAAATAGTGTGTGTGATATTGATTGTAATAGCGGTAATAATACTTCTTTATCTTCTGGCAATTAAGCCCAGAATGAGCAAGAAAAAAGACAGAAGCAAATTTCTGGGAGTTTATTACGCGCACAGAGGGCTTCATGACAACAGTACGGATGCCCCGGAAAATTCCATCAATGCTTTTCGCAAAGCAATGAAAAGCGGATACGGAATTGAACTTGACGTACAGCTTACCAAGGACGGTATTCCGGTAGTGTTCCATGACTTTACACTGGAGAGAATGTGTGGCAAAGAAGGAAAAGTATATGAATATACATATGAAGAACTAAAGCAGTTTACGTTGGCTGAAAGTCAGGAGAGAATCCCGAAGCTGATAGAAGTACTTTCTCTTGTAAACGGAAAGGTTCCGCTTATCATAGAACTGAAAGTAGAGTGGATGGATATCAGCGTTTGTCCTGTTGTGGACGAGATGCTCCGCAAATATCAGGGGGATTATTGTATTGAGTCCTTTAACCCTATGGCACTTTCCTGGTACCGCAGATATCACAATGATGTTTTCCGAGGACAGCTTGCGGATGCGTTTGTGCGCACAGGAGAATATAAAGGCGGCTTATACTGGATGCTACAGAATCTTTTGCTGAACTGGATGACCAAGCCGGACTTTGTGGCATATAATCATAAAAATGAAAATGTGCTTTCCAGAAGATTGTGCAGAAAACTGTACGGCAATCCGGCTGCGGCATGGACTATTAAAAGTCAGGAAGAACTGGAAGAGGCGAAAAAGCATTTTGATATCATGATTTTTGATTCATTTGTTCCGAAAATGCAAAAAAAGAAATAAAAACGTTATTTTTTTCACAAAAAGTTGATGTAATTTTTTTTGATATGTGTTATAATTGAATAGCCGAGTGTAAGAGGCACAAACTAAATGAGATATACCATGGGCGGACGTTCATGGTATATTGTGTTTTGCTTTTTACAAATAAAAGTTTAAGGGAGAGAGACTATGGCAAAATGGGTTTATGCTTTTGAGGAAGGTAGTGCGGATATGCGTAACCTCTTAGGAGGAAAGGGCGCTAACCTTGCCGAAATGACAAATTTAGGATTACCGATTCCCCAGGGATTTACGGTAACAACAGAAGCCTGTACAGATTACTATGCACAGGGAAGAGCGATTTCTGATGAAATCAAGGAACAGATTTTTGCGGCACTTGCTGATTTGGAAGCAAAGCAGGGTAAGAAATTCGGTGATACCGAAAATCCTCTTTTGGTTTCCGTGCGTTCCGGTGCCAGAGCATCCATGCCCGGTATGATGGATACCATTTTGAATCTGGGTCTTACAGATGTAGCGGTTGAAGGCTTTGCAGCCAAGACAGGCAACCCCAGATTTGCTTACGACTCATATCGTCGTTTTATTCAGATGTTCTCCGACGTAGTTATGGAGATTCCCAAATCTTATTTTGAAAGAATTCTGGATGACATTAAGGAATCAAAAGGTGTTAAATTTGATACGGATTTGACAGCAGATGATTTAAAGGATGTTATCAATAAGTTTAAAGCGATTTATAAAGATAAAATGGGAAGTGATTTCCCGCAGGATCCTAAGGAGCAGCTTATGGAAGCTGTGAAAGCAGTATTCCGTTCCTGGGACAATGAAAGAGCTATTGTTTACAGACGTATGAATGACATTCCCGGTGATTGGGGAACCGCGGTAAACGTACAGGCAATGGTATTCGGTAATATGGGTAATACCTCCGGTACCGGTGTTGCATTTACACGTAATCCTTCCACAGGTGAAAAGGGTATCTACGGTGAATACCTGATTAATGCACAGGGTGAAGACGTTGTAGCAGGTATCAGAACACCTCAGCCAATTACCAGACTGGAAGAAGACCTTCCTGAATGTTATGCGCAGTTTATCCAGATTGCAAACAGACTGGAAGACCATTACCGTGACATGCAGGATATGGAATTTACCATTGAAGACGGCAAGCTGTTCTTCTTACAGACCAGAAACGGCAAGAGAACTGCTCCCGCAGCACTTCAGATTGCATGTGATTTAGTAGATGAAGGAAAGATTACTCCCGAAGAAGCAGTTCTTCGTATTGAAGCTAAATCATTAGACCAGTTATTACATCCTACATTCGATGCGGCAGCACTGAAAGCAGGTACTGTAATCGGACAGGCACTTCCCGCTTCACCCGGTGCAGCAGCAGGTAAGGTTTACTTCACTGCACAGGAAGCAAAGGAAGCACATGAAAAAGGCGAGAGAGTTATTCTTGTTCGTCTGGAAACATCACCCGAAGATATCGAAGGTATGCACGCAGCAGAAGGTATCCTTACCGTAAGAGGCGGTATGACCTCTCACGCAGCAGTAGTTGCACGTGGTATGGGAACCTGTTGTGTATCCGGTTGTGGTGAAATTGCCATTAACGAAGAAGAAAAGGTATTCGAACTTGGCGGACATGTATACCATGAAGGTGATTACATTTCCTTAGACGGTTCTACCGGTAAGATTTATGATGGTGACATCAAGACGGTAGAGGCATCTATCAGCGGTAACTTTGAAAGAATTATGGCTTGGGCAGATTCCTTCCGTACCCTTAAGGTTCGTACCAACGCAGATAACCCGGCTGATGCAGCAAATGCTGTTAAGTATGGTGCAGAGGGTATCGGACTTTGCCGTACAGAGCATATGTTCTTTGAACCTGACAGAATTCCCAAGATTCGTCAGATGATTCTTGCAAGAACCATGCAGGAGAGAGAAAAAGCATTAAATGAACTGATTCCTTTCCAGAAGGGAGACTTCAAGGGAATTTATGAAGTAATGGAAGGTAAGCCGGTAACAATCCGTTTCTTAGATCCCCCGTTACATGAATTTGTTCCTACAGAACAGGCAGACATCGACGACCTTGCAGTTAAGATGATGATGACCGCAGAGGATGTGCAGGCAATTTGTGATTCCCTTCATGAATTTAACCCTATGATGGGTCACAGAGGATGCCGTCTTGCAGTTACTTATCCCGAAATCGCAAGAATGCAGACAAGAGCCGTAATGGAAGCAGCTATCGAAGTGAGAGAAGAAAAGGGCTTTGATATTGTTCCCGAAATTATGATTCCTCTTGTAGGAGAGAAGAAAGAGCTTAAGTTTGTTAAGGACGTTGTAGTAGAAACAGCAGAGCTTGTAAAGAAAGAAAAGAATTCCGACATTAAGTATCATGTAGGTACTATGATTGAAATTCCCAGAGCAGCACTGCTTGCAAATGAAATCGCAGAAGAAGCTGAGTTCTTCTCCTTCGGAACCAATGACCTTACACAGATGACATTTGGTTTCTCCAGAGATGATGCAGGCAAGTTCCTTGGAGATTACTACAAGAATAAGATTTATGAATCTGATCCTTTTGCAAGATTAGATCAGAGCGGTGTAGGCCAGTTGGTACAGATGGCAGCAGAAAAGGGTAGAGCGACCAGACCTGATATCAAGCTTGGTATCTGTGGCGAACACGGCGGAGATCCTTCTTCCGTAGAATTCTGCCATAAGGTAGGACTGAGCTATGTATCCTGTTCACCGTTTAGAGTGCCTATTGCCCGCCTCGCGGCTGCACAGGCAGCTATTAGCAATAAGTAGGTGAATGCTATTTATTTAGTGTATAGCCGGACTTTGAGGAAGTAAAAGAATATAGATTTTCATCCCACTATTTACAGAAAATGTAGGTAGTGGGATTTTTGTTCTTTAATTGTTAATATTAAAGTTATGTGTTATGATGTGAATGAAAACTTCTGCTTTGCAAAGGAGAAAATTTATATGGTCAATTACTATTTAATAACTGCGGTTTTGGCAGTAATTAATCTATTTGTTTTGATTTTTATTTTTGAACCAAAGAAAACCAACTATTATTTTATGATATTGTTATTATTGTTTGCCTTAACCAATGGAGCTTATTTGGCAATTGCGGTGTCAACAAGTTTGGAAGAGGCGGTTTTGGCAAATAAAATCTCCTATCTGGGTGGTTGTTTTATGCCGCCGATTGTTCTGTTCCTAATTATCGCGATTTGTAATTATACAATTAAACCGTGGTTAAGGTGTGGGCTCTATATCTATAGTGCAATTGTATATTTTTCAGTGTTAACAATCGGATACAGCAATATATATTATGACAGTATTTATCTTGATAAATTTATGGATGCAACGGTTTTAGGACATACATATGGTCCGGCACATAAAATGTTTTATGTCATACTGTACGGCTACTTAATTATTCAGATTGCATTGCTGGTATACAGTTTGGTGAAAAGGCGCGTGGTTTCAAAATACAGTTTGGGAGCCATGTTGCTTATGGAAGTTGTTACCATCAGTTTGTTTATAGCAGGTCGCATGATTAATCCCAATATTGAAATTATGCCTTTAGTTTATGTGACAGATGGCTGGTTTTTCTTGTATATGTATCGGCGGGGAATGGTATATAATGTTGAAGATAATATTGCCGGTTCTTTTGCAAAGCAGGGGACATATGGATATATTATGCTGGATACGAAATTGAATTATCTGGGATGTAATCAGACGGCTGTAAGTATTTTTCCCGGTATTTCAGAATGTGTGGTAGACCACACGATTACTAAAGTTCCGGAAATGGAAGTGATTTCAACATGGATTGGCGAATATTCCCAAAATGCCAAGAAAGTTTTTAATTATGAAAATAAAGAAAGACATTTTGAGTGCAGAATTGAGTCGATTATGTATGGCAGAAAAGTCTGCGGATACATGGTTGAATTGCGGGATGATACAGACAGATGGCAAAAAATTAATTTGATCTCCAAGCACAATGCCGAATTGCAGGAACTGACGGTACAGCTTGAGAAGGCAAAAGAAGAAGCGGAAAGAGCCAATAAGGCCAAATCTGATTTTCTGGCGCGGGTGTCCCATGAAATCCGCACACCGGTTAATGCAATACTGGGGATGAATGAAATGATTCTTCGGGAAAGTGATGACGATGAGATTTGCAATTATGCTGATGATGTAAAAAATGCTGCATTGTCATTGCTTAGTATTATCAATGAGTTGCTGGATTCTTCCAAAATAGAATCCGGTATGATGGAAATCATTGAGGAAAACTATCACTTGGGAAGTGTTTTAAATGATTTATACACTATGGTCAGTATCAGGGCGAAGGAGAAAGAATTAAGTTTGAGCTTTGAGGTTGATGAAAAGATGCCCCGGGCATATTGTGGTGATGCTAAGCGCATTAAGCAGGTTGTGCTGAATATTCTTACAAATGCTATAAAATATACCACACAAGGTTCAGTTTTATTAAAGGTAAGTTGTAATAAGGTTGAACAGGAAGAAGCTGTTTTAACATTTTCCGTAAAGGATACAGGAATCGGAATCCGAAATGAAAATATTGAAAAAATTTATGATGCCTTCCAGAGATTTGATCTTGAAAAAAATAAGAATGTTGAAGGCACAGGCCTGGGAATGAATATTGTACAGCAATTTTTAAAGCTGATGGGCAGTGAACTGAAAATAGTAAGCGAGTATGGAAAGGGAAGCGAGTTTTCTTTTGAAATAAGGCAAAAAGTGATTGATGCCACGCCGATAGGAGATTTTAAAGATAAAAAATCTTATTTAGCGAAGGAGAGTGTTCAAAAGAAAGGATTCACGGCACCGGACGCGAAAATTTTGGTGGTAGACGATAACAAAATGAACATAAAAGTGTTAAAAGGTTTGTTAAAGCAAAATAAAGTACAGCCGGATGAAGCCATGAGCGGAAAGGAATGTCTTGCTTTGACAGAGCATAATACATATGACTTGATTTTTCTCGATCACATGATGCCGGAAATGGATGGAATAGAAACACTCCATGTCATGAAAGAAAAGAAATTGTGCGAGAATACTCCGGTTATTATGCTTACGGCAAATGCTATCGCCGGAGACAGAGAACGATACTTAGCAGAAGGATTTAATGATTTTATATCAAAGCCGGTTATGCCACAGGTATTGAATGAAGTGTTGTTAAAGTATCTGCCGGAAGAAAAAATCTTATAAATATGTAAGTAATGAAGAATTAGCAGATAATCTCATTAAACTGTACAATATATAAATTAATTAATAACGAGATTTTTAGAGCTTATCGTCATGATAGGCTCTTTTTTCGTTATGATTGACATGTTTTTATGTAAATGATAAAATTTAAGTGACCAAAA
Source organism: Lachnospiraceae bacterium (assembly GCA_017434885.1). Classification (GTDB taxonomy): domain Bacteria; phylum Bacillota; class Clostridia; order Lachnospirales; family Lachnospiraceae; genus Suilimivivens. The sequence continues at coordinate 187,105 of JAFSGE010000056.1, read as the reverse complement.
ATATGAAAAATGGTCATTTGGAGGGCTGGAATGTCTATTTTTACTTTGGAAAGAAGAACAGAAGTACATGAAAAATTATTGGAAGTTGGTATTGAGCTGATTAAGGAAAAAGGCATACGCAAAATGACAATCAGCGAAGTGACCGACAGAGCAGGAATAGGCAAAGGGACATTTTATCATTTTTATCCTGCAAAGGAATACTATGTTTATGCTGTTATTCAATACAGTAAGGAAGAATTAAAGAAGGTTTTAAATAGGAATGCTGCCAATGATGGCGGTATGGACAGAAAAGCCATAGAGCAGATTTTAGCTATGTATTCTTTTAATGGAGAAAAAAACATTGTACGTTTCATTAGTAAAGAGGATCAAGAGTGGTTGAATGAAAAACTTCCGAAGGAATATGTGCTGGATGTTCCAAAAGAGGAGCAGATTGTTTCAGCATTATTAAGGAATGTAAAAGGTGTAAAAGGAACACCTAATGTTTATGTGATTGCTAATATGATGAAGATTATGGCAATAGCAGTAGAAAATAAAAAAATGCTTCATGAGGAGGCATTGGAAGAGAATTTAAGCATTATGAGAAAGATGCTTTGTGACTATATTTTTGAGGAGTAGACAGTGATGAAAAATGATAAGATGATATCTTTTTTTAAACAACATTATTCGAAACGTTTAAAAAGAGCATTAAAGAACAGAGGATATATGAATAGTGAGATACTAAAGAAGCAGTATAAAGAGCGGTTTCTTAAGTATATAAATAATGCCGATTTCGGAAGCAATAACGAGAGATTCACCAGTTATCTTAATATTTATTCAGGTTTAGCGGCTTATGAATTGTTGCTGGAAAACGGATTTTCAAAACAGGATGGTATTGCAATTTATGATTATATGTGCAGACCGCTTCGAAGAGTAGCGTCATTGGCATACAGGGTGGCCGATTTACTGCCAAATGGATTTGTCATTTCGGCAAATAGTGTAAAAGAGGATATGGTAGGAGCAAAATCAATTTGTTGGGAAACAGAAGTAATTGAGGACAGCGAGCAGCGTTTTGAATATCGGATTACAAAGTGTTTATATTTTGATGTCTGCAACGCACATGGATATCCGGAATTTACAAAAGTGTTTTGTACTCATGACAGATATGCGTATGAGGTTTTACATAGACATGCAAAATTTATCAGATATTCGGCAATCGGCGAGGGTGGCAATTGTTGCCATGATGTATTTGTAAAAGTAAAATAGAATTGATTATTGAAAGAACGGAGAGGAAAACGAAATGGTTTTATTTATTCAATGTGTAGTTTGTTGCTTGCTGTTTACATTAATAATTTTACCGGCACAATATAAAGATCCTATCAGTATGATTATGTCCTACCCGCCTGAAGTGATAAAAAGAGTAGATGAACTGCCGCAATATAAAGGCTCAATTAAGCAGCGAAAAAGTTCTCACATCAGTAAAAAGATAGGCGGACTCATGTTTTTTGTAATAGTATTATCTGTTGTTGCCTACTTTTCTGGATGCAGAAGCTTTGGAGCAACATTTATTCATGTGTTTACATTGTTTTTTGCTGTAAATCTTTACGACTTGGTTGTTTTGGATTGGGGAATTTTTTGTCATAGCAGGAAACTAAGAATACCGGGTACAGAAGATATGGAAAAAGAGTATAAAAATTATGGATTTCATGCAAGAGGCGCGGCGATAGGACTTGTTTTGGGGTTAGTAGTGGCAGCGTTGTCGGGAGGTATGATTCATTTGATTTTAGCAATATAAATCAGTATTTAAGATAAAAGAGAGCAAGAAAAGTCGAGAACAATTCTGAAAGAGAAATTATGATACATCTTATAAGACAGAAGAAAGGTGTGTGGTATATGAGTACGGACAGAATTGTTATCAGAGGATTAAAGCAGAATAATTTAAAAAATGTTTCTTTAGAGATACCCAAAGAAAAGATAGTGGTATTTACAGGTGTTTCCGGCTCCGGGAAATCAAGTATTGTGTTTGATACGATAGCCGCGGAGAGTCAGAGGCAAATGAACGAAACATATACGGCGTTTATGAGAGGAAGACTGCCTAAATATGAAAAGCCGAAGGTAGAGTACATTGATAATTTAACAGCTTCTGTTATAATCGACCAAAGCAGGCTTGGCGGAAATGCCCGTTCTACGGTAGGCACAATCAGTGATTTGTATTCAGCAGTCAGACTTTTGTATTCACGTATCGGAGAGCCTTATGTGGGCACGGCGTCTTATTTTTCCTTTAACGATCCGAAAGGAATGTGCCCGGAATGCTTTGGAATCGGGAAAGTACTGACAGTAAATGTGGAGTGTAGAATTGACCCGGAGAAAACATGGAATGAGGGAATGGCAGATCTGGACGCCTTTCATGTTGGGAATTATTATTGGAAGCGCTATGCACAGTCAGGGGTAATTCCTCTTGATAAAAAGTATAAGGACTTTACAGAAACAGAAAGAAATATTTTGTTATATGGTGCCAAAAGTAAGGGGGAAAAACCGGTTTCAAATCTGGTCGAAGGAATCGAGAATCATTTTAACAGACAGCTTATCAAAAGAAACAGTGAGGAAGTAAAAAGTGCCGGAGTGAGGAAAATGATGGCTGAACTGGTGGAAGAAAAAGAATGCTCCTGCTGTAAGGGAAAACGTCTGAATGATACGGTTCTTAGCTGTAAGGTTGCAGGGTATAGCATTGATGAAATGTGTGAGATGGAATTCTTAAAACTTCGGGAGGTATTGCTTAGTATTGAAGATAAAAGAGCGGCTACAATCGTGGAGTCTTTGGTGGCATCCCTTACGAGAATGATAGATATCGGACTTCCTTATCTGAGTATGAACAGGGAATCATCAACATTGTCCGGCGGTGAAGCACAGCGGTTAAAGCTGGTAAGATATATGGGAAGCTCCCTTACAGGAATGACATATATATTCGATGAACCAAGTACGGGAATGCATCCGAGAGATGTACACAGAATGGTCAGGCTGCTTAGAAGTCTGCGGGATAAGGGTAACACAGTATTAGTGGTAGAACATGATAAAGACATTATCAGTATTGCGGATGAGATTGTTGATGTGGGACCGTTAGCGGGCAAAGCAGGTGGTGAGATTTTGTTTCAGGGAAGCTACGAAGCCCTTCTGCTTTCAGGAACAAAGACGGGGAATGCCATGAAGGAAGAGGTACAGGTTAAGGTAAATCCAAGAAAAGCAAAAGAGTTTCTGCCGGTGAGAAATGCAAATTTACACAATTTGAAAAATATTTCCGTAGATATTCCGCTTGACGTTTTATCGGTGATTACCGGAGTGGCGGGTTCGGGAAAGAGTACGCTGATAAGGGATGTTTTTGCAAAACAGTATGCGGACAGGGTAGTGCTGGTTGATCAGTCACCTGTAACAGCTACAGGGCGTTCCACACCGGCAACATTTCTGGGATTCTTTGATGAGATTCGGAAGGTGCTTGCTTTGGAGAATCATCAGGATGCTTCGCTTTTTACATTTAATGGAAAAGGTGCATGTCCGGCATGTAAGGGCAGGGGAAGTATTGTAACAGAGCTTGTATTTATGGATCCTGTGACAACAGTGTGCGAGGAATGTGAGGGAACCCGCTACAGTAAAGAGGCGCTAAAATATTCTTACAGGGGAAAAAATGTGGTGGAGATACTAAAAATGTCTGTGGAGGATGCGTATGAGTTTTTCAAAGATAATAAGAAAATCAGCAGATATCTGCAGGCATTAATGGAAGTAGGATTGCCTTATCTTTCTATCGGACAGCCGCTTTCAACGTTATCCGGCGGTGAACGGCAAAGAGTGAAGCTTGCAAAAGATATCAATGGGCAGGGGAATATTTACGTTTTGGATGAACCTACAACAGGACTTCATGCTTCTGATATTAAAAGCATTATGCAACTGCTTGAAAGCCTTGTGGAAAAAGGAAATACGGTAATCGTAATTGAACATAATCAGGATGTAATGAAGCAGGCAGACTATATCATAGACATCGGGCCGGACGGAGGAACCATGGGAGGAGAAGTGGTGTTTACCGGAACGCCTAAGGAGATGATAGAGAAGGCAGAGACTATAACAGCAAAATATTTGAGAAAAGCATAAAAAGGAAATGGATATGAAAGAACAGGTTTTGGCAGTTCAAAGAATGCAGGATTACATTGAGGAAAACTTGGAAAAGGAAATGACACTTACGGATATGGCAAAGGTATCTTTGTTTTCCCCTTGGTATTCCTATCGTTTGTTTCGGGAGTACTTGGGGATAAGCATAGCCGAGTATGTCCGCAAACTGAGGCTTTCCAAAGCTGCGCTTCGTATCAGAGATGAAGAGTGCCGGATTATCGATGTGGCATATGAACTTGGGTTTGGCAGTGTGGATGGCTTCACGAGGGCTTTTCATAAAGAATTTGGCTGCAATCCCAGTGATTATGTCAGAAATCCGGTTCCCATAGGACTGTTTGTTCCCTACGGAGTCAAATACAGAGAACTTAGAAAGGATGAAATAGATATGTCAGATATACAGAGTGTTTTTGTACAGGTTGTGCATAAACCTGAGAGATTATGTATTATAAAAAGAGGTGTTTCTGCGGAAGATTATTTTCCGTACTGTGAAGAAGTCTCCTGTGATGTATGGGGGATTCTTCTGAGTATGAAATCTCTTTCCGGGGAGCCTGTTTGTATGTGGCTTCCCGAAAAGTATAAGAAACCGAATACATCCACTTATGTACAGGGAGTTGAGGTGGAAAAGGATTATATGGGAATGATACCGGAAGGCTTTGATGTAATTATGTTACCGGAAGCAGATTATTTAATGTTTCAGGGACAACCTTTTCAGGAGGAAGATTATTGCGAAGCAATCCGGTCTGTGCAACATGCCATGAACATTTATGACCCTTCTGTAAACGGATTTCAGTGGGATAACAGTAATCCTCGCATTCAGCTGGAACCCATAGGCAGCAGAGGTTATATTGAACTAAGGGCAGTAAAGAAAAAAGACGCGTAATCCGCAGAGAAAAATGACAATGCAAAGTATTGGTAATAACCCACTATTGGCCAAAATGCCGATAGTGGGATTTTTTGTCAATACAGGTAGATGACGATTTCTAAATCTGTTATAATATGGACATAAATGTGACAGGAGAAATGTGATGAGCAATTCAAAAGATAAACGTATTAAGAGATTGAAAAAGAAACATATCTGGCCTTCCGTGCTCGGTCTGTTTTTGATTTTGATGTTGTTTGCGTTACTGATTATGCTTGCGCTGGGAACGACTTGCCTTGATGTAGTACAGCGGAAAGTGAATGAGTGCAGCAATCGTTCTGCTAAGATTGCAGGTTTGTATGAGGAATACAACGAAACAAGTGCTGAGAGCATTACAACGTCGGTATTGACTTATATGGATATGGAAACAGACATTGAAACGGTAGCGGTTACAGATACGGAAGGCGGGGAAGTCTGGTCCAGTGACGGAAGTTATCCAAATGAGGATAAGATGACAGAATTTGAACTAAGGCAGGCTAAATTCGGTTCCGGCATTCAGATGCTGATAGAAGAAGATGAGGAAGGTGTTTTTTCGGAGGATGAAAATACGCTGGTAATCAATACGGATATTATCAGCAAATTAGATTTTGTGAGTCTTCTGAATGAAACAGATGTATTTGTTGATGGCGGGCAGGCATCACTTCTTCAACTCAAGGTATGGTATGCGGTTCCCGTTAATCATCTGAATGTTTTTGTGCTGAATCAGATTAATGTATATGCCAATGATTTGGTGATGCTATTGGTAACGCTTGTGCTGTTTATCATCATGATTAGTATCTTTGCATTATATTACATTGTATCTTTCGTCAGTGTAATTGTCAGTATACGTAAAACAACCAAAATTATTTATACTGACATGGTAACAGGCGGAGACAACTGGCTTGGCTTTGTCAAAAAGGGAACTTCTCTTCTTAAGAGAAATCGCGGAAGCAGAAGAAAATACGCAATGATTCATCTGCGGATGTATAAATACAGGAGCTTTTGCACTTGCTTTGGAGTACAGGAAGGCGAAGCTCTGATAGAGAAATTTTATTATGCATTAAAAAAATCCTTAAAATATCATGAAGTGATGGCATACCATGAAAATGCAGAGTTTGGTTTATTGATTTGCTATAATGATGAACAGCAGCTGCGGGATAGAATTGAGGCACTTAAAAGTACGTTAAATGCAGTGTTACCGAACATGAAAATGTATTTTGGTGTTGGAGTATGCCAGATAGAAGCAGGCCAGAGAGATGTGGAGCAGTTGTATAATAATGCACTGATTGCCTGTGATATGATGGGAGAGGACACAGAAAACAGAATAGCATTTTTTGATGAAGAGATGAATAAGCAGAAATTGTGGGAGCGTAAGGTGGAGGATGAAATGGACCGTGCACTTTTGAACAAAGAGTTTAAGGTCTATTTGCAACCTAAAATCAGCGCCATGCAGGAAATATTGGCCGGTGCAGAGGCTTTGGTCAGATGGATACATCCCAAGGATGGTTTTATTCCACCTAATAAGTTCATTCCTATTTTTGAAAAAAACGGTTTTATTTTAAAACTGGATGATTACATGCTTGAGGAAGTGGCAAGTCTGCAGGCGCGTTGGATTTCTGAAGGGCGAAAAATAGTTCCCATATCCGTTAATGTCTCAAGAGCACATTTCACCAGAGAGGATTTGGCGGAACATATTTGCAGTATTGTAGACAAGTACCGGGTGCCTCACAGTGTCATAGAACTGGAACTTACAGAGAGCGCATTCTTTGATGACAAGAAAGTGCTGCTTGATACGGTAAAGAAACTCAGGGAATTTGGATTTATTGTATCCATGGATGATTTCGGAGCAGGTTATTCTTCACTGAATTCACTGAAAGAACTGCAGTTGGATGTCCTGAAAATTGATGCAGACTTTTTCAGGGGAGAAAATGTGGAGGAGAGAGGTATGCTCATTGTTTCGGAGGTAATTGACCTTGCCAAGAAGCTGAATATGAAGATTGTGGCTGAGGGAATTGAGAGCCGGGAACAGGTGGATTTCCTTGTGGAGCAGGAGTGTGACCTGATTCAGGGATATTTCTTTGCAAAGCCAATGGCAGTAGAAGAGTTTGTCGAGAAATATAAATACTAAAAACAAAGAACTAAGAAGGCAATAAGCCAAGTGCACTCTGCTTGCGATATTGGCTGGGGGTCATACCTGTTTTCTTTTTAAACTGTGCAGACAGATAATCAACATGTACATAACCGGTTTCTTTTGCAATGTCACTGACAGATAAATCTGTGTTTGCCAAAAGAAGCTGAACGTTCCGGATTTGAATATTACTTAAATAAGTGCGGTAGGACATACCCAACTGTGCATGGAAAAGCCGGGAAAAATAGGACGGAGAAAATCCGATATTGTGGGCAACTTCTTCCATGGTAATATTGGTTTGATAGTATTTTTCCATATAGTTAATTGCGTCAAGAATCCGGGGCGTGAGAGAGGAAGGATACATGGTAACTTCTATGGGAAGATGTTCTTCCATGATTATTGTAAACAGACGAAACAGCATCCCTTGCAGGATAAATTCCCTGTAAGGGGTGTTTTTTTGATATTCTTCATACATGTCAAAAAAGAGATGTCTGATTTTATCCTGAGTCTCAGGCGTGAAATAATACACATAGTTTTCATAAAGCCGATCAAAGACGTCCTGCCCCATTTCCCTGATAAAAGGCTCTGCGAATTTGTAAGAAAATTTGACCATAATACGCTCGTAAGGTCCGTCACTTTCGGCCACAGTGCGGTGAAGCAGATAAGGTGGTGCCAAAGCAACATCTCCTGCCTGATAGCAATAGGAAAAATGAGGGGTGACGGTACGCCGGCATCCCTGTAAAGTAATACCAATATTATAATGGTCTGTGGACATCTGCATGGATTTCATCTGATAATGTTCTTCATAGATGCCGTAATGTACAATGATTTGTTTTCCCTGGGGCAATGGTGCCGGCATAAAAATCTCCTTACGCTGAGTTTCCTGTTTGTTATCAACAGTATGTCATATAATCACAAAAACGGCAATGTTTTTCAAATAAAATCAAATGAAAAACTTTGTTTTGCTATTTATAATGGTAGTTATAAGGTGGGATGAAATTATGACAGATAATAATAAATGGATTTATTGTCCGGTGTGCCAAAGCAAAACGAGAATTAAAATCAGAAAGGAAACAGAATTAAAATTTTTTCCGTTGTTTTGTCCAAAGTGTAAAGAGGAAACCGTGATTCACGTAAAGAATGAGAATATACATATTGTGCATGGTAATGTTTCATGATTGACAAAAGAACCTAAGAGAGATATAATAAAACAAATGTTACATAACGAAGTTATATAAAAGAGCCAGACGCATAGACGCAGAGTCTGATAGACGCAGAGCCGGTAAACTTGTGTGCTTTTCACGCAGTTTATCGGTTTTTTTGTTTGTTGGCATTAAAGGTGGAGAAAAGAATGCAATATTATAAGTTACAGATGGGATGTATGATGATTTTATTATACATTGCATTTCTATATTGGAAAGAGCGTGGGAAATACCACAAAAAGCATAAGCTGAGGATATTTGACTATCTGCTTGTTGTGGGAATTATCAGCGTATTGTTTGATGGCATCACAGCGCACACCGTGAATCATCCGGACGTGGTAGCACCGATGGTAAACATGATTTGTCACATGTTCTTTTTACTGAGTCTTGATACGCTTATTTTTTTGCTATTCCTTTATATGCGGGCAATTACGGAGGGAATACCGAAACCCAAGAAATATGGGATGCTCCTGTATATTCCTTATATATTGAATGTGTTGGTTGTAGTGGTGTTTATGCCGCAGCTGAAATACCATGAAGGAGAAATCAGCAATTATTCCATGGGGATTTCGGCATATACCTGCTTTATTATGGCAGGCGTATATATTCTGCTTTCATGGGTGACTTTTTTTAAGCGATGGAAATACATTGAGCGGCATAAGCGGTTTGGCATTTTTACATATTTGGCTGTGCTATTTTGTGTCACAACATTTCAGATGATACATCCGCAGGCGTTGCTCAGCAGCATTGCCGTGACAACAATTATTATCGGTGTTTATATTAATCAGGAAAATCCGGTTATAGAGGAATTGTCGCGCTATCACAAAGAAATGGTGATGGGATTTGCTACATTGGTAGAAAATAAGGATGGCAGTACCGGAGGTCATATCAAGAGAACATCACTGTATGTCAAGCTCTTGGCAGAAGAACTTAGACACAGAGGATTTTATAAGGATGTACTGACGAAAGACTACATCAATAACCTATGCAGGTCAGCACCCATGCATGATATCGGAAAGGTTTCTGTGCCGGATGTGATATTGCAGAAACCGGGAAAGCTGACTGATGAGGAATTTGAAGCCATGAAGCAGCATGCTGCCAAAGGCGGAGAAATTATCCGGGAAACATTCGGGCATTTGGAAAACAAAGAATTTACACAGATGGCATATGAAGTATCCCGTTATCATCATGAAAAGTGGAACGGAAAAGGATATCCGGACGGACTAAAAAGAAAAGAAATTCCCTTGTGTGCGAGAATTATGGCAATTGCAGATGTATTTGATGCGGTATCCATGAAGAGGTGTTACCGTGAGGCACTTCCGCTGGATAAATGCTTTGAGATAATACAAGAGGGAAGCGGGCAGGATTTTGAACCGTTATTGGCAGAGGTTTTTTTGGACATCAGGGATAAGGTTGAAGCTGCTCATCATGAAGTAAATAATCTGTAATTATGACAGGAGGAAAAAGATATGTCGGCAGGAAACGGAATGTTAAGAGAAAATGAAAGACAGGCAAACAAAATTGTAGCAAAGGTGATGAGGATTACTTTTTTCATATTTACATTGGTTTATGTGCTTAATGTAGTTCGCGTTTTTAAAGTAGAGCATAGTATTATGACAGTGGCATATATCGGCGGAGGTCTGCTTTTACTGTTGCCTACGCTGCTTACCAATATTTTGAAATTAGAAAACGGTCAAATAAAGTATTTCAATGTGATATGTGCAGCAATTTTTGTGCTATTGCTCAGCACCACTCTTACTTATCATGTAGTGGTGGTTTATGTTTATCCTATTGCCATAGCAAGTCTGTATTTTTCGAGGCATTTGAATATTGTCGCAACAGGTTTTACGGTAGTAGGGGTTTCTGTTGGACAGATATTGGCTTTTCAGTTACAGACATTACAGGATGATAATTTTACCGATATGAACGGTGTGATTATATTCGGTATTATTCCCCGTGCACTTGTTTTGATAGCTGTTGCAGCAATTTTTACCATGCTGTCTTCCAGAACGGCAGCTATGCTTTCCAATCTGATGGGTGCTGAGGAACAGGAAGAGTTGTTAAACCGTATGAAGAAGATGCAGGAAAGTGCTTCAAAAACATCGGAAACCTTATTTGGTATGGTGACAGAGCTTTCGACTATTTCCGATATATCTTTGCAAAATAACCAGCATATTGCAAGGCAAGCAGAAAATCTTTTGCAAGGTTCAGTAGAAAATACGAATGCTGTGGAAGGTGCTGATGAGAGAATGCATGATATAAACGAACAGCTTACAGAGCTTGGCAGGATGAATCACCGCACAGCTGTTTTGACCGAGCAAATCGGTGTCAACACCGAAAAGAATCAGCAGAGAATGGATGAAACCACTGCCAGTATGAAACAGATTTATGAAAGTACGGATGCCTGCAAGCAGATTATAGAGGCGCTTGGAGAGGAATCCAAGGAAATTATCGGTATTGTACAGACTATTACCAGTATTTCCAGCAGGACAAATATTTTGGCGTTGAATGCTACCATTGAGGCGGCAAGGGCAGGAGAACACGGAAAAGGCTTTGCGGTAGTTGCGGAAGAGATTCAGAAACTGGCAGAGCAGACAAAGACAGCGGTAGAAAATATCGGAACTATCGTACATCAGGTAGTGGGAAATACGGATGAAGCTGTTGCGGCTATGGAGAAAAATGTGTTGTTTACCAGAAGCGGTATGGAAAATATTGAAAGGGCAAATGAATCCACGGCGCTGATTACATCATCCAATGCTGAATTGGTAGGTCAGGTGCATGCCATTGAAAAAACAGCTGCTGTTATACAGAAAAAAAGTAGTGAAATTGCAGATAACATGAGGCGAATCAGTAATAATACACAACAAAATGAGCAGGCTATTGAGCAGGTGACGGCAGCCAGCCAGGAAAACAGCGCAGGAACAGAAAATCTTGCAAGGATGGTAGTACAGGTAAGAGAACTTTCCGAACAGCTTAACAAGGTAGTAAGTGAGTAAGGATAATGGTTTTGTCAGAAAATTCATGCACACGTTAAAAAATTGTTAAAAAATTATTGATATGATGTTGTTGTTTTGATAAAATGGAATTGTAAAAGAAAGATTCATTTTGATTCCGGGAAAGAGATGACGAAACAATGACATCAAAAGAAAAAGAGTATTTTTTAAATGTTGGTTTTACAAATGAACAGATAGAAGAAATCTCTAAAGGCAAAGAGGCAGGAATCAAAACGGCATTATATGCCAATAAAAGTTTCCTGCCTATTCAAATGCGCCAAATCAGATTGGGGCTTTTGGAACATTTGCCGGTAGAGCGCTATGCGAGGCCGGAGTTTGACTGGTTCCAGATGGAAGAAATCAGACTGGGGCTTAAATCAGGTGTGGATGTAAACCGTTATGCCCTTCCGGAGATTCCTTACGAAAAAATGCGGCAGCTTCGCAAAGGCTTGGAAGCAGGAGTGAATTTGTACAGCTTTATCAGGCTGGATGCCGGAGTGATGCGTCAAATCAGAAAAGCACGCGTGGCAGGTGTAAATATTCTGAAATATATTAATGAAGGATATGATGCGCAGCAACTCAATGAAATACGGATTGCACTGGAGTACGGTGTGGATATAGACCCTTATCTGTCAAAAGAATACAGAGCGGCATCCATTACCCAGATTAGCAAAGGGCTTGTGAGAGGAATAGATGTGTCGGCTTATGCATCATTACAGTACGGCTGGCGTCAGATGCGCGAAATCCGTAAAGGACTGGAAAATCAGATTGATATCGGGAAGTACAATAATCCCTTATATTCATGGGAACAAATGAGAGTAATCCGGCATGGTCTGATGAAAGGAATTGACGTAGATGGTTATCGTCTCCTGCGCTATACAGCCAGTGAAATGCGACGGAAGCGTCAGGCGATTTTGGATGAGTATAATCGTGAGCAGGAGCGGTTTTTACAGAGTCAGATTCGCTCTGAGGATTTTCAGTTTGATTTCAATGCCAATGATATGGAAGCATATGTGACGGTGCTCACAAAGGATAAAGAACTGACCAGAAACAGGCTTTTGGAAATTTTTGAAGAAAATGGTATCCGTAAGGGGATTTTAGAAGAAGCGGTAGACTATATTTTAGCAAAAAAAGGATACAGAAAAGCTGTATTGGTTGCAAAGGGAGTAATCCCAAGTAAGGGTGAAGACGGTTACTATGAATTCTTTTTTAATACCGATACAGAAAGAAAGCCTAAGGTGCTTGAAGACGGCTCCGTGGATTATCAGAATATTAACTGGTTTGAAATGGTAAGGGAAGGTCAGAAGCTTGCTGAATATCATCCTGCCGAGGAGGGAGAAGACGGATACACGGTACGAGGCACAGAAATTAAAGGCAGAAAAGGTGTGGAAAAGAGAATCCTGATCGGACAGGGCTTTTCCCTCAGTGAAGATAAGCGAACCTATACAGCAGCCATTGACGGTATGGTCAGGTTGGAAGGTGATGAACTGAGAGTAACCAGTCATCTGATGCTCGACGAAATTAATCTGGCAACCGGAAATATTCAGTTTAACGGAAGTATTCATATCCGTGGGGATATCGGATACGGTACGGTAGTGCGTGCAACGGATGACATTGTCATTGACGGCACGGTGGAAGCTGCTACCATAGAGAGCGGAGGAAGCGTCGTTCTCAAGAAAGGAATGAACTCCGCAGGACGAGGTCTGATACAGGCTGAGAGAGACGTAGTCAGCAGATTCTTTGAATCTGCCAAAGTAATTGCAAAGGGAAATATTGAAGTAGACAAATGTCTGAACAGCCAGCTTTATGCAGGCGGAGTCATTACCAGTACCAAGGTAATTGCCGGTGGAGTGGCACAGGCAGAATCGGGATTTAAGCTGAATAATGTAGGCAATCAGGCGGGACTTCATACAGTGCTGAAGGTCAGAGTGAACCAAAAGATGTGGGAAGAAAACCGTATGATCAAGGTTGCGATTCAGGAAGGCAGACAGGAATTGCAAATGCTGGTGAATTCCTACGAAGAATATAAGGCTAAGTTCCCGCCCGAAGTCAGAAACCAGATGGAGGTATTTAAAAAGCTGGAAAAGGCTGTTTACACCAAGAGTAAGCATTTGGAACAATTCCTGAAACTGGAAGCGGAAGTGGATGAAAGCATCAAAAATGTCAGGGATGCCAGAATACAGATTAACGGGCATGCCTTTGAAGGAACTGTAGCTGAATTGCAGGAATGCAGATGGGAAGCAGAAAATCAGTACAACATTACACTGAAGCAACAGGATGGAGAAATCGAAGTTATCAATAACTAAGAGAGTAAGGGGAAGTGGCTATGAAAAATAAGATATTAATAGTAGATGATTCAAAATTTAACCGCCAGGTTCTCAAAAATATTCTGGAAGAAGATTATGAAATTTTGGAAGCGGAGAACGGCCGTGAAGCCCTGGAGCTGATAGAGACTCAGATGAAAGAAATTGCAGCTGTACTTCTTGATATTGTTATGCCGGAAGTAAACGGTGTGACGCTTCTTAAAATGCTGAACGAAAAAAATTATATGGGAGAATTTCCGGTACTTGTGGTAACCAGTGAGCAGGATGTTGCTTTGGTGGCAGAATGCTTTGACTATGGAATTTCCGATTTTATCCGAAAGCCGGTTAATACTGACTTTGTAAAGCAGAGAGTAGAAAAGCTGGTTAATCTGTACCTGGAGAAGAATGAGTTTAAGGAGAAACTGGAGAGACAGGCGTTTACCTTGCGTAATCAGTATAAGCTTTTGCAACAGCAGGCAGAGCAATTGAAGAAAAGCAATGAGAAGATGATTGATGTTCTGGGTACCGTTGTCGAGTACAGAAACATGGAGGAACGTTCTCATCTTACACTTGTCAAAGGATTTACGGAAATTCTTGCAAAACATATGATGGAAGACTATCCTGAATATGAACTTACGGAAGAAAAGATAAAAATTATTGCGTCTGCCAGTGTGCTTCACGATGTGGGAAAGGTTATGATTCCGGATGCCATTTTATTAAAGCCGGGCAAACTTACAGCAGAAGAATTTGAATATGTAAAGTCGCATTCCATCAGAGGTTATGATATAATAGAGAGCATTAAGGATTTGTGGGAAGAAGATTACGTAAAATGTAGTCTGGAAATTACCCGTTCCCATCATGAAAAATATGATGGCGGCGGATACCCGGATGGGCTGAAAGAGGATGAAATTCCTATTTCGGCGCAGCTTGTTTCCGTGGCAGACTGTTTTGCGGCACTAATCAGTGAGAGTGTGTACAAAGATGCGATACCCATTGATGATGCCTATAACATGATTTTGCAGGGAGAGTGCGGTGTATTTTCTTACAAATTGTTAGAATGCTTCCGAAAGGCAAAAGAGGAACTTGAAAGGTTTGCAGATATTCATTTGGAAGCAAGAGAAGAATAAAAGGAACGAGGAAAAGAAAAATGAAATACCTGATTATCGGAGCCGGAGGAACCGGCGGATGCATGGGTGCCTATATGACAAAGGCAGGTAAGGATGTAACGTTAATTGCCCGCGGCGCTCATTTAAAAGCCATGCAGGAAAATGGGCTTCGAATGGAAACAACAGCAAAAGGTAGTTTTGTAGTTGAAGATATCAAGGCAACCGATATGGAGCATTACGAAGAAAAACCTGATGTGATTTTTGTATGTGTCAAGGGATATTCTTTGGAGGAAACCATTCCGTTTATCCGCAGGGTGGCAAAGCCTGAGACAGTAGTGATTCCGGTACTGAATATTTACGGAACCGGCGGCAGAATGCAAAAAGAACTTCCGGAGTTGTTGGTGACAGACGGTTGTATTTATATTGTGGGAATGATTAAGGAACCGGGATGCCTGTTCCAAAGCGGAAATCTGTTCCGTGTGGTATTTGGTGTCAGAGAGCCTGAAGAATATCGTCAGGTGCTTGCAGACATCAAAAAAGACTTGGAAGATTCAGAAATTGAGTGTGTGCTTTCCGACAATATCCGTAAAGATGCTATGAGAAAGTTTTCTTATATTTCTCCGGCAGCTGCATGCGGTCAGTATTATCGCGCAGCATCCGATGATATTCAGAAGCCGGGAGAAATCAGAGAGACTTTTAAGACGTTAATCAGTGAAATTATGATACTTTCCAAGGCTATGGGAATTACATTTGAAGAGGATATGGTGGCAACCAATGTTGCCATTATGGATAGTCTTGCACCGGGAGTGAAAACCTCCATGCAACGCGATGTGGAAGCCGGAAAGAAGTCAGAACTTGACGGTCTTGTATATTCTGTGGCAAGATTAGGTGAGGAATATGGTGTTTCTCTTCCGATGTATCAAAAGATTTCGGAAAAGTTACAGCAGGAATATGAATAACATGGCAGGAGTATAGAAAGCATGAATATCATTTTATTGTCCGGCGGTAGCGGTAAGCGTTTATGGCCGCTTTCCAATGACATTCGTTCCAAGCAGTTTATCAAGATTTTTAAAACAGAAAATGACGAATATGAATCTATGGTTCAGAGAGTATACAGACAAATTCGCAGCGTGGACGAAAATGCAACGGTAACCATTGCCACATCAAAGACGCAGGTTTCATCCATTCATAACCAGCTTGGAAGTGAAGTGGGAGTTTGCGTGGAGCCGTGCAGAAGAGATACTTTTCCGGCGATTGCACTGGCAACTGCTTATTTGCATGATGTGCTTGGAATTTCCGAAGAGGAGTCTGTGGTGGTATGTCCTGTGGACCCGTATGTAAATCAGGATTACTTCGAGGCGGTAAAGAAGCTTGGTGAACTTGCAGATGAGGGAAGTGCCAATCTGGTTCTTATGGGAATTGAGCCTACTTATCCCAGTGAAAAGTATGGCTATGTGATTCCTGCAAGCAAGGAACAGGTAAGCAAGGTGGCGACTTTTAAGGAGAAGCCGGATATTAAGACTGCAGAGAGTTATATTGCCCAAGGGGCTTTATGGAACGGCGGTGTGTTTGCCTATAAGCTAAAGTATGTATTGGAAAAAGCACATCAGCTTATTGATTTTGCGGATTACCGTGATTTGTTTGCAAAGTATGAAACTTTGAATAAAATCAGTTTTGACTATGCAGTGGTAGAAAAAGAAGATAATATTGAAGTGATGCGTTTTGCCGGACAGTGGAAGGATTTGGGTACGTGGAACACTTTGACGGAAGCGATGGAAGAAGCCAGCATCGGTAAGGTCATGCTGAATGAAAAGTGTGAAAATGTACATGTAATCAATGAACTTGATGTTCCGGTTCTTTGTATGGGATTAAATGATGTGGTGGTATCGGCAAGTGCAGAGGGCATTTTGGTATCCGATAAAGAACAGTCCAGCTATATCAAGCCTTTTGTGGATAAAATAGACCAGCAGATTATGTTTGCGGAAAAGTCATGGGGAAGTTTTAGAGTGCTTGATGTGCAGGAGGAAAGTCTGACCATAAAAGTAACGCTGAATCCGGGAAATAGAATGAATTACCACAGCCATGAGAGAAGAGATGAGGTGTGGAATGTAATATCGGGAACCGGAAGGGCAGTTATTGACGGAGAGATAAAAACTGTAAAGGCAGGAGATGTGATTCAGATGCCGGCGGGATGTAAGCATTCGATTCTGGCAGATACGGAACTGAAGCTGATTGAAGTGCAGATTGGTCAGGATATCAGTGTAGAGGATAAACAAAAGTTTGATTTGGAATTAGATTAAAAAATACAGGACGGGAAAGAACATGAAAATAGCAGTAGCAGGAACAGGATATGTAGGACTGGTTGCAGGTGTATGTTTTGCAGAAAAAGGATATGATGTCACTTGTGTGGACGTAGATGAAAAAAAAGTAGAGATGATGCGTCAGGGGATTTCTCCTATTTATGAGGACGGACTGGAAGAACTGATGCAGAAGAATAACGAAAGGGGAACTTTACATTATACGACTGATTATAAAGCAGCATATAAAGACGCAGATGCCATTTTTATCGGTGTGGGAACACCTGAGATGCCGGATGGAAGTGCGGATTTAAGCTACATCGCCACTGTGTCAAGACAAATTGCAGAGACCATTGAGAAGGATTGTCTTGTAGTGGTAAAGTCTACGGTGCCGGTGGGAACCAATGATAAAGTAGAGCAGTTCATTAAGGATTTTCTGGTACATGATGTGAAAGTGGAAGTGGCTTCCAATCCTGAATTTTTGGCGCAGGGAACCGCGGTACATGATACACTTCATGCCGCAAGAATTATTATCGGTACGGAAAGTGCGCAGGCAGAAGCACTTCTTAAGAAAATTTATGAGCCTTTTAAACTTCCCATTGTTTCCGTAAAACGTCGCTCCGCAGAAATGATAAAATATGCATGTAATGATTTCCTTGCTTTGAAGATTTCTTACATGAATGATATTGCAAACCTCTGTGAATTAGTAGGTGCGGATATTACGGATGTGGCACAGGGAATGTGTTATGATGAGAGAATAGGTTCCCGTTTCTTAAATGCAGGAATCGGTTTTGGCGGAAGCTGTTTCCCCAAAGATACCAAGGCACTTAAATTTCTGGCCAAGGAACATGGGTATCAGCTTAGGACCGTAGAGGCATGTGTTGCGGTAAACACGGACCAGAAAACCCGCCTTTTTGAAAAGGCAAAAGACAGAATGATTTCTTTTAAGGGATTAAAAGTGGCGGTACTGGGACTTACCTTTAAGGCCGGCACGGATGACCTTAGAGAAGCACCGTCTATTGATAATATTAAGTGTCTGCTTGCAAGCGGGGCTGATATTTATGCATATGACCCCAAGGGAACAGACCGGGCAAAACAGATATTCCCGGAAGGAAAGCTGGATAAAGGAAGTATTACTTATGTTTCTTCCTGCGAGGAGGCGTTAAGCGGTGCCAACATCTGTTTTGTATTTACGGAATGGAAAGAGATGAAAGAACTTACTCCTGCCGTATTCAAAGAGAAAATGCATACTCCGCTTGTGTATGACGGAAGAAATTTATATGCTCCGGAAGAAATGAAACAAACAGGAGTGGAATATTACAGCATCGGAAGATAAGCAAGCGACAAAATCAATGAGGTTATTTTATGGAAAATAAAAATTTAACTGTAAAACGAATTGTTTTATATCTGGTCATTACCTTTGTGCTGACCTATGCTCTGGAAATTTTTGTGATTGCCCCCTTTGTCGGCAGTGCCGACATAAACGAGGCTTTGATTGCACAGAATCTGACGGCATGTGCCATGTTTATGCCGGCACTTGCGGTAGTGCTTACCAGACTTCTCACCAAAGAAGGTTTTCATTTGGAAGAGTTGTATCTGGCTGTTAACATCAAAAAGAACTTGAAGTATTTTGCGCTTGCATGGTTTGGCATGGCGTTTCTCGTGGTAGTTGGCGGTGCTTTGTATTTCCTGATTTTCCCGAAGCAGTTTGATGCGAATCTCAGCTATTTGGGAGCAGTGTTGCAGGCGCAGGCACAGGTGGAAGCTTCCGTTCCGGAATTGCAGGCAATGATGGTAAGTCAGATTCTGATGGGAATTTTTTTATCCCCTTTTATCAATGCGGTGAATTGTTTTGGTGAAGAATGGGGATGGCGAGGCTATCTGTTACCGAAAATGATGGAACGTTTTTCAATAGTGCCTACCCTGTTAATCAGCGGTGTGATTTGGGGACTTTGGCATGCACCTCTTACGGCAATGGGACATAATTACGGATTGGGATATAGAGGTTATCCGGTTACGGGGATTTTGATGATGTGTTTGTTCTGTGTGGTACTCGGAATTATTTTCTCTTATGTTACCATAAAGACAAAAAGCTGTATTCCTGCCATTATGGCACATGGATTGATTAACGGATTTGCAAGCATCGGAGTATATTTTACTTCTCTTGAAAATCCTTATAATGTGTTTTTGGGACCGGCACCTACCGGATTTATCGGGCTGATTGGCTTTGCAGTGTTGGCAGCGTACCTTCTTCTTAAAATGTACAAAGAAGAAACGGCAAAGAAAAGCGAAAAAACTGTGTAAAATTTGGGAAAATCTATTGATTTCCCCGGAAAACAGTGCTAAGATAAGGAAGAATTAAAGATGATTACTAAAAAGTGGGCTGGCAAGTCCACTTTTTTGTTGAAGTAATGAGGGAACAAACGGTAAGAGAGGTGAAAGAATGTCAAAAAGAGATACCTATGAGGCAAGAACAGAGGAACTGCTTCTTCCCATTGCCAAAAAAAATGGGGTGGAAATCTACGACATTGAATATGTCAAAGAGGGAAGTGACTGGTATTTGAGAGCCTATATTGATAAGGAAGAGGGCGTGAATATCAATGATTGTGAAGCTGTCAGCAGAGCACTTTCCGATGAACTTGACAGAACGGATTTTATTGAAGATGCGTATATTCTTGAAGTGAGTAGTCCGGGACTTGGAAGAACCTTAAAAAAAGATAAGCATCTGCAAAAAAGTATCGGGCAGGCGGTAGAGATTAAAACTTACAAGCCGCTTAACGGAAGTAAGGAGTTTGAAGGCATTTTGAAGTCCTTTGATGAAAAACAGATTACCATTGAAACCGAAGAAGGCAAAGAAGTGTTATTTGCGAGAAACGATATAGCCTTGATAAGACTGGCTTTTGATTTTTAACAAGAATAGGATAGTCCATACATAGAATGGACGGAAAGGGATAAGGAAAAAATGAACAAAGAATTAATGGAAGCATTGGATATTTTGGAGAAGGAGAAAGAAATCAGCAAAGAAACTCTTTTTGAGGCGATTGAGAACTCTTTGATTACCGCCTGCAAGAACCATTTCGGTAAATCCGATAACGTAAAGGTTGAAATCGACAGAAAAACCTGCGATTTCCTTTGCTATGCAGAAAAAGAAGTGGTAGAGGAAGTGGAAGATGATTGCCTTCAGATTTCCCTTGATGATGCACAGAAGCAGAAATCTGATGCACAGATTGGTGACATCCTGAATGTGGAAATTAAGTCCAAGGAATTCGGTCGTATTGCGACACAGAATGCAAAGAACGTGATTTTACAGAAAATCAGAGAAGAAGAAAGAAGTGTTATTTATAATCAGTATTTTGAAAAAGAAAAAGATGTGGTAACCGGTATTGTGCAGCGTTACGTTGGAAAAAACATCAGCATTAACCTCGGAAAGGCAGACGGTATCTTAAACGAAAGTGAGCAGGTAAAGGGAGAAACATTTAAGCCTACCGAGAGAATTAAAGTATATATTCTTGAAGTAAAGAATACTCCCAAGGGTCCCAGAATTTTAGTGAGCCGTACTCATCCTGAACTGGTAAAGAGATTGTTTGAGGCTGAAGTAACCGAAATCAAAGACGGAACAGTAGAAATTATGAGTATTGCCAGAGAAGCGGGAAGCAGAACCAAGATGGCTGTCCGCAGCGTAAATCCCAACGTAGATGCAGTAGGTGCATGCGTAGGTATGAACGGTGACAGAGTAAACTCTATCGTAAATGAGCTCAGAGGCGAAAAAATTGATATTATCAACTGGGATGAGAACCCCGGTAACCTGATTCAGAATGCATTATCACCTGCAAAGATTGTTGCGGTATTTGCAGATCCCGATGAAAAGACAGCAAAGGTAGTTGTTCCCGATTATCAGCTTTCTCTTGCAATCGGTAAGGAAGGACAGAATGCAAGACTTGCTGCAAGACTGACAGGATATAAGATTGATATTAAGAGTGAAACACAGGCTAAGGATGCACCCGGATTCCGTTATGAAGATTATATGGATGAGTATGATGAGTACGAAGAGGGTGAGTACGAGGAGTATGAAGAATACGAGGGATACGAAGAAGCTGAAGATGGAGACCTTGAATAAGAAAGGAGCATCTGTATGGCAAAAAAAATTCCCTTAAGGCAGTGTGTGGGCTGCGGTGAAATGAAAAGCAAAAAAGAGATGATGCGTGTGCTGAAAACACCGGAAGATACCATTACACTGGATAAAACAGGCAAGAAAAACGGCAGAGGGGCATATCTTTGTATTTCCAAAGAGTGTCTGATAAAAGCCAGAAAAAATAAAGGATTGGAACGGTCTTTTAAAATGAGCATTCCAAATGATGTCTATGACAGCCTGGAAAAGGAGTTTGATGAAGAAAATGGATAAAGTATTATCCCTGTTGGGGCTCTCGGCCAGAGGAAGAAATCTGGTGAGCGGTGAATTTTCAACAGAAAAAGCAATCAAAGAGGGAAAAGCTGCACTGGTGATTGTGGGGGTAGATGCATCCGACAATACCAAAAAGATGTTTACCAATATGTGCAACTATCGAAATATACCGATTTATTTTTACAGTGATAAAGAATCACTTGGAAAAGCAATCGGTAAGCAGATGAGAGCATCAATAGCGGTGACGGATCAAGGGATGGCAGCAAACATAGTAAAAAATTTGGAAGCTTTCAAATGAGACGGAGGTAAATAAATGGCAAAAATGAAAGTGCATGAACTTGCAAAGGAATTGAATATGCAAAGCAAAGAAATCATTGCCTTTTTACAGGATAAAGGTATTGAAGTAAAAGCGGCTCAGAGTTCTGTAGAGGACGATGCAGTCAATATGGTAAAAAAAGCTTTCGGACAGCAGACATCTAAAGCAGATGATATATCTGCAAAAGAAAGCGCACCTGCAGCTGAAAAGCCTGTGGCTACTGCAGAGAAAGCAGAAATGGTAAAAGAAGAAAAGGCACCTGCAAAGGAAGAAAAAGCGGTAACACCTGTGCAGGAAGCACCTAAGAAGAAAAAGAAAATTATCTTTGTGAGCAATCCTCACAACAGCAATATTCCCGGACAGCGTCAGGGTGGCGAGAGACGTCCCGCCCAGAATGCAAATCAGGGAAACAGACCCCAGGGAGGCGGCAACCATCCTGCCCAGGGAAGAGTGCAGGAGGCACCTCACAAGATTATCAGACCGCTTACTGCGCCTTCCGTGCCGGACAGCATAAAACCTGATTTTAAGGAAAATGCAAGAAGAATGGAAAACGAAAGGATTGCAGCAAAAAATGCTGCAGCCCAGAAGGAAAATAGAGAGGTTGCTAAGACTGTAGCATCTGCAGAATCTGTTGCATCGGAAACACAGCAGCATGTGCAGAAGACACCTGTAAAAGAGGAGAGATATCCCAGAAATGAAAGAAATGCAGGAAACTCCGGAAACAATCAGGAACAAAGAGGTCAGAGAAATGAAGGCAGAGGAGGCTCTTTCGGTAATCGCCAGAATGGTCAGAACGGCAGGGGCGATTTCCGCACTGGCAGCAATCATCAAGGCGGCGGCAGACCTGCTCAAGGTGGTGCTCGTCCTGAAAAAGGAAACAGCGGGCAGGATGCTCGATTCAGAAAACCTGAAAAGCCGGGTAAGAGTTTCATTCCGGAAGCTCCCGTTAAAGACATGGAAAAACCCAGAACTGATGAAAAGCGCAGAAGCAATCAGGAACGTGACAAAAAGTCAAGAAAAGATTTCTTCTATGAAGAAGAGGATGGAGCAGTAAAGGGTAAGAATAAACCCGGTAAGTTTATCAAACCGGAAAAGAAAGTAGAAACTGTTGCAGAAGAACAGATTAAGGTAATTACCATTCCGGAATCACTTACCATTAAGGATTTGGCTGATAAGATGAAGATGCAGCCATCCGTGATTATCAAAAAACTGTTCCTTCAGGGACAGATTGTAACCGTAAACTCTGAAATTTCTTTTGAAGATGCAGAGAACATTGCAATCGAATATGAAATTATTTGTGAAAAAGAAGTGAAGGTTGACGTTATCGAAGAACTTCTGAAAGAAGAAGACGAGGCGGAAGAATCCTTAGTAAGCAGACCTCCCGTAATTTGTGTTATGGGTCACGTTGACCATGGTAAAACATCCCTTTTGGATGCAATCCGTAAGACAAACGTAACAGACAAAGAAGCCGGAGGTATTACACAGCACATTGGTGCGTATACTGTAACTATTAACGGTCAGACCATTACATTCCTTGATACACCGGGACATGAAGCCTTTACGGCTATGCGTATGCGTGGTGCAAATTCTACCGATATTGCAATTTTGGTAGTTGCGGCAGACGACGGTGTAATGCCTCAGACAGTGGAAGCAATTAACCATGCTAAGGCAGCGGGAATTGAAATTATTGTGGCTGTTAACAAGATTGATAAGCCCAGTGCCAACATCGACAGAGTGAAGCAGGAAATGACAGAATACGAACTGATTCCCGTAGACTGGGGCGGAAGTACGGAATTTGTACCGGTATCCGCGAAATCAGGAGAAGGTATTGAAGACCTTCTGGAAACCATTCTGCTCACTTCCGAAATTATGGAACTGAAGGCAAATCCTGACAGAAGAGCAAGAGGTCTTGTTATCGAGGCTGAGCTTGACAAGGGACGTGGTCCTGTCGCAACCGTTTTGGTACAGAAGGGTACGCTGCATGTGGGTGACTTTATCTCTGCAGGCGCAAGCCACGGTAAAGTAAGAGCCATGATTGATGACAAGGGAAGAAGGGTAAAAGAAGCAACACCTTCTACACCTGTAGAAATTTTAGGTCTTTCCGATGTACCCAGTGCAGGTGAAGTGTTTATTGCCCATGAAAGTGATAAGCAGGCAAAATCTTATGCAGAAACCTACCTGGCTCAGAACAAAGAAAAGATGCTGGAAGAAACCAAAGCAAAAATGTCTCTGGATGATTTGTTTACCCAGATTCAGGCAGGTAATCTGAAAGAACTGAACATTATTGTTAAGGCAGACGTTCAGGGTAGTGTGGAAGCTGTGAAGCAGAGTCTCATGAAGCTTTCCAACGAAGAAGTTGTGGTAAAATGTATCCACGGCGGCGTAGGTGCCGTAAACGAATCCGACGTGACCTTAGCATCTGCATCCAATGCAATTATTATCGGGTTTAATGTACGTCCCGATGCCACAGCAAAGGCGATTGCAGAGCGTGAAGGCGTTGATGTGAAGCTTTATAAGGTTATCTATCAGGCAATTGAAGATATCGAAGCTGCCATGAAGGGTATGCTTGATCCTATCTTTGAGGAAAAGGTAATCGGTCACGCAGAAGTAAGACAAATCTTCAAGGCGTCTCAGGTTGGTAATATTGCA
The DNA here is from genome assembly GCA_017434885.1 of Lachnospiraceae bacterium. Taxonomy (GTDB): domain Bacteria; phylum Bacillota; class Clostridia; order Lachnospirales; family Lachnospiraceae; genus Suilimivivens. Next base: position 162,677 of record JAFSGE010000056.1, on the reverse strand, counting down.
GGTTCCTACGTGCTTGACGGTACCTTCCAGAGAGACTGTAAGGTTCGTATCAGCAGAGAAGGAAATCAGATTTACGAAGGTGAGCTGAAGTCCTTAAAGAGATTTAAAGATGACGTAAAAGAAGTCAGAGCAGGATTTGAATGTGGTCTTGTATTTGAAGGCTTTGACCAGATGCAGGAACTTGATATTGTGGAAGCTTATATTATGGTGGAGGTTCCCAGGTGAGAAAAAACAGTATGAAAAACACCCGTATCAACGGGGAGGTGCTAAGAGTTCTGGCTGAAGTAATCAGGGGAGAAATTAAAGACCCCAGAATCAGCCCGCTTACTTCCGTGGTGGCCGTGGAAGTAGCACCTGATTTAAAGACCTGTAAAGCATGGATCAGTGTATACGGTGACGAGCAGGTGATTGCGGATACCATGGCGGGACTTAAGAGTGCCGAAGGGTATATCAAAAATCAGCTTGCAAAGAAGATTAATCTCCGCAATACACCGGAAATCCGTTTTATTGTGGATGAGTCCATTGCATACGGTGTCAGAATGTCGAAGCTGATTGATGATGTAATCAGTAATGACAATCGGGAAGAATAAGGAATGATTGTAACTATTCAGAGTTTACATGGGCAAAGCCGCTTTTATAAGGCTTTGCTTTTGCTCCGGATAGTTACAACCGGTTATAGGAAAGGCTGGTTATCCCATGAATATTTATGAAGAAGTAAAAGGTGCAAAAACAATCGGTATCAGCGGTCATGTAAGACCGGACGGAGACTGTGTGGGTTCTGTTATGGGACTTTATCTTTATCTGAAAAAATTGTGCAAGGATGCGCAGATTCAGGTGATGATAGAAAAACCGGCCGATATTTTTAACTGTATTAGTGGTGTCGGTGAAATCTGCAGTGATTTTCAACCTGTTACAGAAAATTTTGATGTGTTTATTGCTTTGGATTGTGAGAAGTCGAGACTGGGAGAGGCAGAAAAGTTTTTTGACAGTGCAAAGAAAACGGTTAACATTGACCATCATATCAGTAATGCGACAGGTTGCGGAGATGTGAATTATGTGGTACCCACCGCAAGCTCTGCAAGTGAACTGGTATATCAGGTGATGGAAGATAAACGTGTAATAGATGAAGAAATTGCCAAGGCATTATACATAGGAATCATTCATGACACAGGTGTATTCCAGTATTCCAATACAGCGCCGCAGACACTGGAAATTGCGGCAAAACTGATTGCCTACGGTTTCGATTTTCCCAGATTGATAGACAGTACTTTTTATGAAAAGACTTTTGTTCAGAACCGGATTATGGGACAAGTACTCACAGAGAGCAAGCTGTATTTAGACGGTAAGTGCATTGTGGGTGTGGCGGACATCGCTATGATGGAGCGCTATCAGGCAAATACCAAGGATTTGGACGGAATTGTCAGTCAGCTCAGAAATACGAAGGGGGTGGAATGCGCCCTGTTTTTGTATGAGATGAAAGAAAAGGAATATAAAGCAAGCCTGCGTGCCAGCGGAGACGTAGATATGGCAAAAGTGGCTTCCTGTTTTGGCGGAGGCGGTCATGTGAAAGCGGCCGGTGTAACCATGCAGGGAGATTCGCAGGAAATTATTGATAAATTAATTGCAGAGATTGCAAAGCAGCTGTAAAAAGAGCATGGCGTTAAGCTGATTAAGAATGCAGACAGGAAAGTAATGGTAAAATATGAAACACGGAATCATCAATGTCTACAAAGAAAAGGGATTTACCTCCCATGATGTAGTAGCAAAGCTGCGTGGTATCTGTAAACAGAAAAAAATCGGTCATACAGGAACCCTCGACCCCGATGCGGTGGGGGTTCTTCCTGTTTGTCTCGGCAGTGCTACCAAATTGTGTGACATGCTTACAGAGAAAGAAAAAGAATATATTGCAGAGTTTGAACTTGGAATGGTAACAGATACCCAGGATATTTCAGGTAAAGTACTTACAGAAAGCAAAGTGGAAGCGACAGAGGAGCAGGTAAGAGAAGTAATTCTCTCATTTGTAGGGGATTATGACCAGACACCGCCTATGTATTCTGCGCTGAAAGTAAACGGAAAGAAGCTTTATGAACTGGCAAGGGAAGGCAAGGAAATTGAGCGGAAAAGCCGCCCTGTCAGGATTTTGGAAATTGAAATACTGGAAGAGAAAATGCCAAAGTTCTGTATCCGGGTGCGCTGTTCCAAAGGTACTTATATCAGAACGTTATGTCATGATATCGGACAGAAGCTTGGATGCGGAGCCGTAATGACTTCGCTTAAGAGAACACAGTCCGGTCGCTTTGGCATTGATAGAGCCTATCCGCTTTCCGAGATTCAAAAAATGGCAGATGAAGGAAGGCTTGACGAGTTAGTGATTCCGGTGGAAGAGATGTTTACGCATTTGAATGCGGTAGTGGCAGGCGAAAATGCGCAGAAAGCACTTGCTAACGGCAATCAGCTAAAAAGAGAAGAATATAAGACAGAAAAAGAACTGACCAATGAGGAGCAGGTTCGTTTATACAGTGCGGAAGGAAAATTCCACGGGGTGTACCGTTATGATAAAAAACGAAAACTACTCTGTCCTGTGCAGTTGTTTTTTGAACAATAAGACGGAAGGGAAGCGAATGATGCAGATTATAAATGGGCGCACAGATTTTAAACTGACAGAAAAAAGTGCTGTGGCAATCGGAAAATTTGATGGCATCCATATCGGTCATAAGGTACTTCTTTTGCATTTGATGGAGCAAAAGATGAAAGGGATGAAAGCTGTGGTTTTTACTTTCGATTCTCCTGCGGCATCCTTTTTTGGGAAAGCAGGGGAGGCAGAGCTTACACCGCTTTCTGAAAAGAGACGTCTCTTTGAAAGTCTTGGCGTTGATATTTTAATAGAGTTTCCGTTAAATAAAGAAACGGCAGCAATACCTGCAGAGGAGTTTGTGGAAAAGGTATTGGCAGAGCAGATAAATACTGCGTATATAGTGGCAGGAAGTGATTTGTCTTTCGGTGCAGGCGGAAAGGGAAACAGTCATCTGCTGCATCAGATGTCAGAGCAGTGCGGATTTGAAGTGGAAATAATCAGTAAAATTTTATACGGAGAGCGTGAAATCAGTTCGTCCTATGTCAGGGAATCAGTGGAAAAGGGAGATATGAAAACAGCTTCTTTCCTTCTCGGAAGACTGTACAGTATCACAGGTACTGTGGAAAGCGGCAAAAGACTGGGACGCAAATTGGGAATGCCCACGTTAAATATTTATCCCGAAAAAGACAAGCTTTTGCCACCGAACGGTGTGTATTATTCTACTGTAAACTGCAGAGGAAAAGAGTATAAAGCCATTACAAATATCGGTAAGAAACCAACAGTAAACGATACGGAGGCTGTCAGTGTCGAGACCTATTTGTATGACTATGAGGGAGACTTATATGGTGCGGAAGTGGTAGTGTCTTTTGCAGAGTATAAGAGAGCGGAAAAGAAATTTGATAGTGTGGAAGCCTTGAGGGAACAGATGATAAAAGATGTGGAAGAAGGCAGATGCTATCATGAGATATAAAACAAAGGAGAGGAAGATAAATGATTTGTCAGAAAGGTAAAAGTATTTTTTGCGGATTGATAGCATTTATGCTATTTGGAATGATGAGAAATATTCTGCCGGTAAGTTATATGATGTTTTATGTGATGGCATGTGCTGTTTTTGTGGGAACAACGCTGCTTTGTCATATGATAACGGGCAAGAAAGCAGGTGCGCGGGAAGGACAGTTTGAAAGAGTATGGGCTGCATTGCCGGTTGCGGCACTGGTTTTGTGGATGATACTTTTTTATATCAATGAAATGAATACGGATTTTCCGTTAAACGAAGAAGATTTGGTTCGAAGATTTATGCCTTTTCCGTTGTGGATTACGTTGATGGCGGCAGGGGTTGTTATCTGCCTGTTTTTGCTGAGAAAAGAACAGAAGGAAAAGACTTATAAAATCAGAAAAGTGATTCGAGCTGTTGTGGCAAGTGTATTTACCGTGCTTACATCCGTGCAATTTTATGCACCCAATATTTTTCAGGATATTCAGGGCGGAACTTATCACAGCCATGCTTATACCAACAGTATCATTAATGTTTGCTGGCTGATTCCTTACAGTGAAGATATGCAGGCACTTTACGGACATTATGCGATTTTTTATATGCCGGTTTTGAAAGTACTGCATAAATTTTTCCATATCGATTACCTGACAGGTCTTTTTGCAGTCAGCGCAGTGATTGCGGGAATTTCTATTTTATTGTTTATTTATGTGCTGGATTATCTGGCAAAGGATGATGTGATTTTTTATCTGGCAATGTTTGCCATCGGCGAAGAATATTTTATGCTGATGCAGGGCGGTGTCTATTTGCAGGTACATCCTCATCGCATGATTTTTCCGATTATGATGGTGGCACTTGCTCTTTTGGAATATAAAAAACAGAAGAAATACAATATTCTTGCGGTAGTGCTGATAGCATGCTCCTTTGTGTGGTCAACGGAAGTAGGTTTAGTAATTATGCTTGCGTTTGCGTTGTACAGATGGGCATGGCAGATTATGGACGGGGAGAGGCTTTCACTGAAAAAAATGCTGTTGCTTGTAAGGGAACTTATGATATATGCGGTAATTCCTTTTATTCTGGCATATGTAATAGTGACAGGATATAACCTGATTGCAGGTGGCAGTATTCTGGATTTGAAAGAATTTTTATTTCCGCTGATTTCTGACAGGGATTATGTCAGCAATATTGAACTGCCGCTTCCCGATGTGACACATGCATGGGCAGGAGCTACTGCACTGTTTCTGACAGTTGCGGGAATGGGGATGCTGCGCATTTTCTTCCCACAGAAGGAAGAAAAAGGACGGATGCCGTTTTACTTCCTGATAGGTGTTATGAGTCTGGGATTAATGCTTTATTACATTAACCGTGCTGCAGAAGGAAGTATATTTATCATTTTATTCCTGATGCTGCTGTTGCAGGCGGTGATTTTGCAGAAAAGTCAGGAAATTTACTTGGAATGGAAAGAAAACAGGGAATCTGTCCGGAAAAATCCGGAACGTTTTTGGTTCTTATCTCTCCGCGTGATTACAACGCTGATTTTGTTTATTATGGCGTTTGACAGCCTTTATTGTATGCCAAAAGCGTTAAAGACATCTTCTGAAACTATATGGAAGAGAGCAGAACTTAAGGAGTTTGCCGATTATGTATGGGTACAGGTACCGCCGGATGCCAAAGCCTTCGGAGAAGGGGTGCCGGAGCTGTTATCCATGATAGACAGAGATACCCATTTGCACACGACGGAATGGTCTTACAAGAATACGCCATTGGATACGATGGAAAGAGTCCGTTTGGATTTGGAGGATGAGAAGTGGTTTTTCTGTTCTATGGAAAGTCTTTATTATATGCAGGAGGAATTTCCGGGACTGTCAGACCAGTTTGTCCTTCATGAGGTATTTGAATATAACGGCAGACAATTCGGATTTTTCAGGAAGCCGGAGTAAAGGAAAGCGATAGGATAAATTACTGATTGGAAAATGTTGCTTCGGGATAAAAATTGACAGAGTATCCGTTCCTTGCTATAATGAAAAAGGTTTGTAACAATTTTGTAATATTTGGAGGAACGTTTTGAAAAAGCTGATAAATTTTGGACTTTGCGCTCTTTCCTGCAGTGTCATCTGTATGGCACCTGCAACGGTAATTGCCGCAGAGATTCCGAATGAAAATACAAATACAAGTGAATCGGAAGAACTTCTTTCTGCCGGAATCGGTGATTTCTTTTCGGATGTTTTAACGGAGGAAGAATATAAGGAAATTGCAAAACAGGCAGAGGGTGCCAGATGGGGATATACGCATCTTGGAATCTGTAATGTAGAGGAAAATAACTTAAACATCCGGCAAGAGCCTGATGAATCCGGCAAATTGGTTGGTAAATTGCCTAAAAATGCAGCTTGCGAAATTATAAGCAGTGAAGGCGGATGGGCACATATCACATCCGGCAAAGTTGACGGATACGTAAAAGAAGAATATTTGCTGACCGGCTTTGGGGCACAGCAAAAAGGAGAAGAACTGGCAACGGCAACCGCGGTGGCATCTGCGGATGCATTAAATGTCAGGGAAGAACCCAACACAAATTCGGAAATTGTTACTCAGGTGGCGCAGGGAGAAAGCCTTGAAATTGCAGAAATTTTAGATAATGGATGGGTAAAAGTATATCTGGATGATGACGAGGTGTATGTATCTTCTGATTATGTGGAAGTGAGAGCTGACTTAAATACCGCAGTTACCATGACAGAGCTTCTGTATGGGCAGGGTGTTTCTGATATCCGTGTGGAAATTTGTCAGTATGCAAAGCAATTTTTGGGAAATCCGTATGTGTGGGGTGGTACAAGCCTTACAAAAGGTGCGGACTGTTCCGGCTTTGTACAGAGTGTGTTTAAGAAGTATGGAGTGTCTCTTCCCCGTACATCGCGGACGCAGGCAAATGCCGGTACGCAGATTCAGTATTCCCAGATACAGCCCGGCGATTTGATTTTTTATGCTAAGGGCGGAACCATTAATCATGTAGCAATTTATATCGGTGGCGGACAGGTAATTCATGCCAGCAGTCCGAAGACGGGGATTAAGATATCCAATTACAATTACAGAACTCCCTATAAGATGGTACGGGTTTTGTATGATGTGTAAATGACTTGATTTTATCATTGGAAAGTGATAGACTACCTATGTTTTGAAAAAACTGTAAATAATACAGTTCATTTGAGGAGGAAAAGTTATGAAAAAATTAGTAGCATTATTGTTAACAACAGTTATGGCAATGACCATGCTTACTGCTTGCGGCGGCAGCGAAGCAGCAACAACCGAAAGTGCAGACGGCGTTGCAAGCGCTGCTTTAGCAGACGGCGTATTGACAGTAGGTACCAACGCTGAGTTCCCGCCTTTTGAGTATGTAGGCGATGACGGACAGCCTGACGGCTTTGACATGGCGCTTGTGAAAGCAATCGGTGAAAAGCTTGGCGTGGAAGTAAAAATTGAGAATATGGAATTTGCATCTTTGGTAACTTCTATCGGAAGTAAGATTGATATTGCGGCAGCAGGTATGACTGTGACAGAAGAAAGAAAGGAGACAGTAGATTTCTCCAATCCTTATTATGAAGCTGTTCAGTATGTAGTGCTTCCTGCAGATTCTGCTATTGCAACAGCTGCAGATTTGGAAGGAAAAACAATTGGTGTACAGCTCGGAACAACCGGTGACTTCATTGCGACAGATATTCCGGGAAGCACCGTTTCTTCTTACAATAAGGCTGTAGATGCTGTTAATGACCTTGTAAACGGTAAGGTTGATTGTGTGATTATCGATAAGAACCCTGCACTTGTTTTTGAAAGCAAATTTGAGGGTCAGGTAGTGGCAGTGGACGGTGCACAGTTTGAATTTGAAATTGAAAACTATGCAATTGCGCTTCCTAAGGGCGATACTGTACTTGCAGAGCAGATTAATACTGCCATTGAAGAACTGAAAGCTGACGGAACCTTTGATGAATTAGTAAAAACTTATATTGAAGCAGAATAAAAAATGAGGTACAATGATATAGGCTGATGTTAAAAAAGGATAGCATTTATGCTATCCTTTTTTTGAATAAGGAGAAAGGAACGAAGCTTATGCAGGCGTGGTTTGAAAAAATAAGTAAAATGTTTCATATGGCATTTGTGGAAGGTGATCGCTGGAAATTATATCTGGATGGACTTGGAGTGACATTGCAGATTGCTTTTTTTGCAGCAATACTTGGTCTTGCCATTGGTACCGTGGTTGCGCTGATGAAGCTTTCTGTTAAGAGAAACGGCAAAAAGACGGTGTGGGCGCATATTGCCAATATTTACATTGACATTATCAGAGGTACGCCCTCGGTACTTCAGCTTCTGATTATGTGGTTTATTATTATGAAAAACTGCACCAACGGAACGTTGGTTGCGGTGTTATCTTTTGGTATCAACAGTGGTGCTTATGTGGCAGAAATTGTCCGTGCAGGTATTCTGGCTGTTGACAAGGGACAGACGGAGGCCGGCAGAAGTTTAGGCTTGTCTAAGGCGCAGACTATGATGTACATAGTCATTCCGCAGGCAATTAAAAATGTACTTCCGCCTATCGGAAACGAATTTATTGTACTTTTGAAGGAAACTGCGATTGTAGGTTATGTCAGTCTGACAGATTTAACCAGAGCGGCTAATCAGATTACATCAAGAACTTATGAAGCATTTATGCCGTTAATCGGAGCGGCAGTGATTTATTTTAGTATTATTAAGGTGTTGACCGTACTGCTTGAGAAGCTTGAGAGGAGGTTGCGTAAGAGTGATAATCGTTAAAGACCTGCACAAAACATTTGAAGACAATCGCGTGCTCAGAGGCGTGAATTATCATATTCATCAAGGCGAAAAAATTGTAGTGGTAGGACCTTCGGGTTCCGGGAAAAGTACATTCTTACGTTGCCTGAATTTGCTTGAAGTACCTACCGGCGGAGAAATCTGGTTCGATGGTCAGTTGATTACAGACCCCAAGACTGACATTGATAAGGTCAGACAGCATATGGGTATGGTGTTCCAGAACTTTAATTTGTTTAATAATCTTACTATTATGGACAATATTACCTTAGCACCTGTGAAACTGAAACTGATGAACAAAGAACAGGCTTGTGAAACGGCATTGAGTCTGCTTGAGAGAGTAGGGTTGAAAGAAAAGGCAGACGCATATCCCAGTCAACTTTCCGGAGGGCAGAAGCAGAGAATCGCTATTGTGCGTTCCCTTGCCATGAATCCCAAGGTAATGCTTTTTGACGAACCTACTTCAGCACTTGATCCGGAGATGGTAGGAGAAGTTCTTGAAGTTATGAAAGGTCTGGCAGAATCCGGAATGACCATGGTGGTGGTAACCCATGAAATGGGCTTTGCAAGGGAAGTGGGAACTAAGGTACTTTTCATGGATGAAGGAATCATCATGGAAGAAAACACTCCTGCAGAATTTTTTGCAAATCCCAAGTGTGACAGATTACAGGAGTTTTTATCAAAAGTTCTATAAACAGTATGAAAAGTGTTGGCAAAATCCCTCTTTACACAAAGGGGGATTTGTGTTATTATCAATAGGTATGAAATTTAGCCGAAGCTCGGACGTTGGATCACTCCGACCACATCTTAGCTTCAGGCGGTTAAAGAACAGGAGGAAAAACAAATGATTTCTAAAGAAAAGAAAGCAGCTATCATGAAAGAATATGCAACCTGCGAAAACGATACAGGTTCACCTGAAGTACAGATTGCAGTTCTTACAGCAAGAATCCAGGAGCTTACAGCTCATTTAAAGGAACATCCGAAGGATAACCATTCCAGAAGAGGTATGTTCAAGATGGTAGGTCAGAGACGTGGTTTACTTGATTATCTGAAGAAGAAAGATATCGAAAGATACCGTGCTTTGATTGAAAGATTAGGTTTAAGAAAGTAATTGACGAGGCGGAGCGGACGATGTATTCGGACCTCCGCCTTTTCAAAAGGAAACAGGGAGAGAGTCTCATACATGGCAGGTCAAGAAGTAACATAAGCGTTCTGAAACCGGAGGGTTTATGTTGCTTTTTGACAGAGACAAAAGAAAGTCTCAGAAACAGCTTTGTATGAAAAGACTTCTTTCCTTCAAATAAGTAAATAGAAAAGGAGAGAGATTATGTACAAGACATTTTCCATGGAACTTGCAGGCCGTACTCTTAGTGTTGATGTAAACAGAGTGGGTAAGCAGGCAAACGGATGTGCTTTTATGCATTACGGTGATACTACAGTATTATCTACAGCAACCGCATCCGATAAGCCCAGAGACGGAATTGATTTCTTCCCTCTGAGCGTAGAATATGAAGAAAAATTATATGCAGTAGGAAAGATTCCCGGCGGATTTAACAAGAGAGAAGGAAAGGCATCCGAAAATGCAATCCTTACAAGCCGTGTAATTGACAGACCTATGCGTCCGCTCTTCCCTAAGGATTACAGAAATGATGTAACCTTAAACAACATGGTTATGAGCGTGGACCCTGAATGTCGTCCTGAACTTGTGGCAATGCTTGGTGCAGCAATTGCAACCTGTATTTCCGATATTCCTTTTGATGGTCCCTGTGCCATGACCCAGATGGGATTAATTGATGGTGAATTTATTGTGAACCCTTCCCAGGAGCAGTGGAAAGTGGGCGACCTTAACTTAACCGTTGCTTCTACCAAGGAAAAGGTTATCATGATTGAAGCAGGTGCAAATGAAGTACCTGAAGATAAGATGATTGAAGCAATCTACAAGGCGCATGAAATCAATCAGACAATCATTGCCTTTATCGAAAGCATTGTTGCAGAAGTAGGTAAGGCAAAACATGAATATACAAGTTGTGCAATTCCTGAAGAATTGTTCGCTGCCATTAAGGAAATTGTTCCTCCCGCAGAAATGGAAGAAGCAGTTTTCACAGATGAAAAGCAGGTTCGTGAAGAGAATATTAAGAATATCACAGCAAGACTGGAAGAAGCTTTTGCAGAAAACGAAGAATGGCTTGCTCTTTTAGGAGAAGCAATTTATCAGTATGAGAAGAAGACTGTGCGTAAGATGATTTTGAAGGATCACAAGCGTCCCGACGGTCGTGAAATTACACAGATTCGTCCTCTTGCGGCAGAAGTAGATTTAATCCCCAGAGTACACGGAAGTGCAATGTTCACACGCGGACAGACACAGATTTGCAATGTATGTACATTGGCTCCTTTATCCGAACAGCAGAAGATTGACGGTTTGGATGAAAACGAAGTAAGTAAGCGCTATATGCATCATTATAATTTCCCTTCCTACTCTGTAGGCGAAACAAAGCCTTCAAGAGGTCCCGGAAGAAGAGAAATCGGTCACGGCGCATTGGCAGAGAGAGCACTTATTCCCGTGCTTCCTTCTGAAGAAGAGTTCCCTTATGCAATCCGTACCGTATCCGAAACATTTGAATCCAACGGTTCTACATCCATGGCTTCTACCTGTGCATCCTGTATGTCCCTGATGGCTGCAGGTGTTCCGATTAAGAGCATGGTTGCAGGTATCTCCTGTGGTCTTGTAACAGGTGATACAGATGATGATTTTGTACTTCTTACAGATATCCAGGGTCTTGAAGACTTCTTTGGTGATATGGACTTTAAGGTAACAGGTACAACAGAAGGTATTACAGCAATTCAGATGGATATTAAGATTCACGGTTTGACAAGACCTATTGTAGAGGGTGCTATCGCAAGATGCCGTGAAGCAAGACTTTTCATTATGGACAACTGTATGAAGCCTGCAATCGCAGAACCCAGACAGGAAGTTGGTCCTTATGCACCTAAGATTGTATCTATCCAGATTGACCCTGAAAAGATTGGTGATGTAGTAGGCCAGCGTGGTAAGACTATCAACGAAATTATTGCCCGTACAGGCGTTAAGATTGATATCACAGATGTCGGTATGGTTTCTGTGTGCGGTACAGATGCAGCAATGATGGATAAGGCTATCGAATACATCAAGACTATCGTAACCGATTATCAGGAAGGACAGATTTTCAAGGGTATCGTAGTAAGCATTAAGGAATTCGGTGCATTTGTAGAATTTGCACCCGGTAAGGAAGGTATGGTTCATATCTCCAAGATTGCAAAAGAAAGAATCAATCATGTGGAAGATGTTCTTACACTTGGCGACAAGGTAACTGTTGTATGCCTCGGCAAGGATAAGATGGGCAGAATGAGTTTCTCTATGAAAGATGTTGCGCAGCAATAATATAAATTTTTAAAAAGAACAGCGAAAGCTGTTCTTTTTTTTGTCTTCTTTCATATATTGAGATAAAAGGTTGTACAAGGAGGCAGATATGAAAGAAAAGCAAATTCTCGGAATGTTTCCCGGTCGTATCAGGGAACGTTTTCGTGTCATTGCAAAAATGGCGGACGAATTACAGGAAATCAGGTTGATTGCAGGCGGTCCGGTAAGAGTTATTTGTAGCAATAAAGAATATTTTTTGAATGTATCGGGAGAATTTAGCAGTATTATTGCCGGCAGTTGCTGGTATTTGTCTGTAGGGGAAATGGAACAGATTCTTGACCATGTCTGCAGTTATTCCAGATACGCCTATGAAGAAGAAATCGGACAAGGCTTTCTGACAGTGCCGGGAGGCCACAGAATCGGTGTGGCGGGAGCAGTTGTTTTAGGGGAAGACGGAAAAGTAAAGAATATGAAATATATCCGTTATATGAATATCCGTATTGCACATGAAGTAATCGGTGCGGCGGATGTGCTGATGCCACTGATTCATGAAAAAGGCAGATTGTGTAATACATTACTGGTGGCGCCGCCCGGCTGCGGGAAGACAACCATGCTTCGTGATTTAATCAGACAGATTTCTGACGGAAGCAGATGGGCTGCCGGGAAACAGGTGGGGGTGGTGGATGAGAGATCTGAAATTGCGGGATGCTTTATGGGAATGCCGGAAAATAGGATGGGAATCAGAACTGTTATTCTGGATGGATGCCCTAAGGTACAGGGGATGATGATGCTTTTACGTTCCATGGCACCGCAAGTAATTGCTGTGGATGAAATCGGAAGCAGTATGGACAAACAGGCCATTTTAAGTATTTTACAATGCGGCTGTCAGGTGATTGCAACCATGCACGGCAGTGCGCCGGAGGAGATAGAAAATCGGGGGATTGACAGAACTATGTTTGAAAGAATTGCGTTCCTTGGAAAGAAAGATGGAATCTGTGTCCTCAAAAATGTGCAAAAGCCGGAGGGGGACATGATATATGGTTAAACTTTTCGGAGTGTGTTTTTTGATTACGGGCGCGGTGGGGTTTTCTTTTTGCCTGTGCAGAGAACAGAAAATCAGGTTGATGATGTTGAAGGAAATGCGCAGTATATTTTTTCTGGTACAAAAACAGATTCATTACGGAGGCTTTCCCATTGACCTGATTTTGCAAGAGGTGTCCGGTAAGGTTAAAACACCATTTAGCGAAGCCTTAAAACGCGTCAGTGAACAAATGTGTTTGGAAGACGGGGAGGAATTTTGCAGAATATGGACTCGTGAAATGGAGACAGTATTGTTTCGAATACCTATTACAAAGGAGCAAAAGGAACTGATGCTGGGGTTCCCAAGACTTTTAAATGCAATAGACAGAGAAGGACAAGCGCAGATGCTGTGTGATTACATAGATGAGCTGGATAAGTGGATTGTACAAACTGAGAAGGAAGAAAAAGACAAAAATAAATTAATTATGAGTCTGGGAACGGCAGCGGGTATCTTACTGTCTATTTTGCTGCTATAGACTTGATGAGGGAGGAACTATGGGAGTAAGCCTGATTTTTAAAATAGCTGCGGTGGGAATTTTGATTACAATTTTAAGTCAGATACTGAAACACAGCGGAAGAGAGGAACATGCCTTTTTAATCAGTCTGGCAGGACTTATTTTAGTTTTGACCTGGATATTGCCGTATATCTATGATTTGTTTGTAATGATTCAGGATTTGTTTGCGTTGTAGATAAGGAGCCGTAGCATGGAAGTCATAAAAATCAGTATTTTAGGACTGGCAGGGATACTGCTGGCATTACAGTTTAAAAGTAGTAAGCCGGAGATAGGTATTTACATCGGGTTGGCTGTTGGAATTATTATTTTTGGTTTTGCGTTGGAAGGATTGTTTCAGATGATTCAAAGAATACAGGTGCTGCAAAAATATATGGAAACAGGAGCTGCTTATTTTAAAATTTTGTTTAAGGCGGTAGGCATTACCTATATCTGCGAGTTTACGGCGGCAATATGTAAGGATGCCGGTTATGGAGCAGTGGCCGGACAGGTTGAAATTTTCGGTAAACTTTCCGTTTTATTTATGGGCATGCCGCTGTTAATTTCCATAATTGAAAATATCAGTGCCATTGCGGGGTAAGAGGGAGTTGTATGAATGGAAAAAAAACAGGATTGTTTTGCCTTTTTGCGGTGATTTTTTTTGGTTTGTGGGAAATTCCCGTGCAGGCTGCCGGGGAAGCAGAAAGAATCTCATCTTTTGAGGCACAGGAAGAATCTGACAAAAGCATGGCAAAAGAAGAGATAGAGAGGGAGATTAACAGAGAACTGGAAATTTTTTTTGAAGAGCAGATGCAGTCCTATGATATGGAAGAGATTAATCGCGGATTTGAGCAATTGTTTCCGGATTTTTCCATAAACAGCAAGGAAGTGTGGTCTTTCATTATAAAAGGAGAATTTGCTGCGGCCGTAAAACTGCTTTGGCAAGAGGTAAAACAGGGAATCACAGGAGAAGTAGTCAGTGTGAAGACATTACTAATCAGTGTGTTGGTTTTGGGAATTGCGTCGGCATTGTTTTCCAATTTTTCAGACCTTTTTTCAGGGAAACAGGTTTCGCAGGTCGGATTTTACTTTCTTTACCTTATGCTGATGGCAGTGTTGACAAAGGCATTTGTCATGGCAGCGGAAGTGGCAGTGACAACAATGGAAAATGCAGTACTCTTTATCAAGCTGTTTATTCCGACTTGGTTTATTGCGGTGGGGGCATCGGGAGGAAGTGCCACAGCACTTTTTTATTATCAGATAATGTTGGTGATTGCTTACTTTGTGGAAACTTTTCTGGTAAAAACATTAGTACCATTTGTATTTAGTTATGTAGTGCTTGCACTTCTTAACGGAATATGGGCAGAAGAAAGACTGGTACTTTTGTTGGAGCTGTTAAAAAAAGGGATTGTGTTTACGCAAAAGCTTGCTATGGGAGCTGTAACGGGGCTTAGTCTGGTACAGTCAGTGATTCTGCCGGTGGCGGACGGGTTGAAGATATCTGCCCTGCGCAAAGTAGTGTCCACCATTCCCGGAATCGGTGGGGTGGCAGAAGGTATGACGGAACTGGTAATCGGCTCTGCGGTGCTAATCAAAAACAGCTTGGGAATTTTACTGTTTCTGTTATTGCTGGCAGGATGCCTGCTACCTGTTTTGAAATTGTTTTTGATAGGAGGAATGATAAAAGTAGGAGCAGCTTTGGCAGGAATTGTCAGTGATAAGAGAATTGCAGGTTGTGCTGATAAAGTGGGAGAGGGATGCTTTCTTCTTCTTCGTTGCCTCTTTACATCGGTAACACTTTTTTTAATCGTAGTGGCGGTTGTGGCATATTCATTTCGATAAAAGGAGGAAGAGATGCTTTCCATAGTAAAAGAAGTGGGGATTTTTATTGTGATAGCGCAGGCAATTCTCTATTTTGTACCGGGAGAAGCCTACGTGAAGTATATAAAGGTTCTGATTGGCGTAATCATGATAGCAAAACTGGCGTTTCCGGTTTTTGCCTTTTTGTCCGGGGATGGAATGGAAGAACTGACATTGCAGGAGGAGAGACTTTTGGAAGAGATACAAGCGGGAGAAGAGGCTTTTATAAGAAGCGATTCATATGAAAATATCATATCCTGTTATGAAAACATGATACAGGCGGAAAGGGAAGCGGCGGAAAGCGGAAAGGAGTAAAAATGTCTGAAGTACAGGAATGCGAAAAGAAAGAAAACGGGAGAGCAAGACTGAAAAAAGAAAATTTTTTGGTATTGTTGCTGATAGGTGTACTGCTTTTGGTGATTGTCTGGCCTATGCCGGAGGAAAAAACACAGGAGGAGCAGAATAAGTCCGTTATATCGGACATGAAAAGTGATATGCTCACAGAAAGCACAAAATTTTCTGAAAAGGCAGAAAGCATAGCGGACGAACAGGATTGGATTGCCTATGCCGCTTACTTGGAGGAGGCGCTGGAGGAGGTACTTTCTGCCATGGAAGGTGCCGGTCGGGTGAAAGTGATGATTACATTAAAAAATTCTGCCGAATCGGTTGTCGAGAAGGACATCACAACCGGCTTGAATACTGCTACACAGGTAAGCGGTGAAGGCAGCAGTCAGAACAGCGGTGATAAGGAGGAAGCAAGGGAGACTGTATACATAAGGGACAATGATTGTTCAATACCCTATGTAAAGCAGGTGATATGCCCGCAGATAGCGGGAGTAGTTGTTTGCGCCCAGGGCGGGGATAACCAAAGAATAAATAAAAATATTACAGAAGCAATTCAGGCATTATTCGGAATTGAAGCACATAAAATTAAAATAATCAAAATGACTTCCAATGAATAAAGGAGATGCGGAATTGAAAAATATGGTGAAAAAGAATCAAATCATGATTACGGCACTTGCGATTATGATTGCGGTGGCGGGATACCTGAACTTTGCAGGAGAAACGATTACGGATGAAGAAATTATGACAACGGGAAGTGACAGTACGATCAGCAGTTTGCAGGAAGAGAGCTATGTGGATGATGTGGACGTGGCAACATTGTTTGAAATATCCGATGAGGATATGGAGCTTGCAGAAAGCGGTGACATCGAAAGCCTGGACACAGAAGTAATTACCGAACAGGAAAACTATCTGGAAGCATCCATGGAAGAAGTGATTAACGAAACCTTGGGAGAACAGATGACCGAGAGTGAAGTACCGGGAGAAGCGGTATTTACTTCTTCTGCAAGTCTGGATGCCTTATCCGGTGCCAAGTTACTGAAGGAACAGACAAGAGCAAAGAATAAAGAAACGTTACTTGAAATTATTAATAACGTAAATATCAGTGAGGAACAGAAGCAGGCGGCAATTGATGACATGATTGCCATAACAGATATTGCGGAAAAGGAAACAGCGGCAGAGATCTTGCTGGAAGCAAAAGGCTTTGAGGATGTGGTGGTGAGCATTACAGACGGAATGGTCGATGTAGTGGTAAATGCGCCTGAACTTTCAGAAGCACAACGTGCCCAGATAGAGGATATTGTGATACGTAAAACAGGTGTTGCACCGGAAAATATTGTAATCAGTACTATTACAGAACAGTAAAATGTGGTATTCTATTACGAGAGACAATAAACAGACGAAAGGAACATAGGAATGAAAAGAGTATTTTTAATTGTGCTTGACAGTGTGGGAATCGGAGCCATGGAAGATGCAGCGGCATTCGGCGATGTAGGATGCAATACGCTGCGTTCGGCTTCCACAAGCTCCTATTTCCATACTCCCAATATGGAAAAGCTGGGATTGTTCCATATTGACGGAGTTGATTATATAGAATCTAAGGAGGTGCCGATGGCACTTCATGCGAGAATGACCGAGAAGTCTATGGGAAAAGATACCACCATAGGTCATTGGGAGATTGCGGGATTGATTTCCGAAAATCCGCTTCCGGTTTATCCGAATGGTTTCCCCGAGGAGGTACTTGCACCTTTTAGGGAAGCTACGGGAAGAGGTGTATTGTGTAATGCCCCTTATTCAGGAACCGAGGTCATCAAAAAATACGGAAAAGAGCATGTAGAGACAGGTGACTTAATTGTTTATACTTCGGCGGACAGTGTATTTCAGATTGCTGCCCATGAAGATGTGGTTCCGGTGGAAACCTTATATGAGTATTGTGAATTTGCAAGAAAAATTCTTGTGGGAAAGCATGGCGTGGGAAGAGTTATTGCCCGTCCTTTTATCGGCGAAGAGGGCAATTATACCAGAACTGCCAAGAGACATGATTTTTCCATATTGCCTCCGGCAGCGACTATGCTGGATGCTTTAAAGGCAGCAGGAAAAGAAGTAATCGGTGTAGGAAAAATTAAAGATATTTTTGCAGGAATCGGTCTTACTTCTTATGTGTATACTACAGGAAATGCAGACGGAATCGAAAAGACGCTTGACTATTTAAAACAGGATTTTGAGGGGCTTTGCTTCGTGAATCTGGTAGATTACGATATGCTTTACGGACACAGAAATGATATTGATGGTTATGCGAAAGCCCTGACAGAATTTGACAAGGCATTGCCTGCAATTATGGCGGCAATGGGGGAAGATGATGTGCTTATGATTACTGCCGATCACGGTTGTGACCCCGGTTATACACAGTCTACGGATCATTCCAGAGAGTATACGCCCTTTTTGATGTACGGAAAGAAGATAAAGCCTGTAAACATGGGTACAAGAGAAACCTTTGCAGATATCGGTGCAACTGTGTTAAAATACTTAGGTGTGTCCGGTGATATTGCCGGAACGCCGATGATATAGCTTGGAGGAAAAATACGTGGGAACATTGGAAAAAGAGATTAACAGAAGACGAACGTTTGCAATTATATCACACCCGGATGCGGGAAAAACAACATTGACAGAGAAGTTTCTTTTGTACGGCGGTGCCATTAATCTGGCGGGAAGCGTAAAGGGTAAAGCAACGGCAAGACATGCAGTTTCTGACTGGATGGAAATAGAGAAAGAAAGAGGTATTTCCGTTACTTCTTCCGTGCTTCAGTTTGAATATGACGGATTTTGTATTAACATTCTTGATACACCGGGACATCAGGATTTCTCAGAGGATACTTACAGAACCTTGATGGCCGCAGACTCTGCAGTGATGGTGATTGATGCATCTAAGGGTGTAGAAGCCCAGACAAGAAAGCTGTTTAAAGTTTGTGTCATGCGTAAGATTCCTATTTTTACGTTCATCAACAAAATGGACCGGGATGCAAACGATACCTTTGAACTTTTGGATGAAATTGAAAAGGAGCTTGGAATTGCAACCTGTCCCGTAAACTGGCCTATCGGTTCCGGTAAACGGTTTAAAGGTGTTTATGACAGAGACGAAAAATGTGTCATTACATTTTCCGATACTGAGAAGGGAACCAAGGAAGGCGAAACCAAAGTAATTTCCATTGATGACGAAGAAGCACTTATCTCGGCAATCGGGGAAGAGGCAATGGGAACGTTAAATGATGAAATTGAGCTTCTGGACGGTGCAAGTGCAGAGTTTGATTTGGACTTAGTACAGTCCGGTGATTTGACACCGGTATTTTTTGGTTCGGCGCTTACCAATTTTGGTGTGGAGTTTTTCTTACAGCATTTCCTTGAAATGACAACCACTCCGCTTCCGAGAAAATCAGATGCAGGGCTGATTGCTCCCGCTGAAAATGATTTTTCGGCATTTGTATTTAAAATACAGGCAAATATGAACAAAGCACACAGAGACAGAATTGCGTTCATGCGCATTTGTTCCGGTAAATATGAAGCCAGTATGGAAGTAAAGCATGTGCAGGGAGGCAAAGTAATGCGTCTTTCCCAGCCTCAGCAGATTATGGCCAGCGAGAGAAAAATACTGGAAGAAGCTTACGCAGGAGATATTATCGGCGTGTTTGATCCGGGTATCTTTTCTATAGGAGATACGTTGTGTATGCCCAAGGAAACCATTAAGTATGAAGGGATTCCGACTTTTGCGCCGGAGCATTTTGCAAGAGTAAGACAGATGGACACTATGAAGAGAAAGCAGTTTGTAAAAGGAATTACACAGATTGCGCAGGAAGGTGCCATCCAGATTTTTCAGGAATTTAATACCGGTATGGAAGAAATCATCGTGGGCGTGGTAGGTGTACTGCAATTTGATGTGCTGAAATACCGTTTGGAAAACGAATACAATGTGGAAATCCGCTTGGAGCCACTGCCTTATGAGCATATCCGTTGGATTGAGAATAAAGAAGAAGTGGATTTGAACAAGCTGGTGGGTACTTCCGATATGAAGAAGATTAAAGACTTAAAGGGAAATCCGTTACTTCTGTTTATCAATGCATGGAGTGTGGGAATGACCTTGGATAGAAACGAAGGACTGGTACTTTCAGAGTTTGGACGTGATTAAATGAAAAAGAAATGGTTCATTTGCTGTTTGGCAGTGCTGCTGTTTATGACAGGATGTGACATATCCGGCAAAGTAGAAGAAGAACTGAAACAGGCGGCAGAGGCAATGGAAGAAGAAAAGCTTCCCTCCTTTACCCAGTTGTCATCGGAACAGGCAGAATTACTGAAACAAAAACAGACAGGCCAATTTTATTATGATAAATTAAACGGTGAAGAGAAGACTGTTTATGTGGAGATACTGGATATCCTGGAGAAATGTGATGCGGATATTGCGTTATCCTGTCTGGAAACTGACATGATTGAAAAAGTATTTCAGTATGTACTCAACGACCACCCGGAAATTTTCTATGTGGACGGGTACACTTATACCAGATATACGCTGGGAGAAGAAGTAAAGAAAATCACTTTTTCAGGAATTTATCTGATGGATGAAACGCAGATAAAGGAATACAGGGCTCAAATAGAAAATTATGTGAATACCTGTTTGGCCAGTATTTCTCCGTATATGGATGACTATGAAAAGGTAAAATATATTTATGAGTATATTATAGAGCAGACGGAATATGATGCGCAGGCACCGGACAATCAGAATATTTGCTCGGTATTTATTCACCGGAGAAGTGTCTGTCAGGGATATGCCAAGGCGACGCAATATCTTCTTGCAAGGGTGGGAATAGATTCTGCGCTTGTGATGGGACGTGTTCTTGGCGGAGAAGGACATGCCTGGAATTTAGTCAACATTAACGGAGAGTATTACTATGTGGATACCACATGGGGAGATGCTTCCTATCAGATGGTAGAAGGAAATGATAACTCTTTGCTCAGCAGTATACCTCCGATTAACTACGATTATTTATGCGTTACGACGCAGCAAATGGAAAGGACGCATACACTGGATCATAAGGAGTTGATTCCTGTTTGCGATGCCATGACAGACAATTATTATGTAAGAGAAGGTCTGTATGTGACGGAAATGAACGAAGAAAAGCTTGCACAAATCTTTCAGGATGCTTATGAAAATGGTGAATCCTATATAACGCTGAAGGGTGCTACTCAGGAGATTTATCAGGAAATGATAGATTATCTGATAAAGGAACAGGGGATTTTCAAGTATCTGAACAGTGAAGCCGGTACCGTTTCTTATGCGGACAATAAGGAACAGTTTAGTGTCAGCTTCTGGCTGTGACAGACAGACAAGCAAATAGGGAGTTTTTTAGTGTTTAGACTATGCAAAAATTGTAATTTTTGATATGATTATCATGTGTATTCACGAACCCAAGAAACAAAAGGAAGGAAATTATTATGGAAAAAATAGTAGAGCAGAACACATATGTATTACAGGAAGATGAAGGAATCGGAACTGTTAAAATTGCAGATGATGTAGTGGCAATTATTGCGGGACTGGCAGCAACGGAAGTAGACGGTGTTGTTTCCATGGCAGGAAACGTTACAAACGAACTGATGAGCAAGATGGGCGTGAAAAAGCTTTCCAAAGGTGTGAAAGTAGAAGTGATCGGCAAGAATGTTAAGATTGACCTTGCGCTTGTTGTTGCTTACGGACATAATATTCCTGCTGTTTCCCAAAAGGTACAGGAAAAAGTAAAATCTACTATCGAAAATATGACAGGCCTTACCGCAACAGACGTAAATGTACGTATTGCAGGCGTAGAAATGGCATAACAACAGACTAAAGATAAGCAGGATGAATTCATGAGTAGAAGAGAATTGAGAGAGCAGATTTTTAAATTGCTGTTTCGTATAGAATTTAATCAAAAAGAAGAAATGTCTGAGCAGACAGAACTCTTTTTTGAAGAAGAAGAAAATCAGGCAGATGTGGCAGATACAGCCTATATTACTGAAAAAGTAAACAAAATTTTGGAAAAACTGGATGAGATTGATGCTGCGTTAAACGAAAAAGTGCAGGGATGGAACACTGCAAGAATGGGCAAAGTAGACCTGACTGTCTTGCGACTTGCTGTGTATGAAATCATGTTTGATGAAGAAATTCCTACAGGAGTGGCAATTAACGAGGCGGTAGAGCTTGCCAAAAAGTTTGGACAGGATTCGTCACCGGCTTTTGTGAACGGTGTTTTGGCTAAGTTTGCTTAAAGCATATAATAGGCAGCGAATAGATAGGGCAGGAGTATAGCATGAGAAATGTATATTCGGTCGGCCAGGTAAATTCCTATATTAAAAATATGTTCAGTCAGGATTTTTTATTGCAGGATTTATCCGTGAAAGGAGAAATCAGTAACTGCAAATATCATACTTCCGGGCATATATATTTTACACTGAAAGATATGAAAGGAACGATTTCCTGTGTGATGTTTGCAGGAAATCGTTCCGGTCTTGCATTTCGGCTGTCAGAGGGATTACAGGTAATTGTAAGGGGATGCGTGGATGTTTACGAACGTGACGGTAAATATCAGCTTTATGCCAAAGAAATTACATTGGACGGAGCAGGTGCCCTTTACGAGAAATTTGAAAAGCTGAAAAAAGAGCTGCAGGAGCAGGGAATGTTTGATGCCTGCTATAAGAAGCCGATTCCGGCCTACAGCAGGATAGTGGGTGTGGTGACAGCACCTACAGGAGCAGCGGTAAGAGATATTATTAATATTGCAACCAGAAGAAACCCGTATGTACAGATTATCCTTTATCCTGCACTGGTGCAGGGAGAAGGAGCAGCAGCAAGCATTGTAAACGGTATCCGGGCACTGGAGCGGCAGCAGGTGGATGTGATAATCGTAGGACGAGGCGGCGGCTCCATCGAGGACTTATGGGCCTTTAATGAAGAAATTGTGGCACAGGCGGTATTTGACTGCAATGTGCCTGTTATTTCTGCCGTGGGACATGAGACAGATACGACAATCATTGATTATGTAGCTGATTTGCGGGCTCCCACACCTTCGGCAGCAGCAGAACTTGCCGTGTTTGATGTGACAGAAACATTGCGGCAGATGAAAGAGCGGGAGCTGACTTTGTTGCGTCTGATGCGGAGCAGAATAGAATGGAACAGAATTCATCTGAAAGCATATGATGCCAAAATTAGGATGAATTCACCAATGGGAAAGATTCGGGAAAAGAAAACATGGCTTCTCAGACAGGAAGAAAAAATAAATGAAGCCATAAAAGGGAAGCTTTTAGACAGACGTCACAAACTTGATATTTATATTGAACGTCTAAAAGGGCTATCGCCGCTTGAAAAACTGAATCAGGGATTTTCTTATGTTTCCGATGAAAACGGGAAGAATGTGAAAGATATCCGGCAGGTGCAAATTGGTGATAAACTGCAGATTTATGTAAGAAACGGCGTGATAAATGCTGATGTTACCGGAAAGCAGGGAGAAAAGAATGGCTGATAAGAAAAAAGAGTTTAATCTGGAAGAGGCATTTTTACAACTGAATCAAACCATTGAGAACTTGGAACGAGAGGACATTTCGTTAGAAGATTCCTTTGCGGAATATCAAAAAGGAATGGAACTTTTAAAGCAGTGTAATGATGCCATTGATAAAGTAGAGAAAAAAGTACTTGTGTTAAACGAAAAGGGAGAAACAGATGAGTTTTAAAGAGCAGCTGGGTAGAAGAGTAGACCATATTGAGGAAGTACTTACCGGATTTCTGCCAAAAGAGACCGGCTATCAGAAAACGGTTTTGGAAGCGATGAATTACAGCGTGACCGCAGGAGGTAAGAGGCTTCGCCCTATGATAATGGAGGAATGCTTTAAACTGTTTGGAGGAGAAGGCGAGATAGTGTATCCTTTTATGGCGGCACTGGAAATGATTCATAATTATTCCTTAGTGCATGATGACCTTCCGGCAATGGATAATGACATGTATCGCAGAGGCCGCAAAACAACATGGACGGTTTACGGAGAAGGAATGGCGGTACTGGCAGGAGACGGTCTTCTCAATTTGGCGTATGAAACTGCTGCAAAAGCTTTTGATATGACAGAAGATATAACTGTGATAAAGCGTGTTGCAAAGGCGCTTCAGATTTTAGGCAATAAAGCCGGTGTTTATGGTATGATTGGCGGACAGACCGCAGATATTGAAGCAGAAGAAAATCAAAATCTGCTGACAGAAGAAGTATTATTGTTTATTCACGAAAATAAAACAGCGGCACTGATTCAGGCGGCCATGATGATAGGAGCAACCCTGGCAGGGGCTTCGGATGATGATGTAAAAGCCATGGAACAGGTTGCTTACAATATCGGTATTGCCTTCCAAATTCAGGATGATGTCCTTGACGTGACAAGTACCACGGAGGTGCTTGGAAAGCCGGTAGGAAGCGATGAAAAAAATAACAAGCTTACTTACGTGACCTTAAAGGGGCTGGAAACTTCGAAAAAAGAAGTGGAGCGTCTTTCAAGGGAGGCTATTGAAACCTTAACATATTATGTTCAGAAGAAAGACAAGGATAGGGATACCTTTTTGATAGAATTGATTGAGTCACTGATAACCAGAGAAAAATAGCAATAACCTAAGAAAAGAAGGGCGAAGAGATGTTACTTGACAATATCAAAAAAGCGAATGATATTAAGAACATAAGACCGGAATGTTATCCGGAGCTTGCGGAAGAAATCAGACAGTTTTTGATAGAGAAGATTTCCAAAACAGGTGGACATTTAGGCTCAAATTTGGGGGCGGTGGAGCTTACTATGGCACTTCATCTGGCATTTCAGTTGCCGGAAGATAAGATTGTATGGGATGTAGGACATCAGTCTTATACCCATAAATTATTGACAGGACGCAGAGACGGATTTGAGAATCTGCGCAAATATCACGGAATGAGCGGATTCCCCAAACGGAAAGAAAGTGATTGTGACTGTTTTGATACCGGGCACAGCTCTACTTCTATTTCCGCAGGTCTTGGCTTGGTGAAAGCAAGAGATATTCAGGGATTGAATCACAATATTATTTCCGTAATCGGAGACGGTTCCCTGACAGGCGGTATGGCTTACGAGGCTCTAAACAATGCGGCAAAAATGGAGACGAATTTCATTATTGTTCTGAATGATAATAATATGTCCATATCCGAAAATGTGGGTGGCGTATCAAAATACCTCAACAATATCCGTACAGCGGATACCTATCTGGATATCAAAGAAGGTGTGTATAAAACTCTTAAAGATATGCCTAAGTATGGTGGCAAGGTGGTAGAAGGAATTCGAAAAGCAAAGAGCAGCTTTAAGCATCTTGTTGTTCCCGGAATGTTTTTTGAAGATATGGGTATCACATATCTCGGACCTGTTGACGGACATAATATTCCGGCAATGCTTCAGATGTTCCAGGAAGCAAAGCGCGTGAGAAATGCAGTATTGGTGCATGTAATTACCCAAAAAGGAAAAGGATTTGCACCTGCTGAACGTCATCCTGCCAGATTCCATGGGGCAGAACCTTTTAATGTGGAAACAGGTATTCCCACAAAGCCGAGAACGGTGGCAAATTATACCGATATTTTTTCAACAGTTATGACAAAGTTAGGGGCAAGGGACGAAAAGGTGGTTGCCATTACGGCGGCAATGCCGGACGGCACGGGGTTGAAGCGTTTCAGAAACCTTTATCCTGACAGATTTTTTGATGTAGGAATTGCGGAAGAACATGCAGTAACCTTTGCGGCAGGACTGGCTGCAGGCGGACTGAAACCCGTTGTGGCAATTTATTCTTCTTTCCTGCAAAGAGCATATGACCAGATTCTGCACGATGTGTGTATTCAGAATCTGCCGGTGGTATTTGCCATTGACAGGGCAGGATTGGTGGGAAGCGACGGAGAGACCCATCAGGGGATTTTTGATTTGTCCTATTTATCTTCCATTCCCAACATGCATGTAATGGCACCCAAAAATAAATGGGAGCTTTCCGATATGATGAAGTTTGCAGTTTCGTTTGGGGCACCCATAGCGGTACGCTATCCCAGAGGAGAGGCATATGCAGGGCTGGAAGAATATCGTGCACCTATTGAAGCTTTTAAGGCAGAGGCTATTTACGCTGAGGGTGAAATCTGTCTGCTTGCAGTAGGAAGCATGGTAAAATCCGCGGAGAAAGTGCGGGAACTTTTGCATGAAGCAGGATATAAGTGCAGTCTGATTAACGGCAGATTTATTAAACCAATTGATGAAGATGCGGTATACTGGGCTGCAAAGAATCACAAGCTGGTTGTGACAATGGAAGAAAATGTAGCAAGCGGCGGTTATGGTGAAAAGGTAAGAGATTATATGGATACTCTTACTTTTGGAAGCAAATTGATAAATGTGACCATTCCCGATGAATATGTAGAGCACGGCAATGTAGATTTGCTCAAAAAAGAAATCGAAATGGATGAAGAGAGCATTGTAAGCCGAATTTTGAAAGAAATGGAAACAATGAAAGAATGAAAGAGCGTTTAGATGTAATATTGGTACAAGAAGGGTATGCCGCCTCCCGTGAAAAAGCCAAGGCAATTATTATGTCAGGAAATGTTTTCGTGGACGGGCAGCGTGAAGATAAAGCAGGAACCACCTTTGATTTGTCCAAAATAAAGTTAGAAGTCAGAGGAAGTACATTGCCTTATGTAAGCAGGGGCGGTCTTAAGTTAGAAAAGGCAATGAAGCAGTTTGGCTTAAACCTTACAGATAAAGTCTGTATGGATATCGGTGCATCCACCGGAGGTTTTACGGACTGTATGCTTCAAAACGGGGCAAAGAAGGTGTATTCCGTGGACGTGGGGCACGGTCAGCTTGATTGGAAATTGAGAAATGATGAGCGCGTGGTCTGCATGGAAAAAACAAATTTCCGTTATATGGTGCCGGGAGATATTGAGGATGTGCTTGATTTTGCATCCGTAGATGTTTCGTTTATATCTCTGACCAAAATTTTAATACCTGCCAGAGAGCTTCTTGCCGATAGGGGAGAAATGGTATGTCTGATAAAGCCGCAGTTTGAAGCGGGCAAAGACAAGGTGGGAAAAAAAGGTGTGGTGAGAGAACCGGAAATTCACGAAGAAGTGATTTGCAAAGTAATAGACTTTGCAGATTTTATCGGATTTACGGTTTTGCATTTGGACTTTTCGCCGATAAAAGGTCCGGAAGGCAATATTGAGTATTTGGTGCATCTTCGCAAGGAAGATGAGAAGGCAGCGCATACAGCACATATAACGGAAGCTGACGCCGAAGGACAGCTTAGATTTATAACAGAAAATAAAAGCGGTTATTCCTTTAGAGAAGAAATGATGAAAGAAATTAAAACTACAGTCGGCAAGGCCCATCAGAATTTATAAGTGAGAGGTATGAACATTGCGATGGAGCATTTTCACATTATTACAAATCAGACAAAAGACCCGGAGTTTCAGGTTACCAATCAGATAAAAGATTATTTGGAAGCTCATGGAAAAATGTGCACGGTTTGCGCCGAAAGACATATTGATAAAAATTCGGTGCAGCAAGGTGCAGACTGCGTGCTGGTGCTTGGCGGAGACGGTACGCTTTTACAGGCGGCAGTAGATCTTGCGGATATGAATGTTCCTTTTTTGGGCATTAATTTAGGAACACTGGGATTTTTGACGGAAGTAAACAAGGATGATATTGAGGAGGCACTTGGCAACATTCTTTTAGGAGAATATGAAATTGAGAAGAGAATGATGCTGGTCGGATACAGTTATGATGAGGCGGGGGAAAAGGACAATACCCGTGCACTCAATGATATTGTCATTACCCGTAAAGGTTCCTTGCAGATTATCAAGTTTAACATTAGTGTTAACGGACAATTTTTACATAAGTATCATGCAGACGGTATGATTGTGGCAACGCCAACCGGCTCCACAGGATATAATTTGTCAGCGGGCGGTCCGGTGGTGGACCCGAAAGCAGAGCTTATTGTGATGTCTCCGATATGTCCGCATTCCATGCAGCATCGAAGCATCATTCTTTCTCCGGAAGATGAGATTACCATTGAAATTGAAACAGGACATGATGGTGTGGAGCAGGAAGTTGAGGCAATCTTTGACGGTAGCCATAGAGTGACTTTGTACACGGGAGACAGAATTGTTATCAGGCGTTCCGATAAAACAACGGGAATCGTAAAGCTGAATAAGGCAAGCTTTTTGGAGATACTTCATCAGAAAATGAGCGATTAGCATAAGCACAGGCATGGATGCCAAAGGAGAAACTTAGGCAGAAAGGCATAGGAAGACCATGAAAAAAAACAGACACCGAAAAATTAAAGAACTGATTGAACAGTTTGAAATTGAAACCCAGGAAGAGTTGGTTGACAGACTCAAAGAAGCCGGTTATGAGGTGACTCAGGCAACGGTTTCCAGAGACATCAGGGAAATGAAGCTGTCAAAGATTCCCATGAAAGACGGAAGGCAGAAATATACCGTTTTGGTACACAACGACCACTATTTGAGCGATAAGTATATCCGAGTATTAAAAGACGGTTTTGTCTCTATGGATATGGCACAGAATATTCTGGTGATAAAGACGGTATCAGGCATGGCAATGGCAGTTGCGGCTGCGGTTGATGCCATGAAATTAAAAGAAATTGTAGGTTCCATTGCAGGTGATGATACCATTATGGTGGCTGTGCGGACAGTAGATGATACAAAGAGTATTATGGAAGAAATACGCAGTGTATTGGAGGAATAACCGACATACACAGGAGGAAATATAAATGCTTGAGAGTTTACATGTGAAAAATCTGGCATTAATTGATGAGGCCGAGGTAACATTTACCGATGGCCTTAATATATTAACGGGAGAAACCGGTGCAGGTAAATCGATTATTATCGGTTCCATTAATTTGGCGCTTGGAGCAAAGGCTGATAAGGATTACATCCGAAACGGAGCGGAATATGCTTTGGTAGAGCTTATTTTTTCACTGAATGCGAAGCAGTGCAGAGTGCTTGAAGAGATGGAGCTTCCCACAGAAGAGGATGGCACGCTTTTGCTACAGAGAAAGATTGCTCCGGCGAGAAGTACCTGTAAAGTAAACGGCGAGACGGTGAGCAGCGGGCAACTTCGTGCACTGGCCGGTGTGCTGCTTGATATGTACGGGCAGCACGAGCATCAATCTCTGTTAAAACCGGCAAAGCATAAGGCGATGCTGGATGATTATGCGGGTGACGGAGTATCAGCATTAAAAAAAGAATTAAAAAAAATATATACAGACTATCAAATGGCAAAAGCAGAGCTTGACGATAACAGAATGGATGAGGATGCCAGAAAAAGGGAAGCTGATTTACTGCAGTTTGAGGTAAATGAACTGGAAAGCGCTGCAATTGTGCAGGGGGAAGATGAGCAGCTTGAAAAGTTATATCGCAGAATGTCCAATGCAAAGAAGATTAAAGAAGCTGTTTATTTCACACACAGTCTTACCGGATATGATAATGCAGGCTGTGCTGGAGAAGCTGTGGGGAGAGCGCTTCGTGAACTTCGGAGCGTAGGAAGTTATGAAGAGGACGCGCAGGAGCTTTGCGATCAACTTGCGGAAATTGACAATTTGCTGAATGATTTTAACAGAAGTTTGGCTAATTACAGCGAAAGTCTTGAGTTCGATGAAGAAGAGTTCATTCAAGTGCAGGAGCGTTTGAACCTGATTAACAGATTGAAGGATAAATATGGTAATTCCTATGAAAAATTACAGGAAGCACTTACCATGAAAACTGAGCGTCTGGAACAGTTGGCTCACTATGAAGAATATTTGCAGAATTTAGAGCAAAAAATAAATCAGGAAAAAACACAGATTCTGGAACTCTGCAGGCAAATATCTGAAAAAAGAATGAGTGCAGCGACAGTACTGACCAAAAAACTGACAGAAGCACTTGTGGATTTAAACTTTTTGGATGTGGACTTTGAGATTAGTGTTGAACCGGATGCGGAGCATTTCGCAGAAGACGGTTATGACAAAATTGGTTTTTTGATTTCAACCAATCCGGGAGAAAAGAAGCAACCTTTGCAGATGGTTGCCAGTGGTGGTGAACTTTCCCGAATTATGCTTGCGTTTAAGAGCGTGTTTGCAGACGAAGAAGGAACGGATACTTTGATTTTTGATGAAATTGATACAGGAATCAGTGGGAGAACCGCTTGGAAGGTATCGGAAAAATTAGGGCAGCTTTCTAAAGAACACCAGATTATCTGTATTACACATCTGCCTCAAATTGCAGCTATGGCTGATACTCATTTTTTAATTGAAAAGAACGTGGTGAATGACCGTACAGCGACACAAATTGTTCCATTAGAGGATAAGCAAATGCTGGATGAACTTGCAAGACTTTTGGGCGGAGATAGTGTGACAGAGGCGGTTCTCAGCAATGCGGCAGAAATGAGACAGCTTGCCGGGAAAGCAAAACAATGATTTCAAACATTTGGAAGTTAAAATTTGAAATCGGTTAACTAAAAGTAAAAATATTTTCACATACTAGAAGAGACATGCGTTAAGTGTGTCTCTTTGTTTTATTTCGGAAAGTACAAAAAAGGATGTGAAAATTTGAAAATTAATAGAATAGAAAGCAATTCTTTCAGACTTTTGTTATACAGAAAAATTTTATATATATTATTGATTGCAGGGATTGTTCTTACGGTGTTTTCCGTTTATTACACCATGTGGAGCCGTATACCGTCTACAATTATGGTAAAGGCAGGGACTACTCAGACTCTCGATTTTAAATTACCTGCATCGGGCAGACTTTATCGGGAAGAGGCTCTTTTGACAAGCGGTGTTGCAAAATCTGCAAGTTCTGCAAAACAAGAGAGTGTAGAAATTGATTTCAGTGTCCCCATTACGGTAAAGGCAAACCAGATTGACAACTATACCATGAACCTAAAGCTGTTTGGAGTTATTCCGCTAAAAGAGGTGGATGTCAAGGTAATACAGGATATTAAGCTGAAGCCTTCCGGAATTCCGGTGGGAATTTACGTAAAGACAGCAGGTGTATTGGTAGTTGGCGTAGGTGAATTTGAAGGGGAAGACGGACAAATACATGAGCCGGCAAAGTATGTAATTAAGCCGGGAGATTATATTTTGGAAATGAATGAGGAAATACTGGAGAGTAAAAAGCAGTTGATTGAAAATATCAGTCACTGCGAAGGACAGGAAATTGTTTTTAAGATTCGGAGAGAGGAAGAGATTTTTGATGTACAGGCAAAACCGGAATTGAATTTAAACGGGGAGTATAAAATGGGAATCTGGGTCAGAGATAATGCTCAAGGGGTAGGTACCATGACATATATTGATGAAAGTGGTTGCTTTGGAGCTTTGGGACACGGTATCAATGATGTGGATACCAGTGAACTTATGGAGCTTTCAGGCGGAACATTGTACCACACCGAGATTATAGGTATCACAAGGGGAAGAAACGGGGCACCGGGAGAACTGACCGGATTTATTGAGTATGATGACAATAATATACTGGGAACCATTACTGCAAACACGGCAAAGGGGATTTACGGTGTCTGTTCTCAGGAAATTATCAGTCAAAATGAGTATGAATATATGCCGATTGGTTTAAAACATGAGATTCAGGAAGGTGAAGCACAGATTATTTGTTCTTTGGGTGCGGAAACCAAGGTATATGATGTGGAGATTACGGATATTCATTTGGAAAATGATAATGTGAACAGGGGAATTGTTTTAAAGATTACCGATGAGGATTTGCTTGCAACAACAGGAGGAATCGTACAGGGAATGTCGGGAAGTCCCATCGTCCAAAATGGGCGAATTGTGGGTGCTGTAACACATGTGCTTGTCAATGATCCGACAAGGGGGTATGGGATATTTATAGAGAATATGTTAGAGCATTGAGAAGGACTTGAGGTGCTGAAGAGTTATGATAATTAAAGCAAATGTTAAGGGGGTATAAAAGAAAAAATATTAAAAAAATACACCCTTAACTTGTAAAAAATAAAGAGATAATATATGATATTGCATATGGAGGGTATGCAATGAATAATAAAATTTATATAAGACAGTATTATATGGATAAGATTGAAGGATTTATTGATAGCGATTTAATTAAAGTAATTACTGGTATTCGCCGTTGTGGTAAATCTTGCTTTCTTCTATCAATAATCGATAGGTTAATAATGCAAGGTGTTAAGGAAAAAGATATTATACAAATAAACTTAGATAAAAAGGGATATAAAAGTATCAAAACACCAGAACAGCTAGAAAAGATAATTGATGAGAAAATAAAAGACAATGATTTTAAATATCTTTTTATTGATGAAATTCAAAATGTGGATGGCTTTGAAACAGTAATCAATGCATATCGGGAAGAAGGAAATTTTTCTGTATTTATTACAGGGTCTAATTCTTATTTATTAAGTGGAGAACTTGCCACTAAGTTAACCGGTAGATATATAGAGGTTGAGATGTTTCCTTTAAACTTCTATGAGTTTTTGGAAATGAAAAAATTTAGAAATCTTCCGGTTAATGAAAATAAAATGGAAGAATTTAGTGAATATATTCGTTATGGTGGCTTTCCTAAAACACTGGAATTTATTAATAATGATGATAAAGATTTATATGTCAAAAGTGTTATAGAGCAGATTATAGATAAAGATATTGTTAAGCATCGAAAGATACGTAACAAATCAGTTTTTGATAAAATAATGAATTACATTATAAATAATTTTGGCGCTACAACAAGCCTGTCAAATGTTCTTGAATATTTTAATAAGGAGGAAGGAATTCCGATAAAAAGAGAAACACTTAGAACATATATAGAAATTTTGGAAAAGGCCAAAATTATATACAAATGTCCAAGATTTGACTTGCGTTCAAAAAAAGCCTTGCGCGGAGATGAAAAGTATTATTTGGCTGATTTGGGAATCTATTTTGCACGTAATACCGATACTCGTATAAATTATGGTCCGGTTTTAGAAAATATCATTTATACTTATCTTCGGGCAAAAGGATATCAGTTAAGTGTTGGAAGAATAGGAACTCTTGAGTGTGATTTTATTACAAGAAAAAATGATATTTACCAATATATTCAAGTTGCAATGACAATTATGGATAAGGTAACAGAAGATAGAGAGTACAGACCATTTGCAAAAATTCGTGATAATTATCCGAAGTATTTGTTTACCTTAGATCAGTTATTGCAGAAAAGGGATGGTATACATCATTGCAATTTAGTTCAATATATTGCAGAGAATAAGGAATTGTAGTCTACGATTTGAAGGAGAATTCGAAATGGATGAAGAGTTATTACAGACATTGTCAAGAGCATTAACGCATTTAGTATACAGAAATACTGTTGTAGAAGATTTACATGCAGAGGGAGTTTGCCTTGATGATGAAACAATGAAAATAATCAATAAGGAAGTAAACAATAGAATTTATACGCTATTGAATTGGTATTTTTCAGAAAACGAAGAAGATAGAGATTTTGTGGCACAACTGGTTTCATTATCAAGTATGTTTGGTTCCGATTGGGATAAGGCTGAAATGTTAGAAAAGGAAGACTTTTAGTAAAAATATTAATAGGGTTTCGCGAATTGCGGAACCCTATTTTAATAAACAATTCCAAATTGTAAAAAACAAAATGTAAAAAAGTAAAAAACATATTTACAAACAAAACGGCGTATGATAAAATGAAAAAAACAAAAGAAAGGGAGGCTTATTTATGTATAGCGTAGGTGATTTGTTTGATAGAAGAAGTGTAGTAGGTATAAGACTAGAGAAGATTATTATTGATAGGGGTTATACTAAAGTCGAAATATCAAAAAAAGTAGGGGTATCAAGACCGACTTTAGATAAATTACTAACCGGAACATCAACTAGTAAAATAAATTATGAAAAACACATGGCAAAGATAATGGAATATCTTTCTATTTCTGCAGATATGCTATTGGGTAATATAAAAAATAAATATATTCGTACTAGAGAAATAAGCAATCTGATGAAAGTAAGTTCAAAAGAAATAGCAAAAGCAACAGGTATTCCATTAACACGTTTAATGGAGATTGATGCTGGAGAAAATGCGACACTTGCAGAATTAAGAGATATTGCAATGTGTTTATCTGTAAGTGTTAAATGTCTATTAGGAGAAAATTTTTTCGAACCACAGATTGCAACATTAGATTTGTGTATATGTAATAGTACTGACGAGAATCGCGATAAATATAGTGGGTTTTGGGGACATATAGGGATTCAGTTATGCAACAGTAAAGAATTTTTGTGGTATCCGATTACTGGGAACACAAAAAAATTAGTTTATAGAATGATAGAAAGTGACAGGATAGTTATTCCTTGCATGAATAACAAAGTGTTATTTGTTAATATGAAAAATGTGAATGAAATCGTATTTTCAGATTTTGACTGTGACCAACCAGAATTTATTAATTGGAATAACAAAGTGGATTGCGGTGAAGTTCCATTAGTAGTATATGAAGTATTAGAAGATTATTGCTATCTAATGGATGAGGGAAGTGATGAGGATGTTTTATCACCACAATTTCAGAGTTTTATGAAAGAATTTATTGAGAAAAAAAGATTATCTGAAGATGAAATATATGAAGAAACACAGATTTCTATGATATATTATTTGGATGGATGCGTAAGACCTGTTTCAATTGATTTCAAATATAATGAATCTATATCAGGCGAAATATACAATACTTATGTGTACGAAGATACGGAATTTGCAGATGATATTTTGTTTTGCCAAGATATCGCAGGCACACAAATAATTTTTAATATGAAAAATGTTTCTATGTTAGAGTTGCCGCTTTTAAGTGTTGAGGAGGCAATTCGAGAATATGAAAATGAGATAATAAATGAAGAATGATTGTTCCTATATGGATAGGTAGAAGTAAAGCAGCTCCTAAATTTTGTGTATTGCACGGAATTTAGGAGTGACTTTGCCGTTTTTATAGAAAAATATCAAAATTTGCAGAAAAATGTTGCTCCCTACTTGACACATTCGTGTCGGGCAGCCCCATAGTCCAAAATGGGCGAATTGTGGGTGCTGTTACTCACGTTTTAGTGAATGATCCAACAAGGGGGTATGGGATATTTATTGAAAATATGCTGGAGTATTAGTGACTGTACTGTATTTTACTATATCTTTGCTTTGTGATATAATACTTTTAGTATTGTGTAGTAATTTTACGGAACAAGGCATTGGGTAAGGGGTAAGGAGGGGTAAAATGGAGTTTGTAAAGCAGAATAAGCATGAGAAACAGCGTGCTGCAGAGCGAGAACGGCTTTTGCAGGAAATCCATCAGGTGATTGCCGGGGAAGCGGTTACGGTGTCGGAAGAGGGATACCAAGATGTTGAATTGGTTCGGGCGATTAATGAATTGTCAATGGAGATGAAACGTCGTTGCAATGAGCCTACATTACGTTTGAATCAGGCTTTGTCCACATCTACCAGTGACACGATTATCAATGATATGCTGAGCGCAGTTTCGACACAGACGGAATCCATTAATCATATGAGAGAGTCCAGCTCCCGCTTAATGGAATCAGGCAATAGTATTTCCGGTGTGGTAGAGGATATTAAACACTTTGTGGATTGTGCGGTAGACAGTTCCAATGCAGGTGTTACGAACCTCTCTCTCAGTGTGAATTCCGTGACACGTTCGGTAGCGGAAATCGGTGCGATCAACAGCCTTGTGTTGGCATTTCATGACAAAATACTTAAAATTAGGGAAATTGCCGATTTGGTAAAAGCGGTTGCATCTAAGAGCAATCTTTTGGCATTGAATGCAGCTATAGAAGCTGCCCGGGCAGGGGTAGCGGGACGCGGATTTGCAGTGGTAGCAGATGAAGTGCGCGTACTGGCAGAGAATACTACTGCTTCAGCTGAAGAGATATCAAAATATGTGGACGAGTTACAGGGAAGTATAGAAGGACTTGTTTCCCAGATAGGAGATACTTCCGAGAACCTTTCCAAGGAAACCGCTGTTGTTGGACGCTCAGTGGAAGATATCCGCGATATTAATGAGCAGATGAAAATTATCAATGAAAAAATCATGAATATCTGTTCATATGTAGAACAGCAGAGTGATGAAACAGGACGTTTTGCCCAAAGTATTCAGCAAATGGAAAATTCCTATGCTGAACTACAAAAGAGTTGTGGTGACGCGGGAAGGTTTCTTTTCACTACGATACTTAGCGTGGATAAGATTAGAGGAGCGCTCGCGAGAGATGCTGCCTGCCTTTCTACCCAACAGTGGTTAGAAACCTTTATGGTAGACCATACCATATATGCATGGCGTCTGCATAACGCAGTTTCCAAAAATGAGGAGCTTGTATTTAGCAGCGTGCAGAATGCGCAGGGATGCAAGTTGGGGAAATGGATGGCGAATGTACAGGATCCGGCGATAAAAGAGCTTCCTGCTTATAAGGATGTGTATCGTTATCATTTGGAACTGCATAAAAAGGGCGTTGCATGCTATAATGAAATTCAGGAAGGATGCTTTGAGGAAGCTTCAAAGCGTGCAAAGGAAGCAGATGTAATACTGAAGCAGATGTTGGATGCAATTCATTTGCTACAGAAAAGTCCTTTGCTTCAGTAGTGTGACAAAAAAGAAAACAGTTATGTAAAAAATAGATAGCCATTATAGAGAGGAATCTTTGTAATGGCTATTTTGGGATAAATATTAGGATAACAAGGATATGAAATTATGTTAGATGTTTTAATTGTGGAGGATAACAAAGAAATTGGCACGCTTCTTTGCGATTTCCTGCGAAAAGAAAACTATATGGTCAGTGTTGCCGATACCGGAGAGAAGGCACTTGCATTATATGAAAAGTACGGTGCGAAGCTGATTGTGCTTGATATTATGTTACCGGGGATGGACGGTTTTGCGGTTTGTTCCAAAATCAGGGAAAACTCCAATACGCATATTTTGATTGCCAGCGCAAGAACACAGAAAAACGATAAGTTAAAAGGCTTGAATTTGGGAGCTGATGATTACATAGACAAGCCGTATGATATTGATATATTGCTTGCAAAAATAAACGGTATTTTTAAGCGTAAATATGCACAGGAAGAAATTGTGGAGGGGAACCTCAGATTAAATACCATCAATCAGACATTGTTTGTAAATGATAGTGAAGCAGATGTGACTGTGAAGGAATTTGAACTTTTAAAGCTGCTAATCGAGAATAAAAATGTGACCTTAAAGAAGGAATATCTGTTTAACAGTATCTGGGGAAGTGACAGCGATTCTGAATTACAAACGTTAACGGTTCATATTAAATGGCTTCGCGAGAAGGTGGAAGAGGATCCTAAGAAGCCAAAACATATTATTACACAGTGGGGAGTGGGATATCGGTTTGAATAGATTTAGAAGTTTTGCAGGATTCATTTTATTATTGGAAATAATATTAATCTTGGCTTGCAACGGTTTTTATTTGTTACAAAATAAGAGTGATGCGGGGAGACTATACCGTGTGGAAGCAGCGCGTGTTGCGATGCATCTGCAAGAGGAGATGAAGCTTAGGAAACTGTCGGATTTATCGGGAGATATGGCACTTCATGAAGAGATGCTTGCAGATTTGGACCTGTCAGAGTATCGTACCCTCATTCGTGTCAGTAAGTTTGACCCGGAAGCAATCTGTAATAACGATTATCTTGTTGAAGAGATTGACGGACAGCTTTACAGGATTGAATATCGGACAGAGAGTAGCAGTCAGCCACTGCTGTATATCAATGCAGTGCTTTTTTTTATGCTGTTTTTAACAGGAATCGTACTTTTGTATATAGAGCGAAAGGTACTAAAACCTTTTCATGATATGAGTAACCTTTCCTACGAACTGGCAAAAGGAAATTTATCTGTTCCCGTAAAAGAAGAAAAGAGTAAGTTGTTTGGAAAATTTCTTTGGGGCATGGATATGCTGCGGGAGAAGTTAGAAGATAACAGGGAAAAAGAACTGGAATTTCAAAAGGACAGAAAGACGCTGATTCTTTCTTTGTCTCATGATATTAAAACACCGCTTTCGGCAATAGAGCTGTATTCCAAAGCACTGTCAGAAGATTTGTACGATACGATGGAAAAGAAAGATGAGGCTTTGCAGGGAATTGCAAGAAATGTGAAAGAAATCAAAAAGTATGTAGAGGAAATCGTGACAGCATCCAGAGAAGATTTCTTAAATTTGGAAGTGATACAGGGCGAATGCTATTTGTCAGAAGTCCTAAAAACGATTGAAGTTTATTATCAGGATAAACTTTTAGTGGTACATACAGAATTTGTGGTTGAACCGATTGCAGATTGTCTGATAAAGACAGACAAAAACCGTCTTATAGAAGTATTGCAGAATTTGATGGAAAATGCCATCAAGTACGGTGACGGCAAAGAAATCAGAATATCCGGCAGCGACGAGGAAGACTGCAAGCTGCTTTGCATTGAAAACACAGGCTGTAATTTGAAGGAAGAAGAACTTCCCAATCTTTTTGATTCTTTTTACCGAGGCAGTAACAGCCACGGCATCAAAGGTAACGGCCTTGGTCTATACATCTGCCAAACCCTGATGCGAAAAATGGACGGCGATATTTTCGCGAAGAAAAGCAATGATTCCTTTGCTGTAACGATAGTACTTCAAAAGGCGTAGAATTTTATTTAATGATTATTTAATAATTTCTCCGCTATGATTACTTCATAAAGCAAAGCGAAGTATGTTAGCAGAGAAAGGAGCATCTGAATGTTACTCAGAATTTTAAAGAAAGACCTGAAAAGAAAAAAGACAATGAATCTGATACTCTTTCTGTTCATTGTTCTTGCTACCATGTTTGTAGCCAGCGGTATCAATAACGTGGTAACGGTGATAAACGGCACAGAATATTACCTGGACAAAGCCGGCGTAGAGGATTTTGTGATTTGCACCATGGGAGATAATTGTATTGGCGTACTGGATGAAATGTTAGAGACAGAGTCTGCTGTTTCCGATTATCGTATGGAAAAAGTAGTTTACGGTTCCGAGGACAACATCAAAGCAGAGGATGGAACGCAGTTGGAAACAAAGAATACCAGTCTGTTTCAGTCAATCGACGGTTCTGCACTGAATTTTTTTGATAAGGATAACCGGGAAATTACGGAAATCGAAAAGGGACATGTTTATGTTTCCGGTAAGTTTATGAAAGAAAACAGTTTGACGGAAGGCGACGTTATTTTACTTGAGCATAGCGGAACAGAAATGAAACTGATATTTGAGGGCCTTGCAAAGGATGCCCTGCTTGGTTCTGATTTTATGGGAAATACCAGATTTTTGATGAATGAGGAAGATATACAGACGTTACTTGCAAATAAAGCCATTTATGACCATTATCAGGGAGAGGTCTGTTATGTAGAGACAGAGGATGTAGGTGCCATGACATCCGCCATTACAACGGTTTCCAATATTACTTTTGCAGGCGGACGCTCCATGATAAAAATGTGTTATGTGATGGAAATGATAGTGGCATTTATTATGGTGCTTTTAAGTATCTGCCTGATTATTGTTTCGTTTGTGGTACTTAAATTTTCCATTACCTTTACCATTTCGGAAGAATTCCGCGAAATCGGTGTGATGAAGGCGATTGGTATTTCCGATGGAAAAATCAGAAGCATTTACATTATAAAGTATTTGGTGATGGCGATAGTAGGTGCCGGAATGGGATTTTTTGCAAGTATTCCCTTTGGAAATCTGCTATTGAAATCAGTCAGTGAAAATATGGTTTTGGGAAATGATAACGCATTGCTGATGAATTTTCTGGGAGCTTTGCTGGTAATCGTTGAAATCGTTTTGTTTGCTTATATTTGTACCGGTAAGGTAAAGAAATCATCTCCTATAGATGCCATTCGAAACGGACAGACGGGAGAGCGGTATAAAAAGAAATCTGTACTGAGACTTTCAAAAAGTCCGGTAGGAAATGCCTTATTTATGGCGATGAATGATATTTTAAGCAGTCCGAAGCGCTTTCTTTCGATTATGATTTCTTTTGGACTTTGTACGCTATTTGTTCTGATATTGGTAAATACCACGGCAACTATGAAAAGTCCGAATCTGATTCACACATTCGGAACGAAGAGCGACCTTTATATGACGGATGTGTCAGATGTCATGGAGTATATGGGAACAGGCACCAAAGAAGCAATGCAGGAGCACCTTGATGAGATGGGACAGGAGCTTACGGAGGCAGGAATGCCTGCAGAACTCTGTGTAGAATTGCAATATAAGTATACTCTTACCTTTGACGGAAAAGACTACTCCTTTTCCTGTCAGCAAGGTATGGGAACGGATATTTCTGAGTATGTGTTTACGGAAGGCGTGATGCCCCGGAATCAATATGAGATTGCCATTACACCACAGATTGCGGAACTTACCGGAGCGGCAATCGGAGATACCATTGTCATTCATTACGGAGAAGAGGATTTGGAGTGTATGGTAACGGCATATTTTCAGACTATGAATATTATGGGTGAGGTCATCAGATTACATGAAGATGCACCTACAGACCTAAAATATATGTCCAGTGCCATGTCCTATCAGATAGATTTTACAGATGCCCCTACAGAAGAAGAAATTGAACTTCGAAAGGAAAAAATCAAAGATTTATATGATAATGATAAGGTCATGAATGCCACAGAATACTGCATTGACTGTACTGCAGTAGTAGGAACTCTGGAAAGTGTACAGTACCTTTTGCTCGGGATTACTTTAGTAGTCGTGATTTTGGTAACCATTCTGATGGAGAGAAGTTTTATTGCAGATGAAAAAAGTCAGATTGCAATTTTAAAGGCTGTCGGATTTAAAGACAGTGCCATTGTAAAGTGGCATGTGTATCGTTTCGGGGTGGTTGCTGTTGTAGCCGTTATTTTAGCAGCAGCGTTGTCTATACCGATGACAGATTTATGTATTTCACCTATTTTCAGGATGATGGGTGCTACAGATGTGGACTATAATATTGACCCATTACAGATATTTTTACTTTATCCCGGACTGGTGCTTGCAGTGACTGTTATCATTGCATGGATGACAGCCTTGTATACGAAAACAATTAAGAGCAGTGACACAGCGAATATAGAATAAAAATGAAAAAATCGGAGGAATGGAAAAATGGCAGTTTTATTGGATGTAAAAGACTTGTGTAAAACATATGTGATAAATAAAAGACAAAATAATGTGCTTAAGAATGTAAATTTTACAGTAAAAGAAGGAGATATGGTGGCGATTATGGGACCTTCCGGTTCCGGTAAATCTACCCTTCTTTATACGGTTTCCGGCATGGATGAGGCAAGCAGCGGAACGGTGTTATTTGATGGAAAGGATATCACAAAAATGTCAGGAAATGAACTTGCAAAGATTCGTCTTGATGAAATGGGTTTTATTTTCCAGCAGATGTACATGATGAAGAACTTAACTATTTTAGACAATATTGTGCTTCCTGCCATGGAAAGCAAGAAGACGAATGAGACAAAAAAGCAGAAGAATGAGAGGGGCGAAGAATTGATGCGTAAGCTCGGAATTATTGAGGTGGCAGATAACGATATCAACGAAGTGTCCGGTGGTCAGCTGCAACGTGCCTGTATTTGCAGAAGCATGATGAATAAACCCAAGGTTTTATTTGCGGATGAACCCACGGGTGCGTTAAACAGAACCGCTTCTAATGAAGTGATGGAGGAACTGGTAAAACTCAACGAAGAAGGAACTACCATCATGATGGTAACCCACGATGCCAAGGTGGCAGCAAAATGTTCAAGGGTGTTGTACATTGTAGATGGGAATATAAAAGGTGAATATGAAAGCCCGAAAGAAGACATGCAGGAAAAAGAACGTGAACGAAAACTGAATAACTGGCTCATGGAGCTTGGGTGGTAAAGCGTAAAAATACTGATATTATAAGAACATGCAAAATTCGTTGCATGTTCTTTTCTTATCTTGAAAAGTTATCATTGAAAGAATATAATAAAACCGTTATGAAAAAATAAAGATTTTCCGATAAAACAGTAAACTTTACTATTTCAATGAAAGGGACAATATGAAAGTAGTATTACAAAACCTGACCAAGAAATTTCCCAACCGCAATAAGAAAATCCGCTCAGAGGTAATTGCGGTGAATGATTTTAATATTGAAATACCGGACGGAAAGCTGATAGGTCTTTTAGGACCTTCCGGCTGCGGCAAAAGTACAGCCTTAAACCTGCTTTGCGGATTGCAGAAGCCTACAAGCGGCAAACTCTTTTTCGGAGAGGATGACGTGACGGACTTACCTGCTGAGAACAGAGGGGTAGGTATGGTGTTTCAGAACTATGCCCTTTATCCCCATTTGACGGTAAAGCAGAATATTACCTTCCCGCTTGAGAATCTTAGGGGTGCGGACAAGCTGACCAAGGAAGAGATGAGTAAACGTGCACTGGAAGCAGCAAAGCTGGTGCAGATTGATGAGTTGATGGAGCGTAAGCCCAGTGAACTTTCCGGCGGACAGCAGCAGAGAGTGGCCATTGCGAGAGCTCTTGTAAAGATGCCCCGTATTCTTCTGATGGACGAGCCTTTATCCAACTTAGATGCCCGGCTTCGATTGCAGACCAGGGAGGAAATTCGCAGAATTCAAAAGGAGACCGGAATTACCACAATTTTTGTAACCCATGACCAGGAAGAGGCCATGAGTATTTCCGATATGATTATTGTGATGAAGGAGGGCGTTATCCATCAGGTGGGAAAACCTCAGGAAGTGTATGATGACCCTACTAATCTGTTTGTTGCCAAGTTCCTGGGAACTCCGCCCATTAGTGTGTTCCATGGAAAGGTTAAGGGGGGAAAACTGTATCTCGGTGAAGATGCTGTCCTTACGATGAAAAATGTGGATGACAGGGAGGTTTGGGTAGGAATCCGTCCCGAAGGCTTCATTCTTGATGATAAGGGAGCAATGTGCTGCAAGCTTACCGGTGTGGAGGTTATGGGACGTGACAGTAGTGTGA
The DNA here is from genome assembly GCA_017434885.1 of Lachnospiraceae bacterium. Classification (GTDB taxonomy): domain Bacteria; phylum Bacillota; class Clostridia; order Lachnospirales; family Lachnospiraceae; genus Suilimivivens. The sequence goes on along the minus strand of JAFSGE010000056.1, from coordinate 120,063 downwards.
TTTCTACTCATCCCACGCTGGAAGGTACGGAAATCCGTTCTATTATCAGTGCGGACAGTAAAGTAAACGAGCAGGCAGAGACCGTGCGCTTTACCTTAAAGCCTCACAAAGTACATATTTTTGATAAAGAAACCGAAGAAAGAATTTATTTTGAAGCAGATTAGAGGAGAGAACAGAGATGGAACAGAAAAGTTTTAAAGCATGGCTGTATTTATTGCCTGCCATTCTATTTCTGGGTGTGTTTATGGTATATCCTCTCATCGACGTGTTTATTTATTCCTTTGAGGAAGGATATAACTCTGCTTCCCAGACTTATTTTGGAATAGGTACCTATAACTATTCCTATGTATTACATGACCCGTATTTTTTGCAGGCGGTGAAAAACACTTTTATTCTGGTGATTTTCACAGTGCCGATTTCTACGGGAATTGCACTACTGATTTCAGTAGGATTAAGCTCTATTCAGGCACTCAAAAATTTATATCAGACCATTTACTTTCTGCCCTATGTAACCAATACGCTGGCAGTTGGTCTGGTTTTTATGATTTTGTTTAAAAAGACCCCTTATACAGACGGTCTTGCCAATCTGATTATCGGTCTGTTCGGTGGTTCTGCCATTGACTTTATTGACGGACCTTACTGGGCAAAGATGTTTGTACTTTGCTTCTATACGGTATGGGTGGTGTTACCCTTTAAGATTTTGATTCTGACCAGTGCACTTGCATCGGTAAATGATATTTACTACAATGCGGCAAAGGTGGACGGGACATCCAAGCTTCGCATTTTTACGAAGATTACATTGCCGATGATTTCGCCTACGTTATTTTATCTGATTATCACAGGCTTTATCGGTGCGTTTAAGGCATATAGTGATGCGGTTGCATTATTCGGAACGAACTTAAATACAGCGGAGATGAATACGATTGTAGGATATATTTATGATATGCTCTACGGCAACAGCGGCGGATATCCGTCCTACGCATCGGCAGCCGCCATTATTTTATTTACCATTGTACTAACCATTACCTGTATTAATCTGCTTGTCAGCAAAAAACATGTACATTATTAAAGAGGCATAGAATTATGGGAAAACCTGTTAGTTATGAAAAAATAGAAAAAAGTGCCAGAATAGGTGAAAGAATAAGAAAAACAGTTATTTATACATTGCTGACCTTTTGGGCGGTGATGGTATTGTTTCCTTTTTACTGGATGCTTCTTACCTCTGTAAAAAGCTACAGTGCCTACAACTCGGAGTATGTTCCGAAGCTGTTTACCTTATCCCCAACCTTGCAGAATTATGTGGATGCTTTTACGGCAGTACCCCTTGGGGGATATTTTATCAATACGTTACTGTTCACTCTGATAACCACAGCGATTATGCTGGTGGTGACGATTTTGGCGGCATTTGCATTTGCCCGACTTGATTTTAAGGGAAAAGACCTTGTGTTTACCTTGTTTCTGGCATTGATGATGATACCCAATGAGCTGGTCATTATTACCAATTATGTGACCATTACGGATTTGGATATGCGTAATACGTTTGCGGGATTAATTTTACCGTCTGTAACCAGCGTGTTTTATATTTATCTGCTGAAAGAAAACTTTGCGCAGATACCGGATGAGCTTTATTATGCGGCAAAGGTGGACGGTACTCCTGACCTTCGATATCTTTTGAAAGTCATGATTCCGATTTGTAAGCCTACCATTATTACCATTACCATACTGAAGGTAATTGAGTGTTGGAATTCTTATGTTTGGCCCAGACTGATTACCGATGATGAGGCGTATTTTCTGGTATCCAACGGTATTCAGGAAATCAGGGAAAACGGTTTTGGGCGTGAAAATATCCCTGCCATGATGGCAGCGGTGGTTGTGATTTCTGTTCCGCTGATTGTGTTATTTTTAATCTTTCACAAGAAGATTATGGAAGGGGTATCAAGAGGAGGGACTAAAGGATGAGAAAATTACGGAAAAAATTGTCCCTGTTTTTACTTACTGCAGTTACAGTAGTAACGGTACTGCCCCTGATGGGCTGCCACGGTTCCAGAGGTATGGATGCTTTTGTGATACCGGAGGAATTTGACACTACCCGGAATTATGAAATTACCTTTTGGGCGAAGAATGATACCAACAAAACACAGACCAGAATTTATGAAAAGGCGATTTCGGATTTTGAGGCGCTTTATCCTAATATCAAAGTAAACTTACGTCTGTATACGGATTACGGCAAAATTTACAATGATGTGATTACCAACATTTCTACACAGACTACGCCCAATGTATGTATAACTTATCCGGACCATATTGCCACATATCTGACGGGAACAAACTGTGTGGTTCCGTTAGATGAACTGTTTATCAATGAAAAATATGGTTTGGGCGGAAGTGAACTTTTGTATGACGGTCCGTCTAAGGAAGAGATTATTCCGCAGTTTTTAAAGGAATGTTCCTTTGGGGAACACTATTATGCCATTCCCTATATGCGCTCCACAGAGGCATGTTACATTAATAAAACTTATGTAGAGGCGTTGGGATATACTTTGCCGGAAACCTTGACATGGGACTTTATCTGGGAGGTATCCGAGGCAGCAACGGCAAAGGATGCAGAGGGGAATTTCCTGATTAACGGTCAGAAGGTTATGATTCCCTTTATTTATAAGTCTACGGACAATATGATGATTCAGATGCTTCGTCAACAAAATGCGGGGTATTCTACCGATGAAGGCGAGATTCTGATTTTTAATGATACCACCAAGGATTTTTTGAATACCATTGCAGAACATGTAAAGACAGGTGCATTTTCTACCTTTAAGATTTCCGGTTATCCGGCAAACTTCTTGAATGCCGGACAATGTATTTTTGCGGTGGATTCTACGGCAGGGGCTACCTGGATGGGAACAGATGCACCACTGTCCGATATCAGTGAGGATAAGCTGGTGGAATTTGAAACAGAAGTGATGACCATTCCCCAATTTGATCCGGAAAATCCGGTGATGATTTCCCAAGGACCGTCGGTTTGTGTATTTAATAAAGCGGACCATCAGGAAGTATTAGCATCATGGCTGTTTGCACAGTATCTGCTTACCAATGAAGTGCAGATTGCTTATGCGGGGACGGAAGGATATGTGCCGGTTACATCCAAAGCGCAGCAAAGCGCAGAATATCAGGACTATTTATCCCGCGGCGGAGAAGATAATGAAACCTATTATGATGTAAAAATCAAGGCATCAAAGTTACTGCTTGAAAATACCCGGAATACTTTTGTGACACCGGTATTTAACGGGTCGGCTTCTCTTAGAGATGCGGCAGGACAGATGATTGAAAATGTCAGCAAATCCGTAAAGAGAAAGGAAACGGTGAATGAGACGTATATACAGGCTCTTTATGAAGATATGACGTCCCTTCACAGGCTGGATCAGATTGCAGGTGCAGGCGGCAGAGAAGCCGGAAAAGAAGAACTGGGAAAGCTTCCGGGTACGGCAGTTGCTTTGCTTTTGGCTATTGCAGGTGCATGGATTCTGATGGCGTTTTATGTAATTTGCGGGTGGCTGAAAAAGAAAGAAATTCTGAAAAAAATTACAAATAAAGGCAATTAGTGATTGATTTCTTAGTTTTTTGGTGTTATAGTTTTCCATGATATACACAGAAAAGAGGAGAAAAGTTATGAAAAAATTTACAGCAGTATTATTAACACTTGCACTTGTATTTTCTTTCGCAGGCTGTGCAAAGTCCGGCGAAGCAGATGTAAATGCAAAATCTGAAGGAGTTATGACTTACGCAGAATATGCGGCAGCAGAACTCGATACACAGGTTGTAATCGAGGCTTATGTTCAGGCAAAGCAGTCCTGGTGGGAAGATAAAGCAACTGTTTACGCTCAGGATGCAGACGGTGCATATTTTATGTATGACATGGCTTGCTCAGCAGAAGATTATGAGAAGCTGACACCCGGTACCAAGATTAAAGTTACCGGTTTCAAGGCTGAATGGTCCGGCGAAGTAGAAATCATGGATGCAACTTTCGAAATCATGGAAGGAAACTACATTGCAGAAGCAATGGATGCAACAGCATTGCTCGGAACAGATGATTTAATCAATCATCAGAATAAGTTCGTATCCTTCAAGGGCATGACAGTAGAACCTTCTGTTGACCCCGATGGAAATGAAGTAGCTTTCATGTATAGCTGGGATGGTTCCGGTCAGGAAGGTGATGACTTATATTTCAACGCTTCCGTAAACGGACAGACTTATACATTTACCATTGAGTCTTATCTTTGCGACAGCACAACAGATGTATATGCAGCAGTTAAAGGCTTAAATATCGGTGATACCATTGATATGGAAGGTTTCTTATACTGGTATGAAGGTGTAAATCCTCACATTACATCTGTAACTGTTAAATAATGAAATGATAATAAAGCTTGAAAAACCTTGCAGGGATGAAAAACCTTGCAAGGTTTTTTTGTTTCGGGGAAAACTGATGATATATTGCTTTCTGATAAAAGTAGCGAAAGGTTTAAAATGAAATGTTTTGCAAAAACACTTGACGTAGTTTTGAAAACGATATATGATTGTAAACGGTACAACAAAATTGCGAGGGAGAAATAACATGAGTTCAATTATTCTTGTGGCAGAAACAGGTTCGGATATTACAAAGGATTTGGCGAATCAGTATAACATTCAGATGGTTCCCATGCATGTCAGCTTTGACAATGAAACTTTAGATGATGCGGCATTCCCGGTACAGAAAATCGTTGATTATTATAAGGAAACCGGTAAGCTTCCAAAGACAAGCGGAAGTACACCGGACGATTTTATAAAGAAGTTTGATGAAATTCAGGCAAAATGGCCCGATTCCCCTATCTTATATCTGGCATACTCTGCAGTGACAACCTGCTCTTATCAAAGTGCAGTGATTGCTGCCGAAGGCAGAAAAAATATCACAATTATGGATACCGCACAGGTATCGGTAGGACAGGCTGCTGTTGTAATTGAAACAGCAAAGTTTTTGAAAGGAAAGCCGGATGCAACCATTGAAGAAGCAGTGGAAAAAGTAAATGAGTTGATTGCAAAGGCCAATATGTGCTTTTTGCCGGATAATCTGGAGTTTCTGCGTGCAGGAGGCCGTGTCAGCAATGTGGCATTCCTCGGAAGCCGTATTCTCGGAATTCATCCCTGCATTGAAATTTTGGAAGGAAAGCTGGTTGCGACCAAGAAATATCGTGGCAAGATGGTAAAGGTGGCAGCAAAGTTGATTAAAGACTATGCGGTGAATTATAATCTGAGAAAAGACTGTTTGTGGATTGTATACACTATCGGTTTATCTGAGGAGGTAAAAGAAAGTGTAAAGGAAGCCGCGAAAGAATGCGGATTCAAGGAAATGATGTGGATTCAGGCCGCAGGTGTGATTACCACGCACGGCGGTCCGGCAGCATTCGGACTTGCAGGATTTTCCGAATAGAGAGTTAAATGTAATATCCGGTCGGAGTATTGAAGCAGGCAACAAAGCAGAGCTTCATAATCAGACCGGATTGTTTTTTTCTATTGATGTGATATAATGTAGCAGATGCAAAAGAAAAACAAGCGACGCGCAGCGGCATTTGTTTTTTGTGCATCTGCTAACGAGCAAACTGTCTGCGCAGCAGACAATAATGCGCGTAAGCGCAAGTTTGCGAGTTTATATCTGGCAAAAGAAAAACAAGCGACGCGCAGACTGGAAGGACTAAAAAAATATGGTAAGTATAAAAAAGTTATTTGAACCCATGGATATGACAGTGGGTAAACCTTGGAAAAGCATTGCAATGTTTTCCATTCCGATGTTAATCGGAAATGTTGCCCAACAGTTATACAGTACCGTAGACAGTATTGTAGTGGGACATTATGTAGGAGATAATGCACTTGCGGCAGTAGGAAGTGCAGCGCCTCTTTTTAATATGCTTTTGGTGCTTTTTGTGGGTATTTCTGCAGGTGTGGGAATCATGGTATCCCAGTATTTCGGTGCAAAGTCAAGAGAAGAACTTTCTAAGACTATCGGAACAAGTATTACACTTACGGCAGTGGTTTCTGTTTTTATGATGATAGTAGCGCCACCTTTTATCAGAAGCCTGTTACAAATGCTGAATACACCGGATTCTATTTTGGAAGAGTGTACCTCGTATCTTGTTATTTTACTGTATGGCGGTGCAGGAATGGCATTTTATAATATTTTGAGCGGTATTCTGCGTGGTATGGGAGATTCTTTTTCTGCACTAATATATCTGTTGATTGCGACAGTGCTTAACATCGGTCTTGATATTTTATTTGTAGCGCAGTTTAATATGGGGGTTGCGGGAGTGGCTCTTGCAACGGTAATTGCCCAGGGCATTTCTTCCGTGATGTGTCTTTTTAAATTGATGCATATGAGAGCAGTGTTTGATTTGGGAAAAAAGGAATTAAAGCTGAGTAGACAATATGTGGCACAGATTGTAAGGCTGGGACTTCCTTCCGGTCTGACACAGGCAATTCTTTCTTCCGCAATGATAGTGGTGCAGTCTTTGACTAACAGTTTTGGAGAATTGTTTATTGCAGCCAATGTTATTGTTATGCGTGTGGATGGCTTTGCCATGATGCCCAATTTTTCGTTTGGTATGGCAATGACCACTTATGCAGGTCAAAATGTAGGTGCAAAAAAATATGACAGGGTTATGCAGGGCGCAAAACAGGGAACTGTTCTTGCAATAACATGCTCCGCGGTAATCACAGGAATTATTTTATTGTTCGGTAAATATCTGATGGCAATTTTTACGGATACCAATGAATTGGTTGAGATGAGTTATTATATGATGTGCATTTTGGCAGTAGGCTATATTGCCATGGCAGTAACACAAAGCTTATCCGGTGTTATGAGAGGGGCCGGTGATACCGTAACGCCTATGTGGATTTCTCTTTGCACCACAGTAATGCTTCGTGTTCCCATTGCATACGGAATTTCTTACCTGACCAGAACGCCGGAGCTTCCTTTCGGGCGCAGTGAATGTATTCAGATTTCATTGCTGATTTCATGGTGCATGGGGGCAGTACTGACTTTCATTTTCTATAAAGTGGGTAAGTGGAAGCAAAAAGCAATTCTGTAGCTTTCTTGACATGCCATATTATTAGAGGATATAATTAAATATGTTAAAAAACTCGTATTGAGGAGGTACAGAAGTTGAAAACTACAGTACAGGATATTATGGAATTAATCCGTGAAAAAGATATCAAAATGGTAGATTTTAAGATGGTTGATATCAACGGACAGTTCCGTCACGTAACGATTCCGGCAAAGAATTTTTCGGAAGAAACCATGAAAAGCGGTATCGGATTTGATGCATCCAATTACGGATATGCAGTGGTAGAAAAGAGTGATATGGTGTTTATCCCTGATCCGGATACAGCCTGCATTGATCCTTTCTGCGAAATTCCTACGTTATCCATGACAGGTAATGCAATGATTATTGATAATCCCGAAAATCGTCCTCTTGCACAGTATCCCAGAAATATTGTGCTTGCAGCAGAGCAGTATATGAAGGATAGCGGTATTGCAGATACCATGCTGATTCTTCCTGAATTTGAATTCTATTTATTTGATCAGGTAGGCTGGCAGGTAGCACCGAATTCCATCGGTATGTCACTTGATGTAAATCAGGCATACTGGAACGGAGATACAGACGGTATGGGATGTGTTGTTCCCAAGCAGAAAGCTTATCATGTAGCAAAGCCTTATGATGCAAGCTATGAATGCAGAAGCGAAATGTGCATGCTGATGGAGGAGATGGGAATTCCGATTAAGTATCATCACCCTGAGGTAGGAGCGGCAGGACAGTTTGAAATTGAGCCTCAGCTTGGTCAAATGTCTAAGATGGCAGATGCATCCATGATGATTAAATATATTATTCACAATACAGCTATGAAGTACGGAAAGACTGCGACCTTTATGCCAAAGCCTGTTTATGGTGAGGCAGGAAACGGTATGCATGTGCATATGTTACTTTTAAAGGATGACCAGCCGGTATTTTCGGATGATAACGGATATTCCAATTTGAGTAAGGAAGCACATTGGTTTATGGGCGGTCTCTTAAAACATATTGCATCCTTATGTGCAATTACCAATCCCAGTACCAACTCCTTTAAGCGTCTGGTACCCGGATTTGAAGCACCTGTTACCGTAGGCTATGCAACATCCAACAGAAGTGCGGTTATCCGTATTCCTGCTTATGCGAAGTCTCCCAAAATGAGAAGATTCGAGCTTCGTAACCCGGATGCAACCTGTAATCCTTACTTCTGCTATGCAGCAATTTTGATGGCAGGTCTTGACGGCATTAAGAATCAGATTGACCCTCATGAAAATGGCTGGGGACCTTATGATATGAACTTATACAATTTGCCGGAGGAAGAAAAGGCGAAACTGAAAGGACTTCCCACTTCCTTAGAGCAGGCACTTGATGCACTTGAGGCTGATCACGATTATCTGACAGCAGGCGGTGTATTCCCCGAAGAACTTCTGAAGAACTTCATTGCTACCAAGAGAGCAGAGTGCAGTCAGATGGCAGCAATTCCTCATCCTGCTGAATTTGAGAAGTATTACAATTTATAAAATTAATTTAAAATGAAGAAGAGGTTTGCTTTTGGGCAAACCTCTTTTTGACAAAGAGAACGGTTATTGTTTTCCAGTTGCAAATTTGTGCATTTCTTCCGTTGCAAAGGAGATTTTGGTAATGGCATCTCTTTTACTCAAATAACACCAAAAACTGTCATCCGGAATCGAAATATCCACACAGTCCCCGCGCTTTAAATAATCATATTCGATATGCATGCTTTCCAAATCCTTGGCACTGCGCACCAAAGTAAAGGGCTTTCCGTAGCAGGTACACTCCACACGGGTTTCGGTAGGAGTCTGAATCAGCTTTCCCATACCCTGTTTATAAAAGCGAAGAGAGGAAGGAAGAGTTTCCACTCTTACATCATCTTCAAAATAATAGGAGCCGTCTTCAATTTCTTTACGGACACATTCACGCTCCCAGTTGCTCCAGTCGGGAATGTGAGAAAATTCGGTTTCTCCTTCTAATGCATGCATTCTTCCGTATTCATCCATTTCCCACTTTTTGCCGCAGTGATTACACCAAAGAAGTGTTCCTTTAGAATCTGTTTCGTGTTCATGACCGCAGGCAGGACATTTATAAAGCAGGGCATGAAGTCCGTCGGCACGTCCCGGATGAGTGATGGCTAATTTGTTTTCATATTGCCAGCGGTAATCGTCATATCTGAATTTTTCTTTAATCAGGTTGTTGATGTCATCGGTACTCATGGACTTAATCTGCTCAGGAGTCAGAATTTGTTCCATTTCAGCTTCCACGTAGGTTTTCTTGTTCTTTTTGTTCCACTGCGGACAGGTCACAAAATTACCGTGAATACGGAGTACCACAACAGGTACCTTCAGCATACGTACCAGCTTTCCTGTAGAATCAGGAAGATAAGAGGTGCAGCCGTCCAAAGAATATCTTGCCTCAGGGAAAAGAACAAAAATGGTACCCAGCTTGGAAATACAATATTTGATATTTTTAATCAGGTGAAGGTCACTGATAAATTTGCGGGTGCCAAGGACACCCAAAGAACGCATTAGAGGCTCCGTATAGGTGTTAAAACCTTCCAAAGTCATTACGTTATTAACAGGGGCGGGATGCGTGGCTTTCAGCATGATATTAAAATCTACCATGGAGGAGTGGGTCACCAAAAGAAGATAGGGGGACTGAACGCCATCCATGTTGATTTTAGTCAGTTTAAAGTTACGTTTTTTTAAATCCGGCCAGCTGATAATCCACTTGGCAAGATTCATTATAAAGCAAGGCTTGATAGGCTTCTTTTCGAAATCAAAGCGCAAAATTCCGTCTTTTCTGTTGTTTTTCATAGTTCCCTCATAAGTATATTGTAGTATTGATTTATATATATACATTATATAGTTTTGTGATGCTCTCATCAACCGTAAATTTATAAGTAACAGAGAGTTTATGATAAAGGCATATCATAGAACGGGAGTTGTATGCTATAATGTAATATCAGAAGTGATGCTGTTAGTTCCGGCATCATAAAAGTACAAAGAACAGGAGAGTGATAGTATATGAGATATCCGGAATTTTTGAAACCGGGCGGAACTATTGGCTTTGTGGCACCGTCCTTTGGATGTAATATAGAACCTTATAAAAGTGCATTTTTAAATGCACAGAAAAAATGGAAAGAGATGGGGTATGGGACTGACCTTGGACCTAATTGTTATGAGGGAAAAGGAATTGGTATCAGTAATACTCCGAAGGCTTGCGGAGAGGAGCTGACAGAGTATTATTGCAGTACCCAAAATGATATTTTGATTTCCTGCGGCGGCGGTGAACTGATGTGTGAAATCTTATGTCACGTAGACTTTGAAAAAATAAAGGAAGCAGCGCCAAAGTGGTATCTGGGATATTCAGACAATACCAACATGACATTTCTGCTTGCAACTCTTTGTGACGTGGCGTCGGTATACGGACCTTGTGCAGCAGCCTTTGGTATGGAACCGTGGCATCCTGCCATTGCCGATACATTTGATCTTCTTTGCGGAGAAAAGCAGGAGTTTACAAGTTATGACATGTGGGAAAAAGAAGGAGTAAAAGACGCGGAGCACCCGTTACTTCCTTATAATTGTACAGAAAAAACAGAGGTGAAAATATTCACACCGCAGAAAACAAAAGCTGCGCAGAATGAGGCAGAAAAAGCATTTACGGATACTTTTGGTATGCAGGAGGCTTTAAGCGCAAATGCAGAAGGAAGACTTCTTGGCGGATGTATGGATTGTCTGGTAAATCTGACCGGAACGAGGTTTGACAAAGTGACGGAGTTTGCCGAAAAATACAAAGAGGATGGTATTTTGTGGTTTTTGGAGGCCTGTGATTTGAATGTTTTTTCCATTCGCCGGGCAATGTGGCAGATGGATCAGGCAGGCTGGTTTAAGTATGTAAAAGGTTTTATTATCGGTCGTCCTCTGCAGGGAGATGAGATGATGGGTCTTGATAAGTATGAAGCGGTGCTTGCGTGTGCGTCAAAGTATCAGGTCCCCGTGTTCATGGATGTGGATTTGGGACATCTTCCGCCGGCAATGCCTTTTGTGACAGGAAGTTACACAAGAGCGGAAGGAAAGGACGGAAAAATGCGGATTTCCGCAGAATATAGAGATTAAGCGTATCCGGTCGCGATGAATGACGGTTGAATGGGCGTATCATGTTTCTTATAATAAATTCATAGCAATATTTGTGAAAAAATGGAGGAACTTTTTGATGGAACAGCTCAATTTAACGACAGCAAAAGATACGGAAAAGGTCCAAAAAATTCTGGATAACCTGCTACAAATGAACAGAGAATTTCAAATCATGATTACGGTGCCTTCGGGAAGTAAGATGATAGAGAAAGAGGGAAAAGAGATAAAGGCAACGGAAAGCAAAATTACCTATGACCTTGAAAAGGATGTCACAGATATGATTCATGAAATCGGAGTCCCTGCGCATATAAAAGGATATCAGTATTTGAGAGAGGCAATTATGATGTCGGTAAATGATGCGGATATGTTAGGTTCCATCACCAAGATACTTTATCCCACCATTGCGCAGAAATATCAGACTACATCAAGCCGGGTGGAAAGAGCGATTCGTCATGCCATTGAAGTAGCATGGAACCGGGGAAGGATGGAAACACTTGACAGTTTGTTCGGTTACACCATTAATACCGGGAAGGGAAAGCCTACCAATTCAGAGTTTATTGCGCTGATTGCGGACAAAATCAGATTACAATACAGACTGTAATGGAAAATGGAACCGGTATTTCGGCGCAGGTGACAAAAAAACTCAAATTCTCTCTTTTATTGACAAGTTGGTTGGTGTATAATGATAATATGTTATGATTATAATGTTTTGGAGGATTTGTGATGAAGAAGATACTTTTTGTCGCATCAGAGGGAGTACCATTTATCAAAACAGGGGGCTTGGCAGACGTTGTGGGTTCACTTCCGAAGTGTATCGACAAAGAATACTTTGACGTAAGAGTCATTCTTCCCAAGTATACCTGTATGAAGCAGGAAATGAAGGATAAGCTTTCTTATGTAAACCATTTTTATATGGATTTTCATTGGAAAAATGAGTATGTCGGTATTATGTACGCAGAAGTAGATGGCGTGAAATATTATTTTATCGACAATGAAATGTTCTTTAACGGTTTTAAACCCTACAGTGATAATGCGTTGTTTGAGATTGAGAAGTATGCATTCTTCTCCAAAGCGGCATTGTCTATTTTGCCGGTAATTGACTTCAGACCTGATATTATTCATTGCCATGACTGGCAGACAGGTTTGATTCCCGTATATCTCAAGGAGAGATTCCAGGGGAATGAATTTTATCGCGGCATTAAATCCATTATGACAATTCACAATTTGAAGTTCCAGGGAAAATGGAACGTAAAGGATGTGCAGGATATTACGGGGCTTCCGGATTATTATTTTACACCTGACAAGTTGGAAGCATACAAGGATGCCAATTTGTTAAAAGGCGGTCTTGTGTTTGCGGATGCCATTACCACAGTAAGTGACACATACGCAGAGGAAATCAAGACAGCTTTCTATGGCGAAAATCTGGACGGACTGATGAGAGCCAGAAGCAATGACCTTAGAGGCATTGTAAACGGTATTGACGTGGATGACTTCAATCCCGAAACAGACCCTTATATTGAACATAATTACAATGCGATGAATTTCCGTAAGGAAAAGATTAAAAACAAACGTGCCCTGCAGGCAGAGCTTGGACTTGAGCAGGATGACAAGAAGTTCATGATAGGTATTGTATCCAGACTTACCGATCAGAAGGGCTTTGACTTGATTGCTTACATTATGGATGAGCTTTGCCAGAGCAACGTGCAGATTGTTGTACTGGGAACCGGTGAGGCACAGTACGAGAATATGTTCCGTCACTTTGACTGGAAATATAATAACAAGGTATCTGCAAACATATACTATTCAGAGGCATTGTCACACAAGATTTATGCAGCATGTGATGCATTCCTGATGCCTTCATTGTTTGAACCTTGCGGACTCAGCCAGCTGATGAGTTTACGCTACGGAACCGTTCCGATTGTCAGAGAGACAGGCGGACTTAAGGATACTGTAGAGCCTTACAATGAGTATGAAAGCACCGGTACAGGTTTCTCCTTTACCAATTACAATGCTCATGAAATGCTGGGTACCATTTATTACGCAGAAAAGATTTATTACGAAAAGAAGAGAGAATGGAATAAAATTGTTGACCGTGCGATGGCGGCAGATTTCTCATGGAATGCTTCCGCAAAGAAATACCAGGAGATGTATGATTGGTTGATTGGTTAATAATTTTGGAGCACAAGGGCTATGCCGAGTAACAAAAAAAATGATGGAATGATTATGCAGGCGGGGATTCTGGCGGTAGCCGGAATCATCGTCCGCATTATCGGACTTTTATACAACAGTCCGATGGCAGCCATTCTGGGAGATGAGGGAATCGGATATTACAATATGGCATACAATGCGTATACCATAGTATTGTTGATATCCTCCTACAGCATTCCCTCTGCGATATCAAAAGTGATTGCCCAGAAGCTTGCCGTAAAAGAATATAGAAATGCGCATCGTATTTTTAAATGTGCGCTTGTGTATGTGCTGGTAGTAGGTGGTATTGCCAGCTTATTTGTATTTTTCGGAACCGGTTTTCTTGTGCAGATAGAGTATGCCATGCTACCGCTTAAAGTATTGGCACCGACCATTTTCTTTAGCGGAATTCTTGGTGTTCTGCGGGGATATTTTCAGGCGCATAAATCTATGGTGCAGACTTCCGTTTCCCAGATAGCAGAACAGATTTTAAATGCGGCGTTCAGCATTTTGATGGCGTATCTGCTGATTAAGGCGACAAGTGATAAACCGGAGAGTGAGATGCTCTCATACGGTGCGGCAGGTGGTGCTATCGGTACCGGAGTAGGCGTTATTACGGCACTTCTTTTTATGCTTGGAATTTATGCATTAAACCGCAAAACGATTATGCGGAGAGTAGAGCGTGACAAAACGCCCTTTGATGATTCTTATGCAGAAATTCTGAAAATGATTTTTATGGTGGTGACACCGTTTATTTTAAGTACTTTTATTTACAATGCGAATACTTTTATCAATCAGACTATTTATCAGAATATTATGATTGGTGAAAGGGGACTTGCCGATACGCTTGTTGCGTCTCAGATGGGAGTTGTGGGAAAAGCAGTTAAGATTTCCAATATTCCCATTGCCCTTGCATCAGCCATGGCAACAGCTATGATTCCCGGTATTTCCGGTGATTTTGCACGGAAAGACTTAAAAGGGGTCAGAAGTAAAGTGGCAAAGGCCATGAAGGTAACCATGCTGATTTCCATTCCCGCTGCGGTGGGAATCGGTGTACTTGCAAAGCCTGTTATGTGGGTGCTTTATCCGCAGAAGGAGTCGATTGATTTGGCGTCGGCACTCTTGTCGGTACTGGCGGTAAGTGTGATTTTTTATGCTATGTCTACTTTATCAAATGCAGTACTTCAGTCTGTGGGTAAGTTAAACAGCCCGGTTATCAATGCTGCGATTGCACTGGCAGCGCAGACAGGGGCATTGATTGCAATGCTTAAATTTTTGGACCAGACTTATACGCCGTATTATTATATTGTTGCAATGGTATGCTATTCCTTACTGGTGTGTATTTTAAATGCAATTGCGATCAGACGAAGTGTGCAATATAAACAGGAAATCGGAAAGACATTTATAAAGCCTTTATTGTCTGCAATTGTAATGGGTGCAGTGGCATTCGGTATTTATCAGGGATTATATCTGCTTACCAGGATAAATATATTGGCACTTGCAGTTTCGGTTTGCATTGCGGTGGTGGTTTACTTTGTACTGGTGATTCGCATGGGAACCGTGACGGAAGAGGAACTTCGCAGCATGCCAAAGGGAACGCTGCTTCTTCGGATTGCGAAGAAATTCCATATTCTGAAAGAACAAACACAGGAAGAATGGCGGGATGAAGAGCCGACATACAAAAAGCGTGAGATAAAGAAGAAAAATACAAAAAAGAAGACAGATACACTCTCAAAGAAAAAATATAAGGAGCAGAAAAAGATGCGGAACACCGATATAGAAAACAGAAATGTGGGTAGATTAAAAAAGGATGATATTTCAGAGAATGATGAGGATTACTGGTTGGACGATTAAACGGGTAGATAGCAAGCAGACAATCAATAAACTGATTTGCTTGACAATATCTTCCAAAACTGATATTATTTATCAATAATTAAAGCCCATGAGGGAGTAGCGAGCGCATAGCGTAGCAAGTCAACATACTGACCTTTTGGTCTGGCTTGTTTTAAATTGCGAGACTCATGTATAACTGTAAAGCTATGCATGGAGTCTATATATGAAAAATGATGCCCGGATATAGCATGCAGCTGTATCCGGTTTTTAATTGTATAAGGATTTAGGATTACATTGAAAAGTAGTTTTAGGAGGAAAACAAAAGATGGAGTTTAGCGGATTGTTTTTATTCAACAGCGTCCTGCTGGGGGTAGGCCTTGCCATGGATGCTTTTTCGGTGTCCCTTGCAAATGGGTTAAATGAACCGGGGATGAAACGTGGGAAAATGTGCGGCGTTGCAGGTGTGTTTGCTTTCTTTCAGGCACTTATGCCAATGATAGGGTGGATATGCGTACATACAATTGTGCAACACTTTCGGACCTTCGAAAAATTGATTCCGTGGATTGCTCTTATTTTGTTATTGTTTATCGGCGGCAAGATGTTAGTAGAGGGAATCAGAAACAAAGAGGAAGAGACTGAGAAAATAGGGGTGGGCGTTACAATGCTTCTTATACAGGGCGTTGCAACATCAATTGATGCACTTTCTGTAGGCTTTACTATTTGTGAGTATGGATTTGTCATGGCATTAATCAGTGCACTTATTATTGCAACTGTAACTTTTGTTATTTGTATGGCAGGACTTATGATTGGAAAACAATTTGGAACAAAGTTTGCAAATAAAGCGGCGATACTTGGTGGTGTGATTTTAATTCTTATCGGAATTGAAATATTTGTTACAGGTGTGTTTTAAAAGAAAACATGGAAGGATGTATATAAAATTATGGGAAAAGAAAAAGATTATAAAAAGCTTGCTAAGAAATTTATCCGTCAGAAACCGATGCCGTCATCTTTAAAAAAAGAATTTCTTAAGCAGGGCTTAGATGAATTGCTTGAAAGTGTATATAGCAGAACAGCAGAACTTTTGAAGGAAAATGAGAATCAGCCGGATGGTGTAAAAATGCATTTGAAGCAGATTCTTCCATCGATTGCTTTTTATGAAGCCTTATTGAAGATGGAAGGAAACAAAGAACATGCACTTCAAAGATTTGGCGCATGCTGCTTTATTAAAATTGAGAAAATGGCAAAAATAATTCCTGTGGTTATGAAAATACCGGGACTATACAAAAAAACGCCTGTCCTTATGAATAAAATGTTAGACAGTATGTTTGGAAGCAATAACGGATTTCAGTATGAGCGTGTGGAAATTGCCAATGGCTTTGCTGCAAATATGCTTGTGTGTCCCTATGTTGAAACCTGTAAAAAATATAATTGCCCGGAACTGGCACAATTTTTTTGTAAATCAGATGATATCTGTTATGGAAATATGCACCCCAAATTAATTTGGGGCAGAACGAAAACATTAGGATGTGGCGACGACTGTTGCGATTTTAGTTTATATATGAAAGATGAATAAAAAAGAACCTCCTGGAAAGAATGTTATTGTAAAAGAATAATTTTTCAGGAGGTTTTTTTATGGCAAATTTATCAGAGCTTGAATTGCAGAACATCCGTCATCTGATGGGCGGATATGACACATCCCACTGTAAATTGAAAGAATATGCGGCAGAAGCGACAGACCCTAAGGTAAAGCAGTTTTTTGAAAAGGGAGCAAAATCTGCCATGGACAACAAAAATACACTGATGAAATTTTTGCAGTAGGAGGTTAATGGTATGCAGTTAAATGAAAAGACAATGGTAGCAGATACTTTGGCAGGAATCAACGGCGAATTGGTTCGTTTCGGTGAAATGATTCCTCAGACAGAAAACAAGGAATTGAAGCAGACATTAAAACAGTTTAGAAATGCCTGTGAACAGTCTCAGGAAGAGATTTATCAGATTGCAAGAGACAAGTCTTATTACGTACCGGCATCCAAGGCAACACAGGAAGAAATTGACCATGTGAAGAGCCTGTTTACGGAAAAGGTGCTGTAAGAGAAAGAGTATCAAGAAAAGAATTGTTATTTGTTCAGTGTAAAGACACTCACGGTTATGTGGGTGTCTTTTTATACTTTGATAAGTTAGTGGTTGTCAAAAAGATACTTGTAATGCATAAATCTATATGTTATGATATAAATATCTTTTAACACATTATTTATCTGTTTATCGTTGGTTGTGTCAACTGTGGCAAATGCTGCAAAAATCCTAAATGTATGAAAAGAAAGGGGTACATGTTTATGGATGCAAGGGAAGAATTAGTGACAGTGGATAA
The DNA here is from genome assembly GCA_017434885.1 of Lachnospiraceae bacterium. Taxonomy (GTDB): domain Bacteria; phylum Bacillota; class Clostridia; order Lachnospirales; family Lachnospiraceae; genus Suilimivivens. The sequence continues at coordinate 102,436 of JAFSGE010000056.1, read as the reverse complement.
TATATGTAATAAAGTTTATGTAATAAGGGGAAAGCAAGTTATGATTGACTATGATTTGGCAGAATTATACGGGTATGAAGTGAAACGATTAAATGAACAGGTTAAACGTAATATTAATAGATTTCCGGAAGATTTTATGTTTCAAATTTCAAGAGAAGAGGAGGAAAATTTGAAGTCGCAAATTGCGACTTCAAGTTGGGGCGGAAAAAGAAAGTTACCTTATGCATTCACAGAACAAGGAATTTATATGCTGGCAACTGTCCTTAGAGGTGAATTGGCAGAACAACAAAGCATATTTATTATGCGTGCATTTAGAGAGATGCGTCATTACATAAAACAGAATCAACAGTTTGTCACACAGTCGGAAATGAGTTTAGTAACAACAAAAGTATCGGAAATATCAGCACAAGTTGCCGGAATTGTGGATTGGAAAAAGAAAACGGAAAAGAATATAGAAAACATTCACAAAAGTATAGATAGTATTAATGAAAATTTTGTTTCAGATAAGGATTTCAAAAATTTTGTAATATATAAAGGACAGAAATTTGAAGCAGATAATGCTTATATAGACATATACCAGCAAGCAGATACAAGTATTTATGTTATTGATGATTACATGAATACAAAGACACTTCAGCTTTTATCACAAAAGAAGCAAGGCGTTGAGGTTACGCTTTTTACAGAGAATGGACATGGTAAAAAGGGATTTTTGACAACTGCAGTGGTGGAAGATTTTAGGAGACAATATCCAAAACTTTGCATCAAATCAAATTTGGATTGTCATGACAGATGGATAGTTATTGATTATGGTTTGGAGTCGGAACAGGTATACCATTGTGGAGCATCCAGTAAAGATGCGGGGAAGAAACTTTGTGCAATAAATAAAATTGATAATACATCGATGATTCATCCCGTAATTGATAAATTGTTGCAGGGAGCAGATAAGGTGATTTGAGGGATAGCATCCGCTATCCCTCTGCCAATTTAATATTAGAAATATCACAATCAATCATCATAGAGTAATTAGTATAGTAAACAACAAATCCAGGTTTGCCGCCGCCGGGCTTTTTGACATGTTTTCTCTCTACATAATCGATTTCCACTTTTTCCTGACCTTTTCCTTTGGAATAATAGGCTGCCAGGCGGGCTGCTTCTTCAAAGGTAGTATCGGGAAGTTCTTCGCCGTTTGTTTTGACAATCACATGGGAGCCGGGCATACCTTTGGCATGAAACCACCAGTCACCGCCGTTTGCAAATTTGAAAGTCAGTTCCTCGTTCTGATAGTTGTTCTTGCCGACATAAATATGAAAGCCGTCGCTACTGATGTAGTGGAAGGGTTTACTGGTAACTTTTACTTTTTTGTTGCCGCCTTTCCGGTGGATATAACCGCTTTCAATCAGTTCTTCCTTAATCTGTGTCAGATCCTCTTCCAAAAGAGCAATGTCCAGTGCATTTTGGATGGATTTCAAATGATCGATTTCTTCCTTTACTTCTAAAGTCAGCTTGGAAAGCGCTTCATAGGTACGCTTCAGCTTGCCGTATTTGTCAAAATATTTTTTTGCATTTTCCGTGGCAGAAAGCTGTGGGTCAAGGGGAATGGTAATCATTTCATTGGTGTAGTAGTTTAATGCTTCTATGGACTTGGCACCGGGTTCTGCCCCGTAACCATAGGTATTTAACAGCTCACCATAGATTTTGTATTTGTCTTTCTTCTCCGTATCCTGCATCTGCCGGAGCTGCAAATCGTATTTTTTGATGTTACGCTCAAGGGCAGTCTGAACGATTCTGCGAAGGTCTACGGATTTCTGACGGATTCTGGTGACTGTACTTTTTTCTGCATAATAAGTTTCCAAAAGAGCAGATATGGAAGTAAATGCTTTTTGGGATTCCATAGAATATGAGACATACGGTAATGCGGCAAAATCTACAGGTGCACCGTTTTCATAAACAATGGCAGGGGTGAACTCTTTATTACAAACTTTTGACATGGCACTTTCAAAGGAACGATACAGCGCATCCAGAAGTGTACCACCGTTTGCACTTTCCGAAAATACAGCAGTGGAAAGTTCTCCGTCAAGAGATGCAGCAGCACAAATTTCCTGAGAAATCTGGGGCGAGAGTCCGGTAAAGGAGGTGTAAAGTGCTTTGTAAATGGCTGTGGCCTTGCTGCAAAGTATTTCCTTAAATTCGGATTCCGATATTGTAAGAGGGTCTTTTTTATCCTGCGTCATAGGGATAAAATAAGGTCTGCCGGGCAGTACTTCACGAACAGAGCTTACCATGCCGGAAATATGCTTAATACTGTCGATAATCATATCTTCGTCATTGATAAAAATAATGTTGCTGTGTTTGCCCATCAGTTCCAGTACCAGTACCTTGCGGCATAAATCGCCCATTTCATTTAAATGCTCCACATGAATCTGAACAATTCTCTCAAGTCCCGGCTGGGTAATGTCTGTAATGCGGCCGTTTTGCAGATGTTTACGAAGCAGCATACAAAAGCCGGGCGCCGTCATGGGAGCCTGCTTATTTGTTTCTGTTAAATAAATTAAGGGCAGGGAAGCACCTGCGGAGAGCAGAAGTCTGGTTTGACCGCCATCCTTTGTTTTAACAGTAAGTAACAGCTCATCGTTTTCGGGCTGTGCAATTTTATAAATACGTCCGCCGGTTAAATGTTCCTTTAACTCAGAAACCACAGCGGCAACGGTAATTCCGTCAAAAGCCATGAGGATACTCCTTTCCGGTTATCTTTATCACAAAGATACCGCCTCAATATTATACAAAATAAACGCGCGCTTTCCAAGCAAAACTTGACGTTTTGTCTTACATATTTTATAATAGGTAAGAATGTGCAGAATTGGGGGATAGACGGATGAGCCGCGCTGCACTTTACTTAAGAAGGTATGAAGGAGTAACGGCATGATAAAGAGTATGACCGGTTTCGGCAGATGCGAAATCCAGGAGGGTGAACGCAAGATTACGGTTGAAATGAAATCCGTAAATCACAGATATTTGGATGTAAATATCAAGATGCCAAAGAAGCTTAATTTCTTTGAGGCAGCAATCAGAAATGAACTGAAAAATTACATTCAGAGAGGAAAAGTGGATGTATTTATCAGTTATGAAGATTTTACGGAATCCAATGTTTGCGTGAAATATAACAAGGAACTGGCAGCAGAGTATATGACTTATCTTCAGCAGATGGCAGAAGATTTTTCATTAGATAACGATGTGAGAGTGTCCGGACTTTCCAGATATCCTGAAGTACTTACCATGGAAGAACAGACTATTGATGAAGAGATGCTTTGGCAGCTTCTCGACAAGGCAATCAAAGGCGCATCGGAAGGATTCGTGGAGACCAGAATCCGCGAGGGTAACAATTTAAGAGAAGATTTGATTGCGAAGCTTGACGGTATGCTTGTTCATGTTGATTTTATAACAGAGCGTTCTCCTCAGATTATTGCAGAATACAAGAAGAAACTGGAAGATAAAGTCAAAGAACTGATAGAAGACGTTAAGGTGGATGAGAGCAGACTTCTTATGGAAGTAACCATCTTTGCCGATAAGGTTTGTGTAGATGAGGAGCTGGTTCGTTTAAGAAGCCATATCGAAACCACCAAGGAAACATTGACGGCAGGCGGAAGCATTGGTAGAAAGCTTGATTTCATTGCACAGGAAATGAACAGAGAAGCCAATACCATTTTGTCCAAGGCAAATGATTTGGAAATTTCCAATCGTGCCATTGAGTTAAAGACAGAAATCGAAAAGGTGAGAGAACAGATTCAGAACATTGAATAACGATTGTGAGGTAAACCTTGAATAAACTGATTCACATTGGGTTCGGCAACATTGTAAATGCCGGCAAGATTATTGCGGTTGTCAGTCCCGACTCAGCGCCCGTAAAGCGCATGGTGCAACGCGCCAAGGAAGAGGGAAATGCAATCGATGCCACACAAGGGAGAAAAACGAAAGCGGTTCTGGTTATGGAGAACAGTCAGCTTGTTCTTTCAGCACTTTTGCCTGAGACCATAGCCCAGAGAGCCCATGCGGAAGGAAAAGAGAATGATGAAGCGTAAAGGAATATTGATTGTGGTTTCCGGCTTTTCCGGTGCAGGAAAAGGGACGCTGATGAAGCGTCTTGTGCAGGATTTTGACAACTATGCCTTGTCGATTTCCATGACAACAAGAAATCCGAGACCCGGCGAAACAGATGGCAAGGAGTATTTTTTTGTAAGTCGTGAAGCGTTTGAAAAGCAGATTGAAGAAAACGGTCTTGTAGAGTATGCCAGCTACTGTGATAATTACTACGGAACTCCCAGAGAGTATGTGGAGCAGCAGCTTGAGCTGGGAAAAGACGTCATTCTTGAAATTGAAATACAGGGAGCATTAAAAGTAAAAAAGAAATTCCCGTCAGCACTTTTGATGTTTGTGATGCCGCCCAGTGCGCAGGAACTGAAGCGTCGTCTGGTAGGCAGAGGAACTGAAACGGAAGAGGTTATTGAAAAGCGCCTAAAGAGAGCATCTGAAGAAGCGGAAGGCATTGAGGAATACGATTATATCGTGGTCAACGATGATTTGGAGGAATGTGTGAAGTACATGCACAGTCTTGTTATGGCAGCACATGCTACACCTGACAGAAACGAAGAACTGATTCAAAATATGAGAAAGGAACTGGAAGCCTTTTCAAAGTAGGCATCCATGAAAGGAGAAAAATATGTTACATCCATCTTATTCAGACTTAATGAAAGTAGTAAACAGCGAAGTGGAACAGGGCGAAGCACCTGTTGTCAACAGCAGATATTCTATTGTAATGGCGGCATCTAAGAGAGCAAGACAGATTATTGCAGGTGATGACCCGTTGGTACAGGCAAAGGAAACAAAGCCTTTATCTATTGCAGTAGAGGAATTAAATCAGGGAAAGGTAAAAATCCTGACAGAAGAATAAAAGCAAATAGATGGCGGCCGTACACTGCGGTCGCCTTTTAGCATAAAGAGGTAATCGGAATGAATGTTTTATTTATTTCTCTTGGCTGTGATAAAAATCTGGTAGATTCCGAAATGATGATAGGTATGCTTACCGAAAAAGGATATTTTATCACAGATGATGAAACACAGGCGGAGGCAGTAGTAATCAATACCTGTTGTTTTATCGGGGACGCTAAAGAAGAGAGCATCAATACCATTCTGGAAATGGCGGAACTGAAAAAGAGCGGACAGGTCAAAGCGCTGATAGTGGCAGGCTGTCTGGCAGAGCGCTATCGGGAAGAAATACAGGAAGAAATAGAAGAAGTGGATGCAATTATCGGAACAGCTTCCATTAATGCCGTTGTGAAAGCTTTGGATCAGGCACTTGCAGGTAATAGAGCAAATTATTTTGACCCGTTGGACAAAGCTCCGGTCAGCGGAAAGAAGAGGGCTATCACCACAGGCGGACATTATGCGTATTTAAAGATTGCGGAAGGCTGCAATAAGCATTGTACTTATTGTATTATACCCAAGGTGCGCGGCAATTACCGAAGCGTTCCCATGGAAGTCCTTCTCACGGAAGCGAAGCAGCTTGCAGAAGGCGGCGTAAGAGAATTGATTCTGGTAGCACAGGAGACTACACTTTACGGTGTGGATTTGTACGGGGAAAAGAGATTGCCCGTGCTGTTAAAAGAACTTGCAAAGATAGAAGATTTAAAATGGATCCGTCTTCTTTACTGTTACCCGGAAGAGATTACAGATGAATTAATAGAAATCATAAAGACAGAGTCAAAGATTTGCCATTATCTGGATATTCCCATTCAGAGCGGATGCGATAAAATTTTAAAACGCATGGGACGGAGAACCAACAGAGAGCAGATTACAGGTTTGATTGAGAAGCTGCGTGAGGAAATACCGGATATTTGCATCAGAACTACTTTTATTACCGGTTTTCCGGGTGAGACGGAAGAAGACCATGAGGAAACCATGGAATTTGTCAATGCCATGGAATTTGACAGACTCGGCGCGTTTGCCTATTCTCAGGAAGAGGATACACCGGCGGCAGAGTTGCCGGAACAGGTAGAGGAAGAAACCAAGCTTCGCCGTCAGGAAGAGATGATGGAATTACAGCAGGAAATTGCTTTTGAAGCAGCAGAGGAGATGACAGGCAAAGTTCTGACGGTAATGGTGGAAGGCAAAATTGCGGATGATGATGCTTATGTGACAAGAACCTATAAGGATGCGCCGGGAGTGGATGGCTATTTATTTGTGCGCACCAGAAGAAGTCTGATGAGCGGTGATTTTATTACCGTCAAAGTGACAGGCTCCCACGAATATGATTTGATGGGAGAACCTGTAGAAGAATAAAAAGATGAAAGGTAGGAGAAAAAATGAATTTACCTAATAAACTGACAATGTTTCGTGTGATATTGATTCCCTTTTTTATTGTGTTTTTACTGGTGCCTATTACACCGGTTGACAAATGGATTGCACTTGGCATCTTTATAGTTGCCAGTCTGACAGACCTTTTGGACGGCCATATTGCCAGAAAATACAATCTGGTGACTAACTTCGGAAAATTTATGGATCCTTTGGCGGATAAGCTTCTTGTTTGTTCTGCATTAATCTGTCTGATTGAGCTGGACAGAATTCCTTCATGGATGGTCATTGTTATTATCGCAAGAGAATTTGTTATCAGCGGATTCCGTCTGATTGCTTCCGATAACGGTGTGGTAATTGCTGCAAGCTACTGGGGCAAATTTAAGACAACATTCCAGATGATTGCGGTATGTCTGATGATTGCGGACATTGCTGCATTAAATCTTGTGACAAATATTGTAACATGGATTGCCGTGATTCTGACAGTGATATCTTTGATTGATTATCTGATTAAGAACAAAGATGTTATGAAGGAGACAAAATAATGCAGCTTGCGGAAGAAATTGTTGCTCTTCTATTGGAAAAGAAAATGAAATTAACCACTGCGGAATCCTGCACCGGAGGAATGATTGCGTCTACGCTGATTAATGTGGCGGGAATTTCTGAGTGTTACGAGGAAGGATATATTACTTATGCCAATGCGTCCAAAGCAAAATTGTTGGGTGTGGATAAGGCGGTGCTTGCCGAAAAAGGTGCGGTAAGTGAGGAAGTAGCACAAATGATGGCAGAAGGTGCGGCTAAGGCAGCGGATGCAGATGCGGCTGTAGCAGTGACGGGAATTGCAGGACCGGGAGGCGGTACGCCGCAGAAGCCGGTAGGGCTTGTGTATATCGGGTGTTACGTTTGTGGCAGAAGTGTGGTAACTAAAAACCATTTTACGGGAAGTCGCCTTGAAATCAGACAGCAGACAACCGAAAAGGCGTTGGAGTTGTTGCTTACCTGTATCAAAGAGAGTTTGCAGTAAGATAACACAGGAAGGAATTGGGATGAAGAAAAAGTGGACCACCGGAAAAATATTGGCGTTAGCAGGCGGTATCTCAGCGGCAGTTATTATTTTTATCATTGCACTTTTTGTGAGCTTATATCAGTTTTATGATACGTTATTTACTCTTATGGATTCGGATGAGTGGGAGATATCCGAACATTATGAATATGAGGAAGATGACGAAGACGATAAGGAGTATTCAAAGCGCAGAAAAGCAGATGAGTATGGCGAAAGAGACAGTGAAGAAATATTTGGGGAAGAATTTTTCGGAGATGAGTTTCACTTTGATGAAGAGTTTACCTTTGACGAAGAATATGAGTTTGATGAAGAATTTCTTTACGGGCAGGAATATTATGAATTCGGTGATGCCGTAAGAGATGACCTTCCCTACAGCGTCACCTTTGAAATCTATGAAAGAGACGATTTTCTTCCGGAAGAAGACGGAAATTTTCACATGGAATTCCGATATCCGGTGATAGCAGGGGAGGTTCCCAATTTAGAGGGGATTAACCGGACATTGCAGCAGGAGTTAATCTTTGTGGAAGAACACGTGGAAGAAATTGCGCAGTACTTAGGAAGCGGTGATTATGAATATACTACCACCGGCTATGTAACCTATATGTCTGAGGAAGTATTAAGCGTCATTTACGTGGAATATGTGTATCTGGAAGAGGAATTTTTGGAGAGCTATGTGATTTGCGTGAATGTGGATATGGAAACAGGAATGGTTTTAAAAAATTCACAGCTTCTTGAGGTGGATGATGATTTTTCCGTGGAGTTCCGTAAAAGAAGTGATATCCAAAATGGCGAAATCAGTGATGTGACCGCCATGTCTGATCAGGAGATCACTTCCTATCTGACAGATGAAGACTGGGTGATTGCGTTCTATACGCCTCTTGGAATGGAAATCGGTTTTAACTACTATGACGGATGGGTAACCGTAACGTATTCGGACTATCAAAAATATCAAAAACAATTTTAAGCAGGAGGAATCCTGCTTTTTTGTTTCCGGTTGCGACAAGCTATAAAGTATGATATAGTAAATGCAGTATCAGACAGACCGGTCCCGCGGTTTGTCAACCCAATCTGCTTTGCATATCCGGCATAATCTGCCAACAATCCAAAGCAAAAACAGGAGAGAAGGGAGAGATGCCTATGAGGGAGTTTTATTGGACATTAAATGTATTAAAATAAATTTCATAAAAAGAAACTAAAAAACAGTTGACAAAATCGAACGTTTGTTTTATTCTCTTTTTAGAACAAATGTTCCTATCAAAGGAGAACGTATTTATGGAAAAGAATGAAAAATTAAGAGCTCTTGACGCAGCACTGGGACAGATTGAGAAACAGTTTGGTAAAGGCGCGGTTATGAAGCTGGGTGACCCGGCTGCACAGATGAATATAGAGACGATTCCTACAGGCTCTCTCAGCCTGGATATTGCTCTTGGTCTTGGTGGTATTCCCAAGGGAAGAGTTATTGAAATTTACGGACCGGAATCCAGTGGTAAGACCACTGTTACATTACATATGATTGCAGAAGTACAGAAGAAGGGCGGTATCGCCGGATTTATCGATGCAGAGCATGCCCTTGACCCTGTTTATGCCAAGAATATCGGTGTCGACGTTGACAATTTATATATTTCCCAGCCTGACAACGGAGAGCAGGCACTTGAAATTACCGAGACCATGGTTCGTTCCGGCGCTCTTGACATCGTAGTAGTTGACTCTGTTGCAGCCCTTGTTCCCAAGGCAGAAATCGACGGTGATATGGGCGACTCCCACGTAGGTCTGCAGGCACGTCTGATGTCACAGGCACTTCGTAAGCTGACTGCGGTTATCAGCAAGTCAAACTGTACGGTTGTGTTTATCAACCAGCTTCGTGAGAAGGTTGGTATTATGTTCGGTAATCCCGAAACAACTACCGGTGGCCGTGCGTTGAAGTTCTACGCTTCCGTGCGTATGGATGTCAGAAGGATTGAATCCTTGAAGCAGGGCGGTGAAGTAATCGGTAACAGAACCAGAGTAAAAGTTGTTAAGAATAAAATTGCACCTCCGTTTAAAGAAGCAGAATTCGATATCATGTTTGGTGAAGGTATTTCTTACGAAGGTGATGTGCTTGACCTTGCAGCCAGTGTAAACATTATTAACAAGAGTGGAGCATGGTACGCTTACGAAGGAAACAAAATCGGACAGGGACGTGAAAATGCAAAGCAGTTCCTTAAGGATAATCCGGCAATTTGTGACGAAGTAACCGCAAAGGTACGAGCACACTTTGGTCTTGACGGAACTAAAAATGCGCAGGAAGCGCCTTATGATGACGACGAGGAATAATATAATATGACAGTTACCAAGATAACTGAGCTTTCAAAATCAAGAGTTAGAATTACAACTGATGAGGAGTTCGCCTTTGTGTTATACAAAGGCGAATTGCGTTTATATCGGCTTAAGGAAGGTCAGGAAATACCGGAAACGGTTTATACAGAGATTACAGAACAGTTGTTACCGAAGCGTGCCAAGCTTCGTGCCATGAATCTGTTGAAAGCGCGCCCCTATACGACTAAACAGCTTACAGATAAGCTTTTGCAAGGCGGATATCCGCAGGAAATTGCTGATGTGGCTATTTCCTATGTGGCATCATACGGTTACTTGAATGACAGACAATATGCAAGTGACTATATTGAATGCTACAAAGAAGCAAAAACCCGTAGTCAGATGTTAAATGCGCTGCTTCAAAAGGGCGTTAACAAACAAATAATTGAGGAATGTTTTGAAGAACTGCTTTCAGAAAACGGCGGAGATTTAGAGCGGGAACAGATTTTTACATGGATGAGAAAAAAGAAATTTAATCCTGTGGAAGCATCTTTTGAAGAAAAACAAAAGTTTTGCGCGTTTTTATACAGAAAAGGTTTCCAAATTGATAGCATCAGAAATGCACTTTCACTTGACATAACATCAATTTAAGTTTAAAATTTAAGTGTTGTAAATTTGTTTTTAGAATGTTTAGCTTACATACATTCTATATAGATAAGCGTACAATGAAAATTTAATAAGGAGGTGCTCCTGTAGTGCAAGTTTTGATAGCAGTAATCGTTACTCTGATTGTTGCTGCTGCATTGACTTGGGTGATTGCAACCAACTACCACAAGAAGGTATCGGATGCAAAGCTCGGAAGTGCAGAAGATAAGGCAAGAGAGATTATCGATGAAGCTCTGAAAACTGCTGAAACCAAGAAGCGTGAAGCCTTGCTTGAAGTGAAGGAAGAGTCCATCCGTACCAAGAATGAACTCGACAAGGAAATCAAGGAACGTCGTGCCGAAGCACAGCGTTATGAGCGCAGAGTACAGCAGAAGGAAGAAACCATTGATAAGAAGTCAGAGGCGATTGAGAAGAAAGAAGCAAGTTTGGCTGCTAAAGAAGAAGAGATGGCCAAGCAGCGTGAAGAAATCTCAAAGCTGAACGAGCAAAGATTACAGGAACTGGAACGAATCTCAGGTTTAACCTCCGAACAAGCAAAAGAATACTTGTTGAAAATTGTTGAAGATGAAGTGAAACATGAAACGGCCGTTATGATTAAAGAAATGGAAGGCCGTGCTAAAGAAGAAGCAGACAAGAAAGCAAAGGAATATGTAGTGACAGCCATTCAGAAATGTGCTGCTGATCATGTATCAGAAACTACTATTTCCGTGGTACAGCTTCCCAATGACGAAATGAAAGGAAGAATTATCGGTAGAGAGGGTAGAAACATCAGAACTCTTGAAACCTTAACAGGTGTTGATTTAATTATTGATGATACTCCTGAAGCAGTTATTCTTTCCGGATTTGATCCGATTCGTCGTGAGGTGGCTAGAATTGCCCTTGAAAAACTGATTGTAGATGGTCGTATCCATCCTGCAAGAATTGAAGAAATGGTTGAAAAGGCGCAAAAAGAAGTTGAAGTAATGATTAAAGAGGAAGGTGAAGCAGCTACTTTAGAAGTAGGTGTTCACGGTATCCATCCTGAACTGGTAAGACTGCTCGGTAAGATGAAGTTCAGAACAAGCTACGGTCAGAATGCATTAAAGCACTCTATTGAAGTGGCACAGTTGTCCGGTTTATTGGCGGCTGAACTTGGACTTGACGTAAGAGTAGCGAAGCGTGCAGGTTTATTGCACGATATCGGTAAAGCAGTTGACCATGAGATGGAAGGTTCCCATATTCAGCTCGGTGTTGAGCTTTGTAGAAAATACAAAGAATCTGCAGTTGTTATCAACGCAGTGGAATCACACCACGGCGACGTAGAGGCACAGTCTCTGATTGCATGTATTGTACAAGCTTCTGATACAATATCTGCAGCAAGACCCGGTGCAAGAAGAGAAACGCTTGAAACCTATACAAGCAGATTAAAACAATTAGAAGATATAACCAACAATTTCAAAGGTGTAGACAAATCTTTTGCTATTCAGGCAGGTAGAGAGATTCGTGTAATGGTAGTTCCGGATCAGATTTCCGACTCTGATATGGTACTTCTGGCAAGAGATATTTCCAAGCAGATTGAAGCTGAACTGGAATATCCCGGACAGATTAAGATTAACGTTATCAGAGAATCACGTGTTATTGATTACGCGAAGTAATTGGAAATTTAAAAATTAAGATTAAAAAGTCCAGAAAAAATTTTTCTGGACTTTTTTAGTGCCTAAAACTCTATTTAGGATAATAACAAACAGAAATTTTGTAATATTTGTATAAAAATATCTTTTTTGATGGAAAATATTCGGAAAAAGAATTAGCAAAATTTACTTGTCGGATTTACTTTGCTATAGTACAATAATATGAAGTGAATGATTGTATACAATTATGCAACGATACCATATCAATGACGCAGGAGGAATATGTGCCATGAAAGCATATAAGGAAATGAGCAGAGAAGAACTTCTTTCTTTGCAGGAACAGTTAAATAAAGAATATGAGGACGTAAAGGCAAAAGGTCTTAAGCTGGATATGTCCCGCGGTAAACCGGCTGCTTCCCAGCTTGATATGGAAATGGATTTTATGAATGTACTCAATGCTGATTCCGTGTTAAAGACACAGGACGGAGTAGATTGCAGAAATTACGGTATTTTAGAGGGAATTCCGGAAGCGAGAAGGTTAATGGGAGATATGCTTGGCGTACCTGCAGAAAATGTAATTGTGTGTGGTAATGCCAGTCTGACCATTATGTATGATACCATTGCCCGCTCCATGATGTTTGGTGTAATGGGAAGTACACCCTGGTGCAAGCTTGATAAGGTGAAATTCTTATGTCCGGTTCCCGGTTATGACAGACATTTTGCAATTACGGAGCAATTCGGAATTGAAATGATAAATATTCCCATGACTCAGACAGGTCCTGACATGGATTTGGTAGAAAAACTGGTAAGCGCAGACGAAAGTATCAAGGGAATCTGGTGTGTACCGAAGTACTCCAATCCTCAGGGAATTACCTATTCTGACGAGACAGTAAAGCGCTTTGCAGCATTAAAGCCGGTTGCAAAGGATTTCAGAATCTTTTGGGACAATGCCTATGTGATTCATGATTTATATGAAGACAGAAGTGACAGCTTACTTGAAATTTTAAGCGAATGTGAAAAAGCAGGAAACCCTGACATGGTTTATGAATTTTGTTCCACTTCCAAGGTGACATTCCCCGGAAGTGGTATTGCAGCGGTGGCTTCTTCTGTTGCCAATCTGGAATTTATTAAGAAAACCATGACTATTCAGACTATCGGTTATGATAAGATTAATCAGCTTCGTCATGTAAAATATTTTAAAGACGTGAATGGCATGAAAGAACATATGAAGAAGCACGCTGCCATTATGCGTCCTAAATTTGAAGCAGTGCTTAAGGTGCTTGACAGAGAACTTTCCGGTCTTGGCATCGGTACATGGGTAAAACCTAACGGCGGTTATTTTATTGCCTTTGATGCTAAAAAGGGATGTGCAAAGGAAATTATCAGACTGTGTAAGGAAGCCGGTGTTGTTATGACAGATGCCGGAGCAACCTATCCTTACAAAAACGACCCCAGAGACAGCAATATCCGTATTGCGCCTACTTTCCCCACACCGGAAGAATTGGCAGTTGCTGCAGATTTGTTTGTTCTTTGTGTGAAATTAGTTAGTGTGAATAAGCTTCTGGAGGCATAGTTATGACAGAATTTAAGCGTTTATCCCGTGACCTGGTACAAAAAGGTGCCATCATCGACTATTATCAGGATACGGTACAGGTGCCTAACGGCAATGTGGTAAAATGGGATTTTATCAAGCATAACGGTGCGGCGGCAGTGGTGCCGGTTGACAGCGAAGGAAGACTGATTATGGTAAGCCAGTATCGCAACGCACTTGACAGATACACCATTGAGATTCCGGCAGGCGGTTTAAACGGACCGGATGAACCTACCAAGGATGCTGCGGAGCGTGAGCTTGCGGAAGAGACAGGATATCGCGCCAAGAAACTGGAACTTTTGATAACCATTCGTACAACGGTAGCCTTTTGTAATGAAAAGATTGACATTTACGTGGCAACAGGATTAACTCCCGGAAGTCAGGATTTGGACGAGGATGAATTTGTTGATGTAAAGGCATATACTGTGGATGAATTGCTTGCAAAGATTTATGCAGGGGAAATTGAGGATTCCAAGACAGTGGCGGCGATTCTGGCATACAAGGAGAAGTATGTTAATCTGAGCAACATATGATTTTGGCAAAAAATGTTGCTATTTTTTAGAAAAATGCATATAATGAAATTACAGATAGAGATTCTATCTTCGGGTGAGCTCCTACCATATAGTGGAGGATTTTAAACTCGGGAGAGCTCCTGCCATACAGTGGAGAATTTTAAACTCAAGGAAGTTGCAACTTGCAGCTTCCTTATTTTTTCTAAAGAGGAGTAATGAATGAGTGAATTAAAAATATATAGTGTATCTGATGAATACATAGCGTATTTAAGAAAAGAAATGCCGAATGTGTATTCAAATAAAATAGAGAATAGAGCACATACAAGAAAATATGTTGGTGTTGTTATCGAAATATCCGGATATAAATATTATATTCCGATGTCTTCGCCAAAGGACACTGATTATCAGATCGCGGGAGAAAATCGTGCGATAAAAAAGAGTATTGTGCCAATTATTCGTATGGTTGTAAAAAACACGGCAGGAGAAAAGGAATTAAAGGGAACTTTACGTATTAGTCATATGATTCCGGTTCCGGAATCAGAATTGGAATTATATGATTTGGATAATGAACCTGATGTGGAATATAAGGATTTGGTGCAAAACGAGATTATTTTTATCAGAAAGAATAAAGAAAAAATTATGGCTAATGCTAATTTAATATATAAACAGAAGAAAGAATGTGATACGACTGCGGGGTATGTTAAATCGGCCTTAGATTACATGGCGTTAGAAAAATTGTGTGATACATATATGATGGAATTGCAGGGGGAAGATAATACAATAAATCACAGTGATTTATAACCTTGCATTTGAGTACTATAGCGAAAGTTTTTAAAATCAAACATATAATATATAGAACAGGCAGTGCATAGGCGCTGCCTGTTTTTCATATACATAGAAAAGTACAAGTGTGGGAGAGTGCGGTGGCTATGTTTCAAAGAGAGAGAAGTAATCTATACCGTAAGTGGTTTGTGATATTTGCAGTAAGTTTTCTGTTTGGGATTTTGCTGATGAATGGTTTTCGGGAAACGTTGCTTACGTCAAACGGAATTTTTAATGATACTGCCGTAAACCGCTTAAAGTATGCAGAAGTAAATAACGGGAATTTTTTTTGGTATGTTCTCAAAAAAAGAATGAAGGGATACCTTCTTTTTGGTCTTCTTTCTACAACGTTTCTGGGTTTTTTTACTGTTTATGCAGAGATGATACGGCAAGGAGTTTTAATGGGAATGACTATGACAGCAGCGGTAATCCGCTTTGGAGTAAAGGGGATGCTTTTTATTTTTGCAAGCTTTTTTCCACAGCAATTGTTATTGATACCGGCAGGGATTATGATGCTGCTATGGGCATATCAGAATTGCACTTTTCTGTATTTTCCGTCAAGAAATCTCTGGCCCGCATATCGTTCTGCAAAAAGGCAATGGTTCAGGCAATTTCTGATGGTCCTGTGGATATTTGGTGTAGTGATAATTGGATGCGTTTTGGAAAGTTATGTAAATCCATTGATTATGACAGATGTTTCAAAATTTTTTTGAAAAAATTTTTTCCAATATCTAGTATCAGAGTGAGGGCTTTTTTCCGACATGTTGTATTTTAGGGCAAAAAATTGCCATAATTCACGGAATAGCGTATAAAAGTGTATTTGCATTTCTTGCATTTTATGCTTATAATGAACAAAAGACAGAGCGAAATAAGGAAAAATCTGTCTTTATAACTGCAAGTTATGTGAACGGGCAGTTAAAGAGAGGGAACGTATGGAACAGGCAATTAATTCATTTATCATATATATGCATGATGTGAAGCAGACTTCTGAGAACACGGAGTTATCCTATCGCAGAGACTTGGTGAAAGTACAGCATTACATGGAAGAGCAGGGAATCGCCGATGTGAAAAAAATCAGTGAGACCAATTTAAACTCTTATGTGTTGTATCTTGAAAAAAATCATTTTTCAGCAGCAACAATTTCCAGAAATATTGCATCCTTAAAGGCATTTTATCATTTTATGTTTAAAGAAGGTATGGTAAAAGAAGATGTGTCCGAACGGCTAAAAGCACCAAAGATTGAAAAGAAGATGCCGGAAATCATGTCTACGGAAGACGTTGTGAAGCTTTTGGAGCAGCCGAAGGGAAATACCCCTAAGGAGATTCGGGACAAGGCAATGCTTGAGCTTTTGTATGCAACCGGGATTCGCGTGACAGAGTTAATTAATTTGAAAACAAGCGATGTAAATTTATCATTAGGATATATTATTTGCAGGGATTCTTCTAAAGAGAGAGTCATTCCTTTCGGAAATGCGGCAAAGAATGCTCTTAGCCGTTATTTGGACGGAACAAGAGAGATTATGATTGAAGATCCGACTTCAGTATATTTGTTTGCAAATTGCTCTGGTCAGCCTATGAGCAGACAGGGATTTTGGAAGCTGATTAAGGCATATGCCAAGAAAGCAGGCATTACCGCTGATATAACACCTCATACGCTGCGTCATTCCTTTGCAGCGCATTTGGTAGAGAACGGAGCAGATCTTCGGAGCGTTCAGGAAATGTTGGGGCATTCCGATATTTCCACGACACAGATTTATGCAAATATGAGACACAGCAGAATCAGGGAAGCCTATGACAAGGCGCATCCGAGACATTAATTCTGCCGGTAAGAAAGAGGGGGTACATGATGATGAAATATGAAGAACTTGTAGAGAAAGTCAGAGAAGGCGTCAAAAATGCGAAAGTGAGCAAAATTGTTGGTCACATTGCTTTCCAGTTCAATGTAGAGGGTGAAGCAGAAGGTGCATTTTATCTGGAAATTTCCGGCGGGAAAATTAATGTTGAACCGTATGAGTATTATGACAGGGATTTAATTATTGTAACTTCTGCAGATGTGATTATGCAAATGGTAGAGGGAAAATTGCAACCGATGGAAGCACATTCCAAAGAGCTGCTTCGCGTGTATGACGGTGATTTGGAACAGCTGAAGTTATTACCGTTTGGCAGCGAATGTAAGTGTTCCAATAAAAAATGAAAAAGTACAGTCGGATTTCCGGCTGTACTTTTTAGCTTCATTAAAATAAGAAGGATATTACTCATAATCCGCAATATCATAAATCAGCTTCTCGGAAGCATCCCATCCAAGGCATGCGTCGGTAATGGATTTACCGTATACGCCGTCTCCAACCTTCTGACTTCCGGCTACAATGTAGCTTTCTATCATGACACCCTTAACTAAGCTATGGATATCGGGATTTAACTTACGGCTGTGCATTACTTCTTTTACGATACGAACCTGCTGCTCAAACTGCTTTCCGGAGTTGCTGTGGTTTGCATCAATAATAGTAGTAGGATATTTCAAATCTCTTTCATTATAAAGATTAAGAAGGAGATTTAAGTCTTCATAATGATAGTTTGGTAAGTTCTGACCATGCTTGTTGGTAGCACCGCGAAGTACGGTATGAGCAAGGTCATTTCCGTTTGTCTGTACTTCCCATCCGCGATAGATGAAAGAGTGGGGGTGCTGCGCAGCATAAACGGAGTTCAGCATAACGGTCAAATCTCCGCTGGTAGGGTTTTTCATACCTGCGGGAACATCAAAGCCACTGACAGTCATACGGTGCTGCTGGTCTTCTACAGAACGGGCACCGATGGCAACATAAGATAAAATGTCGGAGAGATATCCCCAGTTTTCGGGATAAAGCATTTCATCTGCGGCTGTAAGACCGGATTCTTCAATGGCACGAATCTGCATTTTTCTCATGGCAATCAGTCCGGCTAAGAAGTCAGGCTTCTTTTCAGGGTCGGGCTGATGAACGATACCTTTGTAGCCTTCACCGGTGGTTCTGGGCTTATTGGTATAAATTCTGGGAATCAGAATCAGCTTGTCCTTTACTTTTTCATTTACCTTGGCAAGGCGAGATACATAATCACAAACAGCTTCTTCGTTATCTGCAGAGCAAGGTCCGATAATCACTAAAAATTTGTTACTTCTTCCGGTAATTACATCACGGATTTCTTTATCACGTTGTTTCTTTAATTCTGCCAGATGAGCAGGGAGCGGATATTGTTCTCTGATTTCATCCGGGGTAGGTAATTTCTGTTTAAATTCGAATGACATAGCATTTCCTCCCTTAGTAAACCGAAATAATTATAATATAGAAAAATTCAAAGTGCAAGAAAAATAAGGGCTTTCTCTTGCAATCAATAGGGAAAAAGTGTAAAATTGCAGAGTATATAAAGATAGATAAAGGATGGATAAGCTATGGCACTGAGTAAGAAACCGGTAACAGGTATGAAGGATATCATGCCTGAGGAAATGCAAATCAGAGATTATGTAATCAGCGTAATCAAGGAAACTTATGCAAAGTTCGGGTTTACCTCTATTGAGACTCCCTGTGTGGAGAATATCGAGAACCTGAGTAATAAGCAGGGCGGTGAAAATGAGAAGCTGATTTTTAAGATTTTAAAAAGAGGAGAAAAGCTGAATCTGGAAACAGCAGAGTCTGAGAAGGATTTGGTAGACGGAGGTCTTCGATATGACCTTACCGTTCCCCTTGTGCGTTACTATTCCAACCATGCCAATGAGCTGCCTTCACCTTTTAAGGCGCTTCAAATGGGAAATGTATGGCGTGCGGACAGACCTCAGAGAGGACGTTACCGTCAGTTTATGCAGTGTGACATTGATATTCTCGGTGAGCCTTCCAATCTGGCAGAGATTGAATTGATTTTAGCTACCACAACAACACTTGGCAAGTTGGGATTTAAAAACTTCCAGATTCGTATTAACGAGAGAAGAATCTTAAAAGCTATGGCTGCTTACAGCGGTTTTGCAGAAGAATCCTATGATAGTGTATTCATTACTTTGGACAAGATGGACAAAATCGGTCTTGAGGGTGTTGAGAAGGAACTGCTTGAAAACGGATTTGCAGCGGAAAGTGTTGAAAAATATCTGAACTTATTTAAGGGCATTGAAGAAAGTGAAAACGGTCTTGCATATCTTGCAAAAGAGCTGGAAGGTTTCCTTGATGAAGAGGTAAGAGTAAGTCTGCAGGAAATTATGGACAGCGTAGGCGCAACCAAGAGTGCTGATTTTGAACTTGTATTTGACCCTACTTTAGTAAGAGGAATGTCTTATTATACAGGAACAATTTTTGAAGTTGCCATGCCTGAATTTGGCGGTAGCTGCGGTGGCGGCGGAAGATACGATAAGATGGTGGGCAAGTTTACCGGCAATGATGTACCGGCATGCGGTTTTTCCATCGGTTTTGAGAGAATTATTCTGCTTTTAATGGAAAGTGGATTTAAAGTGCCTTCCCAGCCTGCAAAGGTAGCATATCTGATTGAAAAGGGCATTCCGAGCGAAGAACTCTGTAAGGTAATTGCACAGGCACAGGAAGAGAGAAAAGACGGTACCCAGGTACTTGTAGTCCGTATGAATAAGAATAAGAAGTTCCAAAAAGAACAGCTTACCAAGGACGGATACACAGAATTTAAGGAGTTTTATAAAAATCCTTTGAAATAGGAAAAGCGGAGCATAGACATGAAACTCTACTACGCGGATTTTTCTTCCATAGATTTGGAGGAACTGCTAAAAGAATACACAGACAAAGTGGATAAGCATCGACAGTCAAAAATAACACGCACCCAGGCACCTGCTGCAAGGGTGCGTAGTTTGCTTGCGGGATATCTTTTGCAATGTGCAGTGAAGGATGCGCTGAATATTGGCAAAGTTGTACTTGAACTCCAATATGGCTACAGCGAACAGGGGAAACCTTACCTGAAAGACTATCCGCAGATTCATTTTAGTCTTTCCCATTCGGGCAACGTGGTTGCCTGCGTTGTCTCAGAGCAGGAAATCGGTCTGGATGTGCAGGAGCATGTGAAAGTAAACAAAAGACTGGCGGAACGTTTTTTTACGGAAAAGGAAAATATTTTGCTGAAAGCACAGCCGGACGAAGGTGCATACCGGGAGTTATTTTTCAGGCTTTGGAGTATCAAGGAGAGTTATATCAAATATACGGGACTTGGCATGAAGCAGGGACTTGATACGTTTGAAATTGATTGGGAAAACAAAACCGTTTTGGAAAAGAATGCATCGATAAAAGGTGCTGAAAAAACAATAACAGATGGAAAGTTATCAGCATGTTTTGAAGAAATTACCTTAGAGGGATTGACGGAATATGCGGTCAATGTCTGCATGAAAGTAAGAGAGCCTGTCACAATTATAAAGAAAGAATTGAAATGTGGCAGTATTGGATAACAGGAGCGGAAATTATGTATACGAAAGAAATGTTAATGCATAACTTAAAAGAGATGGGGCTTTGCGGAAGGGAAGCCATCATGATACATTCTTCCATGAAATCTATAGGAGATGTAGAGGGTGGTGCTGATACGGTGGTGGATGCGTTTATGGAGTTTTTTAGGGAAGGACTTTTGATGACTCCGACTCACACATGGGCGCAGATGAGTGCTGAGTATTCTACATTTAATCCGGTAACGGAGCCTGCCTGTGTGGGAATCATACCTAACATTTTCAGACAAAGAGAAGGAGTGGTGCGCTCATTGCATCCTACTCACAGCATTGCCGCATACGGAAAAGTGGCAGCGGAATTTATCAAGGGGGAGGAAAACGCTACTTCACCTTGCCCACCCGGAGGTTGCTGGGATAGACTTAAGGATATTGATGCCAAAATTTTGCTTCTTGGTGTAACCCATACCAGAAATACATATATTCACAGTATTGATGAAGTGATGGATGTGCCGGACAGACTGACCAAGGAGCCGACGCTGATGCACATCATGATGCCGGACGGCAGCATAAAGGATGTACAGATGCACAGACATTACAATAGCCGTGTCGCAAACTGGATATCTCAGGAGTTTGATAAGCTGATTCCTGCATTTGAAGGACTTTCTGCAACACGCAAGGTGAAATTCGGTGATGCGGACTGTATTCTCTGTGATGCGCGGAAAGTGTTTGAGGTGTGTGAAAAGATCTTCTCAAAGGAAATTAACTGTATCATTGAAAGAGATACGATTCCTGAGGAGTGGTGGAAGGAATAAAATGCATTATTATAAATAATTATGAAAGAATTATAACTTTTTCTTGAAAAATCGGAAAAGAAATTGTATAGTTATAGAGATATGTTTTTTTACGTTTAAAATAGGAGGAGATTATCATGAAAAAATTTATGGCAATCATGCTGACAATGGCTATGACTTTGACATTGGTTGCATGTGGTGGCGGCGCTGGCGCTGCAAAGATGACTATGGGTACAGGCGGTACATCCGGTACATATTACGGATACGGCGGTGTGCTTGGTCAGTATATTAAGAATAAAGCAGGTATTGATGTAACTGTTGTTTCTACAGACGGTTCCAAGGCTAACATTCAGGGTATTCAGGCAGGCGATTATCAGTTAGGTACTGTGCAGTCTGACGTTATGTCTTATGCATGGGAAGGAACACGTTCCTTTGAAGCAGAAGGAAAGGTTGAGAACTTCCGTACCGTAGCAGGTCTTTATGCAGAAGCTGTTCAGCTTGTTACTATGGATCCTGAAATTAAAAGCGTAGCAGACCTTGCAGGTAAATCTGTTTCTATCGGTGCTCCCGGTTCAGGTGTTTACTTCAATGCAGTTGACGTATTGGCAGCAGCAGGTCTTACAGAAGAAGATATCAATGCACAGTATCAGTCCTTTGCAGACAGTGCAGATGCACTTAAGGATGGAAAGATTGATGCAGCATTTATCGTAGCAGGACCTCCCACACCCGCAATCACAGAGTTATGCACAACAAACGATGCATACCTTGTTCCCATTGACGGTGAAGTAGCTGACAATTTGATGGCATCTTGTCCTTTCTACACTGTACATACAATTCCTGCAGGTACTTATGAAGGACAGACAGAAGATGTACAGACAGTAACCGTTAAGGCTACACTGATTGTAAGTGCAGATGCTTCCGAAGAAGCTGTTTACAATTTGACAGCAGCTATCTTTGATAATATCGATGCTATCTCTGCTGAAAATGCTAAGGGTACAGAATTAAGCATCGAAAATGCAACAAGCGGTATGACAGTTCCTTTCCATGCCGGTGCAGCAAAATACTTTGCTGAAAAGGGTGTTGAAGTTTCAACAAACTAATAGTAATTTTTAGTAAGTATCAGGGCTGCGACGAGTTTTCGCCGTAGCCCTTTTATACGAAAAATATAAGGAGGTAACAATGGGAGTTTTTGGGAAAAAGAAAGCAGTTGAAACGCAGGAGCCTATGGATCTGGATGCGGTAATGAAAAAATTTGACAGGGAATCGAATACCCGTGTCTGGGAGGGAAAGCCTAAAATCGTAGTGACTTCTATTTTGGCATTGTTTTCCTTATTCTGCATTTATGTAACATTGTTTACCAGTTGGTTGGAAGAAATTCGTTTGACTTCTTTCGTGGCTTTTATTATTTTTATCGGATACATAGTTTTCCCTGCGAAAAAGGGACATCAAAAAGTCAATTACATGCCTTGGTATGATGTGGTATTAATGCTTTGCGGTACCGGTGCATTTTTGTACTACACAGCAAATGCCATGACAATTATCCAGCAGGGAAGTAATTTTGAATGGTATCAGATACTTATCGGTCTTGTGGGTATTGCATCACTTGCAGAGGTTTGCCGCCGAAGCGTAGGTATTCCGATTCTGGTGGTTGCAGCATGCTTAATTTTGTATGCACTGTTGTTCGGGTTATCCAATCCGACCTTGAGCGGAAAGTTAAACTATACCGTTCGTTATCTGTTTTACAGTAAAGAAGGTATTTTATCCACACCGATTAACGTATGTTCCAAGTTTATTGTAGTATTCATTATTTTTGGTGCATTCCTTGAAAGAACAGGTATTGCAGACTTCTTTATCAATATTTCCAATGCTTTTGTAGGCGGATTTTCCGGTGGTCCTGCAAAGGTAGCGGTTGTGGCAAGTGCCATGGAAGGTATGGTTTCAGGTTCTTCTGTAGCGAATACAGTTGGCTCCGGTTCCGTTACTATTCCTCTTATGAAGAAAACCGGTTATAAGCCGGAATTTGCGGCAGCTGCAGAAGCATCTGCGTCTACAGGCGGACAGATTATGCCTCCGATTATGGGTGCGGCTGCGTTCCTGATGGCAGACTATGTGGGTGTTCCTTACAGCAATATTGTAGTTCGTGCGATTTTACCTGCGGTTCTTTATTTTGCAGGTGTATTTATTACGGTTCATTTAGAGGCAAAGAAAGAAGGCCTTAGAGGTCTGACGAAAGAGGAGTTGCCTCGTATTAAGCCTTTGTTGAAACAGACCTATTTGTTATTACCGCTTATTTTACTGGTGTATTTGGTTGGTACCAGTCAGCGTTCCATCCAGTACGCAGCAGCAATCGCAATCATTGTTGCAATTGTGGTAAGCTTGTTTAACAAAGAAAACAGAATCACTTTAAAGCGCATTTGGGAAGCGCTTGCAGCAGGTGGTCAGGGTATGATTACCGTAGCGGCAGCTTGTGGTGTGGCAGGTATGATTGTGGGAACCATTACCATGACAGGTCTTGCAAACATGTTAATCAATGGTATTGTTGCACTTGCCGGTAATCAGGTCATTATTGCATTGGTGCTTACCATGCTTTGTTGTATCGTACTTGGTATGGGTGTGCCTACCACAGCAAATTACTGTATCATGGCTGCTACCTGTGCACCGATTCTGATTCGTATGGGTGTGCCTACAATGGCAGCACATTTCTTCGTGTTCTACTTTGGTATTGTAGCGGATTTAACACCGCCGGTAGCCCTTGCAGCATATGCAGGTGCGGCAATTGCACAGGCAAATCCTATGAAGACGGCGATTACGGCGACAAAGCTGGCTGTGGGCGCATTTATCGTTCCTTATGTATTTGCATTAAATCCCGCAATGCTGTTTATTGATACTACTGTAATTGAGATTATTCAGATTTGTATTACTTCATTGGTTGGTATTTTTGCAGTATCGGCTGCGCTGGAAGGATGGTTTTTGTGCCATATGAAATGGTATGAGAGATTGCTCAGCCTTGCAGGCGGATTGTTATTGATTTATCCCGGACTTTTAACTGATGGTATTGGTTTGGGATTGGTAATTGTTATGGCGTTTATACAGATGGCTGCAAACAGAAAAAAAGAAAAAATGGCGAAAGCATAGAGTAGTGATGAGAACCCCATATCGAGAGATGTGGGGTTTGATTTCATTCTGTGCCTTTGGCAGTAAAAAGGAACAATTGACACATTGTAAACCGCTTAATATAATATACGCGAGGTGTGTTTTATGAAAATAAATAAATCCGTTCCTAAATGGAAATTTTTAGTATATCCATTCATCAGTTTTATCATTGTGTTTGCAATAAGCCGCAGTCTGTTTCCACTCCTTAAAGATTGGACGTGGCTTTCTACAGCATGCGGCTTTGTGTGTGGATTAATAGTAGCAGTAATTGAAGTATTGAAACTGCTGTTTTCAAAAGAAGATTAGTTTGCGGTATTTATCTGACCGGCAACGGCAGTAATAATACCGTATCTGTCGGCGCGTTCCGCATTTTCATGTATGACGATATCAGGGTCAAAATAGTCTACAAGTTCTGTAAATTCTTCTGTTTTATCAGCATGAATGCAGATTAACTCATGGAAGCTTTCACTTAACTCATCCAATAAATAATGGTTAACATAACTGTCCGCCAGAACCAATACGCGAGTCTGATTATTAACTGCATCATTTGTGTAAACGGTGCAATTATATTCATCGGAATATTTCCCTAATTTTCCAATTGTCTCATATGCTTTGGGATTACGAATCTCAAAGTTTTCCAAATAATCTACCAAATGAATTCCGCCAAATAAATCTGACCCCATATCATCAATTGTAATAAGATAGTCATCTTCCTGTAAAATCAGATATTGGTTATTATTTTTTTCATTTATCTGATGCATTAATTCCTGATAGACAATAAAAGAGCCACGTTCGGTCCAATGTGCACAGTCACCGTATCGGCTGTAAGGCTGATATTTTTCTTTTGCAGCAAGGAGCATGTCCTTGGAGTCTATCAGATTAATACTTGTACTTTGAGAAAGCGCTGTAACCACTTGGTCTGTTTTGGAAACAGTGCCGTACTGGTTTATGTGTAATGTCATGTATTCCGGGTAAATAGAGTATTTTTCATAACATTGCAAATAGTAGTATTGAATCCCTTTGTTCTCTAAGTAATCTGAGATGGTTTGAAACGAATTGGCAATGACAGTAAGTTCTTCTTCCGTCTTGAGATTTAAGTGCTGAAATTCTAAAATCTGCTGCGGTGGCGTCGAGTTTACTTCTCCGTTAGGACCAAGGCTCATATTACTATAGTGTGTAAATCTGTCAAATACATAAAATTGTATTTTAGCATTTAATGCAACCACTTCACTTCGAAAGCCGATGTTATCGTCAATCCATCCATTAAACTCATCTAATACTTTGGGGTTGAAATTTCCATCATAAGTAAAAACCTTTGCAATGCCGTGAAGCATTCGTTGCTCTGCTATAGACGGTGTTCCCTGAATTAAATTTGAAAATAGCAGGGGGACGGAGCACATTAGCATGAAAATAGTTATAAATATCAGATTACCTACTTTTTTTAACATAGTTTTCTCCTAAAATTGAAAATATATAAACGGATTATATGTTCCGGCTACAATTCTGATAAGTGAAAAAGTGAATAACAGTAAAAGGAATATCTTTTCGACAATAAAATATGTATTTTCAGATATAGTATTCCTAATACGTATGGCAAGTTTGCCCGGAAGTTCCGTGGATAAAATAATTGCAATAATCAAAATGGTAACATTCCATTTGTTTAAGTACCAGAAAACATCAAAACCGGGAGTGGTACTTAGGGAAATTCCAAACATGGCTTTTAAATAAGTAATTGCACTATCTAAGTTGTCAGCGCGAAATAGTACCCAACCAATTCCGACTACGCTTAAGGTGTAAATTCTGCTTATAATATTTTGCCCTTTTTTTAGAATACAGATATTATTTTTCTTTACATATCGCTCTGCTAAAATGAAGATACCGTGCCAAATTCCCCAAAGAATGTAGTTCCATGCGGCACCATGCCAAATGCCTGTAAGAAGAAATACGATAGTCAAATTCAAATAGACATGTTTTCTGTTTCCGCCGAGAGGAATGTATACATACTCACGAAACCATGTGGAAAGGGATATGTGCCATCTTCTCCAAAACTCTGTAATACTTTTAGAAATATAAGGCAGATTAAAGTTTTCGTTAAAGTGAAAACCAAAAATCCGGCCAAGACCAATTGCCATATCACTGTATCCGGCGAAATCAAAATAAATTTGCAATGTATAGCCGATACAACCAAGCCAGGCAATTGCAACGGTATAGTGTGCAACACCGTAATTCCAAATATTATCTACCATGACAGCCAATGTATTTGCAAGTATGGCTTTTTTCCCGAGGCCAATGATAAAGCGTTTTAAACCAACAGAAAAATCATTGAGAGAAACATCGCGATGATTTATTTGTAGTTCTACATCACTGTATTTGACAATCGGACCGGCAATTAACTGCGGGAAAAAGAGAATGTATAATGCTACTTTAAAAAGATTTTTTTGTACAGCAACATTCTTTCGATAAACATCGATTACATAGGAAAGCCCTTGGAACGTGAAAAAAGAGATTCCGATAGGCAAAATAATGTTTTTCGGTGTTAATTCCATATGAAAAAGATTATTTGCTGAGTCAATCAGGAAATTGAAATATTTGAAGTATACCAATAAACCTAAATTCACGATAAGTGCTGAAATAAGAAATAATCTACGCATTACAGCATTTGAAAATTTCGCAATAAACAATGCACAGAGGTAATTTGTAAAAATATTCAGCCAAATAAGCCATAAATAGTTAGGCTGAGACCATGCAAAGAAGATGGTGCTCATAAGTAATAAAAAAATATTTTGAAATCTTTTTCCGAGAAAAAAATATCCCCATATTGTTAAAGGCAAAAAGAAAAATATAAATAAATTTGAACTAAAAACCATGATAAAAATCCTTTTTGTTGCAATATCAGCATTTGTGAAATTATAACCATAGTAATTGTAACAATAAATCAGAAAATAATAAAGAGTATTTCAAGTGAAAAAAGAAAGATTTTAGATGTATATTGCAAGCACGATTTGCAAAAAAAAGATTGACAAATAGTAAAAACTATTATAACATAACAGTGTTATCAGATAACGCTGTTATGTTGTTGTGAGGTGATTTATTTGAAGCAGGATAAAGAAACCAAGAATAAACTACTGATAAGTGCCAAGGAAGAATTTATAGAAAAAGGATACCTGAAAGCCTCTCTTCGTAATATCTGCAAAAATGCGGGAGTAACTACCGGTGCGTTGTATTTCTTTTTTCAGGACAAAGAGGATTTGTTTGATGCAGTGGTCAGTAAAGCAGTAAACGGAATTTGGCAAATTATGCAATCACATTTTCAAGATGAAAGTGATATGGCAGAGGAGGGAACGTTGCTGTTGTTTCCGAAGAAAGATACGCAGGAAGATTTTGATACTGCGGGAATGGTGATTCATCATATGTATCTTTATCGTGAGGATGTACTTTTATTGCTTACCAAAAGTCAGGGGACGAAATACGAAAATATTGCAGACCGGTTTATAGAGACGGCAGAGAAGCACTATCGTAAAATGGCAGATGTGATGCAAAAGGCGTACCCGGATAAAAAGATGGACGATAGGTTTGTCCATTGGCTTGCCCATGAACAGATTGATGCTTTTATTTATATGATTACCCATATTGAGGATGAGAAGGAAGCAGTACAGTTTATCAGTCAGACAATTGCTTATATGATGGCAGGCTGGTACGGATTGTTTTTGGGAAATTCACCGGGCGCAGGTCAGACCATTGATTTGGCAAATCTGCAAACACAATAAAGTGAAAAAACAGGGACTGAGAAATCAGTCCCAAAAACATAACACTTACATAACGGTGTTATGTAAAATACAACAAAGCATTTTATAAAAAATCAATAGTAGAAAGGACAAAAAATATGTATTTGGAAGTAAAGGAAATGAAAAAAAGCTACGGAGAAGGCGGCAGCTACATTCAGGTTTTAAAAGGTATTACCACAGGTGTGGAAAAGGGAGAGATGTGTGTAATCGAAGGAACCAGCGGTTCCGGTAAGTCCACATTTTTAAACTGTATCGGTGGACTGGATCTGTTGGACTCAGGAAGTATTCTGGTAGATGGGAAAGAGATTGTAGGCATGAAGCCTGATAAACTATCTGATTACCGCAGAGATAATTTGGGATTCATTTTCCAGTTTTATAATCTGATTCCCAACTTAACGGTACGTGAAAATATTCAGGTTTGTGAGTACCTTTCAAAGAGTCCCCTTAATATGGAAGAACTTTTGGAAACCTTGGGACTTACCGAGCATCAGAATAAGTTCCCGTCACAGCTGTCCGGCGGTCAGCAACAGCGGTGTGCCATTGCAAGAGCACTGATTAAGAATCCTAAGTTACTTTTGTGTGATGAGCCCACAGGGGCGCTTGATTCCAAGACATCAAGAGACATTCTGGCGCTTTTGGAAAAGGTCAACGAAAAGTACGGGACTACCATGCTGATTGTTACCCATAACAATTCTATTAAAAATATGGTACATAAGGTAATTCGTATCAAGGACGGTCAAATCAGCAAGGAATATTACAACGAAACAAGAGTACCGGCAATGGAACTGGAGGATTTATAAGATGCAGAAGGTATTAAGAAAAAGAATTTTGCGGGATCTTAGGGAAAACCTATTCCGTTATTTGGCACTGGGAGCATTGATTGTGCTTTGTATGTATCTGATTATTTCCCTGATAGGAACCGCGGACACCATTATTATAGGCTCTGAAAATGCAGCTGGGAAAAACAAGCTGGAGGATGGACAGTTTACTTTGTTTGTACCTTTGACAGAAGCAGAAAAAACGGGGTTGACTGATAAAGGAATTACATTGGAAGAGCAGTTTTATCTGGATTACGAATTGGAAGACGAAAGTACGGTAAGAGTGTTCCGTGACAGAGAAAAAATCAACCTGCTGGAAACAGTGGAAGGCAGTCATCCGAAGAGTGAAACAGAGGTGGTTTTGGAGCGCCGCTACGCCGAGGAACATAATCTTGAAAGTGGCAGCAAAATTACAATCGGCGGAAAAGAGTTTACTGTTTCCGGAATCGGCTGCACACCCGACTATGATGCTCCTTATAAGAATTTTACGGACAGCAGTGTAAGCAGTAGCAGCTTCGGCACAGCATTTGTGACAAAGGAAGCATATGAAATTCTTCTTTCTGAGGAAAACAGTATAAAGGCGGAAGAATATGTTTATTCTTACCTGTTAAACGGTGAGCTGACGAACGAAGAGTTGAAAGAGGAACTGAAGGAATTTAAGGTAAACGCAGAAGAAATAGATGACATCTATTTCCGGGAATACTGGGAAGAGCAGACCGCGGAAAAAACAGAGCTGGAAGAAGGTGTTACAAAGCTGGCAGACGGCTCGAAGGAGCTGTATGACGGACTTTCCGAGCTTTCCGAAATTCAGACAGGACTTGCACCTTTGGATGAAGGCATTGTAAGTGCAAGAGACGGTTCAAAAGAGCTTTCGGAAGGTGTTAAGGAGCTGCAAAGTGAAACTGATGAGCTTTTTGAGGAATATTTTGAGCCTGAAATTGCAAATATGACACAATTTCTTGCTGTAAAAGACAATCCAAGGGCAAAAGCAGCGGCAAATGACCAGGTAATCAATAAATACGGCGGCATTATTGCCGGTGGCATTATTTTAGTGCTGTTTGCCTATGTGATTTCTGTTTTTGTGGTATATGGCATTGAAAAGGAAAACAGTACCATCGGAGCACTGTATGCATTGGGCGTAAAGAAAAATGAGTTGATAGTACATTATCTTTGCTTGCCGGTTATGATTACTTTTATTGCAGGTGCTATCGGCTGTGCCCTTGGATTCGGAGCAATCGGCGGCAGTACAATAATGGGTAATTGCTATAGCTATTTCTCTATTCTGCAGATGGGTGCTGTGTATCCGCCTTATCTGCTTGTTTACGGTCTGGTTTTACCACCGGTGATTTCGGCTATAGTAAACTGGCTGGTAATCCGTAAGAAGCTGAATAAGCCTGCCTTGCAGATGCTTCGTAATGAGCAGAAAGCCGGACGCATGAGTCATGTCAGGTTAGGAAAGCTGGGCTTTATTGCTACCTTCCGTATCAGGCAGATGCTCAGGGAGGCCAGAACCTCCTTAACCGTGGTTGGTGGTATGTTTATTTCCCTGCTGATATTAATGCTGGGATTGAATTGCTATACCATGTGTCATTATATCAGCACCGCTAATAAGGCAGATACCAAATTTGAATATCTTTATACCTATAAATACCCGGAGAAGGAAGTGCCGGAAGGCGGCTATGAAGCATTTTCTAAAGCCATGAAAAAGGAAAATCTGGGCTACAATCTGGATGTAACGATTCTTGGAATTACAGAAGAAAATCCGTTCTTTGATGTAGAGCTTTCCTATAATAAAAGTGAAGTGGTAATTTCTTCTGCCATGGCTGAAAAGTATAATATCAGCAAGGGAGAAGTGTTAGTACTTGAGGATGAAGAAGCAGAGCAGTATCATGCCTTTACCGTGAAGGATATTACAGAGTATTCTACCGGCTTTTATGTATTCATGGAAATTGGCAACATGAGAGAGATGTTCAAGGAAAGCGATACTTACTATAATCAGGTGTTTGCGGACAAAGAGCTGGATATTGAAACGGGGAGACTATATGGTGTAACTACCAAAAAGGGTATTGAAAAATCTGCAGATGTATTTATTGCGCAGATGAAGCCAATGATAACAATGATGGTAGTCTTTGCCGTTCTGATTTTTGCGGTAGTGATGTATCTCATGATGAAGGTCATGATAGATAGAAGCACTTTCCACATTTCCATGGTAAAGGTGTTTGGTTACAGGACAGGAGAAATTAAGAAGCTTTATTTAAACGGTAACTTTTATGTAATTGCGGTGGGAGCACTGCTTGCAATTCCTCTTGCCAAGAAATGTATGGACATGATATACCCGGCGATGGTATCTAATGTGGCATGTGCCATGAGACTTACCTTTTCGTGGCAGATGTACACAGGGATTTATGTGGCGATTCTGGCGGTATATTTGATAATTAACGAATTGCTGGTAGGCAGGCTTAAAAAAGTAAATTTGGCGGAGGTACTGAAAAACAGAGAATAAATGGGAAAACAGCTTGAGCAGGAGAAGGAGTATCGTCAGGAATTACTTGCTATTGTAATGGTAGTTGTTGGAATTGTTTTATTAATTACGATTACATTCATTGCTATAACAATTGCCCTTAAGGTAACAAAGATTATTACGGAACCTGTTAAACAGATTCAGATAGCAGCGGGACAGCTACGGGTTGGTGATTTATCCCATGGTGATTTGACAAGAAAGCTTCAGGAAGAGGCTTTGCTGTGGTGGCTGATCAGATTTCCATGGTAACACAGCAGAATGCAGCGGAAGAATGTTCCGCTATCAGTGAAGAATTGGCGGCAAGAGCGGCTGAACTGGATAGTTTAGTAGGACAATTCAAATTATTCTAGTCAGAAATAAAGTAAATAAATGAAGTGACATAGCAGTGTTGTGATAACGTTGCTATGTCACTTTTTAACTGAGGATGAAACAAAATAAAAAAATATTATTTCGTAAACACATCTTTAATGGAGTTGAAAGCACCAAGTGCAGCAAATCCGTAAACCATCAAAAGGCTCATGACATAATCTGACATCTCAATGGCACCGGCTTCAATATATACAGGTACTGCTGCAAATGCCTCTCCGAGAGTGTATTCCGAAAAGCTTTCTTTAATCAGAATCGCCCAGTCGATTCTATCAGCAAGGTACGGCGTGATGAGAATCAGAACAAGACAAATAATGATGCTTTTCTTGCTCAGGTGTTTGCCCAAAAGTTCATATCCTTTAAAAGTACAGAAGGCAAGGATAAGACCGGAAATGGCTGCTACATAGCCTAAGCGGCTGAATAAGATAATGGAAGCCCCGCCGAGTGCAGCACCGATAACGGCACCGATAATACCGGGAATCATGTTTTCAACCGGTTTCTCCACAGTAGTGACTGCTTGAGACTGCGCCGTAGTTTGAGTGGTAGCCTGAGCGGTTACGGCTTGTCCACAAAAAGCACAAGTAGTATTTCCTTCCGGAATGGTAGTTCCACAGTTTTCACAAATCATTTTTCTATCTCCCTCTTTCGTATGATAAAAATATCATAGTGCAACCTTTTCACACTGTCAAACAAATATCAGCAAATCAGAGTTCTTTTTGATAAATACGTCTTTGCAGACCACCATATTTTTCTTTAGTCATAACATGTGTATAGCCACATCTTTCAAAACTGCGATAACTTGCAGGATTGTCAGGTGAAACGGTTGCAAGCAAATACTGATACTTATTTTTATCAATGACGGATTCCGCAAAGAGGAGCAACTGTCTTTGCAGTCCCATGCCCCGATAACAGGGGAGGACAACAGCCGATTCCATATGTGCCACCCGGAGTAATGCAGCGTAATTTAAGCCGATATCGCGGCCCAAATTATCTTCGGCTGACATGGGATAACGGATAATCAGACTTGCAATGACTTTACTTTCTTCATTGCAGGCAACGACGGTAAAGCCTTCTTCAGAAATATGGCGTGACACAAAATTAAAATCATCGCAGATAAAAAGTGTTTTATCCATTTGTGCATTTGCAGCCTGTGCCATGATATTATAAACGGAAGCAGCATCAGATGATGTGGCGCTGCGTATAGTGAAAAAAGCTGATGGTTTCATTCTGGGATACTCCTGATAATGAATGATATATTTATGATATTTCAACGGCCATTATAGCATAGAAAGCGAATTCTTGCCAATGTGCATTTTCTGTGATATTATTGGCAAGAATGATTGAAAATGAGGTAGAGAGGAAGTGGAAAAATGCGCATGAAAAATAGCAGGCGGGGTGTAATTTGTCTGGCTTTGTTTTTGTTGTTTTTTGGTTTGTATACCAATAATCAAAGAACTGATAATTTAGAAATATGCGTATCCAAGACAAGGAATTCCATTTTTTTTGATCATGCAACAGTAAATATGGATAAGGCATGTACGGCAGAAATGCTGGGACATTATGAGCAGGTTGAATTGCATCAATATGCAGGCTGTTCTGCAAAGAATAGGCGTGAGTTCCGGGAAAACCTTTGTTACATATATCCGAATAATGTTTTGTTAAGTAAATCTGAAAAATCTAGTGTCTTTCTTTCGGATAACTACGAGAAATGGCAGCCGGGAGAAGAACAAATCACAACTTATATTCACAAGTCAGACGGAAAAAAACGTATCTAAACAGATTCCCATTTTGAAGGCCTACGAAAGAGAGGCTTATTTGTGTACAAAAAATAAAAAAATACGAAAGTGAAGCATACAGAGCGTGTATGCTCTTTTCCGTGTGCTTTTACAGGAAAAGAAAACTTAGGAAGAGGAAGATATGTTAGCACAATTTATGGCATTAGGTATATTTATTGCAATGTTTATATTTATTGTAACGGAAAAAGTAGAAAGACATATTGTATCACTGATAAGTGCATTGCTTACAATTGTATTTGTTTTTGGTATCGGAATGCAAAGTATGGAAGCAATTATTGAAACAATCAGTCTGAACAGTATATTTACAAAAGAGTTTTGGCATTTGAGCGGCGAGACTTCAGGCGGAAGTACGGGAATTAATTGGGAGACAATTCTTTTCATTTTTGGTATGATGGTAATGGTAGAAGGAATGGCAAAGGCCGGCTTTTTCAGATGGCTGTGTATGTGTATTGCCAAGTTGGTCCGTTATAAAATCATGCCTATATTTATGACATTTATGTTGTTATCTACCATACTGTCAATGTTTATTGACAGTATTACCGTAATTTTGTTTTTGGCAGCAGTAACCATTGAATTATCCAGATTATTAAAGTTTAAGCCTGTACCGATGATTTTGGCGGAGGTGTTTTGTGCAAACCTGGGCGGTTCCGCAACGATGTGCGGAGACCCTCCGAACATTATTATAGGAACTTCTTTGGGATATTCATTTACCGATTTTGTGACAAATACAGGTGTAATAGCAGCTATTTCGCTGGTTGCCGTATTGGTATATTTTTACTTTGCATTTAAAAAGGAATTGCTTACGGATGCGGCTGCAGTTACGGATTATCAAAGCCTGCCAAGTCCGTCCTCGGCAATCACAAACAAAAAAGACTTTGCTGTCAGCAGTGTTATTTTTATCGTGGCAATATTGCTGTTAGTGACACATGCAATGACAGGATTAACGGTTTCTTCAATCGGAATGCTTGTAGCAGTTGCAACATTAATAATGTCCGGCCGGCACGCGATTACCATTTTGAAAAAAGTAGATTACAAGACGATTACATTTTTTATCGGATTGTTTGTGGTAATCGGCGGACTTGAGCAAACGGGAGTACTGGAAATTATTGCTGGATTTATCGGAAAAATCAGTGGTGGCAATGAAATGCTTATGATAGCCATTATCATTTGGCTGTCGGCAATTGCCAGTGCGTTTGTAGATAATATTCCTTTTGCAACAACAATGATACCCATTATTAAAAGTTTATCTGCAGCTTATGGTGTTGACTTATCAGTACTTGCATGGACTCTTGCTATGGGAACAGATATCGGCGGAAGTGCCACTCCCATAGGTGCATCGGCAAATGTCGTGGGAATTGCAACTGCAGCAAGGGAAGGTCATATTATCAGATGGGGGTATTATTGCAAAAAAATGGTACCGGCGACCCTTATGGTGGTGCTTGTTTCCATGTTGGTAATTTATTTGCGTTATTTATAAAAGGAGGGGTGACAAATGGAGAAACAAATGATTATTTCTATCGGAAGAGAGTTTGGAAGCGGAGGTCATGCAATCGCACATAAGATAGCTGAGCATTACGGAATCCGTTTGCTTGACCATAATATTTTAGATGAAATAGCAGAAGAAAAAAATCTTGATGCAACGATGCTTAAAAGTTGGGATGAAAAACATAAAAATATCTTTGCGTCAAGAAGGATAAAAGGGCTTAGCAGTTCCCCGGAGGAAAATGTATATTTACTGCAATTTGATTATTTGCAAAAAATAGCGGAAAAAGGGGAATCTTTTGTGGTTGTGGGAAGATGCAGTGAAAATGTACTGAAAGAGTTTGACAGCCTGATTTCCATTTTTATTCTGGGAGATAAACAGGCCAAGGTGCAACGAATTATGGAATTACACCAACTGTCAGAAAATATTGCCCAAAAGCTGATTTGCGAAAAGGATATGAAGAGAAAGCGTTATCATAACAGCTTCTGTGAAGGAAAATGGGGAGATTCCAGAAATTATGATATTTCGGTTAACAGCAGCAAACTGGGAATTGATAAGACCACTGAACTCCTGATAGATTATATTGACAGAAGAAGAGAAAAATAAATACAGATAAGTTGTTCATGATTCATCTTTGCAGCATTGTAAGCAGGCGCATAATTTGGTATAATAGCATAAATATATGTTTTGAATTTATAGAAGAATAATCCGAAAAAACGACAGATAATGGTGAAGTGTGAGAGCAGATATGATAAAAAATCAAAAGATGAGCACAACAATTACATTGGCGATTTTGATTGTAAATACCATATGCATTTCTTTGCTGTATTTTGTGGCGAGCAGAACCATGACCACAATGATGAAGCAGTCAGAACTGGAAAACTTACATGCTACTTTGAATGTGCAGACCAATATTATCAAAGAGTATATTGAACATCAGGAAGATTTGCTGATAGCATACAGCAATTCTCCGGAAGTGATTGAGTTTTTGCTTTCTCCGCAGGATGAAACAAAAAGAACAAATGCGCAGGACTACACGGAAAAGTATTATGCGGAACTTGAAAACTGGGAGGGGCTTTATATCGGGGAATGGGATACCCATGTAATAGCCCACTCCAATCCGGAAATTGTAGGAATGACGACGCGGGATGGCGAGCCTCTTAGGCAGCTGCAGGATGAAATGACATCCAGAAACGGTTTGTATAATGCAGGTATTATTGTATCACCGGCATCAGGAAAATTAATTTTGTCCTTATATTGTCCGGTCTTTGATTATGACGGGAAGACCATAATCGGGTATGTCGGCGGAGGTCCTTTTGCTGAAGAACTGGATGCGTTGCTTGCTGCCGTAGTTGATGAAATGACAACATACTATATGATAAACGTGCCGTCAGAAATGTATATTTTTGCGCAGGATGAGTCGTTAATGGCGACAGAAATTCAGGATGAAATGTTACTTTCTGTTATTCCCTTCTTGAAAGGAGAGGAGGGATACGGAGAGAAGGAGTATTACGACAAAAAGAGCGGAAAGTCTATTGCGGCATATCAATATATTCCGGAGTATGACTGGGCAGTGATTTCCTGTAACAGTGAGAAAAATATCTATGCGGATGTTAATGAGAACATGAACGTACTGCGGGCAATCTGTATTATTTTTGACTTGTTTATCGTATTATTATCATGGATTTTCATCAGACTGAGTACAAGGCCGTTACAATACGTGGAGGCGGCAATTATTCAGCTGAAAGCATTGAAATTACAGAAAGATCCCAGATTAAAACCGTATATTAACCGTAAAAGCGAGGTCGGACAAATCGCCTCAGCCATCGATTCGCTGTATGACTCCATTAAGGACATGCTGGATGCGGAAAAGGAAAAGCAGAAGGCAATTGCGGCAAGCGAATCAAAGGACAAATTCCTGGCAAGTATGTCTCATGAAATCCGTACACCGATTCATACGGTAATCGGTATGAACGAGATGATATTGCGGGAGAATCAGGATGAAACGATACAAGAGTATGCATACAATATTAAGAGTGCCAGCCAGATGCTTTTGGGAATTATCAATGATGTACTTGACGTTTCCAAGATAGAGGCAGGAAAACTGCAGATTGTAGAGAATGACTATTCAGTATCTACATTACTGAATGATACGATACTTGCAATAGAGGCGCGGATAAAACAAAAAGATTTGGAATTAAAAGTGGAAATTGATGAGAAGCTGCCGTCTGTATTAAATGGGGATGAAATCCGAATTAAGCAGATATTAAATAATCTTCTCAGTAATGCTGCAAAATACACAAATGAAGGAAGTGTTACTTTTTCGGCAAAAGGTATTTACAGTGAAAACGGATTCTCTTTATTTTTTTCGGTTGCCGATACGGGAATTGGTATACGAAAAGAGGATATAAGCCGTTTGTTTCAGGATTTTCAACGGTTAGAATTAAACCGGAACCGCTACATACAAGGAACAGGGCTGGGGCTATATATTACCAAGCAGCTTGTTGAAAATATGGGTGGCAAAATCAGTGTGGAAAGCGAATACGGAAAGGGCAGCTGCTTTACCGTGCAGATTCCGCAGCAGATAGTTGATGATGCCGTTATCGGTAAATTACAGAATGGGTATCAGAACACGTATAAAAATTTAAACGGAAAAGAAGATTATGTAACAGCACCTCATGCAAAAGTGCTGGTGGTAGATGATAACCGTATGAACCTGACGGTAATTAAGGGGTTATTAAAGCGGTCTTTGGTACAGGCAGATTTTGCAACAAGCGGATATGAATGTCTGGAAAAAACCAAAAACAAAAAATATGATTTGATATTAATGGATCATATGATGCCTGAACCGGACGGTATTCAGACGTTACATTACATTCAGGATGATGAGAAAAATATGAATCGGAAGACGGCTATCATTGCATTGACCGCAAACGCAGTTGCAGGAGTAGAGGAGAGGTATTTGAAAGAAGGTTTTGCAGGGTATTTGGCAAAGCCTGTTATGGTGGACAAACTGGAAGCAATACTTGCAAAATTTTTGCTATCAGAAACAATGGGATAAAGGAGTAAAAAACTATGACAGAGAAACAGTATAAAAAAGCAGATACGATGGTGCTTTCTACCTTACTGGTGGTTATGATAGGTACACTGCTGAATATGTTGGGAATGATTAGCATGGGAAGCGCAGGGGGTAGCGTGAAAGTAGTAGCAGCTGTCAGCGTAGCGGGAGTTGCGGCAGCAGTAATGTTTTATACGCAGTATAAAGGAACCAGAAAATGTGGCGTTATGATGACCATAGCAGCGGTTATTGTATGGGCCACAATGGTACTTGCCATCGATGCACAGTATTTCTATATGTTG
The DNA here is from genome assembly GCA_017434885.1 of Lachnospiraceae bacterium. Lineage (GTDB taxonomy): Bacteria > Bacillota > Clostridia > Lachnospirales > Lachnospiraceae > Suilimivivens. Next base: position 64,049 of record JAFSGE010000056.1, on the reverse strand, counting down.
GCTGCACCGATTTTTATTGCGCAGATGGCTTATCTGGAAAAAAGAAGGATTCTGATATGCACAGCAGTAATATTGCCTGTGTTTTCCGTAAGAAGTCTGATGCTGGCAGGAGGCGGGATTGTTTCTTCCACGGAAGCGGGAACATCCATTGTGCTGCTGATTCTGATTATTGTATCAACATATAATATTACTAAAATATGGATTGCGTTTAATGAAGAGAATATGTCCACGGTAAGACGTGTGTCGGAAGAATTGGTAAATCATTTTGATGATGCCAACGGGTGTGTGCGTGCGCTTGATAAGGCACTTGGTCAAAGTCATTATTCCATGCAGGATATTGCGGCAAGCATTGAAAGTACTGCGAATGAAATCAAGAATCAGTCTGCCAGATGTCAGATTATTGAAAACAATACTCAGGATGCAAAGGCACAGGCTGATATTATGGCGGAAGCATCCGGTGGGGTACTTGAAGATGTTGCTGTAGGCGCAGTATCCATGGATAAGTTACATAGCCATGCTGCGGAGGTGGAAAGTGAGAATAAAAAGACGGTTGCTTATGTAAAATCTTTAAACGAAAGGGCAAAAGCCGTACAGGATATTTTGGGAACGATTGCAGGTATTTCTACGCAGACTCATCTTTTGGCGCTGAATGCCTCTATTGAGGCGGCAAGAGCAGGAGAAGCAGGAAAAGGCTTTGACGTAGTGGCAGATGAAATCCGCATTTTGTCCGAACAGACCAAGGCAGCAACCGAGGAAATCGGAGAAATCCTTTCCCTGCTGAATGAAGATGTATTGCAGGTAACAGAGAGTATTGAACTTTCCGTTAAAACAGTAGAAGAACAGAATCTGCTGATAGAGGAGACAAAGAGTAAATTTGATGCCATTAATCTTGGCGTTGAACAGCTTATGACCATTAGCAATGATTTTAAGCGTGTTATCGGAGATATTACAGATGCATCCGGTGTGATTGCAGACAGTATTACGGAGTTATCGGCAAACAGTCAGGAAGTGGCAAATGCTTCCGGCAGAGGAACAAGTGTGATGACACAGGCTGTAGAGGATATGAATCAGGTTAAGTCAGTATTAACCGATATTTACGATTTGGCACAGAACTTGCGGAATGAGTATAATGTTTAACGGTAATGATTAAGAAATCAAAAAGGGTGAGGAAAATATAGATGAAACACATTTTGGTGGTTGATGATAATAAGACGAATTTGGCAGTTGCAAAGAATGAACTTTCTAAGGAATACCAGGTGACACCGGTAACTTCCGGGTTTCAGGCATTGCAATTTTTGGAGAAGCGGTCTTCTGATTTAATTCTCCTGGATATTAATATGCCGGAAATGGACGGCAAAGAAACTATGCGCCGAATCAGGGAGCGGAAAGAATGGGCAAGAATTCCGATTATTTTCCTTACAGCGGATTCTTCACCCGAAACGGAAGCACAGTGCCTTGCCGATGGTGCGGATGATTTCATTGCCAAACCCTTTGTGCCTAAGGTTATGCTGAGCAGGGTGAGCAGACTGATAGAACTGAGTGAATTGCGAAACGGCTTAGAAGAGCGTCTGGCGGAAAAAACAAAAGAGGTAGAGCTTGTTACATTAAATTCTATTATGGCAATCGCAAATACATTAGATGCCAAGGATGTATATACCAGTGGACATTCCAATCGTGTGGCAAAGATTTCTGTAGAGATTGCCAGACGGATGGGGATGGAGGAGGAAACTGTTAAAAATCTGAATTTCATGGCACTTTTACATGATATCGGAAAAATCGGTGTTCCCGACATGATTTTGAATAAACCGCAGCCCCTTACAGATGAAGAATTTGCCGTGATTAAAAAGCATCCGGCAATCGGCGGTGATATTTTGAAAAGTATTACAACTATTCCCAATCTTCATTACGGAGCCTTATATCATCATGAGCGTTTTGATGGCAAGGGGTATCCGGGAGGCCTTAAGGGGGAAGAGATACCTTTTGAAGCAAGGATTATAGCGGTGGCAGATGCTTATGATGCTATGGCTTCTAACCGTGCTTACAGACAGGCACTTTCCAATGAGCGTATAATGGAAGAATTGGAAAAATCAAAAGGAAAGCAACTTGATTCGGAAATTACGGAAGTACTAATCAAAATGCTTACGGAAGGCTTTGGGGTAGCGGATAACGGAGGCGCAATATGGGAAAAATAATAAAAAAGGTATCCAGGGAAACAGCGGACTTAAGTACAAGGGGATTGGTACAGGGGTCATTACTGCTTAGCGCGGTTTCTGCAATTATGTGTGTTGTTAATATTACATCTGCCTACTGGGATTTGGTAATATTGACAGGTGTTGTGGCAATCTGGTTTTTAGGTACTGCAGCAATGCTTGGATTTACAAAGAAACGAATGCTGGCGTTTGTGCTGATGATGCTTGGTGCCTATGTGATGATGATGTATTATCTGATAACCGGTGGGGCGGAAGGATTCAGTATCGTCTGGCTTTTAATAGTACCGCCTGCGGCGATGTATTGTCTGAGTCTGTATTATGGATTGCTTTTCAGCCTGATATTGGGAGCATCCATGATGATTTACATGTGGACACCTTTGTTTCAGTTGGGATATGAATATAGCAGGGCCTATCAGGTTCGTTTTCCGATAGTTTATTTTTCGGTAGTCGTTTTGTGCAGCGTTACCCAGTTCAGGGTATATGAGTACAGGCAACGGCAGAATACATTAATTAACAGATTGGAATATGCCGGACAGGAAAAAAATAATTTTTTGGCAAATATGTCACATGAAATCCGTACACCCATGAATGCCATTGTGGGTATGTGTGAACTGATATTAAGAGAGGATATCAGTGATGACGTGCGGGAAAACTGTTTTAATATACAGAGTTCCGGTCGTTCTTTATTGTCAATTATTAATGATATTCTTGATTTCTCCAAAATAGAAGCCGGCAAAATGGAATTGCTGAAGGAACCCTTTAATATTGCATCCACCATCAATGATGTTATTAATATGGCGATGACACGAAAGGGAGATAAAGATATTGAAATCATCGTGCGCGTGGACCCTTCCATTCCCAAGGGACTGATTGGAGATGAAGTGCGCATCAGGCAGGTGATTGTAAATCTGTTGACAAACGCAGTAAAATTTACAAAAAAAGGCTGTGTAATTATTAAAATTACGCAGAGTAAGCATGACTATGGAATTAATCTGAATGTATCCATAGAGGATACCGGTATCGGTATCACTGAAGAAAATATGGAAAAGCTTTTTAACAGCTTTCAGCAGCTTGATACCAAAAAGAACCGTACGGAAGAAGGTACGGGATTGGGTCTTGCCATATCCAAAAAGCTGATTGCCCAAATGGGCGGATTTATGAATGTGTCCAGTGTATATGGGGAAGGAACCGTATTTAAGTTTGTGATTCCGCTTAAGGTATCGGATGAAACTCCCTTTATTGAAATTGATTCTCTGGAAAAAGTGAATATTGCAGTTTATCTGGATATGAAGAAGTACTCCCATCCGAAGATTGCAGCCTCATATCGAAAGATGATACAGGAAGTAATTGACCATTTTGGCGTAGCGGTCACCGTGTTTGCTACTTTTGAAGGGCTGCAGGCAGGAATGGATTCCGGACAGTATACTCACTGCTTCACGGCAAAAGAGGAATATAGCGCTAATACGGAATGGTTTCATGGGCTGGCAGATAAGTGTCAGGTAGTTGTGATTCAGGAGCGTGTTGATACGACAAAGTTGCCTTCCAATATCAAAAAAATATACAAGCCGTTTTATGTATTATCCTTTGCGGCGGTTATGAATAATGAAAAATATACCATAGGAGTGGACGGATTTAGGAATGCCAATATCCGTTTTACGGCACCCAATGCCAAGGTGCTGATTGTGGATGACCATTTGGTAAATCTGAAGGTAGCGGCAGGTTTGATGAAACCCTATAACATGAAAATTATTACCGTATCCAGTGGTCAGGCGGCAATAGAGGCTTTGCGTACTAAGGATTATGATATTGTCTTTATGGATCATATGATGCCGGAGATGGATGGTGTGGAGGCAACAAAGATTATCCGTAACCTACAGGGAGACTATTATCAGAAAGTACCGATTATTGCATTAACTGCAAATGCAGTAAATGGTGCAAGAGAAATGTTTTTGGAATCCGGATTTGATGATTTCCTTGCAAAGCCCATTGAGATTTCCTTCCTTGACAGAATTCTCCGTACATGGCTTCCGCAGGAATACCAGCAGAGTAATTCCGATATTGTAAAAGTGGAAGAGGATAAATATGAAGAGCATGCAAGCAAAGAAATTCTGAATGGTCCTGTAGATTATAAAATGGGACTCGGATATGCCGGAGAGGATAGAGAACAGTACTATAGTGTGCTGAGTGTGTATGTGCGTAACAGTAAAGAGGACAGGGAAGCAATCATCAGGCATTATGAAGCAGAGAATTGGACAGATTATATCACAGAGGTGCATGCACTGAAGAGTTCTTCCTTAACCATGGGAGCGAAAGAGCTTTCCGAGCTTGCCAAAACCTTGGAATTTGCAGGAAAAGACGGAAAATATGATGTGATTCATCAGAATCATGATAAGGTGATTGCACTTTATGATGAGGTGGTAGAGAATATAACTGCTTATCTGGAAGAGAATGGTTATAGGGAAGAAACGGAAGAAATTGCAGAGGATGATTTAAAGACTATTACATGGGACTTGTTTGAAGAAAAAGTGCAGGGAATTATCGAAGCCTGCGAAAATTTTGACGGGGATGAGGTAGTCAGGGTTGCCGGAGAATTGTGTTATTGCAAGGTGAATGATGAAATACTTACTGCCCGCTTTGAACAGGTAAAGCAGTACGTCGAAGATTTTGAATATGAGAAGGCAATGCAGACAGCACAGAATGCGCTGGATGAATTAAGGAGGTAAGCGATGAAAAAAATATGGATAACATCGGATTGTACCTGCGATATGCCGGAAACTCTTCTTGAAAAGTATAACGTAGAGGTGATTCATTTTTACATATCAACCGATCATGGATGCTTTAAGGATACCGATGAAATGACGGCAGGAAATGTTGTAGAGTATTTTGAAAACGGCGGTGTAAAAATTAACACAGAAGCACCTGCAGTAAGTGAATATGAGGAATTTTTCAGACAGGAACTGAAAAAAAGCGAAGAGTTGATACATATTGTCATCAGTTCCAAATTGAGTAACTCTTACCGTAATGCTGTTGCAGCGGCAGAGCAGTTTGGAAACAAAGTAAAGGTTTATGATTCTATGCAGCTGTCAGTGGGCATGGCATATATGGTAATGTGCGGAGTGAAGATGGCTCAAAACAACCAATCTTCAGAAGAAATATTGGAAGCACTGGACCGGATAAAGGACAAAGTTTCAACCAGCTTCATTGTAGAAAATGCAGATTACTTATATCGTGCCGGAAGAGTAAACAAGTTTTTTAAAGAAATATGTACAGCTTTAAGGGTACATCCCGTGCTTGGGGTAAAACATGGAGAACTTAGATTGAAAACCGTGCAAATCGGTAATTATAGAGAGTCCGTAATGAAATATGCAAGGGCAGAATTAAAGAGAGCGTCCCAAATAGAAAGAGAGTGTTTGTTTATCCCCTATACCACAGCATCTGTAAAGATGATGAGTCTGCTTAAGAAACAGGTGTCTATGAAATGCGCTTTTGAGAAAATCTATGAAACCAGGGCATCAGCAACGATTACCAGTAATTGCGGAGGAAATGCTATCGGCATAGCACTTTTAAAAGAATAAGAATTGTAATAAAATAAAGAGAAGCACAGCAGTTAGACCTGCTGTGCTTTTAACATACGTGCATAGTATCCGTCTAAGGCAAGGAGTTCATCATGAGTTCCCTTCTCTTTGATTTCTCCCTCATGGATAACCAAAATCATGTCGGCATTCCTAATGGTTGATAATCGGTGTGCAATAGCAATAATGGTGCGCTTTCCGGCCATATTGTTAATGGCATGCTGAATCTGCTTTTCGGTTTCCACATCAACGGAGGCGGTAGCCTCGTCCAAAACAATGACAGGAGAGTTGCGAAGAATGGCTCTTGCAATGGAAATTCGCTGTTTCTGTCCGCCTGATAAGCGCAGGCCACGTTCGCCGACCTGTGTTTCATAGCCTTCCGGCATATGTAAGATATCTTCATGAATGTTAGCGGCTTTTGCGGCATCTACTATTTCTTCTCTTTTGGCATCCGGCTTTGCATAACCGATATTATCAGCAATGGAGCCGTTAAATAAAAAGGTATCCTGTAATACGGGAGAGATATTTTTTCGAAGACTTTCCAAAGTAATGTCCTTTAAGTTATTTCCGTCAATCAGGACATTTCCCTCCACAGGGTCATAAAACCGTGATATCAGCTGGGTGATGGTAGTTTTACCTACACCGGTAGGGCCTACAAGTGCCACCATCATACCCGGCTTGCAGGTAAAGGAAATGTTGCGGAGTACGGGGACTTTATTGCTGTAGTGGAAAGAAACATTTTCAAAGGAAATTTCTCCTGTTACGGAAGAAAGCGGTTTTGCATTTTCGCTATTCTCAATAGCAGAGGGTGTTTCCAAAATTAATGCCACACGCTCTGCACCGGCAAGGGACTGCTGTAAATTTTCCACCCAGCTTGCAAGCCCGGAAATGGGAGCATAAAACAGGGAAAGATACAGCATAAATGCCACAATATCTTCTACGGATAATTGCCCCATATATGCCAGATATCCGCCTGCGGCAACTACCAGTACGGTGCCGATGGAGGAGACGAATTCCACACTGGGATGGAATAAGGCACTGGCTTTTAAAGCACGGAGCATGGCACGTACCTGTTCAAAATTACTTTCGCTGACAAAGGCAGCTTCCTGCGCTTCCTGCCCGAAAGACTGGATTTCGTGAAGACCGGATAAATTATCCTGTAATTTGGCGTTCAGTTCTCCCATGCACTTTTGTGATGCTTTGAAGAAAGGTCTTACTTTCTTGGCAAAGATTACACCGGAAATTAAAATCAGCGGAATAGGGCAACAGGTAATCAGAGCCAGTGTAGGGTTGATGCCGAGCAATATCAGGAGGACCCCCAGAAAAGTCATAATATTGGTTATCATGTCAGGAATCATATGTGCATATAAAAGCTCAAAATCCCTGGTGTCATTGACAACGCGGCTCATTAAATCGCCGGTTTGCTTATCGTGAAAAAATCCAAGATCAAGGCTTTGCAGCTTACGGTACATGCGGTCACGCAAATCCCCTACCAGATACCATGCCGCTTTATGTGCAAGGTAATTGCTTAAAAAACGGAATACGATGCGTAATATATAGAGAAATAACAGCAGTAATGTCAACTGAATAATGGCTTTCAGGGCATCCTCGTTCATGCCGTTACCTACAATTCCCGTCATTCTGGAAAGTGCTTTAGGGGCAGTGAGATTCACAGCCGTTAACAATAAGGTAGAAAGAATTGCGACAAGATATAACCCCTTGTAACGGGTTGCTTCTTTGGTGAGCTTCCATAGCATTTTCATAAGTATAAATCCTCATATCAATTTTTATTATGAAATAATTGTATATTACTTTTTACAGAGAAGCAAGAACAACAGCAGACGACTGGATAAATGGTGATAATAATGCTATAATAACCATAATTATGCAAAAAATGCCAATTGGGATTTTGAAAAGTATTGTTAAGAGCCGGTGGAGGAACTGTTTGTGAAAATAAAGGATGAGCACATTGTGGCTGCACTGAAAGTTGCATTTGGAGTTATGCTTCTTGCAGTGATTATGCTGTTTGTTTTTGGAGAATTTTTTATGCCGAAGGAAGATCCAACCCAAAGCGGAGACTGTGTTTTGTTTGAGGCGGACTGGGAACGGGTGCATCCGAACGGAACGAGAGAGATAATTACGTTGCCCGGGCAATGTGATGCAGAAAGAAAAGAAGTTGTGCGTCTGGAAACAGTTTTGGCATCAGAACAGAAGGGTACATGGCTATGCATGCGTGCGTCGCAGCAGGACATGCGCGTGTATGTGGAAGATGAGCTTAGACAGGAATATACAACTGCGGATACGCGGTTATTTGGCAGGAACAGTGCCAGTGCATTTGTTTTTTTTGAAATAAAAGAAGAGGATGCCGGCAAAGTACTTGCAATTGAACTGACAAGTGATTGCGAATATACCGGTTTTCTGAATCAGGTATATGCCGGGGATAAATATGATATGGTAAGGGCATTTGTAGCGGAGTGTGCCGGCGTAATTTTTGTTTCAGTTTACATGTTGATTATAAGTTCTGTCACGGTTTTGTTCGGAGCGGTTCTGAGATGGGGATACAAAAAGAGAGTAGATGTTACTTATCTGGGACTGGCCATATTACAGATTTCCATTGCTATGATTGCGGAGTCAAGAGTGCGCCAGTTTTTCATGCCTAATGTATCTGTTGCATCACACGTTGGATTTTTATTGACTATTTTGGTGCCGTATCCGTTTATTGTTTATGTGAACAAACTGCAAAAGGGACGTTATGAGAAAATTTACAGAGCATTATCAATCTGTGTAGCGTTAAACTTTTGGATATCAGTATTTTTACAATTGATGAATGTGGTGGATTTGGTGGATTCTACCGTAGTTGCCTATGCACTTATATTTATCATGGTGATTTTGGTGTCTGCTACCATTTGTATTGACATCGCTAAAGGAAGAATAAGAGAATACGGGGAAGTAGTTTATGGTCTGATTGCAATGATTTTTGCATCTTTTTGGGAATTATATGTTACTTTCTTCCCGGAGACACCGCATTATGGTGGTGTGGCATTAAGCTTTGGGTTGGTTATATTACTGTTTATGGCGGGAAGCAAGACAGCCAGGGAAGCTTTTGTTATAGAAAAGTCAAAACAGGCTGCTATTGCGGCGGGTGAAGCAAAGACACGGTTTCTTGCCAATATGTCACATGAAATCAGAACTCCTATCAACACCATCCTGGGTATGAATGAAATGATTTTGCGCGAAAGCAGTGATGAGGAAGTGCTGCAATATGCCCAAAATGTGCAAAGTGCCAGCCGGTTGCTGCTCGGACTGATAAATGATGTTTTGGATTTTTCCAAGGTTGAAGCCGGAAAGATGGATATTATTGAAGCAAATTATTATTTGGCAAAATTATTGTCAGATGTAATTCAGGGAATGAAGATGAAAGCGGAAAGTAAAAATCTGGTGCTGAAAGTAGAAATAGATGAGAACTTGCCGTCTGTTTTGAAAGGTGATGAAATCAGAATCCGTCAGATTCTAAACAATCTGCTTTCCAATGCAGTAAAATACACTCCCAAAGGCAGCGTTACTTTTGGCGTAAAAGGACTTAGGGAAGAAAACAGATTTATGTTATGTATGTCAATAGCAGATACCGGAATTGGTATTAAGCAGGAAGACATGGATAAGCTGTTTTCCGGATTCCAAAGACTGGAAGAACAGAAAAACAGGTACATAGAAGGAACGGGGCTCGGATTATCAATTACCAAACAACTTACGGAATTAATGGGCGGTGGCATAGAGGTCGAAAGCGAGTACGGAAAAGGCTCTTGCTTTACGGTTAAAATACCGCAACAGATTGTAGATAACCGGGCGATGGGAAAACCGGAAGCTGCTTACCGCAGAGATACCTTGAAGAAACAGGAAAACAAGGCAAAACTATATGCACCAAAAGCGGAAATTCTGGTTGTAGACGATAATGAAATGAATCTGTCAGTAATCGACGCTCTTCTTAAGAGAACAGGGATGAAGCTTACCATGGCTCATGGCGGATTGGAATGTCTGGAGCTGTGCAGAAAACAAAAATTTGATTTGATTTTAATGGATCATATGATGCCGGAGCCTGACGGAATTGAGACACTGCATCTGCTGAGAAAAGATACGGAAAATAAAAACAAAGATACGGAAGTAATAGTACTTACGGCAAATGCCATTGCAGGTATGGAAGAGATGTATTTAGGGGAAGGTTTTTCCGATTACCTGTCAAAACCGGTGGCAGGAGATGATTTGGAGGCGATGCTTCGTAAACATTTACCGGGGAGTGTGCTTGAGGCCTGACTCCATGTTATGGCTTGACTTTGTGTAATAAAATCTATTATGATATGTTCGTTAATGACTTCAGATAACGGAAGGCTTTATTGTGTTTAAGTAAAAGGAGAAATCGATGATGAAAATTTTAGCAGTTGTATTGGTAGTAATCGTATTATATGTTCTTATGGAATACGCCATAGCAGTGTATTTCTTTAAAAGGACAATGATTCGCTCCAACGCCAAGCGAGAAAAGACGCAGGAGATGGCAGGAACAGACTGGGACAGATATATTCCCCATATCAGAGAATGTAAAGAAGCCTTAGCCCAGACGCCGCATGAGGATTTGTACATAACATCTGCCGACGGATTAAAACTGCATGCCACGTATTTTCCCTGTGAGGGCTCGAAGAAAGTAGCTGTCTGTTTCCATGGTTATACAAGTGAAGGATTAAACGACTATTCTACATTGGCAATTTTCTATCGGGAGAATCAGTATAATTTGTTGCTGGTGGATGAGCGGTCTCACGGAAAGAGTGAAGGTACTTATATTGGCTTTGGCTGTCTGGACAGACATGATGCAAAGCTTTGGATTGAAGAAATGGTAAAGCGGCATGGTGAAGACTGCAAGATTTTACTTCACGGCGATTCCATGGGTGGTTCTACGGTTCTTATGACTACAGGGCTTGAACTGCCGGTGCAGGTAAAGGCAGCTATTTCTGATTGTGCATTTACATCTGCCTGGGATGTATTTGCATCTGTATTAAAGACCCAGTATCATCTGCCTGAATTTCCGCTGCTGCATATTTCCAATCTGATGATTCAGAAAAAAGCGGGATACAAGTTGAATGAATGTGATGCCAGATGTGAAGTGGCAAAGGCAAAGATACCGGTATTGTTTATGCATGGAGATGCGGACAGCTTTGTTCCCTGCTCTATGGTCCATGAGCTGTATGAGGCATGTAAAACAGAGAAAAAGCTGGTGATTATAAAAGGTGCGGGACATGTAGAGTCCTGTTACCGTGATCCCGAATTATACCAAGGTGCTATTGAGGAATTTATATTCCCTATTATGAATCAATAACAAAGAACGGAGATAAGTATGAAAACAAGAAAAGGTAATAAGGTTTACGGATTGACTTCCGCACAGAAATTGCATTACTACAGTATGAAATACTGTCCCAAGAAGCAGGTGCTGAACATCGGTACTTCGCTTACCATACAGGTAGAACTTGAATGGGACAGGTTGCGCGAGTGTATATGTGAGGCAATTGAACGTTGCGAGGCGCTCCGTGTGCAGTTTACAGAGGATAAAGAAGGAAATGTGTATCAGTATGTGGCAAAAGGACAAGAGCCGCAAATCAGACATTTTGACTTTGGACACTGGGAAGAAGAACATGCCCATGATAAGATGACAGAATGGACGAGTACACCGTTTGAACTTTATGATACTCCCATGTATGAAATTGTGATGATTAAGATGCCTGATAACTTCCATGGACTTTATATGAAAGTAAACCATCTGATTATGGATGCCCAGGCACTGATTGCATTTTTGAAAGATGTTATGGAATTATACAGCAGCAAATTGCTTGAGCATGTACCGGCTCCCAAAGATATGTCTTCTTACGTGAAGCAGCTGGAAAAGGATCTGGAATATGAGGCAGGTACCAAATCTGCGCAGAGGGACAGAGAATTCTTTGAAAATCTGATTACTTCTTCTGAGCCCATCTTTACCGATATATACGGATCAGGGAAGCTGGAGGCAGAGCGCAAGAGAACAGGAAATCCCAATCAGCGTGCATGCATTAATACATCAAATAATGTGGATGCCAACCTGGCAAGCTTTTATTTGGAAGAAGAGCCTTCCCTGCAATTAATGAAATTCTGTGAGGAACAGCATGTATCATTGACCTGTCTGTTGCTTATGGGACTTCGTACATATCTGCAAAAAGAAAACGGTGTGGATGACATTTCGGTATCTACTACGATAGCAAGACGTGCTACGTTGTCTGAAAAGCGTTGCGGAGGAACCAGAATTCACAGCTTCCCTTTCAGAACAGTGATTACCAAAGAGGATACTTTCTTAGAAGGACTTTTCAAAATACGTGATATGCAGAATCAGTACTTCAGACATGCCAATTACAGCCCGTCGGAATACTATGCATTCCGAAAGAATTACTACAATTTGGAAAACGGTCAGACTTATGAGGCAATGGCGCTGACCTATCAGCCGCTTTTGATGAAGTATGAAGGTCCTACGGTTGAAAAAATGGATGGACTGCAGTACAATGTGCGCCGATATTCCAACAGTGCCTGTGCGCATACTCTTTATCTGACTGTCAGCCACAGACCGTTGGGCGGGCTTGACTTCTGCTTTGAGCATCAGACCGGTGTAGTGACTTACGAGAAATTGCAAGAGGTTTATTATTATCTGTGCAGAATCATGTTCCGCGGTATTGAGGATTGCTCCCGCACTGTGGGTGAAGTAATTAACTGGTCGTAACATGTAAAGAAAAATGAACAATGAAACAGTAAAGGAGAATAAAAAATGTTAGAACAATTCAGAGAGCTTATTTGTCAATATGTGGACGTGGAGCCGGAGCAGGTAACTGAGGACGCGAGATTTATGGAAGATTTAGGATTTAACTCCTTTGATTTTATGAGTCTTGTAGGAGAAGTGGAAGAGAAATTTGACGTGGAAGTGGAAGAACGCGACGTGGTTCAGATCAGAACTGTCAAGGATGCCATGGATTATATTGAATCTTTAATGTAAAAGATGCAGTGTGTGTGAAACGGAGGAAAATATGGCAATTCAGACATTAAGAGAACTTGTGCAGTACGGTGTAAAGGAGCATGGTGATTTGCCGGCGTACCGCTATAAGGTAAAAAAGGAAATCAAAGAAAAAACATATAGTGAAGTTAACAGAGATACTATGGCAATGAGCCGTGCAGTAGAGGCCCTTGGCATGAAAGGCAGGCATGTGGCAATCATAGGGGCAACGTCTTATCAATGGATTATCACTTATCTTGGGGTAACATGCAGTGGCAGTGTGGCAGTGCCGATTGATGCCCAGTTGCCGGCAGATGCAGTGTGCGAGCTCTTGCGCCGTGCTGATGTAGAGATGCTGGTATATGATGAGATTCGCGGGGATGTAGCGGTTGCGGCAAAAGCATCCTGCCCGCAGATACAGCATATCGTATCCATGCAGGCACAGGAAGAAAAAGACGGAATACTTTCTTTTGAACAGCTGCTGAAAGATAATGCCGGAGAATATGAAACTGCAATTGACCCGGAGCAGCTTTGTACCATTCTTTTTACTTCCGGTACAACAGGAATCAGTAAGGGAGTTATGCTTTCCCACCGCAATCTGGCTGAAAACGCAACCTGCCTTGATATGAAGATTCCGCGTGGAAATATTACATTGACAATGCTACCGATTAATCATGTATATTGTCTGACCATGGATATTTTAAAGGCATATCAGGTTGGCTCCGTTGTATGTATTAATGATTCCATTATGCATTTACAAAAGAATATTAAGCTGTTTCAGCCCAATATGATTTTGATGGTACCGCTTGTAATCGAATCCTTATACGCAAAATTAAGGGCAGCAGGGGATGCTTATCCCAAACAGGCTGTTGCAAAAATGGCATTTGGAGATAATCTGACCACTATTTGCAGTGGCGGTGCTTACTTAAATCCTGATTATGTGGAGAAGTTTGCGGAGTATGGCATTACTATTTTACAGGGGTACGGGATGACAGAGTGTTCACCTGTTATCAGTAATAACTTAGAGTGGGATAACCGTACCGGTTCTGTAGGAAAACTGCTTCCTAACTGCGAGGCAAAGATTGTGGACGATGAAATCTGGGTGAAGGGCAGCAGTGTTATGATGGGCTACTACAAGATGCCGGATGAGACAGCACAGGCACTTTGTGATGGCTGGTTAAGGACAGGAGATCTGGGATATATCGACGATGATCAATACATATATATTACAGGCCGGAAAAAGAATCTGATTATTCTTGCAAACGGTGAGAATGTATCTCCTGAAGAGATTGAAAACGAACTTGGCAAGGATGATCTGATTAAAGAAATTATTGTTCGGGAAAAAGAGCAGGTAATCCAGGCTGAAATTTTCCCTAATTATGAATATGCAGAAGAAGCCGGTATCACAGATATCAGAGAAAAACTGCAGGAGATAATTGACAAGTACAATAGTGATGCGCCTGTTTATAAACGTGTGTTAGACTTGACTGTGCGTGATACGGAATTTGAAAAAAATACTTCCAAAAAAATTAAAAGATATTAATTGTAATGCAAAAAAACTCTCACCGGAAGGTTGGAGTTTTTTTTGTTGGATATATGGGTTAAACATGATAAAATATAGCTAATGAGCAGAATAATGCAGAAGCAGTGTGATAAGCTGGATATGACAGAGCCGGAGGGTGAAGCGTGAGGATAGAGACACCAAAAAAAGAAAAGAGAATCCTTATGATTATATGTGGAGTCCTGTTAAGCATGGGGATGCTGACAGCCTGCGGGCAGCAGGAACTGACAAAACAGGTAATAAAGACAGAAATGCAGGAGAATCTGGCGGTGGAAGCTGTTTCCTGTATTTATGCTGAACTGCCGGCGCCGGTACCGACAAGCATGCCGCCTCAGAATCCATATGATTTTACTGTTTGCTTTGCCGGTGACATTAATTTAGATGAAGCATGGTGTACAACACAGTACTTAAATCAGCAGGAAAACGGCATCAGGGATTGTATATCAGAGGAACTGATTTCACATATGAATCAGGCAGATGTGATGTGCCTGAACAATGAATTTACATACAGCCTGGGCGGTGCGCCTCTTGAGGGAAAAGCCTATACGTTCAGGGCAAATCCGGAGAGAGTGAAGATTTTGCAGGAGTTGGGTGTAGATATTGTTAAGCTGGCAAACAATCATGTATATGATTATGGCAGTCAGGCATTGCTTGATACCTTTGCAACTCTTGAGGCAGCAGGGATTGAGTATATGGGAGCAGGGAGAAATCTGCAGGAGGCCATGGAACCTGTTTATATAGAACTGGATGGAAAGAGAGTGGCATTTGTTGCTGCATCCAGAGCAGAAAAATATAAGATGACGCCACAGGCAACAGAAGCTGCACCGGGTATTTTGCGTTGCTATGATACAACGCTCTTTTTGGAGACCATTGCCAAGGCAAAAGAAAATGCAGATTTTGTACTGGCATATGTTCATTGGGGAACAGAGTACAGCTATGAATTGGAAGATGTGCAATTGACTACCGGAAAAGCGTATCTGGATGCAGGTGCGGATGTGGTAATCGGTGCTCACAGTCATTGTTTGCAGGGAATGGAATATTATAACGGAAAGCCCATTATATATAGTCTGGGTAATTACTGGTTTAATGAAAAAACTTTGGATACTATGTTACTTGATTTGCATTTTTACGGAGATGATATGGGCGGAAATATTGAAGTGAAGGTGATTCCGGCAGTGCAGTCCGGTTTTTGTACCAAAATCGTAACTCAGGATGCAGAACAGGAACGTATCTACTCCTTTTTGGAAGGAATTTCCGTTAACGTGGAAATTGATGAGAACGGCATTGTAAAGGAAACAAAGCCGTGATAAGGGAAATGATAGAAAGCAATATTTAGTGTGGATGGAGAAAAAGGCGACTTATGTTTAATGTACTTGTTTTTATACAATTATTAGCGATATTTGCTACCATATTTTCCTTGGTATATGTGTTTCGGGGAGGCTCGACTTATGCACAGAAGTTGATGCTGTCATTTACCATTGCGGAATTTGTTCATAATGTGGGTTATTTACTGGAGTTGTTTTCGCAAACGCAGCAGGAAGCCATGATTGCGGTGAAGGTAGAATATTTAGGTGGCAGTATTGTAGCCATATTCTTTATGATGTTTATTTGCAATTATTGCGGATTGAAAGAGCATGTGGCATTTGAGCGCTTTTTGCTTTTGTGCGGATGTGCAGTGATTCTGATGGTGTGGACAAGTCCCATGCACAAGCTTTATTATACCAACATTGAGTTTACACAAAGCGGCGCATTTCCGCATTTGATACTTTCCTATGGTCCGGGATTTTATTTCTATATGCTGTTTTGTACGGTAATACCGTGGGCAGTTGCCGTATGGGTATTGCTCAGAACTGTCCGAAGAGAAAAAAGTGCCAAAAGAATCGGAAAATTAAGATTAATTATCGGCGGAGCGACAGTTGCGATTTCCGTGCTTGTTTTGTATGTATTAAAGATATTTCCGGAAGGTTATGACCCCACACCGGTATCTATGGCGTTATTGTTTTTTGTTTTGGTAGTACTGGTTTGGAACCGCAAGGACTTTGACCTTACCAGAACTGCAACGGAAACTATGCTCAATTCCCTTGGAGACGGCATGATTACGTTGGATGAGGATTATAAAGTATTAATATTCAATGAGGCAGCCGGAACTATTTTCCCAGGGATAAATATTCATCAGAGCGTGAAGAAACTGGAAAACTTTCCGATGCACCTTTTGGAAGGGGATGAACAGGAACGATTTATAATAGGGGAGAGCCATTACGAAGGACGTATACATACATTGGTTGATTATGAACAGATTGTGCGCGGATATACCGTACTGATTATGGATGTAACCGATACATATGAGTATATCAATGAACTGAGTCTGATGCGGGAAAAAGCAGAAGCGGCAAACCGTGCGAAATCGGATTTTCTTGCCAATATGTCCCACGAAATCCGTACACCGATGAATGCTATCATCGGTATGAGCGAATTAATTATTGATGAGAGCCGTGGGCGTAAGATATATGATTTTGCATGCGATATCAAGACTGCAGCATTGAATCTTTTATCCATCATTAATGATATTCTGGATTTGTCCAAGGTTGAAGCCGGTAAGATGGAACTGGTGGAGGATGACTATTATGTTCAGGATATGGTACAGGAAACCGTCAATCTGATTCGGATGCCGGCAGAGAAAAAAGGATTACAGATTAAAGTGAATGTGGATGAGGATATTCCGCATAAACTATACGGTGACGAGGGAAGAATCCGTCAGATTCTGATTAATATTTTAAATAATGCCATTAAGTTTACAAGAGAAGGGTACGTTAGTCTGGATGTTTCTGCAAAATATACAGATGATAAAAATATAAATTTACAGTTTGTGATTTGTGATACGGGAATCGGTATCAAAAAAGAAAATTTGGATGCAATCTTTGAATCATTCAAACAGCTGGATATGAACCGGAACAAAAAAATCGAAGGAACCGGTTTGGGGCTGGCCATCACCAAGCAGCTAGTTACCTTGATGGAAGGTGATATTCGGGTAGAAAGCGAGTATGAGAAGGGAACACGGTTTATCATACACATCAAACAGCCTGTGGTGGACAGACATACTATCGGGGAAACGGGCGCCGGTGTCAGAGCAGAAAAACAGGAAAAATCACAAATGTTTGTGTGCGATGAATACCATGTGTTGGTAGTGGATGACAATACTATGAACCGTAAGGTAGTATCGGCCATGTTGAAAGCATACGGATTCCAAATACAGGCTGCCGGCGGTGGAAAAGAAGCAATTGAACTGGTAGGTAAGCAACATTATGATATGATTCTCATGGACCATATGATGCCGGAGATGGACGGTATGGAGGCAACAAAGATTATCCGTTCCGATTACAATGAAACAGCAGAGGGGACTATTATTGTTGCACTGACCGCAAATGCCATTCAGGGAGCAAGGGAAGAATACCTACGCAATGGATTTGACGATTTCCTATCCAAACCCTTTGAGCGCACACAGCTTCATGAATTGCTTGAAAAATGGGTGCCTGAGGAAAAGAAACAATATTCCTGATGGTAAAATGTGGATGAAGAAAAAAATGAAAAATTGCATAAGACTATGTTGACAAATGATTTTTGGTTTGCTATTATTTTTTTGTTATCAGAGACTCGGCTTTTGTGGAAAGTCTGACAGGGAGAATACGTCACCGACTGAAAGCGTATTTCAGATGAGTAGTAAGTTTGGGAACACTCTGATTGTAATTTACAATTGTATAAGAAAAGAGGATACCTTTGGTATCAATGCGGGTGGCACCGCGGGTTAAATTTTGTTTACTCGTCCCGGGAATATGAATTTCATATTCCCAGGGACTTTTTTAATTTCATTATAGGAGGTTTTGTTATGTATAGAACACTATTCTGTAACGACATACGCGATGAGCATGTCGGAAAAACTGTTCAGCTTGCAGGCTGGGTGGATGTTGTACGTGACCATGGTGGCGTTATTTTCATCGACTTACGTGACTACACCGGTGTGACACAGGTGGTTGTCCACAATGAGGAATTACTGAAGAATGTCAACCGTGAAACGGTTATTTCCGTAAGCGGTATTGTAAATAAGAGAGATGCGGAAACTGTAAATGAAAAGATAGATACCGGTTATGTAGAGCTTGTGGCAGATTCTTTGCAGGTGCTTGGTAAGAGCCGCAACATGCTTCCTTTTGAAGTAAGAAACTCTCATCTTAGCAAGGATGAGCTTCGTCTCAAATACCGTTATCTTGACCTTCGTAACCCGAAGAACCATGATAACATTGTGAAGCGTTCCCAGATTATCCGTCATATGCGTAACAAGATGGAGTCACTTAACTTCCTTGATATGCAGACACCGATTCTGACAGCTTCTTCACCGGAAGGTGCCCGTGACTTTTTGGTACCCAGCCGTAAGCATCCGGGTAAGTTTTATGCACTTCCCCAGGCTCCCCAGCAGTTTAAGCAGCTTCTGATGGTATCCGGCTTTGACAGATACTTCCAGGTAGCTCCCTGCTTTAGAGATGAAGATGCCAGAGCAGACCGTTCTCCCGGTGAGTTTTATCAGCTTGACTTTGAAATGGCTTTTGCAACCCAGGAAGAGGTTCTTGAGGTGTGTGAAGACGTGATTTACGATACCTTTACTACCTTCTCCGATAAGAAGGTAACACCCAGACCTTTCCGCCGTATTACTTACGCGGAAGCGATGATGAAATACGGTTCCGATAAACCGGATCTTCGTAACCCCTTAATCATTTGCGACCTGACAGACTTCTTTGCAGATGTAGATTTCCCTGCATTTAAGGGAAAACCGGTAAGAGGTATTGTGGCAAACTGCGCAGGAAAATCCAAAAAGTTCTTTGAAGATTCCTTAAAGTTTGCAACCTCACCTGAGGTAGGCCTTGGCGGTCTCGGATACATTACCTTAAAAGAGGGTGTATTTGCAGGACCTATTGCTAAGTTCTTAAGTGATGCAAAGAAAGCAGAGATTATTGAACTTACAGGCGTAAAAGAGGGCGAAACTCTGTTCTTTATCTGTGATGATAAGAAGGGAGATACGGAGAAGAAAGCAGGGCATATCCGTTCTTATCTTGCAAGAAAAGACCAGCTTGACTTGATTAAGAATGATGCTTTTGAATTCTGCTTCGTAGTTGACTTCCCTATGTATGAAATCGACGAAGAAACAGGAGATACCATCTTTACACACAATCCTTTCTCTATGCCTCAGGGCGGAATGGAAGCGCTTCTTGGTGATGATCCCACAGAGGTTCTGGCTTATCAGTATGACTTGGTGTGTAACGGTATCGAGCTTGCTTCCGGTGCGGTTCGTAACCATGATATTGATATTATGAAGAAGGCATTTGAAATTGCCGGATATTCAGAGGAAGAATTAAAGACCAGATTTAATGCACTTTACACTGCATTCCAGTACGGAGCACCCCCTCATGCAGGTATGGCACCGGGTATTGACCGTACCGTAATGCTCCTTACCGATGAAGAAAAGATTTTGGAAGTAATTGCATTCCCGCTTAACGGAAATGCACAGGACCTTTTACTTGGCGCACCCAGTGAGGTTACCAATCAGCAGCTTGAGGATGTACATCTTCTTGGCAGCACAAACGCACTGGCATCCAGGGGAGTACCCAGTGGCAGCGGCAGAACGCGCAGTGAAAAACGTTCCACCTTCTCCAATGACCAGCAGTTAAATCAGTTATCTCTTTCTGAAAAAGAAGAAAGCGATATGCAGGACATTTTCAAAATGATGAAAGTCCATGAAGATGCGCTGAAAGACATTGATACGGAAAATGTGGAAGAAATGGTACATGTAATGCCCATGACCAATGTACTTCGTGAGGATGTTAGAGACCAGAAGTTCTCAAGAGAAAGCCTTTTGGAAGGTGCTCCTGAGCGTAGTGAAGACAGCTGGCAAGTGCCCAGACTTGTAAAGTGAGGTGCGTAAGATGAATAATTATACTGTTAAATTATCAGACAAAGGAACTATTGCAGTAGACGATACCATTCTTGTAAAAGGTGCGCAGACTGCAGCAGGTTCTCATATATTGGAAGGTTTTAAGCCTCTTTTCAGTGCAGAAGCAGTTGTCCGTCTGGAAAAGGCAGGCTATGAAATGGCAGGAAAAACTCATGTGGGCGAGTTTGGACTTGACCTTGTAGGTGAGTTTTCCTACTACAGTGAAAATGATAATGAAGAAACATTGAAAGGCGCAGCAGCTAAGGCGGTTGCAAGCGGTGAAGTAAAAGCTGCCCTTGGCGTTGATATGAACGGGGCTACCCGTAGAGCTGCAGCCCTTTCCGGAGTAGACTTCTTAAAGCCTACTTACGGAACCGTTTCTCGTTACGGAATTATTTCCTGTGCTGCTTCCGGGGAGCAGATGGGCGTATATGCCGGTAACGTGGAAGGTATCAAAGAGGTTATGGATGTAATTGCCGGATATGATGAAAAGGACGGCACCTGCCTTAGAGAAGAAAAGTATGATTACAGCACAGAACTTCCCATTAGCGGAAAAAAAGTCTGTATGATAAAAGAACTGATGGAAAAAGCAGATGAGGAAACTGTTGCCCGCGTAAATGCTTATGCAGAGAAGCTTCGCGCAGCAGGCGTAATCGTAGAAGAAATTTCCCTGAACATTTTTGACGTTGCCAATACGGCATGGCAGATTTTAATGACTGCGGAAACCTGTAACAATGTTTCCCGTTATGATGGTGTAAAATTCGGATACCGTGCCGCAGAGTATAAAAATATTGATGAGTTATATGTAAATACCAGAACAGAAGGCTTTAACTTCCTTACCAAGGCAGTAATTCTTTACGGTTCTGATGTGTTGTCCAAGAATCGATATGAGGATTGCTACGGCAAATCACTGAAAGTACGTCGCGTGATTGCTGAGAAATTTGCAGAGCTCATGGAGCAGTACGATGCCGTGCTGACTCCGGTATGCAGCAAGAGCGCATATACTGCTTATGAGATTGACAAAGCCTTTGGGGTTGTATTTGAAGAAAGTGTATTTACGGCAGTAGCGAACCTGATTGGTGTACCTGCACTTACAAGCGGCGGTGTACAGCTGATGGGAAAGGCATTTAGTGAAAATGTACTTCTTAGTCTTGCAGGAAGTGCGGAAAGGGCAGGTAAATAGTTATGAAATATGAAATTGTCATCGGACTTGAAACCCATGTGGAACTGAATACCAAATCCAAAATCTTCTGTTCCTGCGGCGGACATTCAGAAGCCAAAGAACCCAATGACTGTGTTTGTCCTGCCTGCAGCGGTATGCCCGGCATGTTACCTGTGATGAATAAGCGGGTAGTAGAGCTTGCAGTGACCGCAGGCCTTATGCTGAACTGCGAAATTAGCAGATATACTACATTTGACAAGAAGAATTATTACTATCCCGACCTTCCCTGTGCTTATCAGATTACACAGCTCAATCATCCCATTTGTACTAACGGATGTGTGCATCTGAAAACCTCAGAAGGCGAAAGAGATATTCATATCAAGCAGATTCATATGGAAGAGGATGCAGGTAAACTCGTTCATGTAGGTAAAGCTTCTCTGGTAGACTTTAACCGTACCAGCGTTCCCTTAATTGAAATTGTTACACAGCCTGACTTTAGAAGTGCAGAAGAAGTTTTGGTGTACTTAAATAAATTAAAATCCATGTTCCGTTCCGGCGGTATCTCCGAATGTGAAGAAGGTGCTATGAGATGCGACGTAAACATTTCCGTCCGTCCGGAAGGCAGCACAGAGTTTGGTGTCCGCAGCGAGATTAAGAACATGGCATCCTTTGAAGCAATTGAAAAGGCTATCCGTTATGAAGCACAGCGTCATATCGATGCCATCGAATT
This sequence comes from Lachnospiraceae bacterium, assembly GCA_017434885.1. GTDB lineage: Bacteria > Bacillota > Clostridia > Lachnospirales > Lachnospiraceae > Suilimivivens. The sequence goes on along the minus strand of JAFSGE010000056.1, from coordinate 41,786 downwards.
TGAAACAGAAGAGCTGGTTCAGGAAACCAGACGTTTTGATGATGCGACCGGTAAGACCTTTGCGATGCGTAACAAGGAAACAGAAGCAGATTACCGCTATTTCCCTGATGCAAACTTAATGCCTATCATCATTGATGATGAATGGCTGGAAAAAATCAAGGCGGCTAAGCCTGTGGAGATTGATGAAAAAGCAGATGCGTACAGAGAAGCAGGTATTTCCGAAAAAGAAATCGATATGCTGATTCATAACCATAACGTAAGTAAGCTCCTTGACGATGTAGTTGCCATGGGCTGTGATGCCAAGAATGCAGCAGGCTGGATTCTTACCGACTGTGTAGGTATCCTGCGTAAGAATGGTAAGCTCTTAGGTGACCTTACCATTACTGCGGATGATCTTGCATCTATCATTAAAATGGTAGACAGCGGTGACGTAAACAGAATGAGCGGAAGAAAGATTCTTACTGCTGTGCTGGAGGAAGGCGCAGATCCCGTAGCATATTGTAAGGAAAACGGTCTTGATGCGAAAGTGGATACTACCGTTATTGAAGAAATCATGGACAGAGTGTTTGCTGAAAATGCACAGGCAATTGAAGACTATAAGAACGGTAAAGTCAAAGCAAAACAGGCACTTTTCGGCGCTTGCATGAGAGAACTGAAGAATACAGCAGATACAGCAGTTATTAAAGAAATTCTGGAAAAGAAACTGTTGGATGTTTAGAATCTTGAAGAATATCCGACATGGGAATCAAATAGCATTTTGGTAGTAGCAGACAGCTATTATCGAAATGCTATTTTTTTTTATAATAGTATTGACAAGATATTGGAATTGTATATAATTAAATTGTGCACAATTCAATAGAGGAAAATATAATGGAGGTATAAAATGAATATTTATGATTTTAAAGTAAAAGCACAGGATGGAAATGAAGTTTCTCTGTCAGATTACCAAGGCAAGGTGTTACTTGTAGTTAATACGGCAACCGGTTGCGGTTTTACACCACAGTATGATGAACTGCAGGATATATATGAAGAGTTCAAGGAACAGGGCCTTGAAATTCTTGATTTTCCATGTAATCAATTTGGAGAGCAGGCACAGGGAGATGACGAGGAAATTCATTCATTTTGTACAGGCCGCTTTGGTATTACATTTCCACAGTTTTCTAAGGTGGATGTAAACGGTGAAAATGCGATTCCACTTTTTCAGTGGCTTACAGAAAACACAAAGTTTGAAGGATTTGGTATGTCGCCTATGGGAATGATGCTTTCCGGAGTGGTTAAGAAAACAGATAAGGACTATAAAAACAATGGAAAAATCAAATGGAACTTTACCAAATTCCTGATTGGCAGAAACGGAGAGATTGTTGCACGTTTTGAGCCTACCGATATGAAGAATTTAAAAGAAAAGATTAAGGAGTGTCTGTAATGCGTTACGAATATAAAACCGAAAATACCTGCTCGCAGCTTATCAGCTTTGATATCAACAATAATGTAATCACAAATATTGAGTTTTACGGTGGTTGTAATGGAAATCTGAAAGCAATTTCCAAATTGCTGGAGGGCGTTACGGTTGAAGAAATAGAAGAAAAGCTTCTCGGCAATACTTGCGGAAGACGTCCTACGTCTTGCACTGATCAGCTTGCGAAAGCTGTGAGGATGGCATATAATGAAAGCGTTAAATAAATTATTAATTTCCGGTGATAACAATGAATAATACAAAATATGATGCATTAAAACTTGAAAATCAGATTTGCTTTCCGCTTTATGCCTGCTCACGTGAAATCGTCAAGCGGTATAAGCCTTTTTTGGAAGAAATAGACCTTACTTATACGCAGTATATTACTATGATGGTAATGTGGGAGAAAAAGTGTGTAAATGTAAAGGAACTCGGAGAGAGCCTTTACCTGGATTCAGGGACATTGACTCCACTACTGAAAAAGCTGGAAGCTAAAGGGTTTCTTACGCGCAAACGCTCTGATCAGGACGAGCGTAATTTAATTGTTACAATAACAGAAGAAGGAGAAAAGATGAAAGAAAAGGCAGTAGATATACCTTTTAAGATGGCCGGATGTACAAACCTTACAGAAGAAGAAGGTATGATGCTTTATCGGATTTTGTACAAGATACTTGGGAATGACTTGTAGGATGAGCAAAGATTATTAATAATTTGTATGATGGTATCTGTATTTTGCATCTTGGTATGGGAGTGATTGAAAAATCACTCCCATTTATGTTATTTTATGAGAAATTAACAGAAAGGAAAAAGAATGATGAGCATTATGAAAAAACAAAAAATATGGAGTGTTGTTTTAGGCGTATACCTGTTATGCTATTTTTTCCGCATTCCGGAGTATTTCGTTTTGCGCACTGACCAAACATGGGTGGGAGAAGCAATTGTACATAAGGTAATAGGGATTCTTATCTTGTTTGCCGTAAGTGCAGGAGCAAAACTTACTATAACACAGATAGGTTTTGTGAAAGAAAAAGCGTTATGTAATTTGCTGAAAGGTCTTGCTTTCGGATGTGCTGTTTTTGTTCTTGCCTACAGTGTTGAGATTGCAATTGCTGCCATGCAAGGTTCTTTTCGCTCGCTACAGCTATATGTCAGTGCCTATGCGATTAGCCGGAATACCGGATATCGGACAGAAATCTTGTTTTTCCTGATTTGCATTATAGGGAATATTGTCAATGTAGTAATGGAAGAAGGCATCTTCCGTGGACTTTTTCAGAGGCTGTTGGAAAAGAAATACTCCTTTATGTTATCGGCAATGATTGCTTCCTGTTTATTTGGGGTTTGGCATATGATAGGTCCTGTCCGGAATTATGCGGATGGAACCATGAGTATGAACGGAATGATTGCCAATATTGTTATGCTGGTGGTAACATCAACATTAGTCGGTTTTAAATTTGCGATGCTGACACAAATGACAGGCAGTCTATATATGGCTATGGGTGACCATTTCGTTAATAATACAATCGTGAATCTTTTACATGTAGTATCTGATATCGGGGCTGATGAGATGATGGTTGTACGCGTAGCAATTGCTCAGTCAGTATCATTTATTTTAGTGTTGGCTTATTATATTTGCAGATGTCGTAAAAAAGTGTAAGAGATTAACAAAAGAACCTCCACATGTTATAATATTATTTGTGATAACATGTATGAAATTGGGAGGGCGATATGCGTTTAATCCTGTGTGAGCGACAAAACTTAGAAGAGCCTGAGGTTACGGTTGCGTATCGTGAGATGACAAAAAATGTGAAAAGAGTGGCAGATTATGTCAGATGTGTAGACCGGACTCTTCTTTGTAAAAAGGACAACGAAGAACACAGTATTCTTATCAATGATATTTTTTATGTGGAAAGCGTAGACAAAAAAGTTTTCGTATATTGTGAGAAAGAGGTTTTCAGAAATAATTATAGATTATATGAGCTGGAAGAGATGCTGTCCCGGGCAGGATTCGTCAGAGTGAGTAAATCGGTTCTTCTTAATGTAGAGAAGCTGATTGGAATTAAAACATTGGTAAACAGCAAATTAGAGGCGAAGCTTTCCAACGGGGAAAGTGTATATGTTACCAGAAAGTACTTGAAGGATATCAGAAGCGAGCTAATAAGGAGAAATGAAGGATGAAAAAGATGATATTAAATATTATGGCGACGACCGGAATTTCTTTGGTGGCTTTGGCGCTGATAGCAACCTTATATGACGGTACGTTAATCTGCATTGATACCGTTTTTCAGATGTTGGGATTGAATATAGTTATCTATATCGGACTTTACTTTATGGATTATATTGAATATCGCTATGCGCTATTGGAAACCGGTTTGAAATTGATTTATATAATCCTGCTTGTGTTAATAAGCGGTTTTGTTTGGGACTGGTACAACAATTTATCAAGTGCTGTACTAATACTTATGACAATCGGCATTTTTGCGGTATGCGTATGCCTGGATACGATTAGCTTGCTAAGTGAAGTGAAAACGATTAATGGCTTAATTGAGGGGGAAGAACATGTTTGATTATAAAGATAAAGTAGTAGTGGTTACCGGCGGCGCTAAAGGAATCGGCAAATGTATTTGCGAAGAATTTGCAAAAGCAGGTGCCAAGGTCTGTACCATTGATTTGCTTGCAAATGACTATTTTACAGGTGATTTGGCAGATAAGGAAACGCTGGAGCAGTTTGCCCATAAAGTAATTTCAGACTACGGACATGTGGACTATCTGATCCACAATGCAATTCCTAAGACCTGCGGCATTGCAGAAGGCAGTTATGAGGATTTCGAGTATGCGTTAAAGGTGGGTGTAACAGCACCTTTTTACCTGACAAAGCTTTTCATGCCTTATTTAAATGAAGGTGCAAGTATTGTTAATATTTCATCATCAAGAGATAGGATGAGCCAGCCTCAGACGGAAAGCTATACCGCAGCCAAGGGCGGAATTGCAGCCCTGACCCATGCACTTGCAGTAAGTCTTGCCGGCAAAGCGAGAGTGAACTCCATCTCTCCCGGCTGGATAGACACTTCCTACAAGGTATATGAAGGTGCTGATGCTGTTCAGCAGCCTGTAGGCAGAGTGGGGAATCCCATGGATATTGCCAATATGGTGCTTTATCTTTGCTCGGATATGGCAGGATTTATTACAGGGGAAAATATTTGCATAGACGGCGGAATGACAAGACAGATGATTTATCATGATGACTTTGGGTGGAAACTTGAAGGTTAAGGATAGTCCGATGTGGGAAAGCATCGGACCTTTTTGGATTGCGAAAGCTGTGTGTGTAGCCTATAATGAATAATTGATAAACAATTTCCGGAGGGATGACATGATAAAAAAGAAAATGACCTATGGCTTTGGAACAAAACTGATACTGACAGCGTTGTTTCTCATCGGATTATTAATGGTGGCTAATCTTGCATTTCTCTTTGAAGAAACGGAAGAGATAGAAGGGATTGTGGAGCACACCTATAACAGCAGATCTTATAATTCGGTTGCTAAGATGAGTAGTAAGGGTGCTCCCATGTGCAGAGTAGTCTGGTATGATAAGGAAGGAGAAAAGGTTATCTACGGAATGCCGAATGATAAGGCATATGAAGTTGGAGATTCTTACTTTTTGGAAGTAGACGTAGATACGAACCGTATACCAAAACACTCAGTGGGAGAGGTTGTGGTTGCAGTAATTATCGGTCTGATTATCTGTGTGATTTGCATCGTAAACTGGAGAATAAAATTTGGTTCCGTAAAACCGAGACCTGTAAAAGAAGAAAAGACTTTGAGCAGAATTGAAAAGAAAAGGAGAGAGGTTTATAATCAGCAGGATTACATACCAATTGTCAGATGCTCCATCTGTAACGGCGAAAAGGTGGCCGGATTTAAAGACAAAAAGACAGGACAGTTTACAGAAATTATGCTGATTCAAAAAGAGGAGGAATTAGAGGTTTTTAAACAGCGGTATGGAGTTGAGGAAGTAAAAAAGGAATATTGATGGAATAGATATAAGAGAAAGTGCTGTATTTACATCTCCATTTTATGGTACATATATCAAAAGATATGCTGTAATAAAAAAATCTTCCCCCTACAAAGGAGACAACCTATGAAAAAACATCGTTTCATCATCGTCGGTTCCGGCTGGCGTTCTCTTTGCTACGTCAGAATCGCAAAAGCATTACCGGATGTGTTTGAGTTATGTGCCATGCTTTGCAGAACAGAAGAGAAGGCAGAGCGCATGGCTAGGGAAAATAATATTTATACCACCACCTCCATAGAAGAATGCAAGGCTATGAAGCCTGATTTTGTTGTGGTTGTAGTGAACAAAACTTCCATCGCCGATGTGAGCAAAGAGTGGATAAGGTATGGATTTGCCGTGCTTTGTGAAACTCCGGCGGCGTTAGATGCGGATACGCTTAATGAGTTGTGGGCGGTTCACAACTTAGGCGGACGTTTGATAGTGGCGGAGCAGTACATTTATGACCCGGTATATCAGACCCAGCTAAAAATGCTTGAAAGAGGACTGCTCGGAGAACGTTCCTTTTTACATCTTTCTTTGGCGCATGAGTATCATGGAGCAAGTCTGATGAGGGCTTATTTGGATGTAGACGCAGGCACGGCGTTTACAGTGTCAGCGAAGACCTATGTATTTCCCACGGTGGAAACCATGAGCCGTTATGAGAAATTCACAGACGGAAGAGTGGCGGATAAGAAACGGACTGTTGGAACCTTTGAGTTTGCTGATGGGAAGGTTGCTGTTTATGAATTTGATTCGGAACAGTATCGCTCGCCCATTCGTAATAATTACGTGAAGTTGCAGGGGGCCAGAGGCGAGATGAAGGACAATTCTTTTTTCTGGCTTGATGAGCAAAATGAACCGAGGAAGGCGCAGCTTGTTTCTTTGGAAAAGATGTTTACCAGAGAAAGTGACAATCCGAATCTGAAGGTTGCAAGCGAGTGTGAGGAAATCAGACTGGTACAGGATGGTGTGGCGGATGAAGTGGTGTACCGGGCCCCATTTGGTTTGTGCGGTATGTCAAAAGGAGAAACGGCTGTGGCAATGTTGATGATGCAGGCGGCAGAATATAATCGAGAGGCGGCAGCTTTGGCACTGTGCGATACTTTGCAGGATGCTTATATGGCTATTCTGATGAAGCAGGCAACAGAGAGTGGGGAAGTGATTGCATCTAAGGTGCAATCCTGGCATGAAGTGCAAAAGTAATATAAGTTTGGAAATAAAGTTGTAAGATAAGCGGATGGGCAATGTGAAGGAGCGGATGTGAAATGGATAAGTTACGGATAGCCTTAGTGGGCGTAGGCGTGATGGGTTCTAAGTATGCGGATATGCTTATATCAGGGGAAGTAAAGAACATGGTTCTTACAGGCGTTGTGGCAAGAAATCCCAAGGCACAGGAATGGGTAGCAACCTTGGCTGATGAGAATGGAACACGACCGAATGTTTACACAGACGTTGATGATATGTTTGCTCATAGGGATGATTTTGATGCGGTAATTATAGCAACGCCTCACAAAACCCACGAAGAAATTGCAACTCGTGCTTTTTCATCAGGAAAGCATGTGTTGTGTGATAAACCGGCAGGTATCACCATCCGTCAGGCTCTTAATATGACAGAAGCATCCCGCAAATACGATAAAGTATACGGTATGATTTTTCACCAACACAGATATCCCAAATACATGCAGATAAAGCAGATGCTTGATAACGGAGAACTTGGGGAACTGAAGCGTATGCTGGTGGTGAATTCCAGATATTTCCGGACGGCTCATTATCATCAGTCCGGCAGTTGGAGAAGTAGCTGGAATGGCGAGGGAGGCGGTGCACTGATAAATCAGGGAGCGCATATTCTTGATATGTGGCAATGGTTATTTGGCATGCCAAAGAAGGTTTATGCAGAGATACCTTTTGGCAAGTACAATGATTTTAAGGTAGACGATGAAGCTACCATACATATGCGATATGAAAACGGTGCTACCGGAGTTTTCATTCTGACCACAGGGGAAGCAGTATGGCAGGAGCGTCTGGAAATCGTGGGAACTAAGGGACGCATATTGCTTGAGGAAGACACGCTGCATATTTACAGATACAACAAGGACTTGGCAGAGTATATTAACACGGAAAAAGTGAATTCCCGTGAAAATCTTATCATTACCGAAGAAGTGATTGAATTTGCAAAAGCAAAAGAACCTTATGCGGAAGTGCTTGAAAATTTTGCGCAAGCAGTGCTTACAGAGGATGATTCCATTCTGATTGCACCGGGAGAGGACGCGGTGCATCAGATAATGCTTACGAATGCAGCATACTATTCGGCGTGGAAAAACATGCCGGTTTGTCTGCCTTTGGACGCAGGGGCGTATGATGAGGCATTCAGGGAGCAGTGTGAAGGGGAGTAAGTGAGCGAATGAAAGATGGGGCAAGTAGTAGAATGGAATTTAATGGAGGAGAATAAAGTATGAGCGTGCTTATATTAAATACTTTATCTGAATATAATGATGAAGTTTTGGAATTGCAAAATCAGATATGTGCACAAGCTGAGGACAGTGAGGTAGTTTGTACAAAGGATATGAAAATATCACATTGTATTGGTTGCAATTTCTGTTGGCTGAAGACACCGGGAATCTGTACCGTTAAAGATGATTATGAGATTATTCTTAAAAAAATATTGAAACATGAAAAGATTGTTTTCATTACAGACACAAAATTCGGATTTGTATCTTATCAGACGAAAAATCTGTTAGACAGAATTTTACCCATTGCAACAATGTATTTACAGTTTGTAGACGGGCAGATGCGACATGTACCGCGATATGATATCCGTCCGCAGATGGGAATCATTTACACGGGAAATGCAGAACATACATATCTTGAAAAATGGATGGAGAGAACGACGCTTAATTTTGAAAGTACCTCTCTCGGTGTATATCCGTTAGAAGAAGGAAGGGGGATTCTCTCATGCATTTAGCAATCATTAACGCAAGTCCCCGCGTGGAGGCTAAGAGTAATACAGCGCGAATTGTCCGTACTTTTATCCGCGGATTTGAGGAAAGCGGAAATACAACGGAGGTTTGGCATTTGTCAGATAAAAAGCAATGGACGGGTGCGAAAGAAGCATTTGAGAAAAATGACAATATTTTATTTGCAATTCCTTTGTATGTAGAGAATGTGCCGGGAATTATGCTGGAGTTTTTGGAAACTTTGCAGCCGAAAAAGGAAGCCGGCACGAAAATGTCTTTTATTTTACAGGGAGGCTTTGCCGAGGCCAGCCAGCTTCGGTGCGGAGAGGCATATTTAGAAATACTACCGTCATATTTTAACTGTGAATATAACGGAACGCTGATTAAAGGGGATAACTTCGGTCCTTCCTGGCTGCCGGAGGACATGGCAGAGAAGATGGTAGCCCATTATGAAAAAATGGGAAAATCCTTTGCAGAGAAAAATACTTTCTCGAAAGAAGAAGTAAATGAATTTGCTGCGCCGGAGTATTTTTCGGAAAAAGAGATTAAAAAACATAAACGTATCGGAAAGTGGATGCAGAAAGCATTATTCTGCTATCTTGCGAAGAAGAATGGGTGCAAGAAGCCGCTGGATGATAAGCCGTATTTGTGAGTGAAGGAAAAAATGTTAGTAATAGTTTATAGAAAATGCAGCATCTGTCAAAAGTCCTTAAAATGGATTGAAGAGAATTACGTGGAATTTGAAGAACAATCTATTGTGGAGCAAAATCCAACTTATGAGGAATTAGAGGAATGGCATGCTATGAGTGGTCTGCCGCTTAAAAAATTTTTAATACAAGAGGACAGTTTCATAAGGAAATGAAACTGAAAGATAAGTTAGCAGAGATGAGTGAGGAAGAACAGCTAAAGTTATTTTTAACGAGAATGGAGAGCAAAATTGTTATAACGCTATATTAAAGAACGATGAAGGAAAGATAGGTATGTATGTGGTGCTATCTTTCCTTATTTTTATTAAATATGACAAAAATCGAACGAAATGTGAAAAGGACTGATGAAAAAAAGGAAAAGTTATATTATTGTGATATACTTAAATTATATCAAGAAAATTCTGACTTGGAGGATAAAAAATGAGATTATATACAATTTATAAAATGTGCAAAAATAATATTGAGTTGTTAGATAGGTGCGAATATTTCCTTTCGAGAGAAAACGAGAAATTTATGCTGGTAGTAGAAGGGTGGTGCAGTGCTAAGCAGGCGATAGAAGAGATGTATAAAATTGATGCTTTTAGAGGGATGGCAAAAGAAATATACGATGAGGTACCACCTTTATATAGAGAGGAAGATACATGGAAAATTCCTTCAAAAGAAAATGATTTTTCTAGACACTTTTCCACATTGAGAAATGAAATACAGGGAGTTATTAGGATATATGAGTCATTTGGTTATGAAAATGATAGACTTGGTATAGATGTGAAGATGCCGGTAGGAGATTTTAAAGAGTTTGTAGATAATTTGAAGTCTTTGGAATATATTTTAGATCAATGTCCAACGTTAAAGGTTAATGATGGGGAAATAGAATTTAATAATGTAGATGTTGGTTCTACATGGTTCACTTTTTTGCTCAAAGGAAGTGGAGCTAATTTTTTGGCAAAACAGATTGCTAATTTAATAGATAAGGCAATTGGTATCAAATCGCATTGGGTTACAATTAAGCAGCAAGAAGAAATGTTACAAACAATGGAAATTAAAAATGAGATGCTGGCATCGGTTAAAGAAACCTTTGATATAATGCGCGAAGCTGTTATGAAAAATGCATTAGATGAACTACAAACTGAAGAAAGACAATATCAAGATGGTGAAGAAAGAGATAAAACAAAGGTTGCATTAGAAAAATTGGTTGGATTACTTGATAAAGGAATGGAAATATATGCTTCTATAGACACGCCTCAGGAAATACAAGCATTGTTTCCGATGTCTGAGTCACAAAAATTATTAGAGAATGAGATGGTAAAGCTCTTATCGGATGATAAATCAGAACAGGTAGAGGAATAGGTGTTTTTAAAAAAATTTGTGTAATTGAGGCTTTTTATAGCACTGCAAGAAGTTGCTTTTCTGAAAAAGTCTAGGAAAATCAAGGGTTGCGGGAGGTTGAGAGAGGATTTTCATATCAAATTTAAGCTAATTTTTATGAGTTGGGGCTGTGACATGATTGGAAAGAGAATAGCATTTCGGTGGTAGAGAGTTGCTGCTGGGGTGCTATTTTTTTACTTGAAAACGTGAATTTTTATAAGAAACGTATTGACAAGAAAGAGGTAATACCCCTAGTATAAAGGTATACCCGAAAAGAGGAGGTAATACATATGGCGAATAAAGTATTGAGTATCAAAATGGATGAAAAGGATATAGAAAGGTTGAAAAAATATTATGCGGCACTTACTAGGGCAGGTTTTTTATCGTCCGAGGCTATGTCGTTAAATGCTTTTTATAAGCATTTATTATTGGATTATTTAGAAGATGATGTACATAGGGCATTTGCAACATATTCGAATTATGGAATATCGCCAAGATGTATAAATCCGGAAGAAATGAATGATAATAAGAGTTTTACGTTAGCTAATACATATAATTTGGACGATGAAATGTTTGAGGCTTATAAGAAATGTGTAAAAGAAGCATTGAGTAGAAGTGTTGATATTATGAAGGAAAATGCTGAACTGTTCAATGAAGTAGTTAAAACTGATATTATTGTAACAAAGGGGTGGATGTATGAGATAGAGTGCTTTTCGGGGGACGATATGGACGAAAAAGAAGTTTCCTTTTGGGAAGATAAAGCATTTGAAACTTTGGATTTACAAGAGAAAGAATATAGAGAAAATGGAATAGACGGAGATATTGCAATGATAGAAAAATCGTCAATACCGGCAGATTTAAAGAAAAAATTAATTAACGAAATAAGGGAATATGAAAAAAAGAGAAAACTAAATTATACCATTGTGCAAGGTAGAGGAATAAAGAATTAACATGTGGACGATTCCATTTAATAGGGGGAATACGATTATGAGAAGTTATTGCTTATATAACGGTGATTACGTTGATATTGCTGAAATTTACGAAGTCAAAGAGGGTAAGCAGATTAATATTCCGGAGAAATTGAAATATTATAGAAAATTAAGTGATAGCAGACAACTCTTCTGCTCTTGTGGTTGCGGTGAAGTAGTTATACTATACGCTGGAGAAAGAAATTTAAGGAGACAGCATTTTAAGCTATTACGTAAATGTGCAAATTCTAATTGTGAATATCAAGAAGAAAGTGAAATATCAGTTAAGTCTAAAGTAATGTTGAAATGCTGGTTGAGCAAGAATTTTCCAGTAATGGAGCATGGAATAAAGTATAGGATACCTATAAGCCAATTGACGGAAAATAAACGCAGATATGAGTTGACGATGTATTCAGAAGATTATGATATAGGAATTATATACAATAAGTATTTCGCCAGCATGTTAGCGGAAAAAGTGGAATTGTTATCGGAATATGTGAAATCTAAAATAATATATGTGACCCGGATAGAAAACGAGGAAACGGATGGTCAATATCCGGAGCATATGATGCGTATACAAGAAGCACAGGGATTTTGCTTTTATTTGGATATGAGGAAAGAATCATTATACGAAGAAGTTGAGGCAAAGGTATCAATTTATGAGAAAACATATCGTGGGTTATGGGCAGTACTCGATGTTTGTGATGGGATGCTAGATGATTTTGGCTTAAATACAGATGGATTATTGTTTTATAAAGACGAATTGGTTTCAGATTTGGTTGATAAAAGACGGGAGAATTTTCAAGCAGACCAAGAATATGAGTTGGAGCAAATTACAAAACGTGAGGAAGAGGAGCGGTTACAACAGGAAAAAGAGCGTCTGGAGAGAGCAGAACGTGAACGGTTGAGACAAGAAAAAGAACGGAAAGAACTAGCAGAACGTAGGCGGCTGGAAGAAGAAAGACGAAAGCAAAGGGAGTTAGAGCTGGAGCGAGAAAGAGAAGAAAGACAACGGCGTGAAGCAGAGGAACGGAATCGTTTTTTGGAAAACTATCCTAAGTTTGCAAGAATCTATAAATTATTAAAAGAGCTAAAAAGCATAAAAAGTGTATTTGTTTCAGACCAATGGGATGGAAAAACTAAAAATTATCCTTTTGAACTGGAAATAGATAAATTAAGAATTAATAGGGATAAGCATCGTATAGAGGTGTCGGATAGTAAGCAACAAAAGGTTTATATTTACATCTTGGAGGGGGAGTTCAATAAAGTAAGGATACCAGGTACAGGTGTTTTATATAAGGTGCTTGACTACACAAGAATTACTGATGTAGAAAGTAGTTTTAGAACAACTTTTAATTGTGTATATAAGGAATGTTATAATGGAGTGGAATGTTCTGCGCCAGATATAAAGTGTCAGTTTTTAGGTGATAATGTATGTGTTTGTGACAAAGGTTGCACGTATCAAAAAAGATAATAGAAAATACAACACTCTTCCGCAAAAAACCAAGAACAAATTGATATATTGCGGAAGGTAGTATATAATCTGTAGCAAGATGATATACTAATTGCAGAGCGATTGAAGATGATTGCGGTAAGACCTGCGGATGGTCGTGTCTCTTCCGGCAAATATGCCAAGAAAAAGGATGGCAAAACAAGACCTTTACCAATTGCAGTTTCAGATTACGTCCGCGCACAGAACGAATACTACTATGTAGATAAAACATTGCTGATTAAGGAATTCTTGGACCAAAAGCCGTTGGTTTCCTTGTTTACAAGGCCAAGACGTTTTGAAAAGACATTGAATATGGATATGCTCCGTGTATTCTTTGAGATTTCTACCGAGGATACGAGCAAATACTTTGTAGACAAAGCGATTTGGAAATGTGGAGAAGAGTATCGTAAGCACCAGGGGAAATATCCGGTTATCTTTTTGACTTTTAAGGATGTGAAATATGATTCCTGGGAATCTACTGTGGCGAAGATTCGTGGACTCCTACAGAACGAGTTTGGAAGACATCAGGAATTGTTAAGTAGTAGCGAGTTGGCAGAGTATGAGAAGGCATATTTTTCTAAAGTATTGAATGGAGAAGCGTCTGCGGTAGAAATGTCAGAGGCACTTGAAAAATTGTCGCAGATGCTTGCGGCACATTACAGCAAGACTCCGATTATTATTATCGATGAATATGATACATCAATACAGGAAGGATACTCAAAGGATTTCTATGATGAAATCATCGGCTTTATGAGAAACTTTTTCTCAGGAGCCTTTAAGGATAACAAGAATATCACCTATGGATTTCTTACAGGAATACTTCGTATTGCACAGGAGAGTATTTTCAGTGGGTTAAATAATCTGACTGTGAATTCTGTGATGGATGACGAGTATGATGAGTTTTTCGGTTTTACTTCTTCGGAAGTGAGAAGGATGCTTGAATATTATGGTGTTGCAGATAAAGAGGATGAGCTTAAGGATTGGTACGATGGTTATCTGTTTGGCAGTACAGAGATTTATAATCCATGGTCTGTGATTAATTACATTTCAAGAGGCTGTATTCCGCAAGCGTACTGGGTTAATACCGGAAAAAATGAAGTGCTGGAGGACGTGCTTGCCAGTGCTACGGATGATATCAGGGAGCGGCTATATGCGTTACTGCGAGGAGAAAAAGTAGTTGCAAAAATCGACCAGAATGTGGTATATCGCTCGCTTGCTAAGGATCCTGCGAATATTTATAGTCTTTTGTTGGTGACCGGATATCTTAAGACACCGAAAAAAGAGATACAAGCTGACGGGGCTTATTTGTGTGAAGTATCTATTCCAAACAGAGAAATTGCTTCTGTTTATAAGAGTGAGATATTATCACATCTGATGCAAATTGGTGCAATCACAAGAACTACAGCAAATATGATTGCAGAAAGCTTGTATGCAAATGATATTCGAAAGTTGCAAAAGGCTATTTCAGAGTACATGGACAAATCTATAAGTTTTTATGATGCCGGAGCAGAGGGCTTTTATCATGGACTTACACTTGGACTCATTGCTTTGTTGGATAATCAGTATAGGATTAAATCCAAAAGAGAGTCCGGTGATGGAAGATATGATATCAGTTTGATTCCGCGAGAAAAGAAATATCCGGGCATCATTATGGAACTGAAGTGGAAGAGTGGTTTGGAAGAAGCTGAGCTTGAAAAACTCTCGATAGAAGCACTTAGTCAAATTGATGAAAAGCGATATGACCTAGAGCTTAAGGAAGACGGAATTGATAGCGTGATAAAACTCGGAATTGCATTTTCAGGAAAGAAAGTAGTTATTAAAGAAAATAGTTAAGCTTCAAAAGGGAGGTAACTGATGTTCCCAACAATCAATTTACGAGAAACCGGCATCAATCTTCGCCGAATCATGGACAAACGTGGTATTGAACCAAAAGATGTTCAGAAATATCTCAATTTAGCCAGTGCACAAAGTGTATATAATTGGTGTAATGGACTTAATATGCCGACTATTGATAACTTGTATGCATTGAGTCAATTGTTACAGGTTCCGATTGATGCCATCGTGTGTGGTAACAGAAAAGCAATTCTTCCGAAAACAGTTGTTGTATTGGAAGATAGAAGAGAAAAAAGATTGTATGCCTATTATAAAAGAATATTTGAGATGACGGTTGCTTAAATGCAAACGAAAAAACGCGGCGCGAGTTTTTCGTTTTTCAAGAATTAAAGCACAGCTGGAATGACAAAACCAAAATCCTTCTACAGAATGGAAATATAACATTTTGTAGGAGGACTTTTTTATGCGAGTAATTAGGATTGGAGAAAGGTATTCTATTTCAACAGATGAGGTTGAAACGTATGATTTGTTGCCGGTAAAGACGTATGTGGTCATGTATAACGATAAAGATGGTTTTTATTTGACGGAGCATACCAATATTGAGGTGTGTGAAAAGATATATGGTGTTCACGAGAGTAAGGTGAAAAAAGTTTTGCACGCATTTGAAGTGTTTCAAAGAAGTTTAGGAACTATTTTAAGCGGAGATAAAGGTATTGGGAAATCAGTATTTGCAAAACTATTATGTCAAAAGGCTTTGGAGAAAGGTTATCCGGTGCTGATTGTAGATGAGGCATATAAGGGCATGGCTCGATTTATTGAGAAAATAGAACAGGAATGTGTGGTTCTATTTGATGAGTTTGATAAGACATTTAAGTCGAATAAGGAAAATGATGAGCAGGCAAAGCTGCTTAGCCTTTTTGACGGAACTGCCGGCGGAAAGAAAATGTATATTGTAACATGTAATGAATTACGAGGATTGAATGATTACATAGTAAACAGACCGGGCCGCTTTCATTATCATTTCCGGTTTGAATATCCTGTGGCAGAGGCTATTCGGGAATATCTGGAGGACAAATTAGAAAAACAATTCTATGGCGAGATTGACAAGGTGATTGAATTTGCAGGGCGTATTAATTTGAATTATGATTGTCTGAGAGCTATCACATTTGAATTGAATCAAGGCAGTACATTTGCTGAAGCAATTACCGAATTAAACATTTTGAATGTGGATTTGGAAGAGTACGATGTGTATCTATATTTCGAAAATGGGGAGGTGTTCCATAGATATAATTATCGAGCAAACCTATATGAAGAAAGTGGCTACGATTGGATTTCAATGCAAACAAAACAAGGGAGCTCTGCTGTCGATGTAAAATTCGAAAAACATCATTTACATTATGATATGGAAAAAGGAGCAGTTGTTATACCGGGTGATTTATTGTTACTGGATTATGATGACTATGAGGATGATATAAAGAAAGAAAAGTCTGCGGTTAAATACTTAGCATTTGTTAAAAGTAAGAGAAATCCGGTTCATTACATAGTGTAGGAGGAAAAACCATGAGCGAAAAGAAAAAGGAATTGGTTGTGCAGGAAACCAAAACGGAATTGAATATGGAAACTAACGAAGCAACAATTAAGAATTTAATATATGTGATTCGGGGACAACAGGTAATGTTGGATAGTGATTTGGCAATACTATATCAGGTGGAAACGAAAGTGTTAAATCAAGCAGTTAAGCGAAATCTACTACGTTTTCCAGAAACGTTTCGCTTTCAACTTAATAAGGATGAGTTTACAAACTTGAAGTCACAATTTGTGACTTCAAGTTCGCATGATGACAACAATTATGGAGGAAGAAGAAAACTGCCATACGTCTTCACAGAACAAGGAATAGCCATGCTTTCAGCTGTATTGCGAAGTGATGTAGCGATACAGGTTAGCATAAAAATTATGAATACATTCGTAGAAATGCGCCGTTTTATGGCGAACAATTCTATAGTGTTAAACAGAATAAATGAGATTGAAGTAAAGCAACTGATATATCAAAAAAATGCTGATGAGAAATTCGATCAAATATTTACATACATATCTGAGCATGAAGAAGTGTCGCAGAAAATATTTTTTGAAGGGCAAGTTTATGATGCATTCAGCCTTCTGACGGAATTGATTGCAAAGGCAAAAAAAGAAATTGTCCTAATAGATAATTACGTGGATGTCTTAACACTTAATATATTAGCAAAGAAACAAGAAAATGTGAAAGTGCAGATATATACATTGAAAAAGACAAGGTTATCGTCGATGGATATTAATAACTTTAATCAGCAGTATCCGACCTTGGGCGTAGATTATACGGAAGAATTTCATGATAGATTCATAATCATAGATGGAACCTTGGCATATCATGTTGGTGCATCTCTTAAGGATGCCGGGAAAAAGTGTTTTGCAATTAACAGAATAGAGGACAGGGCAAATATACTTGATATTTTGAATCGCATAAAAAAGACAGATAACGGAGGAACAGACGATAGAAGAGAATAAAATCACTGCAATCACCAAAGAAAAGACAGATGTGCTTAAAGATGCATATAAGGATATATTGGAAATACTGGATGCATACGATCATCAAACACTGACTCGCCCGGAAGCGATAGGTAGTCGCAATGACTGTGTATACGGACAGTATTATAAAAGGCTTCGATGTATTCGAATACCAAAGAATAAGCTTGTCTATAATTACGAATCGTAAAGTGATTCAACCATTCACGCTTTATTAGGGAATGAAAAGATTCAATGTAGGCATTGTCGTAAAGATAGCCGGTATGAGAATAACTACGTGTCATTCCTTCGGTAGCCTGACGCCAAGCTTCGCAAACATACTGACATCCGTGATCAGTATGAATGATTAAAGGCATATCCGTATCACGAGAATATTTATATTGATTATGATATAAGCGAGGTGTAGTCATGCCAGCGGAAAAGAATTGGCAATTTGAGCTTGAAGAATATATAAAACAAGGTGAGCCCGGTCGAATTGAAAAAAGTGAAGCATGGCAGACTGCAATCGGCCTGCAGGCGGTAGATGGATTGCAAACTTCTGCATATCTTTTGGATACTGCCAAGGAGCACATTGAAGGAAAAATTAGCATAGATGAAGCACAGAAGCGAATTCAGAGTTATTATGAGCAGCGAACTGATTGTGTCGAAGCGGAAAATGAAACAAAGGAAGCTGATATTGTATCGGCGAGAATAGCTAAATTATTGGGTGAGAAGGCTTTTCAGTTTTCACCGGTTGAATGGCTTACAATTCATCGTGGATTATTTGAAGGTGTATTTTCCCATGCCGGACAGATTAGAAAATATAATATTACTAAAAAAGAACGGGTGCTGAAAGGTGATACTGTTACCTATGCAGCTTGGGACAGTATACGGGATACAATGGATTATGATTTTTCTACAGAGAAGCAGTTCTCTTATGAAAGTTTGTCAGTAGAGACATCGGTAAAGCATCTGGCGAAGTTTACTTCTGATATTTGGCAGATTCATCCTTTCTGTGAAGGGAATACCAGAGCCACAGCAGTTTTTATAATTAAATATATGAAAACATTTGGCTTCCGTGTAAACAACGATGCATTTGAGAAAAATTCATGGTATTTCCGAAATGCATTGGTAAGAGCAAATTACAATGATTTGCAAAACGGAGTTCATGCAACAACAAAATTTTTAGAAATGTTTTTCAGTAATTTGCTTTTGGAGACAGACTATGAGCTAAAAAACAGATATATGCATGTTGATTATGCAGATAATGACAATTCCCAAAGTGTCAATTTTAAAGTTCCAAAGTCTCAATTTGACACTTTGGAATGCACTTTAGAAGAAATGGCGGTTTTGGAGTTGATTTCGAGGAATCCTTACAGGAAAAGCAATATATCTGTAGAGTGAATGGAAAGAGATACGGTAAGTGGGAAGTGTTGGTATGAACCCAACTTACCTTAACATAGAAGATTTTGGATTAACCATCCAATCAAAAAATACGATTGACAAGTAAAATCCTCTTATCATAAGCCCAAATCTTCTTTGGAAGATTGTAAGGGACTATGACAGGAGGATTTTTCAAGCTGTTTTAGTAGATCTTTTAGGCTTCCCTTTTGCAATTGAAGGGAAGTTTATCGGACACTATTTATGAGAAAATTGATTTATTAGTGGAAAATATACTACAAGGGACAAAAAGAATTATGAAAAATAATTTGTACATACGTGAAGTGAAACTTTCAAAGGAAATTCCTCAAAGCAATTATTTAAGTAGCCTACCGGTAGTATGCAATCTGCGTAAGATGGGCGGTCTGCAATTTCACAAGAAGGTGACATTTATCGTCGGAGAAAACGGAGTCGGCAAATCTACCCTTATAGAGGGCATTGCAGTAGCCATGGGATTTAATCCGGAAGGCGGAACTGTGAATTTCAACTTTTCGACCAATGACTCTCATTCTGATTTATTCAACTATCTGACGGTCAGCAGAGGGTATTTACGTCACAGGGATGGCTTTTTCCTGCGGGCAGAAAGCTTCTATAATGTAGCGTCTAATATAGACGAGCTTGATGAAGATGCGTCATTCGGACCAAAGCTTATTTCCAGTTATGGAGGTGTGTCACTGCATAAGCAATCCCATGGAGAAAGCTTCATGGCATTGGTAGAAAACCGCTTCAGCGGAAATGGTCTGTATATACTGGACGAGCCGGAGGCGGCATTGTCCCCAATGCGTTTAATGCGCCTGATGTTTTGCATACAGGAACTGGTGAAGAAAAATTCGCAATTTATCATATCGACCCATTCGCCAATTCTTATGACATTCCCTGATGCAGAGGTATTGGAGATTACAGAGGAGGGAATTCATTCAGTCAATTATAAGGATACGGAGCATTATATTGTGACAAAAAGGTTTATGGACGCACCGGAGAAGATTATAGAGAGTTTGTTGGGGAAGGGGTAGTATAAGTTTTATTACATAAAATAAAATGGGAAGTTCGGCATAGTGGTATGCCGGACTTTTTTTGTCGAAAAATGTCAAATATGACAAGAAACCGGGGAAACGTGACAAAATAAAAGAAAAAAATGATAGATGGTAGTACTAATGATATATTATAAAAAGGGGAGTCCAATAGATTTTTTATTCAATCGCATGATGCAAACACACGGAGAATAACAAAATGAAAAATTTTGATTTAATGCCTACAAAAGAAAACTTAATTAATGCCTTACAGAAAAATCTGATAGGAAGAAATAATGACTTGGCATATTTTTATGAATTACTGTTGGCACAGGAAGGTGCAAGATCTATCGCAATTGATGGCCGCTGGGGAAGCGGTAAAACTTTCTTTATCAAACAGGCAGAGCTTTTGATTAATGCAAAAAATCCGGTATGCAACATGGATGAGGAAGAAAGAAGGAAAATACTTCAATTTGTTTCAACTGAAAAAGACGAAGAAATGCAAGAGAACTGTGAACTTGCGATATATTATGATGCTTGGGAAAATGACAACGATATAGACCCAATTATGTCCATAGTATATGAGATTGCAAAGCAGCTAAGTATGAACTACATATTTGAACCCGAATGCAATCTCTTAAAAGCCGCCGGTTCCATAATAGAGGCAGTCAGCGGAAAAAGTGTTAGCGGAATCTTGGAAAGTTTAAAGAACACAACGTCATTCTCCGCATTTAAAGAACAAAAAGATATACATGAAAAATTAAAGGATTTCTTTTCGGAAATATTGCTTGAAAGAGCTAACAGATTAGTAATTTTTGTAGATGAACTGGATCGGTGTAAGCCGAATTATGCGGTACAGGTGTTGGAGAGAATAAAACATTATTTTTGTGATGAAAGAATTACATTTGTTTTTGCTGTCAATATTGAAGAACTCCAGCACACCATAAAAAATCAATACGGAAATGAGTTTAATGCCTGTAGGTATTTGGACCGCTTTTTTGATATAAGAGTTTCATTGCCGCCGGCTGAAATAAATGGGTTATATGATAAACTGGGATTGACATTAAACGCTACTATGGAAGAAGTGTGTAAAAGAGTGATTGAAGTGTATCACCTTGAACTGAGAGAAATTACCCGTTATTACAGGCTCGTTAAAACGGCAGAATATGATGTGACACATGGAATTAAAAAAATTAATTTTTCGTTTTCTAACGGACAAGGGAAACAATTAATTTTACTATATATTGTTCCTCTGTTGATAGGCCTTAAAATAGTGGATATATCGCTTTATCATGACTTTATATCCGGGAAAAATCCGAAGCCTCTTATTGATGTGTATTTTGGCTCAGGGATTGAAGACTATTTTACGCCGTGGTTACTAAATAAGAATGAGTCTTATCAAGAAGAAGCGGGTATGAAATTAGTATCAAAAGAAGATAAACTAAGCAGCTTATATTACGCAATATTTGCCATGGAGTATTCCACAGTTAATTATCGCAAGGATATTGGAGAATATCAATTCAATGCAAAATCGAAGGAGTATGCGTTGAGGATAGCCAGTATGCTGTCGGAGTATGCGGACTATCAAATATAGGAGAAAAGGGACATTATGGGATTATTTTCAAGGAAAATCGGACCGGTGTTTTTAAAATCAAGCAATCAGGCAAAGGAATATGTTGATAAACTCAGAGAACTACAGGAACAATGTACCGGTGAGTTAAAAGAAGAAATCGAAAAACAGATAACCATCGCTGAGTATGGAATCAAGGGCGAAGAATGTATTGCATTTGAACTGAAAAACAGTGGTATGGATATGTATATCTTGCAGGATATTTGCTTGCAGCATGGAGAATTGTCTGCGCAGATAGATTATCTGATTGTAACCAGAAAAAGAATTTATATTATTGAATGCAAAAATCTGATTGGAGATATTGAAGTCAATAGTACCGGAGATTTTATCCGTACATATCAATTGCGTGGAAGAAGAATAAAGGAAGGGATTTATTCGCCCATTACACAAAACACAAGACATATGCAGGTTATTAAAGAAGTTCGGAAATCCGGTAAGGGAAACATTATCACTAAAACAATGTTTGAGAACAACTTCGCTAACAGCTATAAGTCTATTGTTGTATTGGCGAATCCCAAAACTGTATTAAATGCGAAATATGCCAAAAAAGAAGTGAAAGAACAGATTGTGCGGGCTGACCAGTTGGTTCAAAGAATAAAGGAAATGGACAAGCAGGTTAAGGATGACATGATGGAAAAGGAAATGTTGGAGATTGCTAATTTCTTTTTGGGAAAGAATCAAGAAGACAGAACTGATTATGCAGAAAAATATGAGAAGCTTTTGGAACGGATAGAGTCTTCAAAAGAAGAGGAAAAGTTGACAGAAAATATTTCTACTGAAGGAGATGATGTTAAGGAAAAGCTAATCAAGGAACTAAAAGCCGTTCGTTTGAAACGAAGCAGACAGGAACAAATAAAGCCTTATTATATCTTTAATGATGCACAGATGGAAGACTTGATAAAGAAGAATCCTAGGGATAAGGAAGAACTGTGCAAAGTGTCCGGATTTGGAAGAGTGAAAGCGGAAAAGTATGGAGATGCGATTTTGGAGGTGCTGAGAAGAGTGGGGAGGTAGTGGCACGGCAAGAAGTTGCTTTTGCGGAAGAATGCAGGAAAATCAAGGGCTGTGGGAGTTTGAGAGAGGATTTTTATATCAAATTTAAGCCCCAAATTAAGGATTTGGGCTGTGACGTGGCTAATGTAATTAAAGGGGAGTATGGGTAAAATCTGCCCATACTGAAATAATAACGTGCAAAATTTACATTTTAATATTTGAAAGGTGCAAAAAAGGTATAAAAAAAGAAACGAGCAACCTTTTCCGGGCCGAAGACTTTACTCAGCGCAAAACCCGTTTCCTAAAAATGAAACGAACTACACGCTTGAGCCATATGGTTGTACACGACACAAAACCCGCTTCATGGATTTATATTATCCAATTTTGGTGGAAGAATCAAGAGGAAATTTTAATAACAACGGTTTTATTTAGAGGTTAAGGAAAAAAGTGGCGGCAGCGAATGTTTGTCATAGGAGAGTTATTTTGTTTGAAATACAGAGAAAAATCTGAAGTAACATAAAAAAGTACAAAGTAACATGAGAGATGTTACTATACATAAAAATATGTTACTAAGGAGAAAAGAGAAGGGGTGGCGTTGAAGAAAATTGTCGCTTGCGTCAAAAATATTCAATATGTTTATTGGAGGTAGTCGTGCTAGGTTATTTCGTCGGCAAGACGTTGATTTACAGACTAGAGATATTAGGTGAGAATTGTTTGATTTCTAAACACGGCCATGGATATCTGTAGTCAGCATATAGAGATCATAGTGCCATATGTGAGGGAGTTATTATTGTTAATAAATACGAAAACTGGAGGGAGAAAAATGGACTATAGTAAGATGTCAGATTCAGAATTGGCAAGAATAATGGTGAATTATATTGGAAGAGTTGAAAATCTTCAAGACATTATAGGGAGATACTTGGATGGGAATAATACTATTTCATCGTTACGAATACAGCAAGAGTATGCGAATTTAAAAGAGGAATTACGTCAAGATGCACACTATATAAAATTGAAGAAAAATTATCAAGGTAGTGATTTGTATAGAGGAGCATTTGCTCCAAGCATTAGTGAAACTGCTGCGTGTGGATTTTGCGTTCCTGTTAATGGTAAAGTAAACTTTAAAATGTATAGTACTGTTTCAGATGCTCATTATAAACTAACAAAATATTGTTCGTTTGATGAGTGGGGGACATTTTTATAAAGAAAATGGATTAATGTAAGTACTATAAATAGAATGATATAATTATTTACAGGATACCCAGACTAATGGTGATGCAAAAGAAGCATTTGGGAAGATTACCTAGGATAAAGTATAAGTGATTGGTGAAAGACATAGCATGCGTCTTGAATTCAACCAAAGTTATGCTTTTTCTGTATGCTATTGTGCATGGAACAAAACATATTAAGGAGAGACCAATATGGAAATACTAGTGAAGTTGATTGCGGCTGAGAGTAAAAATTCGATTACTGATTTGGGCACATATGTTAATAAGATATATGAGAATATGCGTGATAATGGACTTATTCACACGTTGTGTGTTAATCCAATGGAAGTGAGTTCTACTGTAGAAGCAATAAAGCTAGAGGATGAGGAACTTGGTATATATTCGTTATCATTTACTAGTAAAGATAGTGGTAAGACTGATACATGGAAGATTCAATTTTGTTTTGGAACATACAAAGAGAAGCAACAAATGACGGTGGCAATCTACTCTGATACGTATGAGCCTAGTCCAGCCGAAGATTATTTGGAGCGCGTTAAACTCAATATAAATAGATGTATTAAACGAGATTGGGAAAAGATTATTTGGTTATTTGATAAGGATTCAGAGTGCTTATCTATAGATTTATATCCGAAGGTCTATCAAACAGAAAACATGTTGCGCCAGTTGATTAATGAGACTATGACCAGAAATTATGGCATTGAATGGTGGGATGTTTTTGTTCCGCACGATATCAAGAAAAAGCATGTTGATAGGAGAGATGGGTATAAAGCAATAGCACCGGGATTTAATAATGTAGATGAGCGTCTAATGTCGATAGATGTAACGGATCTACTGAGTATTATCCGATGTAAACTGACAAAGTGGGATCCTAATTACAGTGATGAGATTAACAAAATGATTAATGGACAAAATCCTTGTTCTGCAAATAGAATTGTAGAGGTATTAAAAAAACAGATGGTTGTAGAGCAAGATTTGTGGGCGACAATATTTTCAAAGTTTTTGT
Source organism: Lachnospiraceae bacterium (assembly GCA_017434885.1). GTDB lineage: Bacteria > Bacillota > Clostridia > Lachnospirales > Lachnospiraceae > Suilimivivens. Next base: position 17,123 of record JAFSGE010000056.1, on the reverse strand, counting down.
CAGATGATTTCATCGAAAAATATTCTGAGTTTGAAGAGAATAGAAATCATATAGCACATAATAAATTGATTGATAGAGCTGCTTATAAGCAAATAAAAGATTCGATTGATATTGTTTATGAAGCAGAGAAGAAGGCACTAGGATTAATTGCTAATGAGGTGATTTCTAAAGAAGAAAAGGATGCGATTGAGCGTCAGAGAGAAGAAGAGAGACAAGCATTTGAAGATGCAATGATGATGAATATACAAGAGGAAGCAGGCGTTGTTATTCGAAATAACGAAGAAATTATGGAATATATCGCGGATGCTTTAACAGAGTTTTCGGAAGATGTACGTCAAAAATTAAGATTTAGGCAAGATGTAGAAGTTTCTGAAATACTGTTTGATGCTAGTGAAATATGTGGAGAGTTTTTGAAAGTTATTTCAAAAGTGACTAAGGAGGAACTTATCTTTACATATGATTCGTTATTGATTTCTGAACAGGGCATGAGTACTCATGTTACGATTTCTTGTGACGGTGAGTATATTGGTGAAATAGAATATGTTAATGGTGCTGTTGAATATGACGAAGAACAAGGGTATTATCTTCCCATGACCCAAGATGGAATATCAGAAAAAGAAATTGTTCAGCTGAAGAACGAAATTGTAGATTTTGTTAATGAAACCCTTATGGACTTAAAAGAAGCAGCAGGAACTGAAAACTACGTTGAAGTGACAGAAGGAGGAAATCCGGTTATTCAAGAGAATCTGTACTGTGCAGAATGTGGTGAAGAATGGGTATATTTAGGAGAGACGTTGGTTGCATATGGAACTTGTTTGCATTGTGGCTATGTAAATGAAATTGAAGAATGCGATAGGTGCGGCACTATGTTTAATGTAGAAACAGAAGGCTATATGAATGATGAATGGAACTTGTGTGACTGCTGTAAAGAAAGTTATGATGAAGAATAAATCGTACAAATGTAGAAGAATATGAGTGTAAAAGGTAATGTGTAAAAGCCATATAAAAAGGGCATGAACTTTGCGCTTGAAATTTTGTGATGTAAAAAGTAATATGTCTACTGTAGGTGGTAGTCGTGCTAGGCTACCCTGCAAGCAAGGCGCAGATTTGCAGGACAATGTTCTATAAGTCGGTGCCTTTTCTTATGCCTTGCAGCATGACTACGGGTTCCTGCAGTCAACATATTGAGGTACATGTTTCTTACAAGTGTCTTATTATAAAGATTGACTTATCGTATAACATTTTATATAATTTTATTTGAAATAAATGTTATACACATAATGAAACGTGGAGATGATATTATGCAAGATTTAATCAAGAAAATACGCGCTCATATGAATATGAATCAGACTGAATTTGCAGAACTATTGAATGTAACGTTTGCAACTGTAAACCGTTGGGAGAACGGTCGTGCGTTGCCCAATAAGCTTGCACAGGACAAAATATATGATTTATGCAAGAAATATGAAGTTCCGGTATACGACATGGTTTTAGAGAAGATAGAAGCAGTTTATGGAAGCATTGAACTTGAAAAAGGGAGAGCGCTGCTATATCACGGTTCGAAATCAGGAATAGAGGGGGATATTGCACCACTGAGCCGAAAACAGTGCGATTTCGGAGAAGGATTCTATATGGGAACTGAGCCGAACCAAGCACTTACACTTATTTGCGATTATGAGAGCGCGAAGTTCTATGTTGTTTCCATAGCAACGGATAACCTTGCTGTGTTAGATGTTCCGGCTGATTTGGACTGGGCGATGATTGTCGCATATCATAGAGGACGAATGGAAAAAATAAAGGGAACGCCTTTTTATAGAAAGTATCAAGAAATGACAAAGGATAAGGATGTGGTTATCGGAAGCATAGCAAACGATAGAATGTTCTTTGTTATTGACAACTTCTTCATTGGAAACATAACGGATGCGGCGTTAATAAATAGTTTGTCTGCATTGGAACTTGGAAAACAGTACGTTGCAGTTACACAAAAGGGATGCGATGCAGTGCGGATTGAAAAGGAAATCCCTATTTCTTATTTAGAAAAATTGTTTATGAAAGAAGTATCAGCGGCAAATCGTGTAAAAGGTTCTTCATTGGCAAATGATATCTGTAGGAATTATCGTAGAGAAGGAATATTTTTTGACGAGATTTTAGACCAAGCGGCAGGGGGAAAATCATGAACGAAATACAATTAAAATTGTGTGATATTCAGGGCAGATTATTTGAACTTTCTGTAGATAGACGGTTAGGAAGTGCTGGTTTTATAAAGACATTTATGAATTCTGAAACTGCAAAGGCTTTGGATTCTACTTACAATCGCATGCAGTGGGCAGGAGAAGAATATTTGCTCGAAGAGATTGTCGAAGCTGCTGAGGATAAGTTGGTTGAAAAAGGTGAAGTGTATTCTAAAGATGTGATTTATTGGATTGGATACATTTATAGATATTGGCATTACTATACTAAGGAATCCAGTAAAGCAATTTACAAGCAAGCTCCGGTGGAAACAATGAAGCGGAATTATTTAATGTTCCATACGATGGCTCCGGAAGTGGCAATTGAAGATTTGAAAGAAATATATAAGCAGAGACATTGAATCGGCAGTGTTTCAAAAAGTACAGTTTATTGGACTGGTTAAAGTGTATGATTGCTATTAGAAAAACCATGGGTTGTGTGTAGAAAATATGCTTTAAGTGTATATAAACGTATTGTATATAAGACAAACAAAAGGATGGTAAGTAACAGTGGAATATATATCAACAAAGGAAATTGCAGATAGATGGGGGATTACAAGCGGAAGTGTATCTGCAATGTGTGCTGCAGGAAAAATACCGGGAGCGTATAAAAAGGGGAAAACATGGGTAATACCAAGTGAAGCGGAACGTCCGATAGATAAAAGAATTAATAGTGAGAAAAAAGAAGATTATAAATTTACTTTTATAGATTTATTTGCAGGAATAGGTGGTTTTCATCAAGCGATGCGTTATCTGGGTGGAAAATGTATTATGGCATCTGAAATCAATGCGGCTTGCGTGGAAACATACAAGTTGAATTATAAAACAAAAGATGTTCGTGGGGACATTAAAAAGATAGAAGCAGACTCAATTGGAGAATTTGATGTGTTGTGCGCAGGATTTCCTTGTCAACCATTTAGTAAGGCTGGACTCCAGAAAGGATTTGAAGAAGACAGAGGAAATTTGTTTTTTAATATAATGAGAATTTTGGATGGGCATCCGGAAGTGAAATTTATTATTCTTGAGAACGTTAGAAATCTTGCTGATAAGGAAGATAATTGGAATATTATTAAGACAGAATTAATGAAACGAGATTTCTTTATAACAGAGAAACCGGTTATTTTGTCGCCATCTAACTTTGGCTTACCTCAAATAAGAGAACGTGTGTATATTCTAGGAATTCGAAAGAATTTGCGAGATACATCTGTTTTGACCAATGACTATATTCATATAAAGGATTTGGGATTGGATGGAATACAATTTAAAGATAATTGCAAGATGGGTGATGCATTTTCAATTTTAGAAGAAAATGCTTCAGATGAATATATTATTGATGTCGAAAGAGAAGAGATGATTCTAGCATGGGAAGAATTTAGAAAGGGAACAGGAATAGGAGTAATTGGATATCCAATATGGATAAAAAGTTTTGGATATAATATTGCGGATGAAAAAGAATTTTTAGCAAGTCAGGATTATGAAAATATTCCTGCTTGGAAAAAGAAATTTGTTGATAATAATAGAAAATTGTATTTGGCAAACAAGGACTTTATTGATGCATGGATTGAGAAGTACAACATGCTTGATAGAATTAAACTTTACCAGAAATTTGAATGGAATTGTGGAACGGATGTTACAGATATTCATGATGCAATAATTCAGGTTCGCCAATCTGGAATAAGAGTTAAGAGGCCTACATATTATCCGGCATTGGTAGCAATTGTGAATACTCCAATAATTTATGACAGAAAGAAAAAACATTTTAGATATATTACACCACGAGAAGCTGCTAACTTACAAAATTTTGACAAGAGATTCAAATTTGTTGGTACGGATAAGCAGATATATAGACAATTGGGAAATTCTGTGAATGTAACTATTTTAAAGAAACTTGGAAAGAAACTATTTTCTTTTGAAATTGGTCAATGTGAAAGGGACGGTGAATAGTATGAACGAGGCACGAAAAGTTAACATACAGTCAACAGCAGGAACGATGCATCATATGTTTGGACGAATCAGTTACAGACCGTGGTATGCTATTGCAGAGTTTGTTGATAATTCATCACAGTCTTACTTTTCAAATAAAGATAAAATGACTGATATAGATCATGTGACAATAGACGTCTGTTATGAAAAAAATGAGGATATCTTAACAGTTACAGATAATGCATATGGCATGTCTATTGATGAACTTGTGGAGGCTTTATACGTTGAGGGTGGAAATCATATTAAGGTTGGACGTAATGAGTTTGGAGCAGGTTTAAAAACAGCAGCCGGCTGGTTCGGTGAAAAGTGGAGTGTTTCTACCGTGCAATATGGTTCAGGAAAGAGATATATTGCAGTGGTTGATAAAGAAAATTTAGAAAATGAAGTTCCAATATACGAGGAAGATGTTGAAAAAGAATTGCATGGAACGGTGATCAAAATCGAGAAGATTACGAAGAAACTGACGGGGTCAAAAACAATTGCTAAAATTAAAGATTTATTGGCAAGTATGTACAGACGAGATATTAATTCGGGAAATGTTGACCTGAGATATAATGGAGATTCTATTACGTTTGAAGGGTATCCGATTTTATCAAGTTTTAGGGGAAGAGACTGGAAAAAAGAAATCGATTATACCTTCAACTTCAATGATAAAAATTATCACGTAACAGGATTTGTGGCGATAATGGACCCGGGTAGTTTCCCTAAAGCTGGATTTGCATTGTTTAGAAGAGATAGGGTTATTATTGGTGGTTCTGGAATGAATTACAAACCAAATGAAATCTTTGGACAAGATCAAAGCCAGATCTCTTTGAAACTTTTTGGTGAACTTAATATGGACGATTTTCCGGTTAATCAGGCAAAAGATGGTTTTGTTTGGGATGATGGATTGGAAGAGGAGTTTATAAATACACTGAAAAATAACATTCAGGAATACATAAAGATTGCAGATATTTCCAAGAAAGATAGAACTCGTGAAGAAATGTACTCAAAAGATTCTTCGACAAGAGTACAAGATGAAGTCAATAAAAATGTAACATTTATTGAAGTGCCAAAACCAACCAGTGAAGAGGGACATGTGAATGATTCAAACGAGCCGGAGGAAATTAAGGAAGAGGAACAAGTTACATTAGACGAATTCCTTGAAGATTTTCATGAAAGAAATGATTCGGATGAAGAAAAAATAGTAGGAAGCACACGATATTACAAAATCCCTTTGAATGAAGTAAGAACACTGTCTTTAGAAGTAGATTGGTCTATTCATCATAATAAATACTGGATTAATGTAGAGCATGTGTCAGTTGACTTAATAAAATTAATAGTAAACATTGATCATCCTTTTTTTAGACCATATTCCAATCAAGAAGATTTTAAGATTGTTCTAGAAAAGTTTGTGATTTCATTTGTAGTAGCAGAAGTGATGGCCAAAATGACATCAGAGCAAGACGGATACATATATTATAAAGCTATTAGAGATAAAATGAATGAATATTTAAAAAAGATGGGAGAAGAGTAAATGGAGGAATATACAATATTAGATGTTGAGCAGAAAGTATCTCATGATACAGTTATAGGAGAATATGCAGAGCATATTTTTGCAATGCATAAAAAGAAATATGGAGATAGAGCAGCACAGGCTGTGATAGAACGTGCTGTAAAAATTTATGCTGAATCACAGGGGCAGGTTGAAAATACGTCTGTGAATAATAATGTTTTGTTAGTAGGAAAAGTTCAGTCTGGTAAAACCTCTAATTTGGAAATGCTTTCGGCGATAGCTTTTGATAACGGCTATAACATGCTGATTATTTATGGCGGATATGATAATACTTTACTCGAACAGACTACAGGCAGGTTTAAAAAGACTTTTGGTATTGAAGACATGGGGGAACGAGGTAAGCCCATTTTGTTGTCAACTGCTATGCCAAATGAATTGGCAGCTTTAAACAATGATATATTGGAAGAACTCATTGAGGAAGAGAAACCAATAATAATAACTGCAATGAAAAGACCTAACGCTTTGGATAAGGTTAATACAGCATTAAAGAAACTGGATGCTTCAAAAATTAAGGCATACATAATAGACGATGAAGGTGATCAGGCCAGTTTAAATACGAGTAAGGATAAGAGTGCAGATAGTTCGGCTACATATGCTCAAATATGTGAAATGAAGAGATTGCTTAGAGAACCGTTGTATTTTTCTGTGACAGCAACACCACATGCAAATATCTTTCTTGACGATATTAGTGAACTTTGTCCGGCTTCTGCGAAATTAATAGAACCCGGTGAAGGGTACTGTGGCGGGGAATGCTATCACATGGGTGATTCTGATGCTATTTTCCCAATAGACCCCGATGATACAGTGGCTATGGACGAAGGAAGGATGCCGGATTCTTTAAGAGAAGCATTATATCATTTTATATTGGCAAGTGTCATTATCAAGTATAAAGGCGAAGAAGAGTCGACAATGATTATTCATTCGTATCGAAATAAGGATCCGCACAGTCTTATATATACGATGGTTAACTCATTTAGAGATAATTTAATAAGCCAAATGTCTGACGGAGAAGGAAAGGAAATCGCACTTCGTAAATTTTCTAGTATGTATGACAAGTATTTTTCAGAGGAAGTTAAGGAGAGATATCCGTTTGACGCTATAAAGGAGGATATTCCTAAAGTCACTAAGAAAGTATATGTGATTTTAAAAAATAGCGATGGTGCAGCAACACAAGGTTTTGAGGCGTTGAAGCGACATAGGATATATGTTGGTGGAGATTTGCTTCAAAGAGGCGTTACATTTGAAAATTTGTTAACAACATATTATACCAGATGGGCAGCGCAGGGAAATATGGATACAAATCTTCAGAGAGCAAGATGGTTTGGATACAGAAGAAAATATCTTGATATCTGTAAGATTTTTACAACAAAAGAGATTAGTGAGCAATATAGCGTGCTGACGGATATAGAACTGGAACTGTGGGAACAATTTCATGATGTTCAAGAAGGCAATCTTCGTATTGACGAAATGATTATTAGTGCAGATAGTACAAAACAAAGACCAACAAGAGGTAATGTTGTTAATGTAAAAAAACTGTACTTTAAGAAGAATTGGATGAAGCAGAGGCAAGGCGTTTTCGATGTTAACCAAGTAAGTTATAACAATGCGATAGTAAATCAATTTTTTGATACGTTAGAATTTTCAGAAACCACGGTTGGAAGAACAGATGACGTAACTTCCGCGTTAACTGCGAAATGCACTCCAGTACAATTTGCTAATCTTATGGAGGTGATGCAAGGGATATTTGAGCATGATCCGTTTGATAAAGTATACTTAAATAAAATTTTGAGTGAAGAGTCTGAAATCAATATAATTATTATGCCAGATAATGATGGAAATGGTCGTAAGAGACGGTTTTATTCGGATAATAATGTAAACAATATCCACCAAGGTCCAGATAAGACAGAAGTGGCAGCTCGCAAGTATCACGGTGATGCAGCAGTGGTCATTGATAAACAACAGATTAATATTCAAATTCACAAAATTAGACCGTATAAAGATGGAGAAGAGGTAGAGGGTTGCATGCAGTATATGTTTGCAATATTTATTCCGCGAGCCAAAAAATATTACGTTAGGGGGGATATAGAGTGATTGATGCGATTCGACAGAAATTGAGTGTTTGTTCAAAGGAAGAAGATCGTTTATATTTATTGGAGTCAATAGATGAAGAATGTGGTTTTTTTGCATTAAATGGAGTGCTTATATTTATGGTAAGCAGTTCCTTTGATAAGAATGTTGATATGTTGAAAACGGAAAAGTTGCTTCTAAATACAAATGTTGATGTATTAAACGTGGCCAATCATTCAACATTTAAAGCAGGAAAATATGATTATATTCTGTTTAGCGGGGCATCGGAAGAAACAGACTTTGAGAGTTTTATTAAAATCTGCACTCTATATGCAAGTGAGAAGGAAAAATTATCAATAAAAGACTTTTTCTTTTCGATTTTAGATATGTTTCAATTGCCAAAAGAACAGCAATTTAAGAATCTGATTGGGCTGATTGGAGAACTGACTGTTATAATGGAGATTTATGACAAAAAAGGAATAAGTGTTGCCTCTGGATGGCATGAAAGTTTTACAGATAAATATGATATTAATTATAAAAATACTGTAATGGAAGTCAAAACAACAACATCCGATTTGTATACCGTAAAGGTAAAGCATGAACAACTATTTGGTAGAAATGGTGTGGTTTTGGCGGCAGTACGTGTGATGGAGTCTAATGCAGGTGAAACGTTGGAAAAAATAGTTGCAAAAATAAATAGTATTGATATTTTTGCGAAAGATTTTAGTTTTCAGTTAAAATTGGGGAAAGAATTGAAGCGTATTTCACCTAAGGAATATAAAACAAAGAGCGTTGAAGTAAAAGGAGTTCGCTTTTATAAAAATTCTGATATTCCGACGATTGGCGATATTCCAGATAATATAACAGGAATTGAATACAACTGTACATTAATTGAGACTAAAGAGACAAAAATAGATGACTTAATATGTGAATGAGATAACATCAAGAAAGACGAATGGTACGTAGGATTATTTGCTAGGAGTGATGTATATGGCAGAGAATTATTGTTTTGAGGTACATGAGAAGATAACTCGTGGAGAGAGAGCAAATTGGAAACTCTATGTAGATGCAGTTTATAAGGCGGATTCTAATAAGAAAAACATGTCAGCAGAAGTTTTATCTAAGTTGTTGGGGGTCAAGAACCAAGGTGGATTTAGATATTTGGGAAAAACACAAATGCCGAAGTTGGTTATTTTGTTCTCGAGCGGAGAAGACATATACTGGCAGGATGAAATGGATAATAGTTTGGGCGTTTTTATGTACTATGGCGACAATAAAACTCCGGGAAATGATTTGCATAAAACTAATTTGCATGGAAATGAAATATTACGCTATGTATTTAATCTTGCTGCATCAGACGATGAGGAACTTAGAAAAACGCTTCCGCCTATTTTGGTATTTAAAAAAGCTGGAGGAAGAGATGTAAAGTTTTTAGGTTTAGCAGTTCCAGGAATAAAGGGAAAACCAAGTAAAGAGTGGCTTACTGCTGTATGGGGGTGCAATAAAGAAGGGGATAGATTTCAGAATTATAAAGCGTTGTTTACTATTTTGAACACATCTTCTGGATCAGTGGTCGAAGATGGATTCGGGATTAATTTAGCATGGATTAACGATATAGAAGATGGAAATGCATATGATAGTCCCTACGCGCCTAAAGTATGGAAAAAATATGTTCAGAAGAAAAAATATTCCCCTCTATTGAGCAGAATGTTGGCATATAAGATTGGGATAGAGAGTCAAATGCCACAGGAGAAAGACAAAGTAGTCATGCTAAAGGAGTTACATGATTATTTTATACAAAAAGATAACGGCTATAGTTTTGAACAATTTGCAGCTGATATCGTTGAAAGTTTGGATGATGCAGTTGTTAATATCGAAACAACTAGGCCTTATAAGGATGGCGGTTTTGATGCAGAAGGTCGTTACAAAATTTTTAAGAATGTGGAAAACTCTGTGTTTGTAGAATTCTACATGCAAGCAAAGTGCTATGGCTGTAAGAATCCTGTTACCGTGACCGATACAGCAAGATTAATTTCTAGAATTAAGAACCGACAGTTTGGAATTATGATAACAACATCGTATGTTGCCGACCAAGCATATAAAGAGGTACGTGAAGACGGCCATCCAATTGTGTTTATTAACGGAAAAAACATAATAGATTATATATATGATGAATGTGAAATTCGTACAGTAGAAAGATTACGTAAATGGTTGGAATTGAACTATGGAGAAAGTGAATAGGAGAAGTTTTTCCCATATAATCCCCGAAAGGAACCCCCAATGAAACCCAGAACAGAAAAGAGCATGGAGTTATATGAAATAATGCTTCGCAGGGGCTACCCGGAGCCTTTTTGTGACCAGATTACAAGAAATCTGAATACAGATTGGACAGCTCAAAGAATGATAGGATATCTGTCCTATTACAAGACTCTTCCAATGGAAGAAGTAGTTGATGAGATGCTGGCAATACTAAGTGACCGAAATCGCATTATGCAGAAAAAAGAGCTGGAAAGCACAAATGCGAAATGGAACGAGTATTTGGAGACAAGATGCGAAAGCTAAAAAGGTGGTGCAAGTGTGGCAAAGGTGGGCAACTACTATTATGAGCAATTAAATAAAGAGCAACAGAGAGCCTACTATGCCATGAAGGAAGGTTTACTGAACCTTCAGGATTCTTTTATGGTGCCGATGCTTTCCGGGAAAGAATTGTCGGATATCTATTTTATGATTCGAATGGATTGCCCGGCAATTTTTTATACGGTGACTTTTTCTTATAAATATTATGCAGATTCTACGGCAGTGGAGATGATACCGCAGTATCTTTTTTCAAAGGATAAAATTAGGGAACATCGTCAGGCCATGGAATCAAGGGTAAAAAAGCTGGCTCGTCAGGCAGCAAATTTGGATGAAAAGGGAAAAGAGCTCTTTATCCATGATTTTATCGTGGCGAATGTAAAGTACGATAAGCTAAAGAAAGAGTATTCCCATGAAATCATCGGGGCACTGGGAAATGGAGTGGCTGTCTGTGAGGGAATAGCAAAAGCAGTAAAAATTCTGTGTGATGAACTGAATATCTGGTGTATCATTGCTTTGTCCGAAGCTAATCCGGACAAAGGGATCAAGTACAGACATGCATGGAATGTGATTCGGATTGACGGGCAGTATTACCATTTGGATGTAACCTTTGACAACACGCTATCAAGAGACGATACAGTGCGATATGACTATGTGAATTTATCGGACAAGCAGATTTTCAGAGACCATGAGCCTGTTATCTGGAAGGTGCCGGCTTGCAATGATAACGACCATTTTTACTATAAAGAGAAAAAAATCTCGTGGACCACAACGGACGAGGTGAGAAAACGGACCAAACAGGCGGTGAAAAAAGGGAAAGTGCTGTTGTTCCATTGGCGTGGAGGCTATCTGACGAGAGAAGTTTTAGCGGAACTTTTGGAAATATTTGATGAAGAAGCCGGGGCAAAGAATAAGCATGCCTATGTTTCTGTTAACTGGCCGCAGGCAGTACTGCGGGTGCGGTTTGAGGATGGAGCCGGTGAAAAGCAGCTTGAAATGGAAGAGGCTAATGAAGGCGAGAAGCATGAGCATGATAGATAGTTTTAATGGAGGGGTAGATAAGATGAAAAGAATTGTAGGAAGTTTCCTTGTGCTGGTACTTAGCATTTCCCTGGCAGCTTGCGGTAAAGCTGATATGGAAACAAATGCAGAGGATATAAAATCTTCACCAAATACAGTGGAAGAAAGTCAAGTGGAGTTAGAGGAAAAGGCTGCAGAGGATACAGTGACAGATAAGGAAGAAAAAAATAAAGAAGAATCTGCGCCGGAAAGTTTGCAGGCTAAACTTTTAAAAGAAGATAGCTACTGGATGGCATATGAGCTGAAGGATTACCAAGGAACAGAAGAGCTTCCCACAGACAATAAATGGATTGATTTAATTCTTCGGGCAGATGGGAGCGCACAGCTTCGAGAGGTGGAGAATGAACTGATTTTGAACAATGATCTGATGCTGCATATGACATGGAAGCTGGAAGATAATACCATTGGTCTTTATATAGAAGGTTTCGATGAACCTTATTGTGAAGGAACCTTAGATGAAAATGGGATTACCTTGAGCTATTATGGAAGTACGTTGTGTCTGAGGCAGGATACCATGCCTAAAGAGGCAGGGGAACTGCTTAGTCCGGCACAACTGGCAGGTACTTGGGTATTGACCTACGGCATGGTGGAAGGATGGGAGTGGGACTCCAGAGATGAGAGGGAATACGGAGTTTTATTTTTTGACTCTACGTGGAATGAGGAAATTGCCGGTCCTGTGCTGCAGGCAGATTATGAGAGTCGTGCAGGCTGGGGAGATATGAGGGAAGCCTTCTATGACCGGGAACTGACCTTGTTGGAGGAGCCCATATATGAAGGCTGCGGAAACGAGAATTGGAGTGTACGCATTGGCCCTGAATCACCATTGAATGAATATGGGTATCCGCAAGAAACGGACTATTACGTGACACTTCTGGATGAAAATACCCTTCTTCTTCAGCAATATTACACCTTTGATGGTGGCCCCGGTGTCAGTTATACATACTTTAAGCGTATCTTACCTACAATCTCTGTGTGGGAACTGGAAACTGCTGAATTAGAAGGCGGTGACTGGGAGTTTGTCAGCTTCACGGAAGCAGATGGAAATGAACTGGAACAAGTACCCGGTATGGATAATTTATATGTGCATTTAGATGTGATGGGAGATTGCTCAGTATCCTGGGAGGAGCCATCCACAGGAGAATTAATTTCCGGTGAAGCCCGGTGGATTTTGGGTAATGGCGGCGGACTTTTGATTTATGAGGGAGAACAGGACAATGTTTGGTTTTCCGGAGGAATTCTCATGCATAATATCGAAACCATGGAGGACAGCATCTATAATTTGGAGATGTATTTGTATTATGCCGGTGGTGTGATTAAACTTGTCCATGTAGAAGGTAGTGGTGGTGAGAATTATGGTGGCGAAGGTGCGACAGATGATTTTGAGGAGAACTATCTTTATTTGGAGCAAATGGCAAAGGATGCAGTGGATGGAACCCTACTGGTAATGTATGGAGATGAGTTTTTGGAAATGGGTGTATATGCAGAACTGCCACATTATAATTATTCCCAGAACGGTCAGAATAGCCATAATATTTTGATTACAGCAATTTGTGATGATACGGAGATTTATGTAGCCGACAAAGACGGAGAACAGAATTTTGTAGATTATTTGGATTCGTTTGAGTCTATGGTTATCCGGATTGATATTCCTGAGATAACAGAGCAATACCTTGGAATTTGGGCGAATGGAGAATATTTTACTTACGATATCAACAGGGATACTATTGATGTGGCGGATTGGATCTATTTGACCAAATAACAGAGGGGCGTACTACGGAAAATGAGGGAGGTAAATGTGTGAGAAAACTTCAGCTATTGTATCTATTGATTTTGATGATTACCTTATGTGGGTGTGGAAAAAAGGAAGACTCGGTACAGTCACCTAAAGAAAAACAGGAGCAGGGAGAAGCCATGGAGATTACAATGTTTTCGTTTACACATACAGGGATGTCCACGGAGCAATGTTTTATGTATTCTGCAGGGCAGACAGAAGAGGGCATCCGGCTTTATACAGAAGAACTGTTTTCCGGCGGATTGATTGTAGATAGGATTGTGGCCGAACCGGTGCTGGAGCAACTGGGTGAAATCGCAGGCAAATATCGGTTGGAACGGTGGGATGGTTTCGACAAAACAGATAAACATGTGATGGACGGCAATAGTTTTACATTGTCGGTAACACTGGCAGACGGAAAGACTATTTCAGCCCATGGAAACAACCGCTTTCCTGACGGATATAGTGATGCCAAGCAAGAGATTTGCACGTTGTTTGAGGACTTGATCGACAAATACAGTAATCAGGATTCCACAACTTGCTACAATACAATTCTTGATTCTAATTTTGAGTTAATTATGGGAGGCGCAGATGCTTATGACTACAGGGAAGGAACTTCCGGTATAGGCGAAGTTATTATGAATAGTGATGAAATCGCAGCAAATGCCATTGGATATACTCTGTTAGATGTAAATCATGATGGTGTAGTTGAACTGATTATTGGAGCAATCAGCGAGGAAAAGGAAGGAAAATACTACGGCGAGAATATTTATTCTGCATACACATATAAAGATATTCCGTATTTATTAGTTGAGGGATGGTCCAGAAACAGATGCTTTTTACTGGAAGACGGGACTTTTTATACAGAGGGCTCAGGTGGTGCAATGTATAGCGTCCTTGAGAATTTTGTACTGAATGCAAATGAGACCGGTTTATCTTACAAGGATTTTTATTTTACAAAAGAAAAAGATGAATCCTTTGAAGAAATAGGATTTTATCATAATACAACCGGAGAGATGGATGCGTCCGTATCTGAAGAGTTAGATGAAGATGCTTTTTGGAACAAATCGGCTGAGTATAGCAGCAGAACAATAAGCTTTGAACTTGTGCCATTTTCCATGCACCAATATGTAGGAGAACAAAAGAATATAGAGATTACAGAAGCTGAGGTAGTATCTGTAGAATGGATAACCGAAGAACAGTTGCATGATAGCGGAATACAGAGTTACGTGGCAGATGCTTCAGAGCCACAAGTAATAGCTGCTTTTTATGTAAATGAAAAAATCAGGAACCTTAAAGTACTTTCCCTTAACTTTGAGGATGTGGATGATATGGGGAATGCGATTTTTTCCACAGAAGAACTATATCATTATGGTGATTTTGAGCCGGGGAACCCATTTGTAATAACCCTTACTATGTACGGAATGATTCCATATTATGGAATTTCTTACGAGACTATTGATGGAGAACTTCATCATTATGCAATCAGTGAAAGCGGTATGGACGGTTCTGCCACTTTGGTGAAGTTTGAGCCGAAGGAAAAGCATATAGGTGTTGCTGTGAAAAGGAGGTACCTGTTTTGTATAAATATCAAATAATCGGAAAAGAGATAATCGGTATACTTAAGGAGAGGAAAAAGGTTGGAGATAAAACAGTTATTTTGACCGCCAAAGAGATTGAAGAGATATTGAATGTGAGTGAAAGATGTGGTGCAAAGCCACATAGCCGATATCCATTAATTTGTCAGGCAATGGAATATGCATCTGGCAAATATCAAGGAACATGGCTGGATGGAAAAAATCCGAGTTCTACTTTTAAAGTAGAGTACAAATTGACTATGTTTTAGTTATGAAGATATGCATAAGATATGCCAAGAAACGAAAGGAAATTTGAAATTATGATTAAAATATTGTTTGTGTGCCACGGCACTATTTTCCGAAATTGAAAAAGGCCTGTAAAATAGGCATTTCCGGCGCAAAGGAGGTGAAGTTTACCACTGGTTTACCACTTTTGCAGGAAGAAAAAATTTAATAGAGCTCAAACTCATAGATGGCGTTCCGGCAAATATTTCTGTTGGGGGCCATTTTTATATAAAAAAGTACACTGAAGATTTATGGCAATTGTGTCAAAAATTTTCAATGAGAAATTGAATATAGTTGTATCTGTGTAATGAATTTAAAAGAAAACGTTTAAAGTAGAGTGGCATTGTTACACGACAGAAACGTTTCGTTTTTTTGTGGAAAAATGTCGCGGGTAACGATATAATGTGTATGAGGCGTAAATTTTACGATATAGAAATTGAAAGGAGTTATTTAATTGAGTCTAAAAAATGATGCTTCTATATACTTTCCGGTATATAAAAGAATAGAAAAAGAGGTACAAGAATTAGCATCAGCTATTTATTTTTGTGATGAGCAAAGGAATGTTTACTCACTTGATATTGCAGATTTAATTGTAAGGTGTGTGGTAGAGATAGAATCCATTGCAAAAGATATTTATAGACTAGAAAATAAGGCAGAGCCAGAGAGTCCGGGGGCATGCTTTATGTGGATGGAAGAAAGGTGGAATATATCTAAGAAAGCGGTGGTTGTTGTTTCGCCATATTTTCATTTTGATGTAATGAGGAAATTTTATCCATTTGATTACAAGAATAAGTCAGAAGAAGACTATTATTCTACATACAATGCAATAAAGCATGATAGAGTAAAGAATATCCATAAGGCAACAGTGCATACATTGGTTCGTGCGTTGGGTGCGTTATATATATTAAATGTTTATTTTAAGAATGATAGAATTCAACTGAAGGATGATTGTTATGGGGCACATATAGATAGAACATTTGGCTCGGATGTTTTTTCGGTAGAGATTGCACCGTGTAAAGATGTTGCTGTATTGAGTTCCGAGAAAGATATGATACTAGAACAATGTATATACAAAATAACTAGAAAAGAATCAGAGTATGCTTTTTCGTTGTCTTATAAGAATCAATTTGGAGAGAGATGTTCATCTAGTTTGGTTATGATTAATAAAGAATTTCAAGATTATGCAGCATCATGTGTAGGAAAAGGAATACATGCCGAGGAATTTTGGGAATTTGTAGCAAAATTTTCGGGTACGACTGCCGAACAATTTAAGGAATATTTTTTTAAAAGTAATAAAGTTAGTGAATTTATATCTGTAAATGCGTATAAAATGAAGGCAACTTTCTGGGCTGAGTTAAATAAGTAAAATGATAGTAAATTAGTGGTAGGTATTCCTTAGAAAAGCATTGATAATCACTTATCATAATTGTTAAATAATAAAGTAAAACAGATTCTTAACGTTCTTTGATTAATAACTTAAAATAATTACAGCAGGATATGATATAGCCATATCCTGCTTTTGTTTGTTGGGCTTTAGCCCGTTTTTCGAGGGAGTTTCTTGACAGAGAAACGAACTGAAGAAAAACAAATAAACCACCCGCTAAGCGGGTGAGTCAGCGGCCAGCTTTAGCTTCAAGCAAAAACCTCCCGTGCTATAATGAGTGCAGGTTCGCCAACCGCATTCAAAAGAGCAAAGGAGGTAGTCCAAATGGACATGAATAGTTTATCACATACAAAATGGGAGTGCAAATATCATATTGTGTTTGCACCGAAGTTCAGGAGAAAGGTTATATATGGTCAACTGAAAAAAGATATAGCCAATATTTTAAGTATGCTGTGTAAGAGAAAAGGGGTAGAGATTATAGAGGCAGAGATGTGCAGAGACCATGTGCATATGCTAGTGAGAATACCACCAAACATAAGTGTATCGAGTTTTATGGGATATTTGAAAGGAAAGAGTACACTTATGATATTTGAGAGGCATGCCAATCTGAAATATAAGT
>JAFSGE010000055.1 GCA_017434885.1 Lachnospiraceae bacterium | reverse complement strand
TTAAGCTTGCTTCCTTGGTCTAAGATTAACTCTAGCTAATTCTTTAACCGTTTTACTGTTTTGTTTGGTTCGTTTCATTCAAGAAACTTCTCTGAATCTTCTTTAGATTCCACATCTCTTTGATGTGTGTTTACTCTTTAGAATTTTCAGGGTTGCATTGCTGTTTATTTGTCAAGGTTCAGTTGGTCTTTTCTTTCAGACGCAACTCTGATATCTTATCATGTGCTTTTCTTACTGTCAAGACCTTTTTTATTTTCTTTTTTGTTGCTTTTCACTGTTGTTTCTCGCAACGAATCTTACTATACCATTCTTACTATAAGTTGTCAACAAGTTTTTTAAAAAAATTGTAGATTTTTTTCGTACACTTTAAAACCAATAAAAAAAGCCCGATTTTACGGACTTTTTCCATTATACATTAATACAAATTATATTATTTCAATGAAATTGTTGCTGATTTGTCTCCGCTTTTTACATTAAGCTCTAATGATTCAATCGTTTGCACTTTTTCTTTCGGCATTTCACAAACCAATACTAGCTGCAATGTTTCACCGGCTGCAATTGTTCCTTTATAATTTGCCATGTCATTTAGTAACATTGTTGTTAATACATTTTTTGATTCGCCGTTTATCTGAATTTTATAACGGGTACTTTTTCCGATTAAATCCAGTTCAGTTTCTTCCTGTGATAAATTTTTAGCATCAAATTTCACCACAACAAGAGAACTTCCTTCTGTTGCACCCATGGCAAAATACACATTTTCACCATCCTGCGGATAAGAATCCGTAATTTCATGTCCTGCATATGTAATATCCACATCTGCAAGTTCCAAGACATCGCTTACAGCCTGTGCTTTTTCCCCGGCATTCAATGATATATTATCAGTAGTAACCTCATCTGGCTTCTTCGTTTCTTCTTTCTCAACTTCTTCTTCCTTTACCGGTGCAGGCGTAGACGAAAAAATAGCTTCCATTTTAGCTTCCTTATCAAGCGCTTCCTGCATATCCTCTCTGTTCATCAATCCCGAATTACGATTTATGTCATGCTCACGTACTGTTGCTGCAGCATATTCTACTACGAGTTTTCTGGTCGTTTCATCCATATCAGGAATCTGATTTCCGCATCCGGTCAGAAAAGTCAACAATCCACATAATCCGATGCTGTATAATACTGTTCTTTTCATTCTGCGCCAATCCTCTCTTCTGTATCCGCTTTTATCTTTTGCGGAACTGTCTCTTCTTCTATTATAACTCCCTGTGTCATTTGTCCTGTTAATTCCTGTTCCTTTTCTTCCTCATCTTCTTTCTTTTCCAAATATATATATAAGAAAGAAATTGCAAGAGCTATAATGCCCACCAACAAGAACAGAAGTGCTTTTGCCATTGATTCCAGTTCTCCGAAGTCAAATACAATAAGCTTAATACAAACAAGAACCGCCATAATAAGTCCGAAAATTCTGTACACTTTGTCTTTCAGCCTAAAGCCGATTCCCACGCAAATAACAGATACTATCATTAATAATACACTTTCCATTACAGGCGATTCATATCCGGCAGTCAGAATCATTACTATTAAATATCCCGCCAAAAACATATATTTTCTCGGAACATTCATTTTATACCGTTCTCTAAACGCAATCAAAATAATGACAGCTCCCACCAGCATAACCACAAAGCTCACAATATAATCTTCAAGAAATATTGTAAACAAACTGAGTATTCCTGCAAAAACTATGTTTACTACATTATAAGGAAACTGTTGCTTTTCTTTCAAATTCGGAAGATGATTAAAGGCAAGAAACATTACCGGTAAAGATGCTACAACTATCGGCAAAGTCCATTTTCCGTCCAAATCAATAGTTACACTTAACATAAACAGGAAAAAAACAGTAAGAACAATTTCCTGATATATATGCCAATTTTTAATCGTAACAACAGATAATATCAATATTACTGTAATAGGAATTGCATACCATTCTTCCGCAACATACATTCCCTGCAATACCATCACCATTGTAAGAATACTGTCCAATACCAGCAATTCTTTTTCTTTACAAAGAAATCTTGTTATTACAAACATCAAACTGATTGCAATTGTTGCTTCCAAATTATAATCGGTAAATCCGTTAAACAATATTACAATCGCCGCGATAAAATAATACTGAATCCATCTGCTTTTTTCTTTTCCCCACAAAACAA
Organism: Lachnospiraceae bacterium; assembly: GCA_017434885.1. GTDB lineage: Bacteria > Bacillota > Clostridia > Lachnospirales > Lachnospiraceae > Suilimivivens. The sequence continues at coordinate 75,880 of JAFSGE010000055.1, read as the reverse complement.
AAAATACAATTGCTACCGCCAATGTCATTGCTTCTGTCAAATATTTACAGAACAGTACTGCCTCATCACTGCTATTTCCGTATGTAACACTCGAAACAGCTATCAGTATTAGTGCAAAAAAGCCAAGCACTATCGAATAAATAACAGAATACCAAAGCTCTAATTTCTGTTTCTGGCTATAGTAAATCAAATTCAGCAATACCAACGACAAAACAACAAAAAAGGAAACATATGTAATATCCATTTTATCTGCTAATACCATTACGGTAACACCGGTAGTATATATCAAATGCGTAATCATATGTACGCACCCTATCAACGCACCGTTCTTCTGATTCGGCAAAAGCACGGATGCCAGATTAATGGCAAATACCATTCCCATCATAATCAGAAAGCTGAGTTCTGATTCAAATCCTTTAATAGGGAAAAAACATATATAACATCCAAAAAAAGTAATGAGCCTGACTGACGTCGCATCCTTTTTTCTACTATATAAAATAGAAAACGCAGCAATTGCCAGTGTAATAACCGATGCAACAATTCCGTTAATGTTTTTTAGTACCAAATAATTAATCACCGTTGATATAAACAAACTGCTGATTCCGATTGCAGATATAATCAATGAAATCTTTGGACTAAGTCTTCTGATTAATAATTCAGAAAGTAGAATCACCGCCGCCGCTGCAACATAAAGACAAACCCCCTGCCAAATTCCTTCCAAAAAGTTAAATCCGAAAATCACAAGTGATACCAATACAAAAACAGCACCAAGGGTACTGAATATCCCCGCACCGATTTTAAACTCTACCGTATCTTTTTGCTTTACAGCTTGCACGGAAGCCGTTTGCTCCATACTACTGCTCTGCTGTTCCTGCACACTTTTCCCTTGTTGCAATGTCTCATTTTTTCTTGAAACCTGAGCTGTCGGAATCGGGTCAGCCAAAACCTCACCCATTCTCTGCTGATATAAGATATAGGTCCTTTCTGCTTCCTTTGACACCTGTCCCGGTGTTGCTTTTCCGGATTCCAAGTCCTTCATCATCTGAGCCAGATACTGGTCATAATAAGGATCTTTTGAAATTTCTATCAATTCCAAAAGCCTTCTTCTAACCGTCTCCTTTGCTTCCAGCGCCTGAGCCTTGGCACGGAGCTGCGCCGCCTGCTCAAAAGCATCCATATTCAGGTTTTCCTGCTGATTTATTTGTTCCATTTCAATCTCCTGCTTTTTCCAGTTCAAACCAGAATTCTACACCATTGTCGTAATTATTGACACCATACTTCTGATTCATTGATTCCATAATTGCTTTTACAATAGAAAGACCGACTCCGCTACCTCCATATGCTCTGGTTCTTGCTTTGTCAACTTTATAAAATTTATCCCATATACGGGAAACACTCTCCTTGGGAATCGGATTCCCCGTATTAAATATTGATATCCGGACATGTTTTTCTGTCTTTTCTAATTTTACATCAATAACCATATCTCCCGCAACATGATTCATAGCATTACTGAAATAATTACCAAAAACCTCTTCTACCATATATTCATCTGCCCAGACATATACAGGTTCATACTCTTTCTGAATTAACTTGATTCCCTTTTGCTTGCAAAGAACATCAGCCGCCTGTAAATATGATGCAATCATTGCCACAATATCAAAGCGTTCCATAGTAATGGTATCGTTGCCGAACTCCAATTGATTCAGCATAAGAAGCTTTTTAACCATATCATTCATCTTGGATGCTTCATCCATAATTACTTCACAATAAAAATCTCTGTTTTCTTTATCTTCTGATATTCCTTCTTTCAATCCTTCTGCATAACCCTGAATTAAAGCAATCGGTGTTTTTAATTCATGCGAAACATTAGAAATAAATTCATTGCGCATTTCTTCCATTTTATTTTTCTTTTCAATGTCCCGCTTAAGCTCATTGTTGGCACTCTTAAGTTCTGAAATTGTCTTTTCCAAGGTATCCGATAATTCATTTATGTTATTGCCAAGCAATGCTATCTCTGTTTTACTTTTGCCGGTATACTTTGCATTAAAGTCCAAATGTGTCATCCGTTCGGATATATCTGCCAGTTCCATAATCGGTCTTGTTATCTTACCGGATATCCATAGAATTACTAAAAAACTAATTATGATAGAACCGATTCCCACATAAGCGAGAAACTGATTGGCCAACTTCACACTCTCTCTGATACTTTCAAGCGGACTAATCAGCAGATATAAATTACCGTCATCCAAAATCCCCCACATTTCCACAACTTCCGTTTTGGTTCTCTCATCTGTGGTGATTTTAATTTCGTATTTTTCTCCTTCCTCAAGAACAACAGATTTTGTCATCTGCTGACCCCCGAAAAGATTGTTCATAAGCTGTCTGCTCAATGCCTGATAATCATGTGTAGAAGTTTTCAATGTTTGCGACTTTGCATCTACAATAATAAAACTGATATTATTTTTTTCACATAATTTTTTCAGTTCTATATCAAACTGTTCCGAATTAATATTCCCCTCGTTAGAAGCCTTATTTATCACCTGATATGCAGATTCCAACGCATCCTGCTTATTTTTTAAATAATAATCCTCCAAAAAAGTGTTATTGATAAATAAGCATAACAATATGGTTCCCGTTATCAACAAACAGAATATTACTGCAAACTGCCTTTTCATTGAATACTTCATTAACAATTACCTTTTATGATAAAGATGATTTTCTGTTTCATACTTTGCTTCACAAGTTAAATGAATTCCCAAGCGACTAAAAATCTTTTCATCAACCGATGAAAGCAGCACCGAAGAATGGGCCTGCGCGCCACGAAGCTTTTTAATCTGTTTCATTGCCAGCTCTGCATTTTTATCTGTCGCGGCCGAAGTTGACAATGCAATTAATATCTCGTCCGTATGAAGTCTGGGATTCTTACTTCCCAGATAATTGATTTTTAATCTTTGAATCGGTTCAATTGCCTTAGGTGAGACCAAATGAAGTTCATGGTCAATATCCCCCAGTACTTTTAAAGCATTTAGCAGTACTGCTGCGGATGCTCCGAGCAAATCTGTTGTCTTACCTGTTACCAATGTTCCGTCTTCAAGCTCAATTGCCGCTGCCGGATGTCCTGTTTCTTTTTCTCTTTCCAGTGCCGCCCCTACTACCTGACGGTTATCTACGGTAAGTCCCGCCTGTTTCATAATCAGTTCAAGCTTGTACAAAGTATCTTTGTTCCCCGTACCACGCTTACAATCGCAAAGGCACTGATAATATCTGCGGATAATTTCCTGATGGGAAGCAGCTCTGCACGCCTCATCATCCACAATGCAGTTCCCTACCATATTTACTCCCATATCCGTAGGGGACTTATAAGGACTCTCTCCCAGCATTTCCTCAAACATTGCATTTAATACAGGAAATATCTCAATATCACGATTGTAGTTAACTGCAGTTTCTCCGTAAGCCTCCAAATGGAACGGGTCAATCATATTTACGTCATTTAAATCTGCTGTAGCCGCCTCATAAGCAATGTTCACGGGATGCCTGAGCGGCAAATTCCAAATAGGAAATGTCTCAAACTTGGCATATCCGGCTTTAATGCCCTTTTTGTGTTCGTGATAAATCTGAGAAAGGCAGGTTGCCATTTTTCCGCTTCCCGGTCCCGGCGCTGTAATAATAACTAACGGCCTGGTTGTTTCAATATATTCATTTTTTCCATAGCCTTCATCACTCACAATGGTTTCAATATCACTGGGGTATCCGGGAATCGAATAGTGCCTGTACGACTTAATTCCACGCTCTGTTAATTTTTGCTGAAACTGGTTTGCAGCTGTCTGTCCGGCATATCTGGTAATACAGACACTTCCCACAAACAGACCGATTGCCCTGAACGCATCAATTAAACGGAACACATCTAAATCATAGGTGATGCCAAGATCTCCGCGAATTTTATTTCCTTCAATATCTTCCGCACTGATAACAATTACAATTTCTGCCTGTTCTTTTAGCTGTAAAAGCATCTTTAATTTAGAATCCGGCTGAAATCCGGGCAAAACTCTTGACGCATGAAAATCATCAAATAATTTACCTCCAAACTCAAGGTATAATTTATTATCAAACTGTGCTATCCTCTCACGGATACGTTCTGATTGCATTTTCAAATATTGGTCATTGTCAAATCCGATCTTCATGTCATTCTACCTCTTTGCTCATTTATACAAATCAAGTAAAGGCACCCACATAGTGGATGCCCTTATTTCGCCCTGATATTATTATACAATATTCAAAAAAATATGCAACTGTTTCTTTTCTCTTTGTTTTCATTTTTTATTATTCTGATTTTGCATCATAAAAAATAATAAATCCAATATCCGTAATCTCACCGCCGGCCTCCATAACTGCGTTATAGTCCATATTGGTAATTTCAAGCTTATCATCTTTTACAGTATAGTTTCCGTTCCATCCGTCAGACAAACCAATTGGTTGTTCAAAAGAAACCTCAGCTTTCCATGACTCTGTTTTTTGTTCTGAAACATTTTTAATACTCATGACATATTGCTCATAGATTTTTCCATCAGTTTCCCAGCTGTTCGTGACCGATACCTTATATTCGAACTGTTCACTTACATCTGTCGCTTCTATGTGTTGCTCTTCTTCATTCTGCACTTTTGCATTTTGTAACGGTATTTTTTCTTCCGGCTTTGAATCTTCCGGCTTTTGCGATTCACTCACGCTCTGCTCATCCGTTCCCTGCAGCTTATTTTTACCGCCCAGCATTTCTAAAACCCATTTACCGTTAGTAGTCAAATCTTCTGTCACAAAGCCTTCCGTCTTTTGACATCCCTGTACAAATATAGCACTGGACTCATTTTTGTCGGATAAATTCCATGCTATGTAGCTGATATGATTTTTATCTAAAAATGATGTCCATACATCAGCCTGTCCTGTATCAATCGCCCCGTTTCCGCTGGCATCGCAAATTCCAAACTCTGTCACAAAAACAGGCAGTCCCATATCAATCGCCTGTTGTGCTTTTGTCCTCAGGTCATCTTTATGAGTTGCCGCATAAAAATGCAACGCATACATAATATTGTCATACCCTGTGATGGGGTCTGATGCCGCAACATCCACATCCTGTGACCAGTTAGGTGTGCCTACAATGATAATCGCATCTTCGTCATTTGCCCGAATAACAGGAATCACTTCCTCTGCATAGGCTTTTACTTCCTGCCAGCTAACCCCACCGTTTGGCTCATTACAGATTTCATAAATCACATGCGTTTCGTCGCAAAACTCCTTTGACATTTCGTCAAAAAAAACTTTTGCCTCTTCCTTATACGTATTAGGATTGCAGTCACGCAGCACATGCCAGTCCACAATCACATAAAGTCCCGCTTCCTTTGCATACGCAACTCCGTCTTTAATAAGCTGTTTTAACTCGCTTTGATTTCCTCCGTTACAATAGCCTCCGTCCTCGGCAGTGTACATGGCAAGACGCACAATATCAGCATTCCACTCATTACGAAGCTGAATAAAAAAGTTCTGATTTACATATTGAGGATACCATGCAAGTCCGTGAGTGCTGACACCCCGAAGCAACACCGGCATGCCGTTTTCATCGGTAAGCGTTGCACCTTCTACATGCAGCGGTGATAACACGCCGATTTGTGATGCATCTTCCTTTTCATGTTTCTGCACCGCTTCATCTGCAACATTCTTTTCATTTTCCTGTGCACTCTCAGTTATAGCTTCCCTTTTATCCTCGTCACTATTTTCCACTTTTGCTTCTTTTTGTTTTGTTTGCTCTTTTGGTATCTCCTTATCAGCACAGGCAACATTTCCAAAGCACAACAAACACAACACAATTATCAAAAATTTCATTCTACTCATCTATCTTTTCCCTAACTGCCAAAAGGCCACTGCACTTGCTGCTGCAACGTTCAATGAATCCACCCCATGATACATGGGAATACGAACAGTATAATCACAACCTGCAATTGTACTATCTGAAAGGCCGTCACCTTCTGTTCCCAAAATAATCGCCAACCTTTCTTCTTCCATAAGTGCCGGATGGTCAATACTAACAGACTGCTCGTTTAAAGCCATTGCGGCTGTTTTGAATCCCAACTCATGTAGCCGGGAAATTCCTTTTTCCGGCCATGCTTCATCTGCTGACGACATATATGTCCATGGAATTTGAAATGCAGTTCCCATTCCCACACGCAGGGCACGTCTGTATAAAGGGTCGCTACATGCCGGTGTAAGCAATACCGCATCAATACCAAGTGCTGCCGCAGATCTGAAAATTGCACCTACATTTGTCGGATTTACAACATTTTCCAGTATAGCAACCCGCTTTGCATCCTTACACACCTCTGCTAACAAAGGAAGTTGTTTGCGATGCATCGCACACAGCATTCCGCGAGTTAACTGAAATCCTGTCAACTTTGTCAGTACATCAAAATCAGCTGTATAAACAGGTATCTCCCCACAACGGGAAAGAATGGACTTTGCCTCACCTTCTATATGACGCCTTTCTGCCAAAAAGGACAGCGGTTCATATCCGGCATCCAGTGCACGTTCAATTACTTTAGGACTCTCTGCAATAAACAAGCCTTCCTTCGGTTCATAAAAATGAAGCAGTTGTGCTTCTGAAAGCCGTGCATACACATCCAGTTCCGATGCGGAAAAATTTGTTATTTCTATTATATTTGTCATCACGCTCTTATTGTCCTTCTATGCTGTTTGTTTCCCATATATCCGACTGTTTTTTTCCATGCTTTCTGCCCCACAAAACCATTGCCACACATGCCAGCACGAGTATCAATGTGGACATAACAGTTCCTTCTATTCCAAATCCTACATTATAGGCAAAGCTGTCTGTTGCGGTACTTGCATCAAGTTTAAACACAGAATACGGAAAAACCATACCGCTGTTTGGTAATCCGAATAAAATATTCTGGGTAAAATTCCAAGCAGCATGCATTCCGAACGCACACCACAAGCTATCCATGTAATATACAAAAAGTGAACACAGAATCCCCACTGTAACAATATTTATAATAGATAACAAAGTTACACCTTCATTTCCCAAATGAAGCAACGCAAACAACAAAGAGTTACCCAGAATTGCCACTGTAGGATGCTTATAACCTTTTAAGAGTTTCTGATACAAATATCCTCTGCACAGTACCTCCTCCGCAGACGACTGAATAAACACTAACACAAACAGTAGCAAAAAAGACAGCGGTCTGAATGAATCAAAGTAAAGATAAATATCCTTATGAAGCCATGCAATCAACACACAAAATGCATTTAAACCAAAACCAAGCAGCAAGCCCATCAGCAAATTCACCAGATTATTTCCTTTTGTCTGTATCCATGTACACTTCAAAATTGGCCGGGATTTCTTTGAAATGGCAAGACATAAAATCATCAAAATCCATATTCCGATAAAGAGTCCGTATTGAAGGCCTGTAATCCAAACATCCGATTCTGCCAATACCGGGTCTATTGCTACCAGTGCATCCTGTACAAATAAAAGAATTAATGTTCCCAATGCCTGCCCAAAAAGTATCATCATAAATGTCTTTACATAAAGAACCGGCAATGTAAATATTTTTGTCATAATTTGTTTCATAATATCATCCTCCACGGCTCATTATAGCGCAATTCTCAAATTCTTGCATACCAAACGACGCCACGCTTTGCGAGCCGTCTTATTGGATTAAAATGAAAAGGCCATGCAATACACAGCCTTTTCATTCACGCTTCATTCATATTATTCTAATTATATTCCTACACTGATTGGGTATTTTCAACGATTTTTTCTACACTGTTTCTGTAGTCCGTCATAGCACTGACAATATCTGCTACTGCGTCCTGATTAGCTATGGAATTTCCATGCATATCTGCTACCTTTCGGTCTAAATCGTCAAAAATATAATTAATCTGATTTACGCTTGCATTCTGCCGTTCAATATTATCATACAGACGTTCAAACTGCTGGTGCAATCCGTCCATACTGTCAACCAGTTCTTCCATTGTCCTTTCAGACTCAGACAATGCTTCTTCACTGCTTGTAAATTTCCCGGAAGTTTCTTCAACACGACTTAACAGCTCAGCAACCACTTCTGATACCTGAGTGGAAAAGTCATTACTGTTCTCTGACAGTTCTCTCATCTCAGATGCAAGTACCTGAAATCCCACTCCCGACTCTCCTGCACGCGCTGCTTCCACAGAAGCATTTAATGACAGAATTGTAAGTTTAAAGGAAATATCATTAATTTGCTTTGCTATTTTGGCGACCTCATGCATTTGATCTTCCATGGTCCTGAACACCGCTCCGGATTCCGTAATGATTTCACTGACAGCATTCACCTGCTCATTCATCACTTTTACATTATTCTTATTTTCATCCAGTGCATTCTCGAAGTGTCTTACTTCTTCGTTTAAACGGCCAATTTCTTCTTCCGTTTCTTTGATTTTGTCACGGACAGTATTGCAATTCTCTGAAACTTCTCCTGCCTCTCTCGTAATAGAAACAGATCCTGCCTGTAACCCTTGTGTGCTTGATTCAATCTTTTCAGAAGAATGTGTAAAATCACGCTGTAATTCATCTCCCATACTTCTGATAGATGCAAGTAACTTCTCTGACTCTGCGGCACGTTCCTGTCCGATTTCAATAAATGCCCGGCCTCTCTTAATTACCTGTTGGAATAAAATTGCCGCAAAGTTAAATACAGCTACACACAAAATAAATTGCGAAGTACTCTCCACTTTTTCAGGATGTACTATGTACATAATCACCAGCAATATATCCACCAATACGATTTGAATCTTTGTAAATTGGGGCTCAAGGTACAAACCGGTCAGTGCCATTACTGCCAAAAATAATGAAAAATCATCACTATAAGACGCTCCGCTGTTTAAAGAAATAATAAATACCAAAAACGGCAACGCAATTGCCAATGTAAACTCTCTGGCATACAGGCTCACCTTACGAACCTTCACAAAGATAAGCATGCCTACAAATGCTGCAAGTACTGCTCCGATTGTTATAAGTGCCGTGGCATCTCCGCTTCCGATATTTTTCAAAAAGAAAAGGGATGCTACCGCTACCGGGAGCCACTGCATAATTCTGTATATGGATTCATGGGAAAGTATTTTTTTGGTATCTTTTTTCTTTTTATTCATTGTAACCTCCGCAAAGCAGCGTATCATCAAATTACGTTACTTATCTTTTTACCATTATATTATTTCAGTTGGAATTGTGCAACCAAATCATGCATGGTCATTGCCTGTGCTGATAATTCTTCACTGGTTGCAAAGGATTCCTGTGCCGCTGCAGAGTTGGACTGAACCACTTCCGAAATACGGGCAATACCCATATCTGCCTGTTCTACCGCTTCTGCCTGAATCTGTGAATTCTCGGACAACATCTTGGAGGTTTCTGCAATCTTCTGAATCGCATCTACTACTTCATACAATACATCTGCCGTTCTGTTTGCAATTTTACTTCCTTCTTCTATTTCATACAAAGTATTACTTACCAGTTCCCTTGTATTGATTGCTGATTTGGCACTCTGGTCTGCCAATGTACGAATTTCGTCAGCAACTACTGCAAATCCTTTTCCTGCCTCTCCCGCTCTTGCCGCCTCAATTGAAGCATTTAAGGAAAGTAAATTGGTTTGGCTTGCAATGTTTTCAATTTCACCGATAATGTTTTCAATCTTTCTGGACGTCTCGTTAATACGGTTCATGGACTCTACCATGTTGCCCATTTCCGTATGACTCATCTGTGCATCATTTGCACATGACAATGCCTGCTGATATGCTTCATCAACACTGTTCACCGTATTTCTAAGTCCGTCGGAAACCGTATTCATGGTTGCAAGCATTTCTTCTACGGATGCTGCCTGATCGGTCGCACCCTCCGCAAGGCTCTGCGCTGCCTCCGCCAAATTGGAAGCGCCGCTGTTTACCTGGTCAGAAATCGCTTCTACTTCTCTGAGTGCTTCGCTGATGTTCGTATTCATATTATTAATAGCAACCAGTAATTCTTCCAAATCTCCGGTATATGCCTGTGCACAATCAGACTCAACGTTAAAGTTGCCATTACTCATTTCACTACACAATCTCACCACATCAAGGATAATCATCTGCAGCCTCTCTGCCATATCATGAGATGCGTTCATCAGTCCTGCAATTTCATCTTCCGCATCGGAGGTAGCAAATTCAGATTTGATATCTCCTTCCGCAAAGCTTCCGAATCTCTCTTCCAGTTCGGCCAGCGGCTTGGAAATCCCTTTTGAAATAATGTAAGCAATCCGTTTAGAAATCACGGCAGCACTGATAACCAATACTATCATGAGAATAATTGCACCCATCTCAAGCGCTTCACAAAGCACTTCCATCTCATGTTCCTTTTCGATATTGATATTCATCAACTCTAACGTTACCGTATCCAGTTTTTCATATAACGGTGCCAATTCATTAATTGCCATATCCTGTGCCTGACGACAAAGTTCCTGATCTGTTGTTGCACCGATTGCGATAATTTCTGCTTCTTTTGCAAAGTAGGCATCCAAAGCTGTTTCTATTTTTGCATAAGCCTCTTCGCCTTCCTTGGTAACAATTGTTTTTTCAATCTCGGCCAGTCTTTCATATGTATTTCCCACACGGGTATCATGTTTAGACACCATCAAATCGATTTGTTCCTGGTCTTCATAACCGATAATACCGCGGGTGTTCGAACGGCACTCTGCGTATTCATTCATAAATAATGCAATATCACCTTGCGGCAAAGCATAATTTTCCATTGCACTCTCAAAGTTTGCCACCACAATCATCAACGCCAAAATACCGGCAATTGAACCAATTGATGCAATCATGATGATGACATTAAATGCTTTCTTAAGCCGTGCTTCAATACGCATCCCTTTAAAGTTAAAAATTTTTCCTTTTTTTGTTGTTCTACTCATACATACTCCCTTCCCTTTCAGCTATAGATTATGTAATTTCAGCCACGCCCCAATGGCTTTTTTTAGTAATGCTGAAAGAAGTTTTGATAATACAATTATACCTATTACGAGAGTATTTATCAAGTCACAGCACACCTGTAATTTTATTTTGCTACTTTCACACAACCAATGGTTGAATTTATCACATAGTAAAAGGAGCGTCATAAACGCTCCTCCAGTTTATACCCGATTCCCCAAACAGTCTTAATTAAATCGCCTTTTCCTTTCATCTTACTCCGCAATTTTTTTACATGTGTATCAATGGTTCTGGCATCACCAAAATAGTCATAATTCCAAACGCTATTCAAAATCTTTTCCCTTGATAACGCAATCCCCTTATTTTCCATAAAATAAACAAGAAGTTCAAATTCCTTAAAACTCAATTCAATCGGCTCTCCGTCAATGGTGACGCTGTGAGCAGACTTATCTACAACAATGCCGCCAACTTCCAAAATTTCTTCTCCGGCATTTACATTGGTACGGCGCAAAATAGCCTCCACGCGTGCTACTAAAATCTTAGGGCTGAATGGCTTGGAAATATACTCATCCACACCAAGCTGAAATCCTAAAAGTTCATCCTTTTCATCTGATTTTGCAGTCAACATGATAATAGGCACTTTGGAATAACTGCGAATTTCCCGACATGTTTCCCATCCATCCATCTTTGGCATCATGACATCAAGAATTACAAGTGCAATGTCCTTTTCTTCAAAAAAAATGTCCATTGCCTGACTTCCATCCCCAGCTTCCAGTACATCATACCCACTTTTGGACAAAAAATCTTTTACCAGTTTTCTCATTCTTGCTTCATCATCAACCACCAGTATTTTCAGTCGTTCCATTTATCTTCTCCTCAGATTCTATCTGCAACATTTTTTCTTTTTCCCTGACTATCTTTTCTCTCTCATTCAATTCCTGGTCCCATGTGGCATATTGATTCAGCACTGCCTGCTTATAATTTAATATGTTCGGATTGTCACTCTTTAGTGTGATAACAAACATAGCAATTACCAAAATCGCAAGAAACACATTTACCAAAAGCGAAATTCTGTATTTACTTTCTGTCTTATTCTTCCGGGAAGGACGGATTCTCTGTCTGACGGGACGTTCCTCCTCCGTCACTTCCTCATGTGCAAAAGTCATATACATAGGAATCGGTCTGATTTCTTCTTCCGGGATACCAAGTCCTTCCAATTCATCCTGCATATATTTTAAATATTCCCAGCCTACCGGAGTTTGAAACACTTTTTTGTCAAGAAGCTGGTCATATACTGCCAAACGGTTTCTTCCGGACTTTCCTGTAAGACGGTTTTCAAAATATCTTGCCTTTTTGATTTCTTCCTCTGCAATCTGTGCATCCTTAAAAGAACCAAAGCGGTATCCGTTTACCAATAAATTATCTTTCTCTGCCATATGTATTCATCCCTCAAAAGTCTCTTTTATCTTCTTAATCGAAAAGAAGTCAAGTATCATTCTTGACTTCTTTTTACCATAAAAAATGACCTGTATCCGAACATCTTCGAACGGTGTTCGTCACTTCGCGTTCAAATGGATTAGGCGGGAGTCGAACCCGCGTCCAAAGACCCATTCCCCGTCCTTCTACTATCATAGTCAATTGTTTCGGTTGCCCTCATTCCCTCCCAAACCGGGAAACTGACACCCCGATTTGTTTAGTAGCTTCATAATACGCCCACGGGTGCAAAGCTTAACCCGTGTCGTTTCCTACATAGTCGATGCCCGGGTCTTAATGTGTAGGTGCACTAAGTCGGACAGCTGCCATTAGGCAGCGTATGCTAAATTATCTTCAGCGTTTATTTTTAGTTTTGCGATTTGACGCATCGCCTGCGGATAGCTTCTCCGGCTGCAAGGCCCCTGTCGAAACCTTTACTAACCCTTATTCCATATTTATTATATACCCTTTTCACTCAAGATATCAATGAAAAAAGTATGAAATCTTTATGAAATCATCTGTCTGTAGGTAAATAAAAACCGCCTACACTCGAAGTCTGATTTTCATTTCTTTTTCTGCTTCTCTTCTCTGATCTTTCTTTGCAATATCCTGACGCTTATCATAAAGTTTTTTACCTTTGGCAAGTCCGATTTCAATTTTGGCTCTGCCATTAGAAAAGTATACCTGCAAAGGTACCAAAGTATAACCCTTTTCTGCACTGCTACCAATCAGTTTACGAATCTGCTGTTTATGCAGAAGAAGCTTCTTTGGACGAAGCGGATCTTTATTAAAAATATTTCCTTTTTCATAAGGGCTGATGTGCATACCGTAAATATACACTTCTCCTTTTTCGATACGAATAAAGGCTTCTTTGATACTGCACTTTCCCATGCGCAAAGACTTTACTTCCGTTCCGTGCAGTACCAGTCCCGCCTCATACTTCTCTTCTATGAAATAATCATGATATGCTTTTTTGTTATTCGCAACAAGCTTCATTTCTTCTTTTGCCATAAAATACCATGCTCCCTTACTCTTACTCACTTTCCGGTCGCGCCACGCACGGCGTCCGCAGCATTTTCAGCTTACTCTTCTTCCTCATTATCTGCAAGTATAAAGTCAATGCTCTTGGAAAATCTGTCTACATCATCTACAACAATCCGCACCTTCTGTCCCAGTTTGAAACATCTGCCGGTATCTCTTCCCACCATTTCATAGGTTTCTTCTCTGTAGTAATAATAATCACCTGTCAGTCTCGATACATGAATCATTCCTTCAACAGTGTTCGGAAGTTCAACATAAATTCCCCATGCAGTAATACCGGAAATAACACCTTCATAAATATTGCCGATGCGGCTTTCCATATACTGTGCTTTTTTGAGTTTATCGGTCTCACGCTCCGCCTCATCCGCACGGCGCTCCATTTCGGAAGAGTGTTTTGCCACCTCCGGCAGAATTGCCTTATAGTGTTCCATGCGCTCGTCTCTCATTCTGCCACGAATCTGTTCCTTGATAATACGGTGTATCTGCAAATCAGGATATCTTCTGATAGGTGACGTAAAATGACAGTAATATTGACAGGCAAGACCAAAGTGCCCTGTACAGTTTACGGTATATTTTGCCTGCTTCATGCTACGCAGTGTCAGTCTGGCAATCAGCGCTTCTTCATCAGTTCCTTCTATTTTTCCAAGGAGCTTTTGAATCTCCTTGGGATGAATCTCATTTTCACCGGTCTTCACTTTGATGAAATAACCGAAATTATTGATAAACGTACCTAATTTCAGAATTTTCTCAGGATCCGGTGTATCATGAGTACGATACACAAAAGGCATCTCCATCCAGTAAAAATGCTGTGCCACTGTTTCATTGGCAAGAAGCATGAAGTCTTCAATGATTTTAGTAGCGGTATTCCGCTCATAAGGTTTAATTTCCAAAGGTACCCCTGCTTCATCCAGAATCATTTTACTTTCCGGAAAATCAAAGTCTATGGAGCCGCGTTTTTTTCTCTTTTCTCTGAGAACTGCTGAAAGTTCCTGCATCAACTTAAACATGGGAACAAGTTCTTCACATGCCGCTATGGTTTCCCTATCTTCATCCTCCAAGATCTTCTTCACTTCTGTATAGGCCATTCTTCTGTTTACATTGATAACAGATTCCACAATTTCATAGTCTGTCACTTCCCCTTTGGGGTTAATAGTCATCAGGCAACTAAGTGCCAATCTGTCCACTCCCTGATTCAGGGAACAGATACCGTTGGAAAGTGCATGGGGAAGCATGGGAATTACCCTGTCCACCAGATAAACACTGGTTCCGCGGTTTAATGCTTCCCTGTCTAATGCAGAATTTTCCTGTACATAGTTGGTTACGTCCGCAATGTGTACGCCAAGATGATAATTTTCTCCTTCTTTATATACGTTAACGGCATCATCCAAGTCCTTGGCATCCTCACCGTCAATGGTTACCATCATCACATCTCGTAAGTCTCTGCGCCCTTCTCTGTCAGCTTCGGAAACCTCTTTATTCATGCGTTCTGCCTGATTCAACACTTTTTCGCCGAATTCCGTGGGCAGTTCAAATCCCTTCACAATAGACATAATATCCACGCCGGGGTCATTGATGTGACCGATAATCTCAACCACCTTGCCCTCAGGCTTGTGCTTTTCGTCACCGTAATCTGTCAGTTCCACTACTACTTTATGACCGTTCACTGCACCCTTAGAACGCTCAATAGGCACAAAAATATCAGAAGATAATTTATCATTATCAGGAATTACAAAACCAAAATTCTTGGACTTCTCAAAAGTGCCTACCACACGACTCATGGCATGCTCCAATATGGCAACCACCTTTGCTTCCGGTCTCTTTCCCCTCTGTTCTTTCAGTAGTTCTACTTTCACAATATCCTTGTGAAACGCACCGTTTACGCCGCTTTCGGGAATAAACAAGTCCTGTTCCCTTCCCTCTATCTCCACAAAGCCAAAACCTCTGGAATTGCTGATAAAGGTACCGACAAGCTCCTCTTCCTGTTTTTTGCCGTCGCCTTTCAGATATTTACCGCGTTTGGTAATCTGCAGCTTTCCTTCTGCCAGCAGTTCCTCGAGAATCTGTTTTAACTCCGCTCTCTCTTCCGGCTTTACCTGCATGAAAACGGCAAGTTCCTTTTCCTTCATAGGAACATACAACTCATCCTCAACCAGTTCACATATTAACTTTTTGCGTCTGTCATAAATCTTCTGTTCCATCTATGCTCCCACCAAACAACGCCCCGATTTGCGAGCCGTCTTATTGAAAAAAAAGGCACTCCTTCGCAAGAGTGCCTCAAGTCCTAAAATACATTAAGATTTAAAATTACTGTAAGTAAAATGAATGCAACCGCAAGATACTTTGTAATCTTTACAAGCTTACCTTCCATGGAACGTCCTTTATTTTTACCCCAGTAAGTTTCAGCGGCACCGCTTACAGCGCCCAAACCTGCTGATTTACCTTCCTGCATTAATACGATAGCTGCTAATGCGATACTAACTAATATAAAGATAATCTGAATAATAATTCTCAGTACTGCCATTTTTACACCTCCTAATGCCAAACAAACCATAGTTTACCATATAAACCCACAGATTTCAAGCATTTTTATCCCGGTTTGTACTTTTTGTTCGTTTTGTTATGCTGCCGGCTGCGCTGCAGTTGCCTGTTCTGCTTCTGTAGCCTCTGCCGCAGGTTCGCCTTCTCCTGCCATTGCTGCTTCTACCTGGGTAATCACACCCTCCGGCGTTGTCATATAAGTAATACCGTCAATTTCAAACATCTGGTTTCTGACAAGAACACCGTCTGTTCCGAAATAATAAGGCTGCTTGGATATTGTATAAGCTCCTGTCACAATATGTCCTGCCTCATCTGCATAATATGTCTTATCCTCAAGATGAATCCAGCCAGTAAGCATCTGTCCGGTCGCTCCGTCGTAGTAATAGCTTCCGTCTTCTCTTTGTATCATGCCGGTCATCATATTACCATTTTCATCAAAGCAGTAATTCTTTCCGTCAATGGTTGCAACGCCTGTTACCATATGTCCGTCATCCGGTGACAAGTAATGACGTCCGTTTGCATCATCCATAAATCCTTTCACTTTGGTACCCGTTGCAGGATCATAGTAAAATTTTCCGTTTTCAAGGGAAACCCAACCCGTCTGTCTGATACCTTCCGCATTAAACAAATATTCTGCGCCATCAATCACCTGCGCACCCACATACATATGTCCGTCAGCTCTGTCAAAGAAATAGAAATTTCCTTTTTCATCACTCATCCAGTCTCTTTTCATAATGCCGTTGTTTGCAGGATCATAATAAAATCTTTGGTCACCTAAAACAACCCAGCCGTTTGTTTTGACACCTTCAAAGGTAAAGTAATAATCGCCGCCTTCTATCAGGCACTGTCCTCTGGCCATACTTCCGTCTGCTGGAGAAAGATAATAAGTTCCGGTTGCATCCGTAAACCATCCTCTGACAAGATTTCCTGCCTGATCCAGATAATATCTGGCATCGCCAAAATCTACCCAGCCTCTTTGCATACGCCAGTTACGATAAAATCTGACATTTCCGTTATGCTCAATAAAGCCTTCGGGAATAATCAGAGAACTGTAATCCTTGTACTGATAATTTAAGTCTACATTTCCGTTAAAGCCGTTCACTCTGCCTTTACTGGTATACTGCCAGATGCAAACATTATTGGTAGAACCGCAGGTTTCGTTATAATGAGCCACCCATCTGTCCCAACCGCAAATATTTAATTTACCGTCAAACATATTCTTGTAAGAGTAAACCATGGGATAATATCCCGCAGCGTCAATTGTCATGCAGAAAGAATTAATAATCGAAATAAGCTGTTCCTGACTTAAATTCTTGTGACATTTATCTTCAATATCAAAAACAATAGGAAAATTCACTGTATAGTTGCTAATCCATTCCAGTACCAGATTTGCTTCCTGAACAGCAGCCTCCGGTGTAGTTGCATAGGAATAAATATAAACTCCCGTTTTAATACCTGCCGCCTGTGCACCTGTAATATTGGCTGCAAAATTAGGGTCAATTCCGCTCTTGGTACTTCCTACCTTAATAAAAGTAAAATCAATACCGGAAGCCTTTGCCTGGTTCCAGTCTACCCCACCGTTGTATTTGGAAACATCTGAACCTTTGGCGATGGCATTTCTTGCCAAAACATCCGTCGGCTGAAGAGTCCACAAAAGGGCAATTGCCATCATCATTGCGGTTGCTCTTTTTACAGTGTTTTTCAGTCTTTTCATCTTTTGTTCCTATCCTCTCGTTTTCTTCATTTGCATTTCTGTTTTATTTTGTCTGCATGCAATTCTTATCCGTTTTTATTTACACGGTTATATTTCCTGTTATATTTTGTTAAACGGTTCTTTGTAGCTTGCCACACAGCCCAGTTCCTCTTCAATTCGAAGAAGCTGGTTATATTTGGCAACACGGTCACTTCGACAAGGCGCTCCTGTCTTAATCTGCCCGGCATTTACTGCCACTGCAAGGTCGGCAATAAAGGTATCCTCCGTCTCACCGGACCTGTGGGAAATCACAGCCTTATATCCGTTCTTTTGAGCCATTTCAATGGCCTCCATAGCCTCTGACACGGTACCAATCTGATTCACCTTTACCAAAATGGCATTGGCAACCTCCAGCTTAATTCCTGCATCAAGACGTTTGGTATTGGTAACAAACAAATCGTCTCCCACGAGCTGAATTTTGTCCCCAAGCCTCTGAGTCAAAAGTTTCCATCCGTCCCAGTCATCCTCTGCCAGTCCATCCTCAATGGAAATAATAGGAAAACTGCCTATCAATTCCTCATAATAGGAAATCATTTCTGCCGTATCTCTGACCACATCCCTGCCTGTCAAGGCACTTTCACCGGGAAAGTGGTACATGCCTGTCTTTTCATTGTAAAGTTCACTGCTCGCCACGTCAAGTGCTATTTTGATATCTTGGCCAGGTAAATATTTACTTTTTTCAATTGCTTCCACGATTAGGGAAAGTACCGCTTTTGCATCAGGCAGATTGGGTGCAAAACCGCCTTCATCCCCCACACCGGTAGAAAGACCTTTTTCTTCCAGAATTTTCTTTAGAAAATGATAGATTTCTGCACAGATGCGCAGTGCATCCGCAAAGCTTTCCGCCTGTACAGGCATAATCATAAATTCCTGAAAATCCACTGTGTTGGAAGCATGCTTTCCGCCATTTAAAATATTCATCATGGGTACCGGCATCAGTCTGGTATAGGTACCGCCCAAATACTGATATAAAGGTATATTCAATGCTTTTGCAGCCGCCCTTGCCACCGCCATGGACACTGCCAGTGTCGCATTTGCCCCCAGATTCCCTTTATTGTCAGTGCCATCCGTCTCCATCAGGATTCTGTCAATTTCCACCTGATTCAGCCCGTTTCTTCCTGCAATTGCTTCCTTAATCTTGGTATTGATATTGGACACCGCTTTTTTTACTCCAAGTCCGAAATATCTTGTTTCCGCATCTCTCAGCTCTACCGCTTCAAACCGTCCCGTGCTGGCGCCTGACGGCACTGATGCTTTTCCGGCAAATCTTCTGCCTGTCATGGTATCTGTCAGTGTAATCTCTGCTTCCACCGTGGGATTCCCTCTGGAATCAAGAATTTCCCTTCCGTGAATATTTGTAATCTGCATATATGTTTTCATAATGGCCTCCTGATAAAAATAATATCTTTTAATATTTATCAGTATAGCCAATAATACAGCTTTCATTCTTGTTTTTACTACATGAAATTGTTATACTGAATAACAGATATTTTAATATAAGGAAATAAAATAAGTTGTTTCAGGGGAGATAACATGTCAAAAAAAGATTACATATGCATGAGCGCATTAATGATGATTTTTACCATAATGGTTTTTTTCAGACTGGGAAATTCCTATGCGCCGGAAACCTTTTACACAGCTTCCGCCGATAACAGGGATATTGTTCTTGATTTTGGAGATTATGTTGACATTTCCGACATTAATGTTTTTCTCGGCAATTTAAATACACGAACATTCTCTATTTCAGTTTTTAATGAAGTAAAAGGAAACTGGGAAGTCATCAATGGCGAAGCCGCCTTTGAATCTGTTTTTGCATGGAATAACCTTCCCATTCAGTATAATACCCGTTATCTCGGTATTGTTTCCCTTGATGAATCTTCTGTTTTGCATGAATTTGTATTTACGGGACCTGACGGAGCTATTGTTACTCCCGTTAACACAGCCGAGTACCCGGAGTTGTTTGATGAGCAGGAAATGTTTCCTGATAACAAAACTTATATGAGCGGAACTATGTTTGATGAAGTTTATCACGGACGTACCGCTTACGAATTTATCCACGGGCTTACCACCTATGAAACCACTCACCCGCATTTTGGCAAAATATTGATTTCACTCGGCATTCAAATTTTCGGTATGACGCCTTTCGGTTGGCGTTTCATGTCCGCTATTTTCGGCATTTTGATTATCGGTGTCATGTATGTATTCGCCAAAAAGTTATTTGGCAGTACTTTTATAGCAACCGCAACGGCAGGACTCCTTACCTTTGACTGTATGCACTACACCCTTTCCCGTATTGCAACCATTGATATTTTTGCGGCATTTTTCATTCTGCTTATGTATTATTTCATGTACGAATATATGGTAAAGGATTATGGCCGTCAGAAAGGAACTGCTCCGAAAGAATTCCTACTTCCGTTAGCCCTCAGTGGTCTTTCCATGGCATTTGGCATCGCTACCAAATGGACAGGTGTTTATGCCGGAATAGGTCTTGCGGTACTTCTGTTCTGGTATACCTTAAGTCATTTCCGCGGCAAGGATACCTTCCGACTGTACGGATTTTGCTGTATCTTCTTTGTAGTAGCACCTTTACTTATTTATACCTTATGTTTTATCCCTGTGGTCGGCTATACCGAATATAACGGTCTTATCGACAAAACAATCCGGGGGTCACTTTCTATGTTTGATTATCACGCCAATTTAGTGGCGGAGCATTATTACAGCTCACCCTTTTACGAATGGCCTGTTATCTGGATGCCTCTGCTCTATGCAAATGACGCGGTAAGTGCTACCAAAGTCAGTGCGGTAAGCTGTATGGGTAATCCTGCCATCTGGTGGGTTGGTATCCCCTGTGTTCTGTTCCTTATTTACCAGTGGCTTTTCAAGAAAGACAAAAAAGCGGGATTTCTTTGTATCGCCTATGCTGCCCAGTACATTCCGTGGATGAGCATCGGAAGAATCACCTTTATTTATCACTACTTTCCTGCCATTCTGTTCGTCATGCTGATGATGGGCTATACAATGAACTATATCAATGAACGTTTTAAATATGGAAAAAGAGCAATCACCGTATATCTCGGCATTGCTCTCCTTGTGTTTTTCCTATTCTTCCCGGTAGTTTCCGGCTATCCCATCTCACAAGAGTGGGGGTATAAACTTCGCTGGTTAAAAGACTGGATTATCGTATTGTAAGCGTATTTTCACGAATCTGTCTGTACAAATCATAACCAACGTATACAATCAATGCAAGCTGACCGATTGCCATATACTGAATCGGCACAATATGTACTGCTATCAAAAACGGCATAAACGTTAAAACCGATACCAAAGTAAAGCCACAAAATACCGGTAGCTTTTTTGGTTTCAACACCACATAAACAATTGCCAATAAGTCAATCAAAAAACCATATCTGTCATGCATGTGCGGCAGGGTATACACGATGACCGCTACTGTAAATGTAGCAAGCGTTATCACAAGCTCGTCCGTCAGCATGACATTTTTGGTATATAAATAATAAGCAATGCAACCAAGTATCATAATCGTCATATAGGTTCCTGCCCCACTGACTTCTGCCACATGTCGTAAATCCGGCATTGCCTCACCGAGAAGCGCATAAATATTCGGATATTCCAAAGTCCCCCAAGGATAATAGCCTGACTGGTCAAAATAAATTAACAACAAATCTTTCAGATTTCTTCCCATCATCCATGCCGGCAAAGCACTGATTACATAAATAACCGGAACCCATAACAAATGCTTTAACTGTATAGTTTTCTTTTTCAGCCACATTATAATGTAAAAAGGCAGTAAAAATAATGACTGCAGTTTAAACGCAAAGGATATTCCGAAAAAAATCAGCGATTTATTGCTGTCATCCTTTAAAAAGAAATAAAAAGAATACAGCAAAAAGCAGGTATAAATAATATCACACTGACACCAGTAAGCGCTGTCTAAAATCACAGTAGGTGACAACAGCAAAATTGCCATTCCCACAATGGATTTACGAACATCTGCTGTCATGTGATATACAATCAAAAACACGGCAATGGATGCCATATAGTCAAAAAATACGGACACCAGCTTTAATGCATACAAATCATTCGTAGTAATATAAGAAATTGCAGACATAATATACATATATGGTGATGTATAATTGGAAATTTGCATGGATAAGGAAGCAAATCCTCCGTTCTCACGTATGGTCTCCATCCATATTTCCAAAAATCCCCGAAAATCTCCAGACTCAATTGGCATCAACTTCCACCTAATCATAAAAGCAAAAACAAACAGGCAGGCAATAAACGCCAAATCAATCACCTTACACTGAACAGATTTCATGGTTACTTCCGTATTCATTATCTTGTCAATCAAACGTTCCTGCATACTTTTAAGCTTACTCCATTTCTTTCATTGCAATGGATTTACCGCTTTCTTCAAACGCTTCCATCCACTTACCGCCTTTTTCCTGCGTATAATTCATAACATGCGTCTCTGTCCCGTTATAAATCATATAAACAAGCTGTTCATATCCAATTCCTTTGAATTCATATTCAAGAGATACTTCTATACATCTTCTGCCATCAACCGTAATTACATCGCAGGAAAGAATGGTAACTGTCACTTCATCTCCATAGTCTTCATAAAAACCTGCCTCTAACTGCTCCTTGTAATCATTCATATCCATTCTGGTAAGATCTTCTTCCCCATCGGATATCACATAACTAATGGTAGCAGAATCTGCCGGATAGCTACTGTGAATGTATAAACCGGCTTCATCCTTTGCCGCCTGAAATCCATCCGGTAAAACACAGGTTAATTCTGCCGGTCCTGTCACATATTGCTCATTATCTTCTTCCTCTGAATGATTATTGAACGTAAGCTGAGCATTATCAGAATCAGCAGCGGATTCTTCCACTGCTGATTCGGTAACGATGTCAGTTTGTTCATTATTTTCCGTTTTGCCACATCCTGTCAGTTGCAGAACGGTTAATCCGGCAATCAATAACAACATCCATCTTTTATTCATATTTCGTCTCCTGTTTCATTTCCTCCCAAAACATTATAATGTATCAGGATTTTCTTGTAATATTTTATTACAGGCATCCTACGTTTTCAAGTACTTTAACCCTTTTTCCCCAAAAACTTTTCCTAATATATCTCATAAGTACAATTTTCTCTTACAAAAACAGGAATAATGTCAATGGGAGCCTCTGCCATAACCTTCTGACCGCCTTCAAACACCTTGCCGGTATAGCTTTCTGTCCACTTACAACCCGCCGGAAGATATACTTCTCTGCAATTTACACCTGCTTCCATCACCGGTGCAACCAGAATATCGCTTCCGAACATATAAGCATCCTCAATTTCCCATGCCGTTTTATCCTCGGGGAAATCAAACAACAGCGGTCTCATAACCGGCTCACCTGTCTCGCTTGCTTTTTTCATGCATTCTCTGATATAAGGACGTAAGTTTTCTCTGATAAAGAGATATTTCTTTAAAATTTCGTAATTATCCTCTCCAAAGCTCCACACCTCATTATCCTGACCGGAAGTAAGCTGACGCACTCCATCAATAAACTCCTGCTCTCTTTCATACCAGGGTGAGCGCTCTCCGTGCATTCTGAATACCGGACAGAATGCGCCCCATGCAAACCAACGCACCAAAAGCTCTTTAAACGCAGGGTCTGAAATATCTCCGCCGATAAAGCCGCCGATATCGGATGTCCACCACGGAATACCTGCCATACCCATATTCAATCCTGCCTGCAGCTGTTCTCTCATGGCTCTGAACGAGGAATGAATATCTCCTGACCAGGTAAGAACACCATATTTCTGGCTTCCTGCCCATGCACAACGCACAAGGCTCATGATTTCTTTCTCGCCTTCCGCTTTCAATCCATCATAAAATCCCTTTGCGTACATCACCGGATAAATATTGGTACACTGCAATGCCGGGCCTGCATAATAGCGGTAATTGTCAAAATCATAAGGACCGTACTCCGGCTCTGCTTCATCAAGCCAAAAAATGCGAATTCCCTTTTTATAATAATTTTCCTTGCACTTCTCCCATACAAATTCTCTCGCACCGGGATGTGTAGGGTCGTAAAATACAGTATTTCCCATCCAAGTCATGTGATTGCCGTTTCCGCGGTCCGTTCTCACCAGATATCCCTTGTCGGACATTTCGCCAAAGTTCTTGCTGCGCTCATCAATGGTAGGCCATACAGAAACAACAGTTTCAATGCCCATGTCCTTCAATTCTTTCACCATGGCATCAGGGTCCGGCCAGTCTCTCTTTTCAAATTCAAAATTCCCCTGCATAGACCAGTGGAAAAAGTCTACTACAATGGCATCCATCGGAAGTCCGCGTTTTTTATGTTCTCTTGCCACTGCCAAAATTTCTTCCTGATTGCGATAACGGAGTTTGCACTGCCAATAACCAAGACCATACTCAGGCATCATCGGTGTTCTTCCCGTTGCGGCACTGTACTGTTCATGAATCTCTGCCGGTGTATCACCTGCTGTGATGAAGTAGTCCATCTTACGGGTACATTTTGCATACCATTCTGTCTTATTTGCGCCAAAGACAGCTGTTCCGATTGCCGGATTGTTCCAGAAAAATCCATAGCCTCTGCTGGACACCATAAAGGGAACACTTGCCTGACTGTTTCTGTGTGCCAGTTCCAGAATAGCACCTTTCTTATTCAGATTTTTTTCCTGATACTGTCCCATACCGTAAATCTTCTCATCGTCAAAAGCCTCAAAACGGGCAGTCAGCTCATAATCTGCCGTTCCCATCACAGGCTTCATTTCTCTTCCCACAATACGAAGCGGTACTGCAAAACGGTTAATGCGGTCTCTGGTTCTCCAGTATTCTTCTGTCAGCAGTTCCCCTTTTTGATTATAAAAACTAATCCAGCCTTCCGGATTTACCTTTGCCGTAATTTTTCCGTTTGTCAATGTATATTCATAACCTTTGGAATGATACTTCGCCCATTCCTCACCTGCATACCAGGGGTCCGTGGTATCCAATTCCTTCTCTTCAATAACAGCAGTACATTTCTCAACCTCTTCCGTCAGAGCCCAATCATTTTCGTCCATCTTTGCCTCACAGGTCATTCTGATACGCAGGGAATTCTTTCCCCATGGTTCAATCCACACCTGACTTACACCGCTTGCAATTACCAGTCTGTTTTCTTCTTTTAATACTCTCATTGTACATCCTCCCAAAAAAATACCAAACAATGATGCGCTTTGCGCGCCATCTTATTGGCTAAAAAACATGAAGTCAGAATTTCTCATTCTGACTCCATGTTACCTTGTTTTTTTCTAAATTACCATGTATTTATTAGATATCTTTACATCACTTTTTTTACTCTACATAAGCAGTATCTGCTTCTACAAAATCAGGAACTTTCCCTGCACGGAAGCTGTATTCCGCATAGCCTTCCATATCTTTTCCCACTTCGCTGTCAGGCTTAAAATATACTCTTATGCTATAGTTTTCATCATAGTCTCTGTTGCCGTGCCATGTATCATAAATATAGCTCTGTGGATATATTTCTTCCAAAACAGCCTGCATATCTTCTTTTTCCTCGTATCTGACCATTCTTTGGAATTTACCAAACTCCTTTTCCTCATAAGAATAAACTGCTTCTGCAGTCGCTTCCATGGTAATTTCCATTTCCTCCTGCATCTGCTTTTGCGCTTCCTGCTCCAAATCATAATGATGGTTGATTACCTGAATACGCTCCACATCTTCTATATTCACATAATGTTCCATGTAATATCCTTTTTCTTTCAGATAGGCTGTACAGTTTTCATAGAAAGGATAAAGCTTTACCTCACTCTGCGCATAAGAGCTGTAATGTCCGTATTGTTTTTCAATACCAATGCAAAGACTTCCCATAGGTACGCTGTCTTTATGCTTTTTAAAGCTGCTGTCCACGATATCCTTTTTGTACTCTGTAAGGAGTTCTTTTGCTTCTTGGCGATTTAACTTAAACTGATAAGTTCCGTTCCCGTAGAACATTGTCACCTTCTGCTTTTCATCGGAAAGAGCTTCTCCCAGAATATCCGATGTACCCATATAAGCACCACTGATATATTCCTCCGATGCTTCAATCCGGTCAAGTAATTCTACGGTTTCTGCATCTGCCAGATTCACAATCATTTCTCTGTGCACCTGTCTTTTATCCGCCATACGATAGGTAACGGTAATTCTTCTGAAGATACCGTCTGTATCCTCATAGAGCTGTTGCAGATTATCATAAGAGCCTACCAAATCCATAGACACCTTCATCAATTGATTTACCGCTCCTACATCTGTCAGATACATATATTCTTCCACGTATTCTTCATTTGACATGTAATTATAATCATCATTCCAGTACTCGTTTCCGTAATAGGCATAACCATCCATTGGAACTGCAATGGCTGCACTTTCTACCTTTCGCGCCTCAGGAATATATTTATCATAACCAAACACATCAAATCTGAATACCAAAAATACAACTGCTACCAGCGCCGCCGAAATTAATATATGATGTTTCTTATGCAGCATCCCTTTTATGTCAAATTCATAAATCACCTGCATCAGACAACAGGTAAATATAACGGCAATCGCCATAACAAAAATCAAAACATTACAGTTTTCTTTTCCTATTCTCGGGTCATATCCTACCACATCTGCCGTCAAAATCGCTGTAAGTAATGCGACAGGCACTGCCATCATAATTTTTAATACCGGCTTCGGTTTTGAAAAAGCAATGGCTTTACCCGCTGCCTCCGCGGGACGTTTTAAATAACATGCATACGCAATAATACCGCTCACCGCCGCAAACAGCAGTAAATACCCTGCCGTCAGCCATGCATTTCCCTGAGACTCCCGATATGCATTCTGATAATTGAGCAAAATCGCAAAGGGTGACAGTATGGGATTGGTGGAATATCCCCTGTAGGAATAAAACTTAAAGAAAAGCTCCATATATCCCATTATTACCAGTCTGACAATACACTCATACAAAAACAGTACACCAATGGCAAATCCGGTGATTATAATATTTCCGGTCAGCATAACCGCCAAAATTACCAAATGATACACTCCCAAATACAGGCATAGCAAAATCCCATAGGTCCTCCATACACACAGTACCATCTCACCGCTCAGAAGACCGTTACCTGCCAGAACAAGTCCTGTGGCTATTACTCCCAAAAGACAGGGAATGGCATATACTAACACGCCGTTCAACCAAATCACCAGAAAGCGTTTCTTTCTCTTAATGGGCATTCCCATATAGAAATCAATTTTTCTCCTATTGTAAAGATAAGAGAATCCCTGCACACCGCTGATAATAGCAAATGCTGCCGCAAATATCCATACATCACTGTTTCCGATATCCAGCATTCGTTTCAGATCGGCAAGCAAATTACTGCGAACCATCTGCTCTCCCACTGTTTCTCCGAATGTCTCCAGATAATAATCCATATTGTTCTTATGCTGACTGATTACCATCATAACAGCAGACGGCAACAAAAGCAGAAATCCGAACAATGACACAATCCACAACCATATTCTTCTTTTATTATTTTCTTTCAGACTAGCCAAGAATGAGTTTTTTAATGTCATATCCCACTACCTCCGTCTCACTGATAAAGATTTCCTCCAAAGAAAGAGGAAGCGCTTCAAAGAACACTGTATTTACCGTTGCAAACACAGCCAGTATTTCTGCCCTGTTCCCTCTCACTGTCAGCGTACTTAAAGATCCCCGCTTTTCATTCTTCATAATTTCCAATACCGAAATTGCTTTTGCTTCATCCTCGTTAGTGGCAAAAACACATTGAATCTTCTGTATATTACACTTCATATCTTCCAAATCCTTGGAAAGAAGTACTCCGCCCTTATGCAGTAATCCCACATGGTCACAGATATCCTCCAGTTCACGAAGATTATGGGAAGCGATAATCGGTGTCAGCCCCCGCTTTTCCATCTCGCTTGCAAAAATACTCTTTACTCCCTGCCTCATTACCGGATCCAGTCCGTCAAAGGTTTCATCACAAAGCAGGTACTTGGTGTTACTGCAAATACCGCAAATTAATGCAAGCTGCTTTTTCATTCCTTTGGAATAGGTATTAATCTTGCGTTTTTTGTCCAGACCGAAATTCATCAAGTAGTGATAAAAATCATTTACCGCAAATTCCGGATACACCGTAGTCAGATACTTCTGCATATCCATGGCATTGGCATTGGCAAAAAAATACGGCTCATCGGCAATAAAATACAAATTTTTCTTTGCTTCCATATTGTCAAAAACAGGAAGTCCATCTATGGCAATTTCTCCTTCGTCCGGCTCCAACACTCCAGCAACCATACGAAGCACCGTACTTTTTCCGGCACCGTTAGTTCCGATTAATCCAAATACCGTATTCTCTTTGATGTTAACGCTGACATTATCAACTGCCTTACTCCCGTCAAACGTTTTCGATACATTTCTTATTTCAATCATAGGCTCCTCCATTCTGCCATGTGACTTATCATTTCTTCTCTTGTCATGCCTATTTCCTCTGCCTGCTTACAAAGTTCTCTCAGCCTTTGCAGTATTTCTTCCCGATATGCCGGAAGCAGTTTCTCTGCACCTACCGCAAAGTTTCCTTTTCCTTTTACCGTGTAGATGTATCCCTGCTTCTCAAGTTCCGCATAAGCACGCTGTATGGTGTTTGGATTGATAGACAATTCCACTGCCAGATTACGCACGGAAGGAATCTTTTCATCCGCCTTTATAATCCCTCTTAAAATAAGCAGCTTAAAACGCTCCGTCACCTGCTCATAAATAGGTCTTGCATCCATTAAATCTATGGGTATCATAGGCAACTTCCTTTCTGCCTTTCACACTCGCCTTACTTTTATCAGAGTTTCACAAGTGTATTAGCACTCTTAGTACACTCATGGTAGCAAACCGCTTCTACTATGTCAATCTCTCTAATCTGCAATTAAGTTTAACTTAAGACTATCTTAAGAATCCTGCTGTATGCAAAAAAAGCCCGGTCAAATCGACCGGGCACTTCTTAGTTCAATAAGACAGCTCACAAAGCGTGGCGTCGTTTGTTGCTTTCATTGGTATATGAAATACCTTATTTCTTAATCAGCAGAGATTTTCCTGTCATTTCAACAGGCTGCTCCATACCCATCATTTCAATCATGGTAGGTACAATGTCTGCCAGACATCCGCCTTCTCTTAAAGTATAAGCAGGGTCTGCATTTACCAAGATGAAAGGAACGGGATTTGTTGTATGCGCGGTGAAAGGATCACCTGTCTCGTAATCAACAAGCTGTTCTGCGTTACCGTGGTCTGCGCAGATAAACATCTGTCCGTTTACTTCTTCAATAGCAGCTACTGCCTTGCCTACACATTCGTCCACTGCTTCCACAGCCTTGATTGCTGCTTCTTCCACGCCTGTATGACCAACCATATCAGGGTTAGCAAAGTTGATGATAATTACATCATACTTATCGGACTTAATTGCTTCCACCAGTTTGTCGCAAACTTCGTAAGCACTCATCTGAGGCTTTAAGTCATAAGTAGCAACATCCTTGGGAGAATTAACAAGAATTCTGTCTTCACCTTCATTGGGTTCTTCCACACCGCCGTTAAAGAAGAAGGTAACATGTGCATACTTTTCTGTCTCAGCAATTCTTGCCTGTTTCATATTGTTAGCTGCAAGCCATTCACCAAAAGTATTGGTAACAGAAATCTTGTGGAATGCCACATCCTTATTGGGGATGGTAGGGTCATAATCGGAGAAGCATACAAAAGTAATATCCAGTCTTTCTCCTCTGTCAAATCCCTTGAAATCATCATCGCAAAAAGCTCTGGTGATTTCTCTTGCTCTGTCGGGACGGAAATTAAAGAACACTACGGAATCTTTATCCTGAATAGTTGCAACAGGTGCGCCGTCTTTTACCACTACAGTAGGCTTTACAAATTCATCTGTTTCTTCTCTGTCGTAGGATTCCTGAATTGCCACGGGGCCTCCCGCTGCGGTAAGTCCCTCGCCCTTTGTAAGTGCATCATAAGCAAGTTTTACTCTGTCATAGTTGTTATCTCTGTCCATTGCATAGTAACGGCCTGCAACGGAAGCGATTTCGCCTACGCCGATTTTCTTCATTTCTGCTTCCAAAGCCTCTGCATATTCCTTGCCGCTTGCCGGAGGTGTATCACGTCCGTCAAGGAAGCAATGTACATATACCTTGGAAAGGTTGTTTCTCTTAGCCAGTTCCAGTAATCCGTAAAGATGTGTATTGTGACTGTGTACACCACCGTCGGATAACAAACCGAACATATGGAGTGCAGAATCATTTGTCTTGCAATTCTCAACCGCTTTTAAAAGCGCAGGATTTTCAAAGAAAGTTCCGTCCTGAATTTCTTTGGTAATTCTGGTAAGTTCCTGATATACAATACGGCCTGCTCCCATGTTCAGATGACCAACCTCAGAGTTACCCATCTGTCCGTCAGGAAGACCTACTGCCATTCCGCTGGCATTTCCCTTTACAAAAGGACATTCAGCCATGAGCTTGTCCATCACGGGAGTCTTTGCTTCCGCTACCGCATTGTGGTCACTCTTTTCATTCAAGCCGTAACCGTCTAAAATCATTAATACTGTAGGTTTTTTCATGATTTTTTCTCCTTTATTATCTTCAACAAATTCATTCCATTTGTTATATAAATAACAATTTCACCATTAGGGATTATACACGTTTTTTGCCACATTAGCAAGAACTTTACATGCATACACCGCTATTTTTCCCAAAAAGCAATCAAATCTCTTACCTTTTCCCAAATATCACGGTGATGTGTGGCAATAGAATAATCATACTCCACAAAATACAGGAGGAAGCACACCACAAATACTGCCGCCGCCAACAAAGTGAGCAAATATGATAGCTTTGCCAAATTTTGTTGCTGCCAGTACAGTCCGCACACACCAAACATTAATAAAAAACACAGCAAAAAGTTGAAATCAAGTGAATATCTCCGAAACATTACCGGAGCCCATGTCACATGATATGCGGAAATAATTACGACCGAAAGACAAATCATACCCACAAGTCCTTTTACCATGGTTTGTCCTCTTCTTCCGTTTCCCCTAAGACCAAAGCTTCGCAAACTAATGTACAATATGGGAAACAGCACCAGATTGCCGTCATGATGAATGTAGGGAAAAGTATGGCTGACATCCTCATAGCTGAATAACTGAAACCAGAGCCCTGTCAGACATTTATGCAATTCTATTTTATTCTCACTGTACGCATGCTGGTCAACCGTTGTAAGCTGATAGCTTTGTCCAAATTCAAACGGACTGTCAAATCTGGCATAGTTGTACAGCATCAGCAGAATTGCCACCACAGCAAACGGAATACAAAATGCAATGAACGTCTTTATACGCTCTTTGAAGTTGTGACAGTTCTTCATGAAATGAAACAACAGCGGCATCAGTATCAGGCAAAAGAGACCTATTGTCGGACGAGTGCCAAAGGTGAGTGCACTGCAAAATGCACCAACTATGGTATATAGCAGTACTTTTCTTTTGTTTTTCTCTGTCACAAAGGCCTTATAACAAAAATAAAAGCCCCACACTGCCAGACAGATACCACCTGAATTTGCAGTACAATAAAGAGCCGGATATTTGATGGCATACCACAGCGAAATCCACGATGATGCTACAGAAACCGCCAGATAGCCGGACAGAGGAATTTCCGGGCACATCCTTTTACAGATTTCATAAAAAACCGCAAACAGACCGCATATGGCCAATACCACAAAAATTTGTGTCACCTGATAAGAAAACAGCGAGATTCCAAGCAGTTTAAACGGCACCATAATCAGAAATACCGGCACCACGCCAAAGTACATATAATAATGTCCGTCATAAAAAGCATGGTCCCACAAATAAGATGCCCCTGCCTCATTTCTTTGCCATGGGTCATACGGGTTTTCCAACGCAGCAAGTTCAGGAGAGACCTCAATATCCAGATACAAATGCCCATCCAGAACAGCCTCCGTCATGGCCTCATATTGAAAATGGTAATCCGGTCCGTTATCACTCCACCAGTCACTGATTTCCATTGTCCTGACCGCAGCAAAACAAGTAACTGCCAGCACCAGGGCGCACAAAATAACGTGTTCTCTTTTCCAATTCTCCATGGAAATTCTGTGAATCACCGAACCGGGACCTGTCAGATAAAAGAAGATGCCTATACAAAAGTATAACCATACTCTTTTCCCAAAATAAGCATCATTTCCGATATGTTGTGCATAACCGGCCAATCCAAATGAAATTACTAAAATCAACAATACCGGCAACAAAAAACTAACATTTTTCCCTTTCCATGTCAGCTGAAGCCTTTTCTTCTCTTCTGTCACTTTGTTTCTCCCTGTTTTCATAAACAATCATTCCCACCAGTGCAATCAGTGATAGCACTTCGCAAATTCTCCAGTATAACGGCTCTTTGAAGTATACTTTTAATTCTCCCTCAAACCCTTGGGGCAATTCCACCTTAATTCTACTGTTATCATCGCTCCTTGTTACCTTATAATCTTTTCCGTTTTCATCAACCGCAATATACCCCGGATAGTAAAATACGGGAAGTTCTACATATGCTTCTTTATCATTTGCTTTACAGGTAACATGAGTGGTTAAATATTCCTTCCTCGCCGCCATAATTTCTGTACCGATTCCTCTGATACTTTGATCATAGCGTGTCATATCGGCAGATGCATTTTCATACAAATATTCTCCCGATACCAGATAAGCAGAATCCAATGCTGCCGCACTATACTTGGTATCAAAGCTTCCGCCGTACAATATCCGGTATTGATAATCTGCTCCCTGATAAATGGAAAGGAATGCCACACCTACCATAAACAATTTCAGATACCGGTTCGTTTTTTCCCCTTCTACTCCCAATATTGTAAACAATATGGCTAAGACCAAAAACAGACTTGCCATTCCGAGAAATCTGTAAGAAAACTGTATTTTGGAAAGGATTGCCGCAAACTTCGGAATATATTCTCTGACCATCTGATACGGAAACAGATTGGTAGTCATAAAGGCTGCAATGATTCCGAAGCACAACATACAAGCAGCTGCTTTCTGAAATTTTACCTTTTTATTCCACAATAAATACAGTGTCACCGCCCCACAAAGCAGTAATGCCGTTCCTATTGTGTAAGTGCATTTATGTGCAAGCGATACATTTTCACCAAAAGTAAACCAAAAAGCCCCTGAAGCTGATGTGGCAAAAAGTTCTGTAATGCTCAAACCCCATACCTGAAAATCATCCCGCATTTCAGACATTTTACATATCACCAACTCTTCTGTGAAGAATCGCATAAACGGAACTAAAAACCACAGATTCACAAGCACTGTCAGCACTGCTGTTTTTGTCAAATAAAAGAAGGTCTTTTTGCGCAGTACCTTTTTTATCATGACTACACACAACAAAACAATAAATATTGCACTGATTTCACAGGTAAGAATATGGGTCTGAATCATACCCGTAAATCCCATAACCGGAAGCAACAAATCCTTTCCGTAATCTTTATTCTCCGTATCTTCCGCAAAGGCATACCAAAAGAATAATACCACCAGCGGAATAAATGCCATTACGGCAAACTCTCCTACTGCCGCACGCACATAAA
Organism: Lachnospiraceae bacterium; assembly: GCA_017434885.1. GTDB lineage: Bacteria > Bacillota > Clostridia > Lachnospirales > Lachnospiraceae > Suilimivivens. The sequence goes on along the minus strand of JAFSGE010000055.1, from coordinate 42,390 downwards.
TGCAAATCAACCGATAAATACTTGTGCAATATAAAAAAGTAATGAACATTGCTTTGTATTTATCTTTGCAAATCCTGTAAGCTGAATAAAAAGTCACTATGGCAGTCAAAAGATTGATTGCCACCACAAATGTCTTCCATGCTGCCTGTATGGTAAAGCCGCAAATTCTCATCAATGCCGGCAATAAAATGGTAATATCGCCATACATGACCGATACCGCGTATCCCCATCCGTTATTCCATGTGGGCTGGATTCTTACAGGAAAAGCACCTGATAAAAGGCCATCCTTTAATCCCTCTATCCTGTTCATATGGAACATGGCGTCATGTCCCATAATCAGGTATCTGGTGAAAAGTCCCACCGAACAGACAAAAGTAATTCCCAAAATTCCGCATATCACAAAAGAATATTTTTGAAGTCTCTCCCGGCACAAATATCCCAATATCAACAAATTCACACAAGCCAGTTTTACCAGGAAAACAGCCATCTGATATATACCGGAATTCCATGCTGTACGGATCCGCACGCTGTCAATTTCCAAAGTCCCCTCATCTGCCCAATATGACACATAGAAATTTTCCGAGTCACGGTTAATCCAGACCTGAAACTCCTTCTGATTTTTCCAGAAATCCAAAGAAACTTTATCACTGTACACACTCAGCTTGTCTCCGCTTTCTATGCAGCCTTGTGCATATCCGCCGTTTGATGACACATAGCTTACCGTCACATCATAAATTCCTTTTTCCAGCGGAATCTGCATTGTCCTTGTTTCGCTTACCGCTAAATCCAAGTCCGCTTTTTCCCTTCCGGCGATACTGCCGGCAAAAAGACATAACACTGCCAGATTCAACAAGCATACCGTTCCAATCTTATGCCGCATGATATGCTTTTTTATGAAATTCCAAACCTCATAAAGCTCTATTGTCATTTTCCTACCTACCAAGTCCGTTATAAACAATAACAGTTCCCACTACATTAAACATAATTCCCCATACAGCAAAGGGTAACTGCCACTTTATCAGTCTCTTGTTTTTTGCCAGTACAGGCATCAAACAAATAAACATCCATGGCAAAATATCATTAGTGTACCTGTTGCCGAAATGCCACCCGCCCATGGTAGCATGCATCATGGTTACAATCAAATAAACCACTGATATCAGTATTGCAACAGCATTTAATATAATAATATGCTTTTCCTTCCTGATACAGGCAACAACGAATCCTAACAGTGCTGCCAGCACCGGCGGGTTAACCCACAAAAAATTCAAATTACCGAAGTGGTCTATCATCATTCTTCCGTCCTCGGAAAAGTCGGGAAGATTCATAAGCATCCTGAAGTTATTTGAAAGATATTCTTTTGAAAACTGCACATGTTCCTCTACAAACTCAGGAAGGTAATTATGCCCAAACTCCGCAACATTGCCGAATCTGGCATAATTCAAAATCATATAGGACAATGCCACTATAACAGCCGGAACTGCCCAATATAACTTATTTTTAATTAACAGATACCACTTTTCTTCCGGATGTTTTCTTCTTTCACTTTGAAAAAGTAAATAAAGCAAAACAGGGACATACAACGCCTGCATCGGTCTGCACCCCACCCCAAAACTCCAAAAAAGCAACGACAATACGCCTTTTCCAATCAGGGCATAATAAATCGCTGCAGTGACCAATGCGAAACACATAGACTGTGCAAAAAACCATACGGAAGCGGTATGTACTACAAAAGCCATATTAGTAGAAATTATAAAAAACAAAGCACAAAATGCCGATGCTGCAGGAGAAAGCTTCAATTTGGCAGCAATTTTGTACAAATATACCACTGCCATAATATCAAAAAACAGAAGAATCAAACTATCCGGTGTATCGCTTCCAAAGAAAAAAGTAAACGGAAAAATCACATAAGAAGGAAACGGCGGAAAACTGCAATAAAACTTTCCGTTATATTCCGCAATTTCAAGCCAACTGTAATTTTCTCCCAAATCCAGTCTTCCCTGTCTCCATGAATCAGCCTGTAAGGCATAGGTATTATAGCTGTTGTGTTCCCACATATACTGTCCCGTAAAAATTTGTATTACCATAAGATAGCAAATCAGCGTTATCACTGCCAGAATGCAGTATTCCATATAATCCCGCTTACTTCTTTTCATCCGTTCCTCTCCTAACACTTCCGGTTGCACCATTACCCGCAATAAGCCTTATCGACCTCAACTACGGTAAAATAATTCTCATCGATTTCTTTCACTTTTTCCTGTATGTATGTTTCTATCTCACTGTCTGTCATCACATAGTTGTAAGGCACTACCACATCAAAAATCAGATTGGTATGAGTCGGTCCGCTGACAATTCTGAAATCATGAAAAGACACTTCCCCTTCCATGGCTTCCACAATCACTGCCACTTTCTCTTTAATGGCATTGGTCAGTTCATCATCTACACATACCGGATCCATGTGAATCACCGCACTACAGTTCAGTTCCTTTGCCAGTCTGTGCTCTATGGTATCCACCATATCATGCAGTGCCAAAATATCACCGCTTGAGGGAACCTCCACATGAACGGAAAGCATCACTCTTCCCGGTCCGTAATTATGTACCACCAAATCATGAATACCGATAACTCCCTGCTCCTGATATTCCATAATAATCTGCTCAATCCGCTCCACGAACTCCGGCTCCGGCGGCTGCCCCAAAAGAGGACTTATAGTTTCCTTTCCGGCTTCAATTCCTGCCCAGAAAACAAACAGCGCAACAAGTACACCGCAGTATCCGTCTATCATAAGCCCTGTTGCCTGTGCAAGCAAAGTGCTTCCCAGTACCGCAAAGGTAGATATGGTATCACTTAAGCTGTCCTTTGCGGTAGCATCCATAGCGGCACTGTTAATCTTTTTGCTGATTGCACCATTATAAAATGCCATATAACATTTCACCAGAATAGATACCGCAAGAATTGCGATAATTAACGGACTGGCTGATACCTGTGTTGGGTGAATAATTTTTCCGACAGAAGTCTTTAACAACTCAAATGCCATCAACAGAATCAGCATCGCCACCACAAGACCCGAAACATACTCAATTCTGCCGTGCCCAAAGGGGTGGTCACTGTCCGGCTTTTGTCCTGCCATCTTAAATCCTGCCAGTGTCACAACCGATGAACCTGCATCAGATAAATTGTTAAACGCATCCGCCGTAATGGCAATGGAACCACTGAAAAAACCTGCCAGTGCCTTGCCTGCAAACAGCAGGATATTCAAAAAAATTCCCACTGCCCCGCAGAGCATACCATAGGACTGTCTTACTCTTGTATTTGATGTGTCTTCATAATCTTTTATCAATAATTTTGCCAGTAAAGATACCATTCCAAATCCCCTCTTTTCATCTTTTCAGCGTTTATCGCTTCTATCCTTGTGCATTTAATATTTAGTATCAATTATGTATCATTGTACGGTATTCCCGAAAAAAAAACAATCAGCAAAAAATTTGTTGACAAATGCACAAAGCTGACGTATGTTAGATACAGTCACTAAAAACACAAGCACCTAAGAAAGGAGGTAAACACTATGTTGAATATGATTCATAATAACTTATTCAGAATCAATGGCATTCATACTTTGTCACACAACTTCATAGCTGATAATAATACGAAATTACCTCCCTTACTTATGTCTTTTTGATAAACAGGGTAAATAGCGCATGTACATTTATATCCTGCGCTGGCGACACAGACTCTAAGAAGCTGTCATGGTAATTCCGTGGCAGCTTTTTTGTACTTTTTTTGAGGAGGGACTTACATGAAAAAATTATCATCTTACATATGGGAACACAAATTGGCCTATCTGTTGGCAATCTGCTCACTGCTTATCAGCGTATCTCTTGATATGCTCTCACCGCAGCTGACCAGACACATCGTTGATGATGTTATTACAGGCGGTGAAATACACAAACTAAAATACTTACTTGCAGGTATCCTGTGTATAGGTATCGGACGTTGTATCTTCCAATACACCAAGGAATACACCTTTGACGTTGCCGGTGCAAAAATCATGGGCGAGATGCGTAAAAACCTTTTTGACCACATCCAGTCCCTAAGTGCCGACTTCTTTGACCGCACCGGAACCGGTGAGCTGATGTCCCGTATCAAGGATGACATTGACCGCATCTGGGACGGACTTACTTTTGTAGGTATGCTGATGATTGAAGTTGTGGTTCACACTTCCATAGTTTTATTCTGCATGTACAGCTTAAGCTGGAAGCTGGCCATTATTCCTACAATATGCATGGCACTTTCCGCTTTGATTGCCATTGTCATGGAAAACAAATTAGGTGCAGTGTACGAATCCATCAGTGAAGAGAACGCTCAGCTTAACACTGTTGCCGAAGAAAATCTGGCAGGTGTGCGGACCGTTAAGGCTTTTGCACGGGAAAAATACGAAATCAGCAAGTTTCTTTCCCACAACAAACGCTACTACGACCTGAACATGCAACAATCCAAGGTATTTGTAAAATATTCGCCCTATATCAGCTTAATTACCAAGCTGCTTCCGCTCTCCGTACTGGTATCGGGAGGTATGCTGGTTATGCAGGGGGAAATCACCTTGGGTACTCTGACTGCTTTTATCGAATACTCCATGAACATTGTTTGGCCCATGGAAATGCTGGGTTGGCTGACCAACAGCCTCTCTTCCGCCATTGCCTCCAATAAAAAATTAAAGGCAATTTACAGAGAAGTTCCCAGTGTAAAAAATCCGGATGAGCCTGTTATTCTCTCTGAAGTAAAAGGAAAAATTGAATTTGCAAACGTTTCCTTCCACAAGGCAGACGGCTATGAAATTCTTCATGATATCTCTTTTACAATCGAACCGGGAAAAACTCTGGGTATCATGGGTGCAACCGGTGCCGGAAAGAGCTCTCTGATTTATTTGCTGCAGAGACTTTATGATGTAACGGACGGAGCCATATATTTAGATGATGTGGATATCCGCAAGCTCTCTTTGAAACAGCTTCGAAGTGCCGTTTCCCTTGTTATGCAGGATGTTTTCCTGTTTTCCGATACCATCACGGAAAACGTTAAGCTTGGAAAGAAAGCACTGATTTCTGACAAAGCTGTGCAAAAGGCTGCCAAGGCTGCACAGGCAAAAGGTTTTATCGAAAGAATGGATAAACAATACGAAACTGTCATCGGCGAGCGCGGCGTGGGACTCTCCGGCGGTCAGAAGCAGCGTATTACCATTGCCAGGGCTCTGGCAAAAAAAGACCCTATTTTAGTCTTTGACGACTCTACTTCCGCTCTTGACATGGAAACGGAACAGCAGATTCAGGAAACCTTAGACAAGCTGGCGGGAACCACCAAAATTATTATCGGTCACCGCATCAGTGCACTTTGCAGGGCCGATGAAATCATTATACTGGAAAACGGTTCCATCAAGGAACGGGGAACACACCAAAGCCTGCTTGCACAAAAGGGCTTGTATTATCAAACCTATCAGGCACAGTACGGCACAGAAAGGAGGGAACAACATGAGTGTTAATTCCTATAAAGACGATGAGCAGATACAATCTGCCGGAAAACTAAAAACATTGGGTAGGTTATTTTCTTATCTGCTCTCCTATAAACTTTATATTTTTGTTGTACTTATCATCATGGCTTTTTGCGTAGCGGTTTCTCTTTTAAATCCGCTTTTTATTGAAACTGCCATTGACCGGTATATTGCAGCTTCAAACATGCCCGGACTTCTCAAACTGATCGCAATTGCCCTTGTGCTGAATCTCCTTATGATTCTCGGTATGAAAATACGAATGTTTCTGATGGCAAAGGTGTGCAACAGCATATTGGTAACTATCCGTCAGGAGCTTTACACCCATATCCAGACACTGGATTTTCAGTTTTTTGACAGCCGTCCTACCGGAAAAATTCTTGCACGAATCATCGGTGATATTAACTCACTGAAGGACGTTTTAGGAAACTTTGTAACCACTTTAATTCCGGACTTTATTACGGTTGTGGCTGTCGCTGCCATTATGATTGTCAAAAATCCCACCCTGGCACTGGCTTCCCTTTGCAGTCTGCCTTTTATGGCAATCAGCATGTGGCTGATACAGACCTATTCCCATAAGCGCTGGCAGATATTCAGAAAGAAATCTTCCAACTTAAACGCCTTTGTCCATGAAGATATGTCAGGTATCAGGATTATTCAAAGCTTTACCGCAGAGGATGAGACAAAGGAAACCTTTTCCGGTCTGGTGGAAGAACACCGCAAGGCTTTTGTAAGCGCGGTACGCATCAACGACTCCTTAGGCTCTGCCATTGATTTTTGTTGGGGATTCGGTATGGCGGCTCTGTATTTTGTGGGAATCTATATTTTAGGTGCAGAAAATGTTTCCGTGGGAACTTTTATCGCTTTCGGCACTTACATCGGCATGTTTTGGAATCCGATTATGAATCTGAGCAATTTTTATAATCAGATTATCACCAATCTTGCCGCAGCTGAGCGTGTGTTTGAAATTATGGACACCGAAGCAGAAATCTCCGATACCAAGAACGTTGTGGAAATGCCGCCTATCCGTGGTCATGTAACTTTTGAACATGTGACGTTTTCCTATGATGATAGTATCAATGTACTGGAAGATGTATCCTTTGATATTAAACCCGGTGAAACCATTGCTCTTGTAGGACCTACCGGCGCAGGAAAAACCACTATCGTAAATTTAATCAGCCGTTTTTATGATGTACAAAAAGGAAAAGTCTGTATTGACGGTTATGATGTAAAGAAGGTAAGTATTGAAAGTCTTCGCAGTCAGATGGGAATTATGACACAGGATAACTTTTTGTTTTCGGGAACCATTAAAGACAATATACGTTACGGAAAATTAGATGCCACAGATGAAGAAATCATTGCTGCTGCAAAAGCGGTACACGCCCATGATTTTATCATGCAACTCGAAAAAGGGTACGATACAGTACTCTCTGAACGTGGCGGCGGTCTTTCTATCGGTCAGAAACAGCTGTTGGCGTTTGCAAGAACCATGGTTTCCAATCCCGGTATTCTGATTTTGGATGAGGCAACCTCCAGTATTGATACCAACACCGAACTTTTGGTTCAAGACGGTATCGAAGCACTGCTTAAGGGGCGCACTTCTTTCGTTATTGCCCACAGACTGTCTACCATTCAGAAAGCCGACCGGATTTTCGTTGTGGATGACGGCGGAATTAAGGAAGAAGGAACTGTCGATGAACTTCTCGCCATGAAGGGAGCTTACTACAGACTTCATATGGCGCAGATGGTACTGCCCAATTAGTCCGCAAACAATAATGTTACTGCCAATCGCAACTGTTCTAAAAGCTATGCTGTATAGACACAACTTTGATAAAACCTTTTAAGAGAAATCTAATAAGCTTTTATAATCAGTTTGTGTCTATTACAGCATACGCTTTGAGTTTTGCGATTGGCAGTAACATGACTATTGGCGGACTTTGGTATGCTAGCTAAATTAGAACTCGGTGGTCCACTCGTGTTCACCGCCCCAGTCACCAACAAGCTGTGTTGCGGTTCCTTCAGGCGTATCTACTCTGGTTTCAAAACGATAGTTCATCTGCGGCACATATTCATCTCCGATTTGAACGTTGCTGTAAAGATAAATAAATTCATAAGTGGTATGCGGTTCGTCTGTACCGGGTTCATAAGAAATTGCCAGTCTCTGTACACCGTCATCTTCCTGTTTAGCACCCCACACATTAATAAGTCCCTCTACGCCTTCATAATCCTCATAATCGGCAAACGCAAACATCCAGCCACCGTCTGCTTTGACAAATTTCATTTTCTCACGGCTCACAGGAATATAAGTAGCTCCATGCCAGTATTCCATGGTTCCGTTCAAAAACTCATCACGGATGGCTATGTATTCCGGTTTATTCATAAAATCTCTGATTGGTGCAAAATCCCCGGACTCGAAAATTGTAAACGCCTCTGTAAAGAAATTCTGCATTTCGGATGCTTTCTGCACACATGCCGTAAGCTGTCTGATTTCTTCACTGTCAGCATGATCTGCAATTCTGCCAAGCAATTCCCCATACTCACCCAGATGCTCTACATCCATCCAGAAAAGTTCTGTGCCCGGCTCTGCAAACCTTGCAATTTCTGCCAAAAGTTCGTCCCCCGGATTGGCTTCATACACCAATAGCAGGCGAAGCATTAAATCCTGATACATTTTAAAGCCACAACCTTCAGATATGGATGCGTTGCAAAGCAATCCTTCCTGTTCCGGCTCTCCTTCAAATAATCTTTCATAGCAAACACCCATTAAGCGGAAAGCATCTGCATTGTCAGGATCCTTTTCCAAAACGGCAACACATTTTTCCAATGTATTTAATGTACAGCTTTGATTGTTAATATCTGCAACTGCTTCATTCAACAATACGGTACAATAATATTGAAGAAGACTTTCATCCTGTGTAGTCTCCCATCCCTGATAAAGCACCTGCTCCGCAGAAGCAGTCTCCTCCTTGGTCAGATATGCTCCTGCCATGGTTCTGTATGCCTGCACGGAAGTGGAATCAATCTCCAATGCCTCCTCGCAGGATGCAATTGCATCATCATAGTCTTCGTTTTCAATATATACGCTGGCTTCCTCCAACTGCTTGGCTACTTTCAAATCTGTAACTAAATGATAGGAAAAAATGCTTCCGCCAATAAGAACAACTACTGCAAAAACGGCAATCATTATCTTTTGCATTAAAACTACCTTCTGCCTCTTTTTTCTTCTTCTGGCTCTTGCTGCTTCAATTTCTCTGTTTCTTCTGATTTCTTTCTTTTCCATTATTAACCTCTGCCCCAAAATATCAATAAACACCGCTTACTATGGTAGCACAGCAGCAATAATTTGACAAATAAATTTTACAAAATTGTTACATTTTTCCAAGAGGTGCATTTTTGCGAAGTGCTCTCTTTTTTCCGTTTCCATTCTTATCACGGCTTTCCCCGCGACTACCTACGCTTGCTCTTCCGCGTCTATCACGGTTTTCCGCGCGACCACCGGCACCTATTCTTCCGCGTCCGTCACGATTTTCCATGCGGTCACCGATTCTTCCGCGTCCTTCGCCTCGACCTCCTGCATTTCTTTCTCCACGCCTTTCGCCTCGACCGCCACGGCTTCTTTGTCCGCCTCTGCCATGTGCCTCACTGCGACCTCTGTTTCCGTCATGTTCTCTTCTTCCGTCGCGATTTCTTCTTTCAAATAACGGTTTTTCCTCTTTGATTTCTTCCGGCTCATCCCCTATCTTCATCTGCATAAAGGCTGCCGCCAAATCAAGAGGCGTAAAACCGTGTTCCTGTGCCATCGCTTCAATAGATGCTTTCACCGCAGACAAATCTTTTTCGTCCATCACTTCCATTGCTTCCGCAAACACAACACCGGCTTTTACTTTCATAATGTCTTTCGGAGTAGGCAGTTTTCTCTCTTTTATCTGTGTATGACAAATACACTCAATTTCTCTGATTTTATAAATTTCCCTTCCACTGACTAATGTAAAAGAGCGTCCGGCTTTTCCTGCGCGGCCGGTTCGGCCGATACGATGCACGTAATATTCAATATCTTCGGGCACATCATAATTAAACACCGCGTCCACACCGCTGACATCAATTCCTCTTGCCGCCACATCCGTAGCAATCAAAATAGAACACCTACCGTTTCTGAACGCGCCCATTACCATATCTCTCTGATGCTGGGAAAGGTCGCCGTGAAGTCCTTCTGCCTGATAATCACGTTGTTTTAAGATTTCTGCCATTTCATCAACCATTTTCTTGGTATTGCAGAAAATCAGACTGCGGACAGGCTGATAATAATCAATCAGTCTGCAAAGAGCCGCCATCTTATCTTTTTTGTTAATACGGTAATATGCCTGCTTGATGGTATCCACCGTAATTTCCTTTGGAGTCACCTTGATGTACTGCGCATCCTTTTGATAAGTATGTGTGATATCCAAAATAGGCTTCGGCATGGTGGCTGAAAACAACGCCATTTGTCTCTCTTCCGGCATGTCCTTTAAAATAGTTTCAATATCCTCACGAAATCCCATATTCAGCATTTCATCGGCTTCATCCAGTACAATCATTTTTACATGAGCAGTTTTAATGGTGTGACGCCGCATATGGTCCATCACTCTTCCGGGTGTTCCTACAATAATCTGTACTCCCTGGCTTAAAGCGCGAATCTGTCTTGAAATATCCTGTCCTCCGTAAATAGGAAGCACCTTAACGCCATGCATGTATTTTGCAAGCTTTCTGATTTCCTCCGCCGCCTGAATGGCAAGCTCTCTGGTAGGGCAAAGTACGATTGCCTGCAACTTTTTCAATTCTGCATCTACGCTCTGAATCATAGGAATTCCGAAGGCTGCAGTCTTGCCTGTTCCGGTCTGAGCCTGTCCGATAATGTCCCTTCCTGTCAAAAGTGCAGGAATTGCCTGTTCCTGAATGGGGGACATGATTTCAAATCCCATATCTGCTACTGCACGAAGGATGTTCGGATGGATGTCTGCATCCGCATAACGCATACCCTGTTTTTCCTGTTCCGTTTGTATTTCCCGTTCTGCTTGTGCTGTGTGCTTTTCTTGTGCCATTTCAACTTCTTTGTTTTTTTGCATTTCTTTTATCTCTTGCTCTGCATAAAATGCCTGTGCATTTTTTCTTTTCAATGTTTTAATTTCTCTTTTCATACTACCTCTAATCTATTTCTTTACTATTATCTCTCATTCAACATTATCTTGATTTATCGCAGAAAAAGACAGCACTTCGCTTCAAAAGTGCTGTCTTATCTAACGTCTTTTCACGAACTTCTCAAGTATATCGGTTAATCCTTAGACTGTCAAGCATTACCATAAATTATTCCTTTGTACATCACAAAAGCTATTCTTCCGTATTTAAAAACTGCTCCACGATGAATCTGGGTCTCGCCTTAGTCTCTAAGTAAATCTTGCCGATATATTCTCCTACTACACCAAGGGACAAAAGAATCAAACCGCCGATAGCCCATACGGAAACCATAAGAGTAGTCCATCCTACAATGGTTGCCCCCATAAAGTGGCGGATAAAACTGTAAATCAGCATTGCTATACTCACTAAGAAAATAAAAAATCCAAGTCCGGTAATCATTCGAATGGGTTTGGTACTGAGGGAAGTAATTCCTTCAACGGCAAACGCAAGCATCTTTCCGAGCGGGTACTTACTCTCCCCTGCGAAACGCTCACCACGCTCATAATATACCACATCCCAAGGATAGCCAATCATAGGAACAACACCGCGTAAAAATAAATTCACTTCTCCAAACTCAGCAAGCCCTTCCAAAGCACGCTTACTCATCAAACGATAATCCGCATGATTAAACACAGTGTTTGCACCCATGGTGTTCATTAATTTATAAAATCCTTCTGCTGTGGCTTTTTTAAAGAACGTATCCTTGGCACGGCTACTTCTCACCCCGTACACAATATCCATACCTTCTAAGTACTTGTCCACCATGGCATCTACTGCATCAATGTCATCCTGTAAATCCGCATCCATGGAAATCACCATATCCGCATGGTCCTTAACCGTCATAAGTCCGGCAAGAAGCGCATTTTGGTGTCCTCTGTTGCGGCTTAGATTAATACCGCTGAAAACACTGTCCTGCTCATGCAGGGAACGGATGATTTCCCACGTTTTATCACGGGAGCCGTCATTGACAAACACAATGCGGCTTGCTTTATCTATTTTTCCATTTTCTATTAAAGAAGTTATTTTTTCTTTTAACCTTTTGGATGTTTCCGGCAAAACCTCTTCTTCATTGTAGCAGGGAATTACCAGATATAAAATGTTATCCATAAGAGCTCCTCCTACATTCCTGCAATTAATTTCAAATTATCCGCTTCTGTTTGCAAATCTGCAATCAATTGCTTAAGCTCTTCATTTACAGTTTCCAGCTCTTCACTTTTTGCATCAGCTTCCTCTTCTGATATTTCCGGAACCGTTATTTCTACTGCATCAGGATTAAACTCCGGATAATCAATCATAATCTGTTCTTCATCCTGCTTTGTCCCCAAAGCTACTTCATCAAAGCTTTTTTCTTCAAAACCATCTGCAACTGTCATCATCCTGATACTCTGATAATACAAAATTGCATTATTCAAGTAATCCTGTTGTGCAAGTAAAACGGTATTTTCTTTTACTGCTTCATGATAACGGCTCATTGCAGGACTAAGAGATTCCGCAGTTGGTGTGGGTTCCGGTGTAGACTCGGCAGGCAATGTTGTTTCAACTGCTTCTTCTGTTACCGTATTCTTTTCTTCTTCCCGGCTTCCACAACCGGGTAACACAACTGTAACCAGAAGCATTACAACAATTATTCTTGCCAAATATATCTCCTTACTCTTCATCTTGTCAGCCTTCCTTCTTCTATTCTAACAAACCCGGATCATAATAGTCTGCACCCGGTTCTGTCACATATTCACCATATACATCGCCTGTTACAGGATCACTTTCCGTTTCATAGGTAGTTTCTCCCAGGTAATGCAAATTACCGCTTATAGGTGTATCCGTTCCTGCAATTTCTGCCATACCCAAAGCAAAATCCATTGTTGTAATATATGCATACTCATAATTGGTATGTTCAAGATCAAAATTCATACAATGCACAATCATATTGTAATTTTCGTCATATAAAATTGCCGTACATCGTATTCCATACGGAGTATTCATTTCCTGCGTCATTACATGAGCCGGTATCATACCATTAATCGGCACTGCGTCTCCCGTAAGTTCCTGCCAACAAACTCTGCTTCCGTCTGCTGAAATTCTCCATTTATCATCAACCACTACAGGAAGCTTTTCTTCAGGCACCTCCTCTGCCGGTGCTTCTGTTGGTGCTTCTGTTGGTGTTTCTGTCGGCTGGGGAGTAGCTTGCTCTTCAAGAGAAATAATGGATTCTTCTTTTTCCCGTGCTTCTTTTATTTCTTCCGGCTCTTCCTTTCCGATGTCTTCATCAAGAGTATCTACATATGCTCCAAAGGTCTCCGAAAACTCCGGATATTTTTTCATTAATTCGTCAACGGTTTTTATGCCCTCTTTTTCCAATATATCTATTTGTTCCTGGGTAAAATAGTAGTTCTGCTGCATTGGTCTGCCATCAAGAATTTCTTCCATATCCTGATCTGCCGAACTCCATTCTATATCTGTAAAATAATTGTCTAACCAATAAATATATAGTTCTTGTCCACGTTGTGTAATTTTAGTAGGAGCTACTTTATTGCATGGTCCGTAAGCAGCTCTTCCTTGTCCGTAAATATGAAATACTGTATTATATGTGTATTCTTTTAAATCGTCTTTTTTATAGGAAAAATTTTCATAATATTCATCTTCCTTATCATATTTATTCACTGTCTTACCATATACAGTACATGTACCACCGCCTTCTGTGTCATACTCATACTTTGAATCAAGCTGCATAACATTGCCCCATTTTTTATATATCTTTTGCACTTGTTCTTCTGAATTGTATGTTTGTCTTGTCAATGGCCGGATAGTCGAATCATCCTCATTTGTAACATAATAACTTTCAAATTCATCATTCTCCAAATCCACTACTACATTGCGAGAGTATGTATTTTTTACATAGTTCCCGGCCTCATCCTGCATGGCAAAAACAATCTGCCCCATAAAGTCGTTTCCTAAGGTAAAAACAATATCACCATTTTCATTGTAAATTGTTGTCCGCGCATAAGCTTTGTCCGTAATACCGGCCACATAAGCCCATTCTTTTTCTGCACGATATCCATTATCTAATATAATACTATAAGACTCTTCATCAATTTCCTGCATCTCACAATAAGACGCATCCACTTTCGATAACGTTACATAGTTACCATTCTCATCCACAACATCAAAGCTTGAAGGAACCCATATTCCATGTCCCATATCAATCAATTCTACTTCTGTGGTTTCCTCTACTTTTGCCTCTACGGGAATTACCGGCATCAGCACCACCAACGCTAATAGAAAAACCAATCCTTTTTTATACTTTTTCATATTAGTTGTTCCTTTCATTTTTTCATCTCGAAGCATGTTTTTATTTAATTATGAAAACAGTAAAATTATTAATATCACAGACATTGCTTTGCATGTCTATCATCAATTCCAGATGCGCTTCGCACATATTATATCATACGAACAAATAATCGAAAATACTGTTTTTGTTGCAAATTTGTTTATTCACTCATTACCCTTGCCAGTTCACCTTTGGTATACCAATTTTCTTTCGTTCCGCAAATAATCGGAGTAAGCTTATTCTCCTTAACTAAGTATGACAGATTTTGTCTTGAACATTGCAACATCTCACATGCTCTTGAAGTATCCACCACATTATTCCTTATAATAGAATAAAAATCATTTGCACTTAAAGATAATACCAGACCGCTTTCCATTAAATCCGCAATCCCGATTTCTATTGCTTCATTAAAAATCACACTATACCCACCGGGTCCTACCATTACACTATCATATATTTCCTTATATTTTAAAACTTTAGCAATATCATTATTCTTTTTTGAAATCTTTGTCAAATCCACCTTCCGAACAGTATTATCCCACAACATACAAACAAGTTGTCTATCCTCTGTGAAAAAACATTCCCGTATATTTCTCATTCTTCTATTTCGAATCTTTTCAGGAATTTGTTCTTCTGATATTTCCGTAATATAACAGCCATCCTGCGAACATTTTCCTTTTGATAATTGAAAAAAAGCCATTTCACTGTATTCTTTTAATTTATGATTTTTAAGAATACTGCCTATGTTTTGTCTTCCGCTTGGAATCACCCGTTCTCTAACCCATAAAATACTAATATCTCGCGGAATGGTATATATTCCTCTTTTAACCAATCCTTGAAACAGCAGTGGCGCATCCCATTCATCCAAGTCCTCGCACAATTCAACAATAAAGCTTTCCGCTTTTTCATAGCAAAATAAATAGCCGATTGCCGATGTCCTTTGCAGTTCTTCATCATAAATCGCATAGCTTTTCATATTCACACCACCTTGACCAAATCATATCCCATATTTTTTCCAAATGCTGTTTTGATAATACAGATAATAAACCTTCAAACAATATTTCTTTATCCTGCGGTTTTAACCCAAATTGAAAAACTGATTTTTTATCTGTAACAAGCTTCAAATTGTCAAAAACAGAACGACTTCCGATAAAATTGTTACAGGGCTTATCCGCCAATATATCAAACTGTTCTATTTCACTTTCATTATAACAAGAGCACAAAAAAGAAAGTCCGTGGTCAAACAATGGAGCAATTCTGACACTACGTTTTCTTCCGTTTCTGAGCACTTCAATATTGGCTCCATGTCGATCTCTATTTAAAATCAAATAATCAACCACCAGCATTGTATCAATGTACTTTTGCCAACCATTATTTTGGCAAAACTCATAATGCGATTCATTTTCCTGTTTATTAATCTGATAATAATTATCCAGTGCTGATTTAGATTCCCCTTTCTGCTTGAAATCCTTGGAAGCGCACAGCCAGGTATCATAGGCTTTACCATCTATTTCTACATCTGCATGAACAAGCTGATATTCCAAGTGTTCTACACCTAATATAGTAAGCAGTCGGTCAACAATAATTTCATTTACATTCATGTCCGATAATTCCTTTTTCGCTGTCAAAGCCTGACAGTTTATAATATATTTTTTCTCCCGACACAACAGATTGAGACTTTAAAAATGTACCTGCCGTGCCACTGGAGCTTCTTACATGAGACCACTTAAGAAAACTTAAATCTTGTTTTTCTATAATTACTTTCTGCATCATGTCATCTCCCTCGTTCACATTCATGTACCACTGTCATAATTGTATAATATTATTTGACGTGCGTCAAATATTTCTGTGAATTAACAAAATATTTTTTACAAAGTATTGAAACAATATGATTCATAGAACCAACACATAAATAATTTATAAAAAAATTACTAAAAAACTCCCGACAAAACTGCCGGGAGTTCAAATTTGTAACATCAACTAATTGTTTACTACTAATCATTCATGAATAGTAATTCTTGCAAAAATTAATAATTTACAATTTCTAACACTTTCCTTAAAATTCCTTGTATTTTCAAGCTTTTTCAAATCGTAGTGATACTTAATAGTGATACTTTTTAATTTATCAAAACTGTTATTCTCTGTAAAAAACAACATTCTATTTAGCAATCTCAATACAAGTATCACTTTTTAGCCATTTTCACGCTATAGTGATATTATCAAATTTTCACTACCTTAAAAAGGAAATGGAACGTATTTTTCAAAAAATGCTTGAACGATAGGCTCACGTTTATCAGCAATTTTCTAAGACGTTTCCTATCCTTCCACACTCGCTTTTTGAAAAGCTAAATTTATTTCATTAGCCTCAACTCTTAAAAACTCAATTGATTTATATGACCTCACAATTTCTTCTCCTTTGAATCTTCATATTTTAACTATAATCTTTTTTCAACTAAGAATTTATCGCTCCATTAAACTGAAACTTTCAACTGTGTTACAATAATAGAATTTAAAAGATTATCATTTATTGAATCCAAACCATTTTAGTTTTCTATCTGCTACAAACACAATAACAATCAAATATAGAACATATATCATTGTTTCCGCAAGCATTGTTATTTCAGACATTTGATTAGTATTGCTCACAATACCAAATCCACCTAATATAAAACAACTCAAATTAATTACTGTATGCATCGCCCCAGTTGCTTCAAGACCTTTTGTCTTCCATACTATGATTGCAAAACTAATGCCGCATATCAATGTCGCCAATAAACCCAAGCCATTTTTTTGTGGATGCATCAGCATAAAAATCAAGGACGAAAAAATCACACCTATAATAGAACTCTTCATCCAAGACGCAATAGTCTGACTCAAAAACCCTCTAAACAAATATTCCTCAGAAATGCATTGAATGGGTGTAATAATAAGCGTTGCAAAGAAACCAAATACAGTAAATTCTATTACATGAGTAACAGCAATATCGGAAGAAATCAAAAGAACTGCATAATACAAAGCTATTATGGGTATGGCAACCAACAAGCACTTAAAAAATATTTTCCAGTTCCAACCACCTCTTGAAGAAGAATATGAAGAAAAAGGACGGTCTTTTACAATTTTAGACGCTATTGCTACTGCCGGAAGAATGGTAGCTGTTATACCAACACTTATTAATGCACCATATCCATAGTAATTCGCATTGCTGAAATCTTTCGCTCCTGATAACAGTATATATAGCAATGCTATTCCAACAAAGAATATCCCAACAAAAAGACAAGCTAAAAGCAAAACAAAAATCGGCCTGTACCATTTATATGTTTCAAACTGCCTCGGAAATGTCATATAATCATTTTTATTACATTCTCTTACTTTATTCCGTTTAATCACAATTAATACCTCACTAAAATTCAAATCTTCTGTTGCTTTCAATCACTCTGTAAGACTGAAAATTTCCAGTGTCCACAAACGCTTTTATATCATAAAAAAATCATATACTCTTTGATTAAAGTCCTTTGCTTCTTCATAAGCTGCATGTCCCAAGTCATCATATATGAAACTTTTACATCCAAGCTTTTCTGCTATTTCCATAGAAGCCTCTCCACCGGTTATCTTATCCTGCATACCACCAATTACAAATACCGGACACTGAATTTTATCTAATTCATCATAAGCATTACAGGTAAGGCATGCTTTTGCTAATGTAATAAATCTTGGCACATTCTTTGGTTTCTGCAAGATTGTTAATAAAGGCATAAAATACTTGTACTTTCTTACATAAGAGTCTGTATACATTTTTTCAGCCATATCCTTAACAAGATTCTTTATATCGTTTTGTTCAGTCATTCTAATCCAATCAGAAATTACCGTTTCGACTGTTTCGTTATTCTTAGAAAGCGTCACTGCAAGAACAAGTTTATTTACTAAGTCCGGCCTGTCAATTGCAAGATACTGTGCAATCATACCACCCTGAGAAACACCAAAAACATCAGCACTTTGAATTTCCAAAAAATCCATTGCCATTGCTATATCCGATGCCAATTCTCTAACTGTGATGTCTTCACCAATATTCTCTCTGCGGTCAAAAAGGTAGACTTTATAATCCCTTGCAAAAATTCGATACATATAAGCTAACGAAAGGGATGCCCCCTTAATACTTCGAGTACTGTGACCTTGAATCATAATCAATGACCTTTCGCCGTTTCCAAAAGTAATACAATTCATTTGTGTATCCTGAATATTTAACACCTGCTCTTTTGCATTCCAAAACATATTATTCTTTCCTTTCTATAAAACCGGTTTTTAATATCTCTATATAATTTGATAATTCTTGAATATAATTCTCCTTGAGCTGTTCAAAAGATTCCTTTTTAATATCTGCCTTTTTCAAAAAAGTTTCATTAAAACCTTCAAGAACCCACTTAAGTAGTTCTGCAATCTTTTCTTTAGCTATCTTAAGATTTTTTCCTTCAATATCGGCGAGCAGCTCATAATATATATTTTCTCCCCTCGCACCGTACCGCTCAGCCATCCTGCTGCAAATCTCTTCGTCCTTCTCCGTAACTGCACTCATTATCAAACGTCCCTTATCCGGATTCTTTATATACCAAGATATCTCTAAGGCTGAATAATCTATAATTCTCTGAAAAAGCTCTGTTGATAAATTCTCTACATCACTTTCTATATCCCGTAGCATTTCCCACATAACAGTATCCAATAAGAAGAAGTACAAATCCTCTTTATCTGTAAAATACTTAAATAAGCTACCTTTACTTATGCCACACGCCTTTACTATTCGATTTGTGGATGCATTGACATATGTATTTTGTGCAAACTCTGTGATCGCTGCCTGTATAATGCGATTCTGTTTTTCTGCTTCTAAATTAAAAAATTGATTTGTAGGCATTTGATAAATCCCTCCTAACAAGCACAGGTGACCATGTGGTCATCGTTAGTATATATACTTCGACGCTGTTTGTCAATACCCTCCCCCGTTATTATCACTTAATCAAATATTTTTCCAATCAAAATGCGGAGCATTACACTCCGCATTCACACTACATATATCTCAACAGAAACTTCAAAGTTTTACATGCTTTCAATCTCTCCGCAAGACTGAAAGTTTCATTTGTTATTAGATTTACATTGCATTCCAAATTAGACAAAATGCAAAAACGCATCCCCATGCATTTCCTGTTTTCTTTTTAACCAATAACATTCCATAAATTGCAACAATATTGCAACAATATTACAATAATCATTAATCAATGCAATTGGAATAATCAAAAAATCATAACTCCCATCTTTTATTAACTTCTTCATTTCACATATGCATGCATCTACTAAATATTTTTTAGCTTCAGGATACCTTTCACCAATCAAATCAAAAAAGAATTAGGTTTATATTTTTCTTGCAAATCATCAAATTCAAGCAAATATGAATTTTTGATTTTAACCACAGCATTAGCAACAGCCGTCTTTCCACTTCCAAATATTCCATCTATCCATATAATTGTCATATTATTCCCTCTGCAAGCTCTAAAGTTATCGTTGTTTAAACTCTAAGTATTAGCCACATTTCATAAATTTTCTTACTCTTAGCAATTTAACACTTTTTAAATTTAGTGATACTTTCCTTAGTAATAGTGATAGTAAATAGTGACACTTTATATTTCTAAAAGAATATAAAAAGGAAAGATTTTGTTTTTTTTAACCAAAAATCTTTCCTTTTCAATATACTTATTCAATGTTTTTTATGCGCATTGTATATTCTTTTTATCGTTTAATAATTAACAATCTTTCCAAAATCAGCTTTTAAAGAAGCGCCGCCTACAAGACCGCCGTCGATGTCAGGCTGTGCAAATAATTCTGCAGCGTTGCCTGCATTTACGGAACCACCGTACTGGATACGAACAGCTTCTGCTGTAGCTTCATCGTACATTTCAGCGATGCAGTCACGGATTCCTTTACATACTTCCTGAGCCTGCTCTGTAGTAGCAGTTTTACCTGTACCGATAGCCCAGATAGGTTCGTAAGCGATAACCATTCCCTTAACCTGATCAGCTGTTACACCAACTAAGTCAGACTTAATCTGAAGTCTAATCCAGTCCATGGTAACGCCCATTTCTCTCTGTTCAAGAGATTCACCACAGCAAAGAATCGGAATAAGACCTGCTTCGAGAGCCTTCTTAACCTTCTTGTTTAACATGCAATCGCACTCTTTGAAGTAATCACGTCTTTCGGAATGTCCGATGATAACATACTTAACGCCTGCGTCTACTAACATTTCTGCAGAGATTTCGCCTGTGTAAGCGCCCTTATCTTCAAAGTACATATTTTCAGCACCAACTTCAACGTTTGTACCCTTAACAGCTTCTACTACGGGAACGATGTCGATAGCAGGTACACAGTAAACTACGTCTACTGTATCAGATTTTACTAAGTCTTTTAATTCAGCACATAAAGCAACTGCCTGAGAAGGAGTCATGTTCATTTTCCAGTTGCCGGCTACGATTTTCTTTCTTGCCATTTTAATTTTCTCCTTAAATTATTTCTTTTTGCCCTCTAATACTCGAAACTTCAAGCAGTTTCTCGTTTCGCTTGCGCGTCTTATCGAGCTATATCCTTACCGATTGCTTCGTAATCACTTCGTGCTTACAAATGTGCTTCGCACATAATCAGTGCATAAACACCGGAAATCATCATGCAAGCATGAGATTCCCAGCTTTATGCACTTAGCAATCTGTTTAAGTCATTTATTGCCACAAATTACTTATCATCTGCTGCATCAACGCCCGGCAATACTTTGCCTTCCAAAAACTCTAAGGAAGCACCGCCACCTGTGGAGATGTGGCTCATCTTATCAGCGAATCCAAGCTGGTTAACAGCTGCTGCGGAGTCACCACCACCGATGATTGTTGTTGCATCAGTTTCAGCTAAAGCCTTAGCTACAGCAATAGTACCTTTTGCAAGTATAGGGTTCTCAAATACACCCATAGGTCCGTTCCAAACAACAGTCTTAGCGGACTTAACAGCGTCAGCATAAAGCTCTGCTGTCTTAGTACCGATATCAAGACCTTCCATATCAGCAGGAATCTTGTCAGCATCTACAACAGATACTTCGATTTCAGCATCGATAGGATTAGGGAATCCTGCAGCGATTGTTGTATCGATAGGAAGTAATAACTTCTTACCAAGGCTCTCTGCCTTAGCCATCATTTCCTTACAGTAATCAAGCTTTTCTTCGTCAACTAAGGAGTTACCGATTTCATAGCCTTTTGCCTTTAAGAATGTGAATGCCATACCACCACCGATGATAAGAGTATCACATTTTTCAAGTAAGTTGTTGATAACGTTAAGCTTATCAGCAACCTTAGCACCACCAAGAATTGCAACGAAAGGTCTTACAGGATTTTCTACCGCATTTCCGAGGAAGTCGATTTCTTTCTGCATTAAGTAACCAACTGCACAGTCACCGCCCTTAGCACGAACAACTTCTGTTACACCTGCAACGGAAGCATGTGCTCTGTGGGAAGAACCGAAAGCGTCACATACATATGCATCACAAAGGTCAGCTAATTCTTTGGAGAATTCTTCGCCGTTCTTTGTTTCTTCTTTGCCACGGAAACGTGTATTCTGAAGTAATACAACATCTCCTTCCTTCATAGCTGCTACTGCTGCAGTTGCAGCTTCGCCTGTTACGTTGTAATCAGCTACGAAAACAACTTCTTTGCCTAACTTTTCGGAAAGTCTCTTAGCAACGGGTGCTAAGGATTCCTTCTCGTTGGGTCCTTCTTTAACTTTGCCAAGGTGGGAGCAAAGGATAACCTTGCCACCATCTGCTAATAACTTATTGATTGTAGGAAGTGCTGCATTGATACGTGTTTCGTCTGTGATTGCGCCATCCTTTAAAGGAACGTTGAAGTCACATCTTACAAGTACGCGCTTTCCTGCTACGTTGATATCATCAACTGATTTCTTGTTTAATCCCATGATTAAATCCTCCATTTTATTTATTGATAAAAATTAAAGGTCCGGTCCACTAGACCGGACCTTTATAGGTCTTACTTATACTTTCAAATCAGCGGAAGAACGCAAGCGTTCTTCTCAACTTCACCGCAGGTGAACGTTGTATTATGCTAATTCAGAGAAGTATTTGATTGTTCTTACCATCTGGCTTGTGTAAGAATTTTCGTTGTCATACCAAGATACAACCTGTACCTGAGTATTGCCATCTTCCATAGGAGCTACCATTGTCTGTGTAGCATCGAAGATGGAACCGTATGTGCTACCGATGATATCGGAAGATACGATTTCGTCTGTATTGTAAGCGAAGGATTCTGTAGCAGCAGCCTTCATAGCATCGTTGATCTGTTCTTTTGTAACTGCACCCTTAACAACTGCAACAAGGATTGTTGTAGAACCTGTAGGGGTAGGAACACGCTGTGCGGAACCGATTAACTTACCGTTTAATTCAGGAATTACAAGACCGATAGCCTTTGCAGCACCTGTAGAGTTGGGAACGATGTTCTGAGCGCCTGCACGGCTTCTTCTCTTGTCACCCTTTCTCTGAGGTCCGTCAAGGATCATCTGATCACCTGTGTAAGCATGAACTGTTGTCATGATACCGCTCATGATAGGAGCTAAATCATTAAGAGCCTTAGCCATAGGAGCTAAGCAGTTTGTTGTACAGGAAGCTGCAGAGATAACTGTATCTTCAGCTTTTA
This sequence comes from Lachnospiraceae bacterium, assembly GCA_017434885.1. Classification (GTDB taxonomy): domain Bacteria; phylum Bacillota; class Clostridia; order Lachnospirales; family Lachnospiraceae; genus Suilimivivens. The sequence goes on along the minus strand of JAFSGE010000055.1, from coordinate 19,595 downwards.
ATGTGTTGTGGTTTACGTTGTAAACGATTGTAGGAAGGTCATTTCCTGCAGGAGCAGAGATAACTACCTTACGAGCACCAGCTGTGATGTGTGCGCTTGCTTTTTCTTTGGATGTATAGAAACCTGTACATTCAAGAACTACGTCTACGTTTAATTCACCCCAAGGAAGGTTCTTAGCGTCAGCTTCTTTGTAGATTGTGATTGTCTTTCCATTAACTGTGATGGAATCATCTCCGTAAGAAACGCTGTCAGCATATTTGTACTTACCCTGAGCTGTGTCATACTTTAATAAGTGTGCAAGCATTTCAGGACTTGTTAAGTCATTGATTGCTACTACTTCATAACCTTCTGCATCAAACATCTGTCTGAATGCAAGACGACCAATACGGCCAAAACCATTAATTGCTACTCTTACTGCCATTTTAGTTTCCTCCTAAAATTGAAATAATTATTTTATATTATTTTGCAATCAAAAAGATTGACAAAATTTTATCAGCAGGATTATTTTACCTAATTTGTCCCAAAAGTGCAAGATGTAAATGAAAAATATTTATAATTTGTGGGATTTTTAATATTTATTTTACATTCCGTTGCGTTTTTTATTCAAATCGGCTAGACTTAATTCAGGAATTTTCCAAATAAATGCAATAAACCGAAATACTTGACGATTCTTATTTTTCAAAGAATTAAGACAATTGTCATTTCAATGAATAAGGATAAAGGAGAGGCAAACATGGCTATTAAAGCAGACTATCATTTACATTCCTATTTTTCAGGCGATTCCGATACTCCCATGGAGCAGATGATTTTAAAAGGGATTGAACTGGGTCTTACCCAGATGTGCTTTACGGAGCACAATGATTTTGATTTTCCCATAACAGAACTGGACCCTGAAGGCAAATTTGAGTGCAACATTGATTCTTACTTATATGAATTGATTGGTCTTCGCGAAAAATACCAGAATAAAATTAAAATCCTTTTTGGATTAGAACTTGGACTACAGCCTCATCTTGCCCGCCGTCATGCCATTTTAAGCAAAAGCTATGATTTTGACTTTATCATTGCTTCCTCCCACATCTGCAACGGCAAGGACCCCTACTACCCTCCTTTTTATGAAGGGCGCAGCGAAGAAGAGGCTTACCGCGAATACTTTGCATCTATTATTGATAATATCAAGAAATTTAAAAACTTCGATGTTTACGGACATTTGGATTATGTAGTCCGTTACGGTCCTAACATGGACGCTGAATATACCTATGAAAAATATCGGGATTTACTGGATGAAATTCTCAAACTGCTGATAGCGGAAGAAAAAGGAATTGAAATCAATACCGGCGGAGTGAAACGTGGTCTTAAGGATTTGCATCCCTGCACAGAAATCGTAAAGCGTTATCGCGAACTGGGCGGAGAAATTGTTACCATCGGCTCCGATGCTCATAGTCCCGAAGCTATCACAGCGCATTTTGACAGAGCCGCCAATGTATTAAAGGAATGTGGCTTTCAGTACTATACTACATTTGAAAAGCGGGTTGCGGAGTTCCACAGAATTTAAAAAGGCGGCTAGTTAATCACGCCGCCTCCAAGTACATATTCACCTTCATAAAATACCACAGCCTGTCCCGGCGTCACTGCCCGGACGGGCTTTTCAAATTTACAGAGGATTTCATCCTCTCCAATCCTTTCAAGCACACACCACTCTCCGGCGTGGGCATATCTTATCTTCGCCCAGACTCTTCTGGTTTCTTTTAAATCCGACATTCCCATGAAATTAATTTGTCCACAGGTCAGTTCACAGCTGAACACATCCTCTGCCTCACCGATAACCACTTCATTGGTTTCGGGACGAATCTCCGTCACAAACACATGATGCCCCATGGCAAGACCAAGTCCTTTGCGCTGACCGATGGTATAGTTTGTAATTCCTTTGTGCTGTCCCAACACAATACCGTCTTTCGTCACAAAGTTTCCCTCACCGGGTACCTTGTCCGGAGCTTCCTTTGCTATCAATCCTGCATAATCTCCGTCCGGCACAAAACAAATGTCCTGACTATCAGGTTTGTTTGCCACAGGCAGATGATTGTCAACTGCCATCTGACGGATTTCCTCTTTGGTAAAAGCCCCGACAGGCATCAGTGTATGCTCTAACTGAAACTGTGTCAGATTGTATAAAGCATAAGTTTGGTCCTTCTTCGCCGTCACCGAATTGCGGATTGCATAGCGGCCGTTCGGCATTTTTTCTACTCTGGCATAATGACCGGTGGCAATATAATCCGCACCGATTTCCATACTTCGCCTAAGCAGTGCCTCCCACTTCACATATCGGTTACAGGCAATACAGGGATTGGGGGTTCTGCCCGCCAGATACTCCGCTACAAAATAATCCATCACATTTTTCTTAAACTCATCTTTGAAATTCATGACATAATACGGGATGTCCAAAACCTGTGCCACACGCCTGGCATCATCCACTGCAGTAAGTCCGCAACAGCCTCCGTTTTCTTCCACGGCTTCGGTTGCCTCATCCTGCCAAATCTGCATGGTCACTCCCACCACATCATATCCCTGCTCCTTCAAAAGATATGCCGCCACGGAAGAGTCCACGCCACCGGACATTCCCACTACAACTTTTTTCTTCATATCATACGAATCCTTTTACTTTCTGCAGTCAGCCTTACAATCACTTGCTCTGCATTTTGTGCATTTCTGCAGCTCATCCTGCTTAGTACTCTTCCTCGGCTTCATCCTCATGAATATCTGACTTGGGTTTTTCCAAGCCCTCAATCACAATTCCGTTTTTCTCCGCATAATCCCAAAGTGCCGCGTGAATGGCTTCTTCTGCCAAAAGGGAGCAATGCACCTTCACAGGCGGAAGTCCGTCAAGGGCTTCCATAACCGCCTTATTAGTCACCTTCATAGCTTCTTCAATAGTTTTTCCTTTTACAAGCTCGGTTGCCATACTGCTGGTCGCTACCGCCGCGCCGCATCCGAAGGTCTTAAACTTACAGTCTCTAATCACATGATTTTCATCAATATCCAAATAAATTCTCATAATATCGCCGCATTTGGCGTTTCCAACAGTTCCTACACCGCTGGCATTTTCTATTTCTCCCACATTTCTGGGATTACTGAAATGGTCCATTACCTTTTCACTGTACATTTTGTGTCCTCACTTTTCTTACAAAAATCTTCATACAAAGGTGACATACTGCGAAGCTTCGCAACAATCTCCTTCACGCAGTCCACCACATACTCCAGTTCTTCCTTAGTGTTCTCCTCGCTTAGCGTAAACCGCAAAGAACCATGTGCCTTTTCATGAGGCAGTCCGATAGCCAAAAGCACATGGGAAGGGTCCAAAGAACCCGACGTGCAGGCTGAACCGCTGGATGCACAGATTCCTTTCATATCAAGCATAATCAGAAGAGATTCCCCTTCAATAAATTCAAAACTGAAATTCACGTTGTTTGGCAGACGCTTGTCCCGATGCCCATTCAACTTACAATGAGGCACTTCACTGCCGATTCGCTCAATCAGATAGTCACGAAGCTCTGTTTCCTTCGCCGTGCGGCTTTCCATATTGTCAAAAGCCTTCTTCACCGCCGCGCCAAAGCCTGCTATAGCAGGTACATTCTCCGTTCCTGCCCTTCTGCTTCTCTCCTGTGCGCCTCCGTGGATAAAAGAACGGCTCTTTACTCCCTGACGGATATACAAAAATCCGATTCCCTTGGGACCGTTTATCTTGTGGCCGCTGGCACTGAGCATATCAATGTGACATTCCTCCACATTTATAGGAATATGACCATAAGCCTGTACCGCATCGGTATGGAACAATACCTGATGCGCCTTGGCAATGGCACCAATCTCCGCAACAGGCTGAATGGTTCCGATTTCGTTGTTTGCCGCCATAACGGAAATTAAAATCGTGTCGGGACGAATGGCTCTCTCAAGCTCTGCAAGGCTAATCAGTCCGTCTTCGTCCACATTCAGATACGTCACTTCAAATCCTCTTTTTTGCAAATACTCGCAGGTATGCAAAATAGCATGATGCTCAATCTTTGATGTAATAATGTGTTTGCCCTTAAATGCATAAGCCTCCGCTGTTGCAATCAGCGCCCAGTTATCAGACTCAGAACCGCCTGCGGTAAAATATATCTCCTGAGGCTTGGCACCGATACTCTTGGCAATCTCTTCCCTTGCCACCATAAGTGCTTTTTTGCTTTTGCTTCCCAGACCGTAAATACTGCTGGGATTTCCGTAATTTTCCTCAAAATAAGGAAGCATGGCCTCTACCGCTTCTTTTGCTGTTCTGGTAGTGGCTGCATTATCCAAATAAATCAATCTATCCATCTATAATACCTTTCTGTTTTATATGTAAGAAAATATATCATTCCTCCCCCTGTTCTGTCAACGCGGGCAAACGCATATATTTATCAATAACAAACTGCCGGGTGATACGCACTATGCCAGCTTTTTTCCGCAAAAATCCACTGATTACAGGTACCATCATTCTCACTTTGACAGGATTTGCCAGCCGCTTTATCGGCTTTTTTTACCGAATCTTCCTCTCCCGTGTCTTCGGCGCGGAGGGAATGGGCATCTATCAGCTGACCTCACCGGTTCTTGCTCTGACCTTCTCCCTCACCGTGGCGGGAATGCAGACTGCCATTTCCAAGTTTGTGGCAGGAGAAGTCACCACTAAAGATTATCGGTATTCTTTCATTCATTTATTCACGGGTTTTGTACTTTCCATGGCACTTTCCTTTCTCTGCACCATTGGCATTTATTGCTATGCGGACGAAATCGCGCTTTACTTTCTGTTAGAAGAACGTACTGCGCCGCTGCTTCGTATCATCTCACTGTCCATTCCCATGGCAACAGTCCACTCTTGCATCAACGGCTACTTTTACGGTATTCGGAAAACAGCGGTGCCTTCCGCCTGTCAGCTCTCGGAACAGCTGGTGCGAGTAGGCAGTGTATACCTGATTTACTATTTTTGCCTGCAAAGAGGCTTCGAGCCAACTATCAGCTTTGCGGTAGTCGGACTGGTCATCGGGGAAGCTGCCTCCATGATAGTTTCCCTGATTGCGGTAAAGGCACATTTTACGCATATGCTTCCGCCGGGATATGGTTCACTGCTTAGCTTTGAGCGGATTTCCTTTTCCAAGGCATCCGAAAACCTTTTACGGGTGGCAATGCCCCTTTCCATCAACCGTGTGATTATCAACTTTCTGCAGAGTGTGGAATCAATTTTTATTCCCAACAGACTGATTACTTACGGTTATAACCAGGCATCTGCCTTAAGCGTTTACGGTATTTTAACCGGGATGTCCCTTCCTCTTTTGCTTTTTCCCGGTGCTATCACCAACTCCATTTGCGTTCTTTTGCTTCCGCTTGTATCGGAAGCAGATGCGGGAGGTAATCGCCGTGCCATCAAAAAAGCCGTTAACAAATCCATTCGTTACGGCTTCTTTCTGGGTGCTGTCTTCACTGCTTTTTTTCTCATTGGTGGTAAATTTCTCGGAAATCTACTCTATCAAAATGAACTGGCAGGAAAATTTATTATGATTCTCAGCTTTTTATGTCCGCTGATGTACATCGCCGGGACATTAAACAGTATATTAAACGGACTTGGCAAAACAGGACTGACTTTCCTCTACAGCATGATTAGCCTGTTGGTGCGCCTTGGTTTCGTATTCTTCGCCATTCCCACATTCGGCATTCACGGCTACCTGTGGGGACTGCTTGCCAGTCAGCTTGTACAGACTCTGCTGTGCATGTTTGCGGTAAGGGAATACTACTAGATACTTAGTTACTCTGCATGATTGTACAGAATAAGCAGACGGCCTTTCTCTACGGAAATTTCTGCGCTCTGCCCTGTAAATTCATTGCTGACTCCTATGGGAAAATTATCGGTAAGCGTAGCCCGCTCCAAAGGATATTTTACGCCTTTCAGTGTAACCCCCTCTGCCTTCTCCCCGTAGGAAAATACCGACAAGTATCCTGTCAGCTCAGACGGTAAAATAAGCACATTGTTTGTCAGCATAGTAATTACGGTATCGCCGTCACGAAGCGTTCCTTTTGCCCCATGCTGCGCCAAATAAGCAAGGCTTTGGATATTCGCAATGGTATGCTCAAAGCGTCCGCCGCAGCCACCGTATATATGAAAGTCAAGATACCCTGCTTTTAGCCCTTCTTTGAGCGCTACAAGCATGTCTGTGTCGTCCTTCTCCGGTTTAAGCCTCAGCACATTCGGATGCTCCGGCACAAACCCGAGGGAATCGAAATCCCCTACAACCAAATCTACACGGCTGTTTTTCACATATTGAAAACCGCCGTCTACGGCAATTACCATATCTTCTTCATTTATGTTTTGCGGAAGCCGGACGCATTCGCCCGCTCCTATCACGTAACAAATTCCGTTTTTCATGCTCTATCCTCACTTTAAGTGTCAGCTGTTTTTCATTATATCTGCTTCCTGATGCCTTCGCAACTTATGAAAGGAAATTTACTATATTTGTCTGATTTTATTCTATCCTTTTTGCACATAGCGCGTTACAATAATAATAACACTATGTAATGTATTTTTTGACAGGAGGTATTTTGTATGAAAATATTGTTTATCGGCGGCACAGGCACCATCAGCATGGCAATCTCCCGCCTTTTACTTGCGCAGGGACATACCCTGTATCTGATTAACCGCGGTAACCGCAACAGCGGACTTAGCGGAGATTTGGTGGAACTGAAAGTGGATATCAACGATGAAGATGCTGTAGCTTCCTTAATTGCTGGCCTTTCCTTTGATGTGGTGGCTGATTTCATCGCCTTTGTACCGGCTCAGCTTGAGCGCGATTACAGACTCTTTAAGGGTAAAACCAAGCAGTTCATCTTTATCAGCTCCGCTTCCGCTTACCAGAAGCCACTGTCTGATTACCGCATTAACGAGGGAACCCCTCTTGCCAATCCTTATTGGGAGTACTCCCGCAATAAGATAGCCTGCGAAGATTATCTGATGAAACTTTACCGCGAAGATGGCTTCCCCGTAACTATTGTCCGTCCCAGCCATACTTATGATGAGCGTTCCGTTCCGCTTGGTGTTCATGGTGACAACGGCAGCTACGCTGTTTTGAAACGTATCATGGAAGGCAAGCCTGTGATTATTCACGGCGATGGAACATCTCTTTGGACTCTTACCCATAACAGTGACTTTGCCGAAGCCTTTGTTGAACTTCTTGGCAATGTACATGCCATCGGTGAAGCAGTCCAGATTACCTCGGACGAATCCGTTACCTGGAATCAGATTTACGGCATCATTGCAGATGCCCTCGGCGTAAAGCTGAATCCTCTTTACGTGTCCTCCGATTTTCTTGACAAATGCAGCAAATATGACTTTGCAGGCAGCTTAATCGGTGATAAAGCAAACACCGTTGTCTTTGATAACAGTAAGCTGAAAAAACTGGCACCCGGATTTACCGCAACTGTCCGTGCTGACCAGGGAATACGCAACACCATTGAATATGTACTGACACATCCTGAATGTCAGCAGGAAGACCCTGAATTCGATGCGTGGTGTGATAAAGTAGCCGAAGTGCTTGGAAAAGCTATTGATGAGATTAAAGGATAAAGAATCGGCGGTTCGCAGATTGTGATGCGAACCGCCGTTTTACTTCCTTTTTTATCTCAATTTAGATTTACGCAAAAAATCAAGTACAGCATAAAAATATGTGTTACTATGTATTTACGGTACCGTATGTAAGGAGTTTACTATGAACACAAATAAGCTGGAGCTACTGACAACTGCACTATCCTATTTAGAGGAACATCTGACGGAGAAAATTGCAACGGAGGATGTTGCTAAGGCTTGTTATTGTTCAAAGTCTACTCTGGAAAAGCTGTTTCAATGCGTAAGCCATCTCTCTGTCCACGATTATGTGATTCGCAGACGTATTACTAAGGCTTCCAAAAAGATTTTTTATGACCATAATGTGAGTATCCTGGATGTGGCTGTGGAATTCGGCTACAACAGCAACGAAGCTTTTACCCGCGCATTTAAACAGGTCTGGAACTGTACACCTTCTGAATTCCGTAATCAAAACAGGTATTCATATCTTTTCCCAAGGCTCACCTTTGACCTTGATGAAGGAGACGTAATCATGAAAAAAGTTGATATTTCCGAATTGTATGATTTTTTGCATGACAGAATCGGCTGTCACTATATTATCTGTGATATTGTAGGGTTAATTCCCATCAATAATATTTCCCGCACTGCAGGCGACCTTGCCATCATAGAAGCTTTAAGGCGTATGAATGACGTTGCCGGTGCGGATGATGTAGTATTCCGTATCGGCGGAGATGAATTTGTTCTGCTGACAGCCTCCGACGACATCACTTATGCAAAAAAACTGGCTTCCGAAATCGAAAGCCAAAACGGTAACCCTATTTGCTATGAAGGACAGGAAATTCCTCTTTCCCTCTATGTGATGCTTTCTACTGCCAATGACGGCAAAAATGGTGAACGCACCGAAATCCTTGCCCAATTTCATCATGCAATTGAAGCTTTTAAGAAGAATCATTTTGCATAAAGCTTGTGTTATGAAATGCCTTGGAGTATGTGATTAGTCGTTTTGACTCATCACATACTCCAAAAATGCTTCTAAGCCATCTGTTACATCCCGGTATGTGGCATCAAAATCTCCCGTGTACCACGGGTCTGCCACATCCCGTCCGGAGCCCGCAAAGGTAAGTAATTTGTAAATCTTTCCTTGCGGGTCACCACCGGCAATGCGGTTCATGTTCTTAATATTCCACTCGTCCATCCCAATCAGATAATCATAATAATCGTAATCCTGCTTCGTCATCTGGATTGCGCGATGAGGCACTACGGGTATATTCACTTCACGCAATTTGCGTACTGTTCCATGGTGAGGCGGATTGCCGATTTCTTCGCGGCTGGTAGCAGCGGAGGCAATTTCAAATAGGTGGGATAAGCCACGGGTGTTCACCATGTGGGTAAAAACGGATTCTGCCATGGTACTGCGGCAGATGTTGCCGTGGCAAATCATTAGCACTTTTATCTTTTCTTTCATAAATTCTCAAATCCTTTCAAAAGCCCGTAAATACTGGGTTTGTGGAATTTTTCATATTTTGCTGTTTTCTCATTTTTTCTCAAAATAGGGCATATTTTCTCGGTCAGTTGGCATAAAATTTGGCATAAATTTAAATTTTTATGCCACGATTTTGGGCTGGCATAAATTTTCAAGACACTGCATAAACACTGAGGTTTCAAGGTGCTCCATAACATATTAACACTCCAAAATCTCTCATTTTCGCCTCGCCTCGAATCGAAATCGATTTACACCACGATTTTACCCATTTTTCAGCCGGATAACATCTTGTTTTTTTATGCATCTTTTTCAGCCAGCGAATCAAGTCTTTCCATCTCTGCAATCGCATCCTCCGCTTTGATATGCGTATATGTATCAAGGGTTACGGAAATATCACCGTGTCCCATGATATACTGCAATATCTTTGGGTTCATACCGGACTTCGCCATATTCGTACAAAATGTATGTCTGCACACATGAGGTGTAATCTTCGGCAACTGTACACGGTAAATGCTATTGTATTTTTCAACAGAAAGCTGGAAGTATTTCTCCCAATGCAATGCCACCCTCGGTTTACCATTCTTATCCAAGAATAGAAATCCTGAATATCCGTCTACAATCGGCTCAACCTTTGGCTTTGGACGATTCTTGATAATTCGTTTGAATGCATCCACTACATCCGGCGTCATTGGCACCTCACGAACACCATTCTCTGTTTTCGTTTTCTCACAGATATACCTCATATCACTGGTACGCTGAAGCTGATGATTGACCTTGATGACTTTCTTCTTAAAATCAATGTCCTTAATCGTCAAACCACAAAACTCACTGATACGAAGTCCGGTCTTGAACAAGATATAAATCGCATCATAGTACTGACTATAATGGTCGTCCTCCAAAATAAACTGAAGGAACTTTCTCTCCTGTTCTCTTGTGAGCGCATCCCTTTTGACACTATCATTCACAACTACTGTGTGAAGTTCGAACTGGAACGGATTCTTAACTATCATGTCATCATCTGCCGCCATCTGAAATGCAGGGCGAAGAACTCCTCGCACGGTATGAATTGTGCTGTAGCCACGCCCATTCTTCTGCATGTTAATCAGAAAAATCTTTGCATCTGATGTTTTGATACTTGCAATCTTCCTTTGTCCGAAAGGTTCTTTTGCCAAGATATTTTGCACAAATTTGTACCTGGTCTGAGTGCTGTGTTTCACTCCGGTTTTTGTCATTAGATATTTCTCTACTAACTCACAAACCGTACTATCTTCACAACAGATTTCTAGTCTTAGTTTTTTCTCAATCTCCTTAATTTTCTCTCTTAAGGATTTGTCCTTACGCTTTCCTGCTGGTATAGGGTCCGAAGCAGTAAGTCGCCAACTGTAAACCGTTTTCCTCTGACCAAATGGAGTTGTATAACGATACGCATAACGACCATCGTCTAACTGGTTTTCTCCCATTCGAAGTACTCTACCTTTATTGTCACGTCTCTTTGTATTACTCATAATCATTCTCCTTTCAAAGAGCTGTGACATGGCTTAGTGTTAATATATCACAACTCTTTCAATTTTTCTATAAACTTCGGGCTTTTCGGATAATTTATACCAGCAAATACTGTAAAATTTTATACCAGAAAGCCCTTGTTCAATTTCTATATTGCATCTAACGCATCAACATATTTTTCAAATTTCACTCGTTTAATCTGAACACGATTTCCGTTCCAAAGAAGGTAATCCGCGTTCCTGTTTTCATTAATAATCCTGCGTAACTTATGTTCTCCTATTCGAAAATATGCTGCAGCTTCTTCAATGCTCAGTGTATACTTCTCCCATATCGGGATATTATAGTTACCTTCCATCCATCTTCTCCTTCAAATACCAAATCATATCTATTCCGTTACTTATCTCGTTTTGTAACCACATGGTACATCCTTAAATCGGAACATCAATTTTCCATCATCTACAGAATAAATAGCAGCACCTACATTAGAAACTTTAGCAATTTTTCTACAAGCATCGTCGATGTCCTTTGAGATAAATCGCATATTGGCGACTAAGATTCCATCTGCAAAGCCTTCACTAATCATCTGTATGATTCGATCAAAATGTCTATTTACATCTAGCTGCCCCAACACATTTCTATGCATCACTTTCACAACCTCAATATCATTTCCCTTGGCGTATTCAGAAATATATTTCATTTGTCTTTGTTCTCGCTGATTTACATGTTGTATATCTCCAACAGTTGATATGTATACGATACATTTGACTGGTACATTCTTTGTATTTTTCTTTTTCATATTTAGTTATAGCTCCTTGACAATGATTCATTGCCAGTACTGACTATTTCATAATACATCCCTTTAAAATAATTATTTGCCCCTTGTAAGGATATCTTACACACGCTACTATCCCTACAAGGGACAATTCTTATGGTAAAGGATAACGATTGATCATCTCCCAAATAACACTTGTTAGATATTCACGCACCTCATGTGGTAACATTGCCAACCTACTATCAATTGAGTCCTGTTTCTTTTGATTCATTTCATTGCATCCAAGTAACTGATTTGCATCTACATCAAAATGATTCATATACTCGTAAAGTATCTCTATGCTTGGCAATCTCACTCCTTGTTCTATTTTGCTGATGTTCGATACATATACACCAATTTCCTCAGCGAAGTTGAGTTGTGTCATTCCATTTTTGCTACTCATTCTCGCATCTTTTAATCGTTGTCCTATTATCATTGCATCACATTTATAATCTCTCATTTATCTTATCCTCCGAATTTTGAATTGTTTTCCGTTTCAAAATCCGGAACCGGCGGCTCTCTACCTCTAACTCGTATCTTGTAAAAAAGCATAAAAAATAGACCTCTTTGGAAAAATTCCAAAAAAGCCTATCAACCGCCTTTCGCTTTTCATTCGCTATTGAGTTCGCTTTTTGTTCGCTAGTAAAATTTTAGTTCGCTTTTCGTTCGCCGGTTGTAGTATCAATTAAAGCCGCTGGATTCACCAACGGCTTTAATTAGTTCTTATTCACATGTACAACCTGAAAGTTATCTCTCATTTCGACTATAGTGTATTACCTTATCCATATGGAGTTCAATTTCGCCCCCTATATGATATGCGTCATATCAAGCCATACATACCCTGTGTGTTTCGTTTATCCTCATTTAATTAGTTTATTCTGTATACTTTACCGCCAAAACTTTTTCGTTTTATCCAAGCAAAAGATGATAAGTATATATAATATTTTCACATCACCTAACAATTCTGTAACCCCACGCCATCAAGGATAATTTGACCATTTTTTACAAATTAATAATTTATAAACGGCATCTGTTTAATTTTACCCAAATATCTTCTTGCTGCTATTGAATCACTAATCTTCGTTAAATTGCCTGATTTTAAATCGGTGATTATATCTTTGAAATCATGTATCATACTTATTGCACCAGCAGCAAATGCTGTTACGCCAAGAAATTCACATCCACTCGCAAACATTACAAAGGACATCGAAAAATCAGCAATTTCTAAACTATACGACTTGAAAAACTCTACAAAATCTTTTTTTAATCTCATATATTCTACCAAATCAAAATCATTTTGAATTGTAGATTCCATACACTTCTCCGTATATCTATGAAAAGCTTGTCTCATGGCTGCATACTCGTTATGATTACGGAAATCGATAATTTTTTCGATAGGAATTCCTCTCATATCAACTGGCAAAACAAACGCAAGCTCACGTCGCATGACTTCGTCTCGAATAATTGAATTTTTCATGCCACGAAAATCTGGATTAAAATGATAATCAGCATACTTAACTGTATCCGTCACAATATCCATACCATTTTTACCAGCGATTAAATTTGCCAAATTGGTCATATATTCAGATGCTATAACCGGATGTACTTTAATGCTATCTCGCTGAAGTGTAAGAAGTTCATTTTTTTCACAATATTCACTAAACTCCCAGTTATATTTACCTTTATACAAACGAGAAGTATGTTCATTTCTATATACATCAAAATTAGAATCAGTTCTCATTCTTTCGTCAATAAAGGCAATTGTATACTTGGTTGCATCACAACAAGTTTGGTATGATTGTTCAGGTTTTATTTTTACAAACAAATCAGTAGACTCGGCTACCCTACTCATCTTCTCATTAAATCTTATTGATTCAGGAACAATCAAATGCAATTTATCATAATACAAAATCGCATACTTCAAAAAATCTTCATCTTTTATATTTATATATGGATAATACAATTTGTTTCTCATATTTAGTTTAGCCCCCTCGACTTTTATTTGTAATATGAAAATCACTTAAAAATTCCTCTTGCATCTCCCAATGAGACTGAAATATTCGTATTACAATTTCTAATCAATTAAAAAACAGTCATAAAAATCTTTATTAAATCCACAGTTATGTTCCTTGCTGAATTGGTATACAAATTTATCAAATGTAATTAAGCTTATGTCCTGAAAATCAAATTCACTTCCTGTTTGATTTTCAAATTCATTTCTAGCATCAAAAATAGTTAAAATCGAGCAATCAATAATATCATTTTTGCGTATTTTTCTTCCTGTTATGAACAATTTACATATCTCCATCATATAGGCAAGAGATACGCTTTGTAGCTTATCCTTCCGTAACTCAATATTTCTTTCCACTTCTCCATTAAATATTTCTATTACTTTACTATATTTTTTTGATAAAATAGAAACAAGATTCTTACAATACATTGCCCCACTCTCAGTCTTTTCAATTTCAAATAATTCATTTGGAATTACTATATGGGGCTTACAAGCTTTAATCATGATTAAAACAAGCATTACTCGCTCTCTTATTAACTCCTCAAACAATTTATCTAATTCTGATTGAAACGTCTTATTCGTGATTTTTTTTGCATAATATTCATCATATAAACATTTAACATTACTCGTTATTCTATCCTTAATTGATTTCTGACTTGCATCATTCATCTCTTCAATAGATATATCTTCAAACAGTTCAAAAAGCATATCAGAAACAGTACAAATTATTAACCAGCAAAGCTCTATCATCATTTTATACTCATAACCTACTCTTGGATATATATAATCCGATATATTTATCATTTCATTTTCTCCAGTAAGTTTCGAAAATTTTTCAATATCAAAATATAAATTCCTAGAATTGAAAATACGTACATGTTGCTTTCCTATTCTGTTTAATATTGATTGATATGTAATACAGAATTGTTTTACACTTTGAGTATTCCAATAACTTTGTAAAAACAACTCAAATAGAGCCTCCGATGGTAATAGGACATACTCACTACCTGAAACAAATTCTAAGTATTTATCTTTATCAAATCTCTTTCCCATTATTTGTAGAGGTGTATCTTCACTAACAATAACCTGATAAAGATACCTAAATGCATTTGTATCTAATATTATTTTTTTCATAATTGCTCCTTATCCACATAACTTTGAATATATTATTTTAAATTCTACAAACAATGCAAACTTCAAATTTTTGCACTCTTTCGAAGTTTTTGTAGGACTATGATTTTACTCTTTACATCCCGATAAATTAAATTGTTACAGTAACTCCCTAATCAATGATAATCCTACACCTAATTTTTTTATAATTGCAAGCAATGCCAAGGCATCACTTTCCTTTACCACCAATCGTTGCCCCTCAATATAGGAATCATCACCAGATTTATCAATATACTTCTGATCCACCATTCCATTGTTATGTTCAAGCAAATGCCTACGTTGGAACAACATATTCATATCTTGCAATTCCTTCTCAGACAGCCATTCTTCGTAACCTTTTCCAATTGCATCTTTGAAAAGTTTGCTTCCTTTCTCAACAATTTGGAAGTCATTCACCCTAGAAATTTTTCCAGTCAGCTTGTCATAATGGCAGGCCGCAAATTTCTGAAATGCCGAAACCATATCACCAATAGAACTTTCCAACAGACCACGACACATAGTTTCTGCCTTATCTCTACCGTAGGAATCAGTCAACATCTGCTTCATCTCAGAAAGGGACGCTAGCATTTTCTCAACACTGTCCATTGATTCCTCAAACGCACTTACTGCGGAGTTATGACCACAACAAGGGCAAAAATAAGCAGAACCAATTACACTGTATCTTGTCCCACACTCTTCACAGGTAATATCGGTTTCCCATTCCTCACTTTGACCAATAGGGTTATTTTCAAATGTAATCCTACGTCCAGGTTTATATGTAATTTTCATAAACTTGTTTCGACGCGTTGAGCGAGCCAAACCGCCGAAGGCTTCGTCAAGTTTTTCAGAAATCAGAGCCATTGCATAGTCAGCTGCAAGATTCTGCATCCCTTCTAATTGCTTTTGCGTCCACCACTTCTCGGAAGTATCTATATGCCCACACATAGGGCAATGGACTTCTTCATCGGAAACCTTCTCTTCCCAATCATTCATATTAATTTTGAATGTATATAAGCAATTTTCATTTGGACATTCCCTATCAAAATATCCTTTTCTGTCAGACTGCAGTGTAACTGGTATTTCCACTTTTCTTCACCTCCGTAATATTCATAGTTTTGTATATCGCACTAACACTAATTATATCATATCACGCAACACACATATAGAAGCACTCGAAAATTCATATGAATTTTCGTTTCTCCTCATCTAATCGAAGAAAAATCATCTTAGATTCCTGACACGCCTCTAGTACCGCATCCGAAATATTCAATTCCAACTGCAGTCTCCTACACAAAATAGAATATGTACGCTCATCCAGAAACTCTCTCAGATTCTCATCAATCTCTCTTACCAAATCAATATATCCCTGTTTGTAAAGTGCTACCATTCGCCAAAAGTGAATATCCGCACTATCCGGATACATTTTCAAAATATCATTACAATACCCAGCTGCTCCATTGTAATCTCCCTGCTCAATCAGCAGCTCCATAAGTACTTCCATCTTTTCAATATACTTTAACTTATAATGAAGCCGATTCTCTCTGATAAAGGAGTTCCTTGCAAATGCATTCCCCATGAACTCTCCATGAAAAAGCGCATGGAATTTACGTAATAATTCTATTTTGGCAAGTTTATCCGATGCATCATCTATTGTACGCATTAGTTCCTCTGCCAGACCTACATCCACTATGACTTGTAATGCCGGATTGATACCATACCCTTTTTCCGTAGTCAATATCAGTTGTAAACCATCATTATCCAAGTTTCTCGCATTTTTCCATTTCATGCGGAATTTATAAATTAAATCTGCCCAAGAAACATCCTTTTCACCCTCATATTTGGCATTAAGGCACTCTGCAGAAAAGAATTTTCCAATATTACACGACAAAACGCAATCAAAAACCGAAGCGTCTCAGATTTCATATCATCTTCATCAAAGAATAAATCCTTACTAGCAACTGTAACTCCGCTAAACAAATTAATGCGTACTGTTTCATAACTTGTAGGCTCATACTCACTTTGCTTTCGGAATATGTTATCCCTACGCTGCTTTGCAATAATCTCATTAGTAACGATATACGCAATAATATTCAATCCTGTATAACAAGATTTGAAACGCTTTGGATTTCATACTACCATCAGACCACTACCACAATTCCGATATGGAACACCCAATACTGATTCTACATGTAATCACTTATACATGGCATATTCTTCCGGCGCTTCCTCTCGTATATCTTCGATGTCTTCGATAACAATTGGCTTACCTCCACGAATTGCTTGTACCCATCGTTTTGCCTGTTCTGCACTCTCCGCATCTTCAATGAGCGTTTCCGTACTGGAACCGGTCCTTTTATTGTAAAAGCATCTGGTTGACCAAGCTCCAACTTCTAAATCAAAGTCAATTAGACCAATCCAATCTGCATCAAAAAAATCAATGCTCCTTTTAAAGATCGTCTCTGCATCATCCGGCTCTTTCCTATCTCCATGCATATACTGGTAGAAGTACTCAAATTGTCGCATAACCTCCTTTCTGAAAAGCAAATCTTCATTTGCTCTTTCATTATCCATGTATTCCATCAAAAAAACCTCCTTCAGGCATATCACAGATATACAATCGGGAGGTAATCTCTACTTTGGACTAATCATAATTTTTCGCATAAACACTAACATACGGTCAATGAATTTGTCTCTTTCTTCTCTACTGCAGTTTGCCAAAAACAAATCAACATCAAATGTATGGTTCTTTTCTCCTGTAAGTAAATATGTAGGATCAATCTTATACTTCTCATACAAAATCAACATATTTTCCCTCTGTAAACCATACATGCCTAATTCTATCTTCCGATAGTGTTCCACACCTACATCAAGTGCTTCTGCAAATGTTTCCTGCGTATATCCACTATTTTCTCTGGCGGTCTGCAACCGTTTCCCAATTTGTATATTAAGCTCTTTCTTCTCTGTTCTCATGTTCTGAACCTCGCTTTCACTATAAATGATAGCAACGCGCTTCACCATAAAACAGATTGCTTTACGACACTTTTTATGTCGCAGTGCAACTTTTCCCGTAACATGAAAAGGGAGTAATGAACACATTGCTCATTACTCTCCTCGATATATTCTTATAATCTCATTAGCATAACTATAAGTTTCTCCTTTAATCTCTATTGAATTTCTGTCTGCTCCTCTTTTGAAGCATAATAATCATCAAATAATTTATTGGTTGCATCAAAGGTATCTTTACAAATACTCGGTAACTCTCGTCCCCAAGCTCCGGTTGCCTGCTTAAAGCCTTTTTCAACCGCAGCCTGCATTTCCTTCATCTTGTCTACATCATCACCGGCTAACGCACATGCGAAATCAAACAATCTCTGTGAGGTCTGCTTTACACCCCAATATCCATCTTCTGAAATATCCTTCTGTGCCTGTGCTTTTGTGGCTGCATCAACTGTATAATCACCACTTGCAAGGAACTTCCACATATCCGTAGCCTGTCCGTAAGTTTTTGCCTGCCCAGACATCATTTTATGAACTGACTTGTAAGTTGCTGTTCACGGCTCGCCTGATCCGCTTTTAACTGCTTTACTAAGGCAGCTCTGTCCGCATCACTCATCTTATTAATAGAATATGTAGCCTTATTTGTTGATGCAGGTTCAGACTTTTCGTACACCACGCCATTATTGGCTGATGTGGTTTCTGTAGCTTTCTTTTCAGCCTGTTTACTCGTTAATGATGAATAATCTGTATATTGCTGTGTTGTAGCAGATACACTTGATATTGTATTGCTCATACGCATACCTCCTTGTACTTTTGATAAAAATCTCTTTACACAGACAACTTTCTCGTACTTACGATATAAGTATCGTTACTTTCATTAATCTATTCCATAGCAAAAGAGTGAATCACTATATTTAGGGTGTGAAATCTTTTTAGACATAGCAAAATCTATTCATTTCTCAAATCTTCAAATCTAAGTTCATTCCAACACCCGGCTCAGATTTCGTTTTCTCTTGTTCTTCTGCTCTTATCGTTTGAAGTATCGGTTTCATGTCTATCTCATTTAAATAAATCTCGCCATCTGCAGCATTTGAAAACTTCTCTGACAATATCTTCGCTACTTTACTTTCCGATAATTTGTCCGCTTTTGTTTCTTTTATGCCATCAAGCCTCTCTTGCAACTCTTCTGCTTTTTCTTTAGCCTTTTCACGAGTTTTTTCAATAAGCTTCTTTGCATTTTCGTCTGCTTGCTTACGAAGCTCTTTATCTAATTTATTCTCTATACGAACATGACCAAAGCTTACCAGATTGCCGTTTTCGTCCATATACCAATGACTGGTACGCTCTACAACATTACCAATCGAATTATAATAGGAACCTACAATACTTTCAGCTCTCTGAATCCCTTGTAGCATCTGTGTATATTCCCTTTCGGCTTTAGGGTCATTTTGCATTTTTTCAAGCAATTTAGGATTTATTGTAACTGCACCTACCATATTATCTTTTTTTGTATTTAACCCAGTTCCAACTTCTAAAGATAAATCTTTTACCTGCTTCTGCAATTTCCGCACATACTCATCGGTATTTATTTTAGATTCTTTTGCTGTCGTAGTACTTTTTGTTTTTTCCTTTTCTAAAATCTGCTTTTTTTGAGTTGCATAAGTATTTTCTGCGACAGCATTATATGTATTTACTGACGAAATTGCCATAAACTTATCCTCCTTTCCCAAAATTACAAGCTATATCAAAATATCAATTCTCTTATATTTTACTTCTTCTGGTGTGAATATCTCAGTTTCAGTGAGCATTTCATCTTCTGCGGTCATCGCTTCATCTAACAATTCCACATTCTCTGTTGCAAGTTCTTCCACCATCTCCTCTGTGATTTCCTGAACCTCGTCCATGCTCTCTGTAAGTCCGCCCTTTTCTTCAATGCCAAGAGCTTCCTCAACCATTTCTTCTTTTCTTTCTTCCTCAGTCTTAGGAGCATAATCTTCGGCATGTTCTGCAATCTGTTCTCCTCGCT
>JAFSGE010000054.1 GCA_017434885.1 Lachnospiraceae bacterium | reverse complement strand
AATAACGGGGTGTGGCTCAGCTTGGCTAGAGCGCCTGGTTTGGGACCAGGAGGTCGCAGGTTCGAATCCTGTCACCCCGATATTTATGCGGGTGTAGTTCAATGGTAGAACACCAGCCTTCCAAGCTGGATACGTGGGTTCGATTCCCATCACCCGCTTTTCTTATGCTCAAATTTAAATCAAGACACCATTCGGAGGAATATTTATGAAAAAGCTAACAGGAATAATACTTTCACTCACCCTCACGGTTTCCCTGCTGTTTCCTATGCATGCAAGTGCTGCCACAAATAGCACTCCTGCCAATGCTCCTTATGATTATTCACTGGTATTTGACTGGGAATATTATTATAACAATTACGCTGATTTACAACAGACCATAGGAAAAAATGAAGCGGCACTTTTTGAACATTTCGTCACTACCGGAATGAAAGAAGGCCGAAATGGCAGTGCTGATTTTCAGTTAAAGGCTTATATGCTGAACAATTTAGATTTACTTCCGGTATACGGAGCCAAAGATTTGAGTGCTTACTACATTCACTATATGACATGTGGAAAGTCAGAAGGAAGAGTTGCTATTTTCAACAACGGAATGACTTTTCCTGCAAACTCTCTGGCAGGCTTTACCACTGTTTACAATACACAGGAAGCCCGTGCCATCAATGTAGAATTAGCAGCAGCTAAAATTAACGGCATGATAATTGAACCGGGACAAACTTTTTCTTTCAGTGATTCTGTAGAAAGCAGAACACTTGAAAACGGTTATGTGGAAGCCCCTTCTTTTGCAAGTGGCAAGGTTGTTACCAGTGTAGGCGGCGGTATCTGTCAGGTATCCTCCACCTTATATGTCACCATGCTGTTGTCCGGTATTCCCGCAACACAGCATTACTTCCACTCTTTGCCTGTTACTTATGTTCCCACAGGACTTGATGCTGCCATTGCAGAAGGAACCAAAGATTTGCGCTTTGTAAATCCTTACAGCTATCCTATTGTAATTGAAGCTGTTACCAACAACGGTATTCTCACCGTTAATCTGAAGCAGGCTCCTCTTTAAATGCAGACCACTTTTCATACGGACAGGCATTCTTTTTTACCGCAGCGCGCAGTTCCACAAAGCAACCGCAGGCTCTGCACATGCCGTCTGTAAGTAAATTACAATCTTTACAAACCATCAGCCGCTTTTCATAAAGCGGCTGATTTACTTTCACGTCTTCATCCAGATTTTCAATGTACTCATGCAAATTTTTAAAATATTCTGCCTGATCCATCATATCCCTTGTAAGACATTTTTTACATACTCTTAATTTTTCTATATCCATTTCCGTTCCTTGCTTTGCTGTTCCGATTTTTATGCTTCCTGCAGGAAATCGTACTGTGACATATACAGATGATAATAGTCGCCTTTCTTCGCAAGCAATTCCTCGTGACTTCCTTTTTCACGTATGCCGTTTTTATCAATATACATGATAAAGTCCGCATTCTTAATTGTGGAAAGTCGATGCGCAATGATAAAGGATGTTCTTCCTTCAAGCAGCTTGTTAAGCCCCTGCTGGAGCAGTATTTCCGTCTCTGTATCAATGGAGGAAGTTGCCTCATCCAAAATCAGAATCTTGGGATCTGCCAAAAGCGCTCTCGCAAAGGAAATAAGCTGTCTCTGTCCTTGGGAAAGTCTGCTTCCGCGTTCATTAACCTGTGTATCGTAGCCTTGCTCCATTTCCATAATAAAATCATGGGCGCATACCGTCTTGGCTGCTTTAATCACTTCTTCATCACTGACAGTTTTGTTTCCGTAACGAATATTATCCATAATGCTTCCGGAGAAAATGAAACTGTCCTGCATCATGACACCCATCTGGGTACGCAAGGAACGAATGGTAACATCCTCAATGTTCACACCATCAATTAAAATTTCACCGCTGTCTACATTATAAAACCTGCTGATTAAGTTGACAATGGTGGTTTTTCCGGCACCGGTAGGTCCCACAATGGCAACTGTCTGCCCTTTTTCTGCAGTAAAATTAATTTTCTTTAAAATCTCTACACCATCTTCATAGCTGAAGGTAACGTCCTTAAACTCTACTTTACCTTCAATGGGCGGCATTTCTCCGGCACCTTCCTTATCCTTTACCAGTACAGGCTCATCAATGGTTTCAAATATTCTCTCCAAATAGGAAATCGCCGTCAAAAGAGAATTGTAGAAGGACGCCAGTGTATTAATCGGCTGCCAGAATCTGCTGATATAAGCAGTAAACGCAATCAGCACACCAACTGTAATACCGCTTGCAGCATCATCCATCCAGGAAATACCAAGCACATAAATAAATGAAGTAGTCACCGCACTGATAATATCCACAGAAGGCCCCATAACAAAATTATACTTAACAGCCCGCATCCACGCCTCGCGGTAACCGTCACTTAACCGGTTAAAAATGCCGGTATTTTCCTCTTCACGTACAAAAGCCTGCGTTACTCGGATTCCGTTAATGCTCTCTGCAATGTATGCATTTAAGTTGGACTGCTTGTTACTCTGAATCTGCCATGCTCTTCTCTGCCTTTTCTTTAAGAAAATAACAACCGCAATCAAAACAGGCAATCCGCAAAGACAAATCAGTGTCAGCTTCACGTCAATACTCAGCATAAAAAACAAGATAAAAAACAGGTTACACAAATCTGTTACCGTATTGATAATACCGTTACTGAGCAAATCACTTAAGTTATTGACATAGTTTACCACTCTTACCTGAATTTTTCCGTGCGGTCTGTCATCATAATAAGAAAAAGGAAGCTCCTGCAAATGTGCAAAGATATCATAGCGCAAATCATGTACTATATTCTGCCCCACTCTTGTCATCAGCTTAATCTTAATTCTGAGACTGACACAGATGTATAAAGCAATCAGAGTCGTAAATCCTGCATACATCCAAATACCGTTCATGTCCTTAGCCGGAATGCATATATCCATTACCGACATAAAAAATCTGGGAATCAACATGCCTAGCGCAGAGGAAGACAGCATCAGGAAAAGCACAATAAACATTTGTCCTTTGTAAGGCGCAATATATCCGCCAAGTCTTTTTAGCTGGTTTATGTCAAACTTATCCTCCAGCACTTCATCCACATCATATTTATTTCGTGCCATGACTATTTCCTCCCTTCTGGAAATCTCCGTACTGGTGATGGAATGCTGTGGCATAATAACCGCCCGCCGCTACCAGTTCGTCATGTGTTCCCTGCTCTACAATTCTTCCCTTATCCATGACTAAGATTAAGTCAGCATCTTTGATAGAAGAAATTCTGTATGCAATGATAAAGATGGTACAATCTTTTTCAATACTCTTTAACTGCTTCTGTATATAGCTTTCTGTCTCCATATCTACCGCAGAAGTAGTATCGTCAAGAATCAGAATGGACGGATCTTTCAGCAACGCTCTCGCCAGCGAAATTCTCTGTTTCTGTCCACCGGAAAGTCCCACGCCGCGCTCACCAACAATGGTGTCATAGCCATCCGGCATATTCTGAATAAACAGGTTGGCATCTGCCATTTTTGCCGCTTTCTTTACTTCCTCAAAGCTGCAGTTCGGACGGCCATAAGCAATATTTCCTTCTATGGTATCCGAAAACAGAAATACATCCTGCATGGCAATACCGATGTTATCACGCAAATCATACAAATCCAAATCTTTGACATTGATACCGTCCACTCGAACCTCTCCCTGACTGGCATCGTAAAAACGACACAACAGGTTCATAATCGTAGACTTACCGGAACCGGTGGAACCGATAATACCTACCGTTTGCCCGGCTTTTACCTTAAAGCTGATATTGGAAATAATATCCGCATCATCCGCCTGATAAGAGACGTTCTCAAAACTTACTTCCCCTGCAAAATGCTTTCTTTCAACCGGTCTTACCGGCTTTTTGATATCAGGCTCAGCACTGTAAGTTGCATATATCTTCTCTGCAGAAGTACTGAATCTGTGGATATCATTAATCCACCATCCCGCCATTCGAAGGGGAACCGTCAGCATCCACAAATAACCGTTTACCGTAACCAAATTACCCATGGTGATTTCTCCCCGAATTACCATATAACCGCCGTACAGCATCAAGATTACCGTAAGGGCATGGGACAGAAATTCAAAAATAGGCACATATTTCATCCAGATTGCAGAGGCCTTTAACTCCGACTCACGGTATCCGTCATTTTCCTTATGGAACTTTTCGATTTCGTAATCTTCCTTGGCAAATGCTTTTACCACACGGTTTCCGCTGATATTCTCCTGTACAAAAGTATTCAGGGAAGAAAAGCTCTGTCTGATATCGCGGAACGCCGGATGCACTCTTTTTGACTGACTGTATGTAGTAAGCGCCGTAAAAGGAAGCACCACAAGCATGCAAAGTGCCAGCTTTACGTTTACCGTAAAAATCATAACAAGTGCAAATGTCAACAGCAAAATATTTTCATATACTGCATAAATAACATAAGCAATAAAATGTCTGATAGCATCCATATCACCGGTTTGTCTGGACATCAAATCACCGGTTCTGTTTTTATTATAAAAAGCAAAATCCTCATGCAACAGCTTTTTGTACACCGCATCGCGCATTGAAAAAAGTACACCCTGCGAACAGATTTCAAACATTACCTGAGAACTGTATCGCAAAATTCCTTTTATGGCCGTTACACCCAGCAGACACAATATCATAACAGGAAGCAGCGTCCTGTTTCCTGCCCCGATAACTTCATCCACAATCACACCGGAAATATACGGGTTTACAATGGTAAGAAGTGCAATTCCGGTAGTCATCACAAGTCCTGCTATCATTTTACCTTTATATTTTTTCAAAAAGGAGTATACCCATTTTATAGGTGTCATAGTTATCTCCTGCCTTTCTCAATTTACAGAATTGTCAGTCTATTTTCAATATAGTCATAACCAATGTTTTTTCCTATAACAGAAACAGCTAAAAATAGAAAAAATCTATTTTTTTATTGAAATATTTTTCAAAGAGAAATACACTGTTATTAGTTAATTGAACTGTTGCTAAATATATTGTTGGAGGAAAATCATGACACCTAATACAAACCTGAAAACTTTTGATTTAAAAGATTTACAATATTACAAGATATACGGACGACAAAAGTCCGGACAATACCCTGTTCCCTTGTTTTTTAACGGAAGCGGTATTGAAGTCAATGTTACCGGAAGTGAGCTTTGGATTGATATTGAAGTAGAGTTTGATACCCATGAGCCTTGGATTTTTACCAGATTAAATGATTCCTTTATGAGCCGTCAGATGTTAATGCCCGGTTCCCAGTCCATTTGTCTGTTCAGAGGCATGAGCTGCGAGGCAGTTAAAAATGTGAAATTTTTCAGAGAATTACAGGCAATGTCTGAGGATGACACCTGCCGCATTCTGGTTAAGAGTCTGCGCAGCGACGGATTTTTCCTTCCTGTGTCCGACAAAAAGTATAAGCTGGAATTTATCGGCGACAGTATTACCTCCGGTGAAGGTACATACGGTGCCAAAGAAGATGTGGACTGGCTTCCCATGTACATGGGTGTAAGCCGCAATTATGCCCTTATGGTTTCTGATGCTTTGGACGCAGAATTCCGTTTATTCTCACAGGGCGGCTGGGGCGTTCTCTGTGGTTGGGACAATGACCCCAGACATAATATTCCCTGTCGCTATGAAAAGTTATGCGGTCTGGTAAGCGGCACTAAAAATGACGAACTTGGCGCATCTGAGCCTTACGACTTTGATGAGTGGAAACCGGATGCCATTATCGTCAATCTGGGAACCAACGATTCCAGCGCTTTTGAGCAACCGCCTTTTACCGTTCCCGAAACCGGAGAAGTATTTAAACAGCGTAAAGAACCCGACGGATCCTACAATCAGGATGATTTAAACCGCTTTAAACAGGCTGTTATCAATTTCCTTGAAATGATTCGCCGTCATAATCCCGATTCCCATATCGTTTGGACATACGGAATGCTTGCCTACAATTTGACGCTTGCCATCACGGATGCTATGAACAGCTATCGTCAAATGACAGGGGACAACAACGTTTCCTTCCTGCAGCTTCCCAACACAACTGAGGAAACCGTAGGCTCACATGCTCATCCCGGTGAATTGTCACATGCAAGAGCTGCCAAGGTTCTGACTGAGTATTTAGAAAGTATTTTGAGTTAAGCAATCGCAAACTGGCTGTTATAAAGTTGTGCATAAAAGCCATTCTGTTTAAGCAGTTGCTCGTGATTTCCCTGCTCGATAATATGACCGTCCTTCATCACCAGAATCACATCCGCATTTTGAATTGTGGAAAGTCTGTGCGCCACAATAAAGCTGGTTCTTCCTTCCATCATGGTTGCAAAGGCCTTCTGAATCTGAATCTCGGTTCTGGTGTCGATGGATGACGTTGCCTCATCCAATATGAGCATAGGCGGCAGGGAAAGCATCACTCTAGTAATGCAAAGAAGCTGCTTTTGTCCGCCGGATAAATTTCCGCCGTCTTCTCCGATTACTGTATCATACCCATCAGGTAATCGTTTAATAAAACTGTGGGCATGGGAAGCCTTTGCCGCTGCAACGATTTCTTCTTCCGTGGCATCTTCCCGTCCCACTGTAATGTTATCCCTAATTGTTCCGCGCTTAAGCCATGTATCCTGAAGCACCATGCCATAAGAAGTTCTCAACGATTTCCGTGTCAAATCCCGGACATCTGTTCCGTCCACGCTGATACTTCCCTCATTCACATCATAAAAGCGCATCAGTAAATTGATAATGGTAGTCTTGCCACAACCTGTCGGACCTACAATGGCAATCCTCTGTCCGGGTTTTACCTGCAAATTCAAATCTTCTATCAGCTTCTTCTCCGGTACATAGGAGAAAGAAACATTTTCAAGCGCAATGACCCCTTTAGCATCCGTAAGTACTGCGGCTCCTTCCTTATCCGGAATCTGGGAAGACTGTTCCATCAAGTCAAACACTCTCTGCGCACAGGCAAGGGCATTTTGCAGCTCCGTAATTACTCCTGAAATTTCATTAAAAGGCTTGGTATACTGATTGGCATAAGAAAGAAATACCGTAAGCTGTCCTACGGAAAGACCTCCCCGAAGCACCGCAAAAGCTCCGGTTAATCCCACGCCCATATATACCAGACTGTTTACAAATCTCGTGCAGGGATTGGTTAATGAAGAAAAGAAAATTGCCCGCAGGGAACACTTCTCAAGCCTGTCGTTAATCTCATCAAACTTCTCAAGCGTTTCCTCTTCTTTGTTAAACGCCTGTACCACTTTTTGATTGCCAATCATCTCGTTGATTAATGCAGTCTGCTCCCCTCTTGTCTCAGACTGTAGCTTAAACATATTGAATGTCTTCTTTGCAATAAAGCTTGCCACGAACAGGGACACCGGTGTAATGATTACTACTACCGCCGTAATTCCCACATTTACAGACAACATAAAAAACAAGGTTCCCAAAATCGTAATAATACCGGTAAACAACTGTGTAAAACCTATCAGCAAACCATCCGCAAACTGGTCTACATCAGCAACCACTCTGCTGACAATATCCCCGTGGGAATGCACATCCAAATAACTTAAGGGCAGTTCCTCTATTTTGCGAAACGCCTTTTTACGGATATCCTGAATCACATTATACACAATTTTATTATTGCAGATATTCATAATCCACTGAGCCGCTGCAGTCAGCAAAATCAGCAATGCCATATTACGAAAAATGCCAAACAACATTCTCCAATTCTGCCCAAGAGATTCAGGGTCTTTCATAGCAACGTTGCTTTCGGCTCCTGCCACAAAAAATTTGCCGATAACATCTACTGCTTCTCCCGTCAGAATTGGCAAATAAAGGGTAAATGCCACACTAAGTACTGCCATCACAAGGGCAATTATCAACAGCAGACTATGAGGTCTGATATATCTCAACACCTTCATTAATGTCTTCCTCTGGTTTCCTTTCGGATTTCTTTCTTTTATGCCATCGGTTCTTTTTGTACTATTTGCTTTTATATTATTTGTTTTTGCCATGATTTTGCCTCTTTACTTACTCTTTCCTTTGGGTAAACTGACTATCATAAATCTCCCGATAAATATCACAGCTGTTAAGCAGCTCCGCATGCGTTCCCACACCTGCCACATCACCGTCATTAAGCACGATAATAAAATCTGCATGCATAAGCGATGAAGCCCTCTGTGCCACAATAAATACGGTAGTATCACCGGGCATTTCTTTCAGTGACTTGCGAAGAGCGGCATCCGTTGCATAGTCAAGTGCAGACGCGCTATCATCCAAAATCAAAATCTCCGGCTTCTTTACCAAGGCTCTTGCAATGGAAAGTCTCTGCTTCTGCCCGCCGGAGAGATTTCTGCCCTCCTGCTCTATCATTTCATCAAGCTGTTTTTCTTTTTTCAGCACAAACTCTTCTGCCTGCGCTGTTCGAAGCGCCTGCCAAAGTTCAGCATCAGTGGCATTTTCATTTCCCCAAAGGAGATTTTCTCTAATAGTTCCTTTAAACAAAACAGCCTTCTGCATCACGATGCCTATTTTATCCCGAAGTGCTGTAAGCTCATACTCCCTGACATCCTTGCCATCTACTTTGACGCTTCCCTTCTCTACATCATAAAAGCGGGGAATCAGATTCACAAGGGTAGATTTACCGGAGCCGGTTCCGCCAATAATGCCAATTGTATCTCCTTTATGCGCTTTAAAGTGAATATCAGTCAGCGCTTCTTCACCACCTTTATGATAGCGCATGCTGACATGGTCAAATTCCACACAATATTCTGCCGCCTTTAACGAATCTTTTTTCTCCATCGTCATCTCAACGGCGTTTTCACCTTCTGCCCGGCACTCTTCGCTATCCATTCCTGCCGGAATCTCAAAAATACTTTGAATACGGTTTCCGCATGCCACCGCCTTAGTAACCGTAATAATCAGACTTGCCAGTTTCACAAGCTCTACCAAAATTTGTGACATATAGTTTACCAGTGCCACCACCTGACCCTGACTCAAAATACCTGCTTCCACGCGCAGAGCACCGATATAAATAAGCACCACCAATCCGCCGTTTACCACCACATAAGTAAGAGGGTTCATCAGCGCAGAAAATGTTCCTGTAAACTCCTGCATTTTTTTAAGGGCATCTGTCTGCGCATCAAACTTTTCAATTTCTCCCTCTTCCGTTCCGAAAGCTCTGATGACTCTCACACCTGTTAGGTTTTCTCTGGTAATGCCCAATACCTTATCCAAAGCTTCCTGGACCTTTTTGAATAAAGGAATGCTAATTAACATAATGCCAAATACTATAACGGACAGTAACGGGATTACCACCACAAACACAAGTGCCGCCTTCACATCCACCGTAAAAGCCATAATCATGGCACCAAACACGATAAAAGGAGAACGCAAGAACAGGCGTAAAACCAAATTTACACCGGACTGCACCTGATTAATGTCACTGGTCATACGGGTAATCAGTGTTGAAGTTCCCTCCTTATCCATTTGGGAAAAAGAGAGGCTTTGTATATGTGCAAACAGCCCGTGACGCAGCTTGGTAGCAAAACCCACTGCCGCTTTCGCTGCAAAAAACTGTGCTGTCACCGCGCACACAAGCCCAATCAGTCCAAGCGCCGCCAGAATCAGACACATTCTACCGATATAGCCCTTGTGCTGATTACCGATACCTACATCAATCATAGATGCCACCACAAGAGGCACAATAAGCTCAAAAGAAGCCTCCAGTAATTTAAACAGAGGCCCCAAAACAGTTTCTTTTTTATAATCTTTTAAGTAAATGAGTAGCTTTTTCATACTATCCTTTCATGCTTTCTTACAAATCACTTTCTTAATTCAGGAAGTTGGCAATAATAACGGCTTCCGCTTCCTCATCGCTAAGTCCGAAGGTGTTCAGCTTAATCATTTGTTCATTGTTGATTCTGCCGATTGCTGCTTCATGAATGATAGCCGCATCAATATGCTTGGCATCAATCTCGGGAATGGAGCAGACCTGCGCATGGTCCATAATAATGGAATCGCACTGGATATGGGCATGGCAAGGCGCACATCCGATTGCCTTAGGATGAAAAGTCTGAACAGATTCTCCCTTTGCAACGGAACGGGATATAATCTGCGCACTGCTTCCTTCACCATCCATGCGTACCTCCATATCAGAAATCGCCACCTGCTTATCATGAGTCATTAACTTCTCCATCACAAAAAGCTTACTGTTCGCTCCCATAATCACCTGTGTGTCTCTCTTAGTAGAGTCCACTCCCTCTATCTGCACGGAATCAAGCGTAAATACAGCAGCCTCTTCCAGGATAATCTTAGTAACCGGATTTAAAATTCTTGCTCCGGTTCCTTCTCCCTGTCCGTAATGCTTTTCCTCATAGCGTACATTGGCCCCTTTTCCCACATGAAAGGTATGAATACCGTCATGTCTGGAATCATTACAGCCGCTGTTGTGAATCCCACAACCCGCAATAATTGTTACATCTGCTCCCGACTCAATATAAAAATCATTATATACTTCATCATTGATACCTGAAGTTGTCACCACTACAGGAATATGCACCACATCACCTTTTGCATCACCGCTGATAATGACATCCATTCCCTGCTTGTCTTCTTTGCGCTTAATGGTCACATTTTTGGTGCTGCCATGGCACAGAGAATAACCATTATATCTCAAATTATATGCGCCCTCCTGCACAAAACCGGCGCCGTCTATTTTTTCTAAAATAGACTGTGTTACCTGATCGATTTCTGCCACTGCTTTCTTCCTTTCCGTATTCTGTCTTATGAACAAGCCGGATTCTGACAACGGCAACCCGCTTCGTGACACATGAGCCCCGGAAATACCTGTTCCCTTGTTCCTACCTTTGCCACTTTGCCGTCTCTAATCACCATAATTCTGTCCGCCATCTGAATAATTCTCTCCTGATGGGAAATCAGAATAATACTTTCTTTCTTATTTTGATGAAGCTGTTCAAACTGCTTTACCAACATGGAAAAACTCCACAAATCAATTCCCGCTTCCGGCTCATCGAAAATAAACAGCTTATGCTTCTTTGCCAGTACGGAAGCAATCTCAATACGTTTCATTTCACCGCCGGAAAGGGTATTGTCAATTTCACGTTTTAAATATTCTTTGGCACAAAGCCCTACATTGCTGAGTAAATCACAGCATACCTTATCGGGAAGTTCCTCTCCCGCTGCCAACGAAAGCATTCTCTCTACTGTCATTCCTTTAAATCTGGGCGGCTGTTGAAATCCAAAACCAATTCCCGCATTAGCCCGCTCAGCAATTGACAGCTTTGTAATATCCTCTCCGTCCAACAGAATCTGACCGCCATCAGGCTTTTCAATTCCCATCAGAAGCTTTGCCATAGTAGACTTACCACCTCCGTTGGGCCCTGTAATCACCAACATTTCACCGTCCTCTACAGTAAAGCTGATGTCCTCTATGATACTTTTTTCCACACCGTTATCAATGGGATGGAATACTAAATTTTTAACCTCAAGCATTTTAATCCTATCCTTTATGTCATATCTTTCTGCATGTCATCACATCATTCCTTCAATCATGACACTTCTGTATGCAGCATCAAGTCCCAAATCAATATCCGTACCGTCCAACTTACGCACAAGCGGTCTCATAGAATTAGCGGTGTTACTAACCACCACCACTGTCTCGCCATTGGAAAGCTTTAACGTAAAACCAACAGGATAAAACGGGAATTTTCTGGTAAAAATATCCACCAAATCTTTATCAAATATGTTTCCGACATTACTCATAATATATTCCATTGCATACGCAGGAGAATACGCCTCTCTATACTTTCTTCTTGCCGTAAACGCATCGTAAGTATCTGCAATACGCAAAATACGCGGGAATATACCAAGCTTTTCTCCTTCAATTCCGTAGTAACCGCTTCCGTCCAGATTTTCATGGTGGAAAAGAATTGAATTCCTGGACACACTGGAAATACTGGGTATCTCTTTCAATTCTTCATAAGAAAACATGGGATGCTTTTTCATTTCATCCATTTCCTTATCATTATAAACATGTTTTGCCTTTAGCACTCGCTTCTTAACATCAAATTTTCCGATGTCATGTAAAAGTCCCGCCACTGCAAGGTTATTCAGCTGCTCCTCATTCATACCGTAGCCGATACCAAGCGCCACGGCATAAACCGCAACGGAAATACAATGACGGTATTCATAGTTCTTATCATTTTTAATATCCAAAAGATCCAGTTTCAAAGTCTCTTTGAATTTCATTTCTTTGACAATATTTTTCGCAAGTGAAACACAGCTTAAATAATCACTTCTAAACAGCGCATCAAACGCACGGGCACGCAAATCATCAGGAATAACATCCTCTATGACAACATCCTCAAATCCCGGTGTTTCAATATACGCACCCTGAAAGCCCATGTTATCCATGCGCTTCAAAACATTTTCTGTGATTTTATGTCCGGCTCCTACCAGTAACCGTCCGTCATCACCTACAACTGCCTTTGCTAATTGTGCTCCCGGAGAAATATGTTCAATCCTCAAATATTGCATAACCCCGCTCCTTCATGTCTGCTTCGCGTCGCTTGTTTCCCCTGTTTTCTCTTCATATTCACTCGCAAACTCGTGCTGCCGCACTTTCTGTCTGCTTCGCAGACGTTTGCTCGTTAATAAGCGCAAGAAAAACAAATGCCGCTTCGCGTCGCTTGTTTCCCCTGTTTTCTCTTTGTATTCACTCGCAAACCTGTGCTGCCGCACTCTCTGTCTGCTTCGCAGACGTTTGCTCGTTAATAAGCGCAAGAAAAACAAATGCCGCTTCGCGTCGCTTGTTTCCCCTGTTTTCTCTTCGTATTCACTCGCAAACCTGTGCTACCGCACTCTCTGTCTGCTTCGCAGACGTTTGCTCGTTAATAAGCGCAAGAAAAACAAATGCCGCTTCGCGTCGCTTGTTTTTCTCTTGCGCTTATTATATCATTAATTGGTAAAAAGCACCACAACAAAAAGAAGACCCGGATGGAAATCCGGGCCTTAAATATTTGCATTTTGTTTCTATTTGTTAGCCATTAACTTTCCGCCACGTTTGGAAACTACGTCGAAGATAACTGCTGCGAGAAGTACGACACCCTTAACAACCTTCT
Source organism: Lachnospiraceae bacterium (assembly GCA_017434885.1). Lineage (GTDB taxonomy): Bacteria > Bacillota > Clostridia > Lachnospirales > Lachnospiraceae > Suilimivivens. Next base: position 10,180 of record JAFSGE010000054.1, on the reverse strand, counting down.
GCCAGTTTTGGTCAACACCCATCAGGGACATACCAAGGTTGATAACACCCATCAGAACCGCACCGATGATAACGCCGGGAACAGTACCGATACCGCCGTACGCAGAAGCACCACCGATGAAACAAGAGCCGATAGCATCCATTTCATAGTTCTGTCCGTATGTAGGCTGTGCAGAGGTCATACGCGCGATAGTAACCATACCTGCCAAAGCCGCTAAAAATCCCATGTTGGTATAAGCAAGGAAATATACCTTATCTGTATTAATACCGGAAAGCTTAGTTGCCTTCTCATTACCACCTACTGCATAGAAGTAACGACCAACTGTTGTATTAGAAGTAATATAACCGTAAACCATAACTACGATTAATACCCAGATAAGCACGCTGGGAATACCCTTATGCATTGCAAGGCTGATAGATAATGCAAGAATTACTGCTGCCATTGCCGCTGTTTTTGCAACCATGGTCGGCATTTTTTCTACTTCATATCCCTTCTTAACCTTTGTTGCTCTATTTTTGAACTGAATAAACACATACACTGCTGTTGCTAAAACACCTGCAAATACACAGGTTAAGTTAATGGAGCCGCCTCCAAAGAAATCGGGAATGTAACAGTTTGCACCACCACCGAATAAGTTTACAAATGTTGTACAATCCTTAATGGAAACTGTCATACCGTCAAGCACTACGTTACTTAAACCTCTGAAAGCAAGCATACCTGCCAGTGTTACGATGAACGGCGGGATTCTTACAAAAGCAATCCAAAATCCCTGGAATGCACCGATTAAAGTACCTACTATAATCATTACCAAAATGGCAAGCCACATGTTTACCTTAAAGTTTACCATCAGCACTGCACCGATAGCACCTACGAAACAAACTACGGAACCTACAGAAAGGTCGATGTTACCACCGGTTAAAATACAAAGCAGCATACCGGTTGCAAGAATAAACACATATGCATTCTGGGAAATCAAACTACTGATATTCATGGGTAACAGAATATTACCGTTTGTCTGCCATGCAAATAACGCCGTTACCAGGATTAAAACAATAATCATGGTATATTTTTTTATAAATTCTAAGGTTTTTGCTTTATTCATACCTATTCTCCTTTACTGTCAGCTTTTAAAATATGTGACATAATGATTTCCTGAGTTGCTTCGCTACCTGCGAGCTCTCCTACCATCTTTCCTTCATTCATGACATAAATTCTATCACACATACCGAGGATTTCAGGCATTTCGGAAGAAATCATAATAACGGATTTACCTTCTGCTACCAACTGATTGATAATACAGTAAATCTCATACTTAGCACCTACATCAATACCTCTGGTAGGTTCATCCAGAATAAGAATATCAGGCTCTGCAAACATCCACTTTGCAAGAAGCACCTTCTGCTGATTACCACCGCTTAAGTTTCCTACATTCTGCTCCACGGTAGGACACTTTGTTTTCAGTTTCTCTTTGTACTCAACCGCAACGGCATATTCTTTATCCTTATCAATGATGGCATTCTTGCTGATAGCATCCAAATTCGCAAGTGTGGTATTAATCTTAATCGGATTACTGAGAATCAGTCCGTTGCCCTTTCTGTCTTCCGTAACATAGGCAAGCTTATGCTTAATCGCGTCCTGCACGGATTCCAAATGTACTTCCTGCCCCTTAATAATAAGCTGACCCGTAATTGCATGACCATAGCTTTTACCAAAAAGGCTCATGGCAAGTTCTGTACGTCCTGCACCCATCAGACCGGAAATACCAAGCACTTCACCCTTCTTTACATGAATGCTGACATTGTCAACTACTTTTCTTTCCATGTAAACAGGATGGTTTACATTCCAATCCTTTACTTCCATCATAATTTCATCCGTCACGCATTTCTTTTCACGTTTCGGGAAACGGTCTGACAGTTCACGTCCTACCATGCCTTTGATGATACGTCCTTCAGAAATATCATCCACATTCTTTACAAGTGTTTCAATAGTAGAGCCGTCTCGGATTACCGTAATCTTATCTGCAACATAAGAGATTTCGTTCAGCTTATGAGAGATAATAATAGAAGTAAGTCCTTCCTTCTTAAACTTAAGAAGAAGTTCCAAAAGAGCCTTAGAATCATCTTCATTCAAAGAAGCGGTGGGCTCATCCAGAATTAGTAGTTTTGCATTTTTTGCCAAAGCTTTTGCAATTTCCACAAGCTGCTGCTTACCGACACCTATATCTTTAATCAAAACCTGCGGTGCTTCTTTAAGACCCACTGTCTTTAAAAGTTCTGCCGCACGGTCATTTGTTTCGTTCCAATTAATTTTAAACTTGCTTCCTCTTTCATTACCGAGGAACATGTTTTCACCTATCGTCATGTACGGAATCAACGCCAGTTCCTGATGAATGATAACAATGCCTTTGGATTCACTGTCTTTGATGGTATCAAATTTGCAAACCTCACCATTATAAATAATATCGCCTTCATATGTACCATACGGATAAATTCCGCTCAGAACATTCATCAATGTAGACTTACCGGCACCGTTTTCACCTACAAGGGCATGAATTTCGCCTTCTTCCACCTGTAAATTTACATTATCAAGTGCTTTAACGCCAGGGAATGTTTTGGTTATATTTTTCATTTCAAGTAATATCTTCGCCAATTGTATCCCTCCCAAGTCAATTCTTTCTACAAAATCCAATCATTTTACTGCATAAATCCTACCGGATGCATCATCCGGCTACTTCTCTTACGAATTAGCAGGCGGGTATATTCCCGCCTGCAATTATGTCATATAAATCTTGTACTGATAGTTCCTGATTACTGAAGGTCAGCTTCTGTATAGTAACCGGAGTCAATTAACAATGTCTTGTAGTTGTCGATATCTGCAAATACGGGTTCGCAAAGGTAAGAAGGAATGATACCTGTTCCGTTATCGTATGTTTCTGTATCATTGATAGGAGCGTCTGTTCCCTTCATGATAGCGTCAACCATTTCAACTACCTTAGAAGCAAGGTCACGTGTATCTTTGAAGATAGACATAGACTGCTTACCAGCGAGGATATTCTTAACGCTTGCAATATCACAGTCCTGACCTGTGATGATAGGCCATTCGCCTGTGTAGTTAGCTTCAAGAGAGTTAGCTACACCAAGTGCTGTAGAGTCATTGGAGCAAAGGCATGCATCAAGAGTTGTTCCGTCTGCATAGTTAGCTGCGATGATAGCATCCATTCTGGACTGTGCTGCATCTGTTGCCCAGTTAGCTGTAGCAACTTCTTCAAAAGAAGTCTGGCCGGACTTAACAACTAATTTACCGGAATCGATGTAAGGCTGAAGAACATCCATAGCACCGCCGAAGAAGAATCTTGCGTTGTTGTCGCCGGGGTCACCTGTTGTCAACTCGATGTTGAAAGGACCAGCTGCGTTGTCAAGATCTAACTTATCTTTGATGTACTGTCCCTGAATTGTACCTACCATGTAGTTATCAAATGTTGCATAGTATGAAACTGCATCAGAATTCATGATCAGACGGTCATATGCGATAACAGGGATATCTTTTTCTTTAGCCTGCTCAAGTACTGTTCCAAGGGAATCGCCATCAATAGAAGCGATAACCAGTAACTTACAACCGGAGTTAATCATGTTTTCAATCTGGGAAACCTGTGTTGCGATATCATTAGATGCATACTGAAGGTCAACTTCATAACCTGCTGCTTCTAATTCAGCCTTCATGTTAGCACCGTCCTGATTCCATCTCTGAAGGTCCTTTGTAGGCATTGCTACACCGACTTTGTTAGAAGAGGAAGCGCCGCCGCATCCAACTAACATTGTTGCTACCATAGCAACTGCAAGAATCATACTCAGTAATTTTTTTCTCATTGTTGTTCTACCTCCCATACTGATATGTAGTTTTGTTTACAAATGAATCATAACACAGAACCAATAGGAATAATTTACGACCTTCTTCAAATTTTCATCATAAAATACTGCAAAAAAAGAACCGTGCTAGCACATTTTTGTGCTATAGCACAATTCCAAAAACAATTTTTTCCTATTCCCCCTATTCTATAAAACAGCATCGCGCGCCCGGCCATGAACTTTTCCTGTTCCGATAACCCTTTCGAGATTTTGCGAAACAGTTCTCACAAATTTTGATTAATACTGTCCTAACAAAACTCACCCCCTTAGTTGTATATGGGTGCGTAATACTATAGAGAGGGTTTGTAAAAAATCATCCTGCACAATTTCAAAAAATAATGCCCGAAATTCTCATGTTCGAAGCGAAGCAAGTTGAATTTCGGGCATTTGTATTTCTTTTGAAATATGCAGGATAGATTTTTCTTAAACCCGATATTAGTATGAGCACCATATACAACAGGGGGTTCAGACAGATGTTCGGACAGTAATTATATTGTGAGAACTGCTTCTTCAAAATCTGACGAAAGATGTTATATGGCTCAGGAAAAGTTCATGGCCGGGCGCGCGATGCTGTTTTAAAAATATCCTACTTTTTATTCCGCGTTTTTGTCGTATTCAAGAATGTCTCCGGGCTGACATTCCAGTGCATCACAAATTGCTTCTAAGGTCGAAAAGCGGATAGCACTGATCTTTCCGGTTTTCATCTTGGATAAATTGACATTAGATACACCCACCTTTTCTGAAAGTTCATTTAAGCTCATCTTGCGGTCTGCCATCACTCTGTCCAAACGTAATATTATTTTTCCCATAGCTTTCCTCCATTATAATGTCTCATCAGATTCCTGCTGAAGGACAGCACCGTATTTAAAGATGTATACCATTACCAATACCACTAAAACAACCAATACCATTCCCAAATCAACGCTCAGACTAAAATTAGGTTTCCCACTGACAATACTGTTAAAGGTCGAATCTGATACAGAGGAAATAATACACCAGGGAATTAAAGCAATTGCCAAATTCCGCATCTTATTGATTATGTTTTCTTCAAAGGGTGACTGACAATCACGGAACGCCTTACACAATGCACTGATAAAGCACAATGTCACAAAAGTCATCGCTAATGCCACCGTAGCTATTACCACAGCCCACGCACCATCCCTGATGGTAAAAGAATACTCTGCCATCGTACCTGCAATCTGCGCTCCTTTTTCGTCCATCGAAACATCAACTACAGCAAATTCATCCTCATCCTCCTCAAAAGACTCTCTGATTTCTGCTATAGCCTCTTCTCTGGCCGCATCACTCTGTAATTTCGGAATATCAACTCCCAACGCAGAAAAATCTACATCAACTACCATTGCTCCTGCGGTTGTAACTTCTACCAGTTCTTTCGGTATTGCAAAGCAAATAATTGCTCCGATAATGCTGCACACAAGTCCTGCTCCTACCAAAATCTTTGCAATTAATGCAAAGATACTGCTGACCTTACCAATTTGATTAATTTTTTGAATTGCCTGTTCTTTCATTGTTCAATCTCCTTTTTCCTTTTTAAATAATAGAACATTTTAATTATTTTTTTACTCCTCTTGCAAGAAACACGATAAATAATAAAAATTTAATGTTTATCGTTAAATGCAGTATATAATAGTTTTTAACGTATGTCAACACTTTTTTATCGATAAACATTAATTTTTTTATTTTTATTGCAATTTTCTAACAACTATTCAATAAAAAAACCCGTTTCCGGTATCAAAATACATGTTTTTAATACCTGGAAACGGATTTTTACTTAAAAATCACTCAATTTTTATTCATTATCAATTTCTTCTTCTGATTCCAGTTTTGCCACACGTTTTTTATAAATAACAGTACAGGCAAACATCGAAGCCGCACAAAGTACAAAGGTAAATCCGCCTGCAATCACTCCGGTTGCAACAGAACCTGCTAACATACCGCTTCTCTTGTAAGTAATTAATCCTATTACAACAAATACTACCACACCTGCAATAAGACTAAATACTAAATTAGTAGGAGCGTCCGCCTTAAACCGTCTGTCCCAAATACCGTTTTTCATACAGGCAATTCCCAGATACAATGCAAGGCACATAAAGATAATCCATTCCCCTGCCACATAGTAAAAATTGTTGAAATCGTCAAAGACAATCGTCTGTACCATCAGAGAAATAAATAATGGCCAAAAGCTAAACCAACAACCGTTACGCTCAATATGAAGAAGCTTCTGTTCCTGCATTTCATCCAAATTATTTTTCCATTTATTATTTTTCATTTTCATCATCCTCCCAAAATAAATCATCTAATGTTTTATCAAGTGCCTTACAAATTGCAATACAAAGTTTTAACGACGGGTTATAATCCCCGGATTCTATCATACCGATGGTCTGGCGGGTCACTCCGACTGTTTTCGCCAAATCAATCTGTGAAATGTCCTTTTCCATTCTGGCAAATTTCAATTTCAGATTTTTCATCTGCTCACCTCCTGATATTATAATAACATATATTTTCCATATGTCAACTATATCTAACATAAAATATTTATTTTTTACATTTGACAAATATTTTATCCTTACAAATAATAAAAATCCGATATTCATATGCCCAAATAAGAACACATCAAATACCGGATTGTTATCCTTTATAAATATTCAGTCTACAGTATCACTCAGTATCAGTTTATAATATTTTGCATATCCATCGATAAAATGCTGTTCGTCATCGATTCTGGTTCGGAAATTGTCATGGCGAATAAAAAATGCTCCGAATATCTTATCCGGTTTTAGCATATACATGGCATATTCCGGGTAGAAATAACCGTCAAGCATGTGCCATGCACGATACTTAATGATTTCTACGAACTCGTCCTCATCAATTTGCTTCATGTAGTCGACAGATATATTATTTTTCTTCATTCTAAGATACATATCATAGGTTTCCATTAAAAGCTCCAGATACGTATGATATGATGTTTGCTGATTTTTAATCTTTTCACGGTTTTCCCATGCATTGCGAAGCGCAAAAGTAAAATATTTATCCTCCTGCACAAATTTTGTAAACTCATTCATCGCATAAGCCAGCCAGTGATCACGGTATACCACATAGTCCTTTTCAATGAAATAGTCTATACTCCGCCTTGCGGCATCAAGGTATTTCTCCTCTTTTGAAACAGCATAGGCTTTGATTAGTGCATAAGCAGACTCACCATCATAGTATACGGTACGCATTTCTTCTTTTATCGTATAATCGTCTGCATTTAACACATGGGTCAGCTTTCCGGTTTCCTTATTTTGTAAAAATAAAATTCCGTTGGCAAGTTTGCCGATTATTTCGGTAAAATTCTGATTACTAAACAATTCCATATACTTGGAAAGTGTAATAATGGCAACACCGTTACCGCCCAGCTTAATCTCATTGCTTTTTTTCTCAAGAACAAATGCCGTTTCATCATCCTTATACCGGATTTGTGTCAGAAGATACCCTATTGCCTTGTTTATGGTTTCTAACAAGGAATCATCCCCGGTAACTTCATATGCGCACATCATAGACCATGCCGTACCTGTATGTCTAAGAATATTATAAGAAATCATCGTGGAATGATAGGGCGGAAAATACCCATATATAAACCTGCCGTTCTTCTGCATCTGCCTGCAAAGATACTGCGAAGATGATTGCAATAATACTTCCACCAGTTCCGAGGAAAGCTCCTCTGTGATTCTCCTGCCGCAATGAATCCCTTCATCATAAAGCTTATACACCTGATTATCGGAATCCATAAAAAATGATTTGCAAGTGAATAAATAGCTGTATGGTAAGACAAACGGAATTGTTCTTCTGCCATTCCATTCCATGTACTTACTGATACGTTCCACATCCATGCAAGGCATATTTTCATATCCGGGCAAAACTTCCTTCCCCGAAATTACCGAATAGTCATAAAGCTTACAGCCATTAGCCTCTGCTTCCAAAAAAGCCATATCCATTCTTGGGTCTAAGGAAAAGCCCATTCTGAAAAAGTTCTGATATCTTGCCGATATAAATTTATCCTTTAAGCTTAATGAGGGAATCCTTTCAACATAGTCGACAACATCCACCTTAATCCAAATCGGTATCAGCTTGTATTTTTCGATTATTACATCTGCTTTTTCACTGACTTTTTTCCATGAAGTGTCAAAATCTATCGCTGATGCATGACACACTCTGGCTCTGCTCTTGCCATCAGATATTGAGATAAAAATTGTGTACTTATATTCATCTTTGATATCACCACATGTAATTTGAATAGGGTTCTCTTCCAAATATTCACAAACATTACTCTTAATAATGTTCATTCTTTTGCCAAAAGCGGCTTTGGAGAGTAACGTATTTTTTTCAGCTATAAACTTTTTACTATGTTTCGTTTTGGGGGGCGTCTTCATCTTTTATCCTCCAAATAGGCATTTCATATCATTATTTTTCATTCATAATATTTTGCAATGTATGAAATATTTCATCAACGTCTTTTTCTTTTGTGGTTTTAATTGCACTATATATATATGCAATCAGCTCCACTCTCTCTTCTAATATATCTGCTGTATCTTCAATCATAAGCCCTTTTACATATTTCTTAGACACCTGTTCTATTAAGTGAACTCTGCTCGTCCTTCTGCCAACCCTTCTGCTAATCGGTCCTTTCTTTCTAACATCAACTGTCTTTCAAATGTGTAATCAAGTACCATCGTTTTCACCACTTCCGAACGGCGCTCTTAAAAAAATCAGCTAACACATCTTCATTTATGCATCTGTCAATTCCAACTGCGGATTTTCCACCGGATGCTCAAAAGCATCTGACAATTTCATTTCATAACGCTCCGGTTGACTTGCCTCTCCGTTATAAAATATTGCAAATTGCGGTGTGGGAATCTTCACCAAAGTACTTCCATATATATTATGCTCTTTAATAATGTCCTGTAAAATAATTGCCAAATAGATAAAACTTCGCAGTGGCATATTCTTACATATTGTCGACTGATGCTCATAAATACTAAGCCGCATATCCAAAATAAACGCTGCATCATTACGAACTGTTAATGAAACTCCACCATCAAGCCTACACATTTCAACCATCGCAGAGTCGTCATAATCCGTTCCGTTAAGCGCATTATAAAGCTCCAGTGCATTCTGTGCATCTTCCATTAACATACTAAAAACATCACTTTTGTACTCTCTGTTTCCTGTCATAAAGTCCTCCTTCTATGCAGGAATTTATTATCACAACTCCTGCTTTATACAATTAAATGAATGGGTTGTAAAAGCATGAATTTTCGTGATAATAATAAGATATACTCTGACTTTTTAGAAAACGTGTAACACAAACAGCCACGTCTAATTATGAAAATATGCTTTGAATTTAGTATATCACTATCATAATTTATTCGCAAGTGCATTTTTGTTATTTTGTACATTTTATATTGTTATAAGAAAAACCGGCAAAGACAGACTGCCTTTGCCGGTAATGTCTAAATCCTATTATTTGTCTTCAGACTTTTTATTTTTTTTGTTTTTCTTAAGAGCCATTCCGGATGCTCCTGCTGCTCCTAAGGATGATGTTAAGCTAAGTAACCATCCAAGTCCTGCTAAGCCGTCACCGGTTTCAGGTCTACGTCTCTTACCAAGAACTGCAAAGTCATTGCCTCTCTTTGCACCGAGAACCGCATTACCTCTTGATGCACCAAGCACTTCACCCTCTTCTTCATCAGTATCGGTATCTGTGTCAGTGTCGGTATCTGTGTCAGTATCCGTATCTGTGTCAGTGTCGGTATCTGTGTCAGTATCCGTATCTGTGTCAGTATCCGTATCTGTGTCAGTGTCGGTATCTGTGTCAGTATCCGTATCTGTATCAGTGTCGGTATCTGTGTCAGTATCCGTATCTGTATCAGTGTCGGTATCTGTATCATCATCACCAACAGGGATTCTCTCACCATAGTAGCTTTCACGGTCAATTGTCTTCACAGAATATCTGTTAAGTACTTCTATACTGTCTTTGATTTCCTTCTGATCTACAGTTGCTCCGTCTTTTACTTCCTTCTGGTCTACGGTTGCTCCGTCTTTTACTTCCTTCTGGTCTACGGTTGCTCCGTCTTTTACTTCCTTCTGGTCTACAATTGCTTCGCCTTTTACTTCCTTCTGGTCTACGGTTGCTCCGTCTTTTACTTCCTTCTGGTCTACAATTGCTTCGCCTTTTACTTCCTTCTGGCCTACGGTTGCTTCGTCCTTAACTT
>JAFSGE010000053.1 GCA_017434885.1 Lachnospiraceae bacterium | reverse complement strand
TTCATCCTGAGCCAGGATCAAACTCTCAAATATAAAAAGTTTGTTTCACAAACTTTCGAAATTCGCATCGCGAATTTCCTTAAGCTTGCTTCCTTGGTCTAAGATTAACTCTAGCTAATTCTTTAACCGTTTTACTGTTTTGTTTGGTTCGTTTCATTCAAGAAACTTCTCTGAATCTTCTTTAGATTCCACATCTCTGTGATGTGTGTTTACTCTTTAGAATTTTCAGGGTTGCATTGCTGTTTATTTGTCAAGGTTCAGTTGGTCTTTTCTTTCAGACGCAACTCTGATATCTTATCATGTGCTTTTCTTACTGTCAAGACCTTTTTTTAATTTTTTTCGAAAACTTTTTTACTGCACTTTCCTACCTCTAAAAGGTATATTCTGTACAAACCACATCACTTCTGACGGTGGATTTTCATTATAGCACCAAAATAAATTTATTGTCAATGCATATTTTGCATTTTTTAGAGCAATTTTTCACAACCGATAGAACTAATTTAGAGAATGGATAATCCCCAGTTTTTCAGCAAATGTATCAGCACCGTTACTATCACCGCCGCCTCTGCAAATCCTACCGCAGCCCCCAACAGTTTATCAACGCTTTTTACAATCGGAAGCTTTGCAATCAGTTGCAGGGAAGTAAACAATACATTTACAAGACGGTACACCAGGCATACCACAACGAGTACTGCTATCATTTGTACCAAATTCCCAATTTCTTTGTCCATATAGCTTCCCACTGCACCGAGAATCAGCACCACACACACGCCTGCCACTGCCATAGCCACAAGAGAAATCAGTTCCTGCACCATCCCCTTCTTAAAACCGGCTACCATTCTCCATACAAAAATCAAAACGATTACTGCCAATGCCACGTAATACATCAAACATTACTCCTATGTTCGTTTACGGATTGTCACTTTTTTAGCGCAGTTCCATAGAATCAATGGAACTGCTTGTCACTACTGTATACTTATAAGTAGAACTTGTAGGTATCAGTAGGGAAACCGGCTTTTCAAATTCACCGCTAAACTTGTCCACGCCCTTAATACTGGAAATCTGACAATCCATGTCATCATATATAATAATCTGTTCTTTGTTAAAAACAATATCTGTATATTCTATGTCAAAGAATTGCGAGTGTACTTTACTTCCTGCAGAATTATAAACGTCCAGCCGGTATACGGATTCACCTGTCTGATTTCGGAATACCAATCCCACATATTCTTCATTATAATAAACGCTCTGTACCTCATCTTCCAATAAAGCGGTAGCAACATTAGACGGCTTTTCTGCCCCTTGGAAAAATGCAATCCTGTCATCAGACACTGCAAACGCTGCGCTGTCATTCATAAATTGAACATACGGCACCACTGTATTTAAATAATCATATCCGCTGACATAGTTATCACTTTCATTCTTTCCCACTTCACCAAAATTAAAGAAAGCTATGGTGGACTTCATATCACCACTATCTACATAGAAATAGGAAATAGCAAGCAATTTCCCGTTCGGAGACAGCGACAGACTCATTGGATAACCACTCTTATCCATAGATGCCTTTATTTCCACAATTGATGCTTCCGTATCTGCATTTCCGTCATACAGTAAAATTCTGGTAATATCGGAATCATCCAAAACAGCAGCCACCACACCACTCTTTGATACACAGATTTCCCTAATAGGAAGATTGGTCTTAATCGTTCCGAGCTGGCTTGTATTATTTACAGTATAAATAATTCTCCCGTTATAGTCTGCAATAGCTGCCACGTTTTCACAAATTGAAACTATGGGGCTTTGCATCTCAAAAGTCTGATTCCAAAGCGCAGTTCCCTTACCATCAATGCAGCTGGCACCATCCTTACTGTACAGAAGTATATTTCCGCCAAGTTCTCTTACCTTTGCACTCTGCACAATCGTAACCGGAGTTGAACCTACATTCACACTCTCTACAAACACTTTGTTCTCCCATTGCATAATCAAAAAAGCCACAATTACGCAAAGAAGAACAATCACAAGCGCTCCCCTGTAAAAAATACTCAACCTGTGTGTCCTTATTTTTTCTTTATAATTATAAGCAGGTGTATTTCCTACTCTTTTTTCTCTTTCTTTCAGGTAGTCACGAACATTAGACATCTGTTTTTCTCCACATCCTTCGTATGCCGCTTTCTTTATTATCGAATTTCCTGCGCTGCTTTTATTGCCATAGCAGCAAATTCATATATTCTGTCGTAATGATTAATCGTTGCAACTGCCACTGCCGCTATCACTACTAACATTCCCAATAATATTTTCCTTGATGCTTCTTTCAGATAACCGATACATTCTTCACAGTATTTCTCCTGTCCGTCCATTGCTTGTAACGGTTTCCGCACACATTCGCTTTGTTCGGCTTTACACGATAACAAATAATTCTGCATTGCTTCGTTATTCTCATAAAAGATATAACATCCCTGTTTTTCTCCCGGCATTTCACCTTTTCGGTATAAATTTACATATCCTATCAACTCATAATCACCAAAAAACTGCTTGTCACAGTGTTCTGCCAAACTTTTACCCTCGCCCTCACCTGTCACGCAGCATGCGCCGTAAACAAAATAATAGCGGATATTATCTTTTTTGAATGAGTTTCCGTAAAGAGCCGCTCTTACAGGTAACACATTGCACTTATTCTTAAGTTCGCAAAGATACCCGTATGCATAGTCTTCTATGTAAACCCTGTTTTCTCCTGCAACCTTGCCGACTTGTCTTACCAACGCCGGTAACTGCATCCTTTTTTCCTGCAATAATCTGCGCCCTCCTTGCGTTTTGTACAGTATAGCAAAAGAAGGGCGCTTTTTATGTCATAATTTATCTGTGTTTTTTTGACTCATCGACGACTTTCCGTATCAAGCCGCCGCAAAACCGTCTTATTCTGTCATAAACTGATATACGGTTACCGTATCGTAAGCTCTGCCCGGTCCGAATACCGCACCGGGAAATTCAGGCATATTTGCTGTATTGGGGTAATACTGTGTTTCGAGACAAAGCCCGCTTCTTGCTCCATACATAGCGCCTTCTTTTCCTGCTTCGGGTGCAATGCAGTTGCCGGCATAAAACTGTACACCGGGCAAATCAGTGAACACTTTCATCACACGCTTGCTGTTTTCCTCCGAAACAGTAGCGATTTCTCTCAAAGTACCTTCTTCTCCGTCCAGCACCCAGTTATGGTCATATCCGCTCACAAGTGTAAGTTGTTCTTCCTCTGCCGCAATATCTTCTCCGACTTTCTTAGGCTTTCGGAAATCAAAAACAGTTCCCTCTACAGGTGCAAGTTCACCGGTAGGAATTGCACCGGCCACTACAGGTGTATAGGCAGATGCAAGAATCTGCAGCTTATGTTCATGAATATTCCCTGCATTATGACCTGCTAAATTAAAGTATGTATGGTTGGTCATATTGAGAATGGTATCTTTATCACTGCTTCCCTGATAATGAATCTTCAATTCGTTTTCTTCTGTCAATGTATAGGTTACACTGATTTTCTTGTTACCGGGAAATCCCATACATCCGTCTTCATCTTCCAAACTGAAAATCACGCTGTCTTCTGTTGTTTCCACATCCCATACACGCTTGTGATATCCCAATTCCATGTGGCTGTGCAGATTGTTCTTTCCGTCGTTTACATCAAGCTGATACTTTTCACCGTTAATGGTAAAAGAAGCATCTGCAATTCTGTTTGCATTAGGTCCTACTGTTGCTCCAAAAAAACTTCCGTTGGCAAAATAAGGCTCTAAGGTATCATATCCGAGTACTACGTCTGCAAAATCACCTTTTGCATCAGACACATACAGATTTACAAGAATCGCTCCATAGTTAATAACCCCTGCCTTCATTCCTTTGCTGTTTGCAATAAAATATCTGCTGATTTCTTTTCCGTCTTTGGTTGTTCCAAAAAATTCCTTTGTTACCGCCATGTCAAAGCCCTCTCATTATTGTTTTTGTAATGCTTCCCCTTAAAGCTCCGTTCTTCCTTCTAAAGCCCGGAGTAAAGTTACTTCGTCAATGTATTCCAAATCACCGCCAACCGGCACACCGCTTGCAATTCGAGTAACTCTGATTCCCGTTGGTTTTATCAGCTTGCCGATATACATCGCTGTGGTTTCGCCTTCCAGACTGGAATTGGTGGCTATAATTACCTCATCCACATCGCCTTCCAGACGCTTAATCAACTCTTTTAGTTTGATGTCCCCGGGACCGATTCCAAGCATCGGAGATATCGCACCGTGAAGTACATGATAAATACCTTCATACTTGCCTGTCTTTTCATAGGCTGCCAAATCTCTGGAATTCTCCACCACCATAATGGTGCGGTGGTCCCGCTTCTCATTGGCACATATAGGACATGTCTCTTTGTCCGTCAATGTATAGCACTCACTGCAATAGCGGACATTTTCTTTTGCATCCATAATGGTTTTTGCAAGTCGGTTTACTTTTTCTTTCGGCATATTAATCAAATGAAATGCCAGCCTTTGCGCCGACTTTGCACCGATTCCGGGAAGGTGCGCAAGTTCATCTATTAACTTGTTAATGTGTCCGCTGTACAAGTCCATTAGAAGGGAAATCCTCCTCCCATGGAAAGACCGCCTGTCATCTTATTCATCGCTTCCGCATTTGCTGCATCTGCCATACGGAGCGCTTCATTGGTTGCTGCCATTACAAGATCTTCCAATGTTTCAATATCGTCAGGATCTACTGCTTCCTCAGAAAGTTTTACCTTGGTCACTTCCTTCTTTCCGGTTACGGTCACTTCAACCGCTCCGCCACCTGCCTTTGCAGTAAACTCTTTTGTCTCAAGCTCTTTCTGGTTTTCTTCCATCTGACGCTGCATTCTCTGCGCCTGTTTCATCAGATTGTTCATATTACCGGGCATACCGCCGGGAAATCCTCCACGTTTTGCCATTGTCCTAATTCCTTCCTTTTTTATATTACATATCAGTTTATTTTACTATTACTGCTATCCTCATTTCAAGTAAAAAGTGCAGTCTTTTTAAAACTCGTCTTCAATTCCCTCTTCCGCTTCTATTTCCTCTATCTCCATATTGATTGTTTCGGAAACCAGTCTGGTTAAATCAGGGAAAATATCCTGGGCATTTCTGCCATCGTCACTGGTTTGTATGATAATTTCCAGTTCTTTTCCCGCATATTCTGAGAGAATCTTTTGCAGGTCTTCCCTGTGTCCCGGCTGTTTAAAATAATCCGAAGGCAGACCATCCTGCACCACAACCAAAAGTTTCCCGTCATTACTAAGGCTGGGGTATGCCGTCTTTAAATATGTCTTCATTGGGTTCGGTGCTTCGGATAATGCCACGGACCATCTGGAAACTACATTTTTGATATCTTCGGGAATTGCTTTCGGCAAGGGTGCTTTTGGTGCAGTCACTGCTGTTGCCGTACTAACACTACCGCCTGCCTGAAGTTCCTTAAGCATCTGGGGGCTGACATTCATGGGCACTCCCTGTTCCACTTTTTCTTCTAACTGTCTGATTCTGTCTGCAAGAGACCCGGTGTCCGTCTCCATTGCCGGTCTGCAGAGCTTAATCAAATTCACCTCTATCAAAATACGCTTTTGGGCTGCATAGCGAATCTGCCCCGAAAGTTCCGATATCACTCTGATATAACGCATGATGGTATCATTCTCTGCCATCTTTGCTTCCTCTTTCAGGCGCATCAGGTTTTCTGTAGAAACATCGATGACATCCTCAATGCCGTCTGATGATTTTATCAAAAGCAGATTTCGCAGATACCATGCAAAATCAGATACAAATTGGGTAAGTTCGCGGCCCTGGACCACCATCTCTTCCAAAATGCCGATAGCACCGGACACATCGCCCTGTAAAATCACGCGAAGCAGTCTGCTGAACACCTCTGTATCCACCGCTCCCAGCACATCAAGAACTTTGTCATAGGTAAGCTCCTGTCCGAAATGAAAAGCAATGCATTGGTCAAGAAGGCTAAGCGCATCACGCATAGAGCCGTCAGCTGTTTTTGCAATATAACGGATGGCCTTATCTTCGATATTTACCTGTTCAATGTCAGTCAGTTCCTTAATTCTTGACGAAATGGTATCAATGGTAATTCGCTTAAAATCGTATCTCTGGCATCTGGACAGAATGGTAATGGGAATCGCATGTACCTCTGTTGTTGCCAGAATAAATATTACATAGGACGGCGGTTCTTCCAAGGTCTTAAGGAGGGCGTTAAACGCCCCCTTAGAGAGCATATGAACCTCGTCAATAATATACACCTTATATTTCCCTTCTGCCGGAGAATAAGACACTTCATCCACAATTTCACGGATATTGTCTACACCGTTATTGGAAGCCGCGTCAATTTCAATCACATTCATGCTGGCTCCCGCCGCAATAGCGCGACATACAGAGCATTCACCGCAGGGACTGCCGTCAACGGGATTTTCACAGTTGACGGATTTGGCAAAAATCTTGGCTATGGTAGTTTTACCGGTTCCTCTGGTTCCGCAAAAAAGGTAGGCATGTCCGATACGTTCCGCTTTTATTTGATTTTTTAGTGTTGTAACAATGTGTTCCTGCCCTTTGACATCCTCAAATGTAGAGGGACGGAATTTTCTGTATAGTGCCGTGTATGACATGTCGTATCTATCCTTCCGGGAACTGCTGCTTAGCGCAGCCTGTCCTTATTAATCACCAAAGCTGATGCCAAGCATCTTTGCTTCTCTGACAATGTCAGAATCCGGTGAAACCATTTTTAATTTACCGGCTACCTGTTCAAGGGGAACCTTCACGATTTCCCTATTTTTGTAACCTACCATGAAGCCGTATTCATTCTTAAGAATTAATCTGCCTGCTTCTGCACCCAGGCGGCTTGCAAACACTCTGTCATAAGGACAGGGGCTTCCGCCTCGCTGTGTATGTCCGGGTACTGTCACACGTACCTCGCCGCCGGTCATCTTCTGAATCTTGTCTGCAAGTTCATAAGAAACAGAAGGATATTTGTAATTCTTCATTTTTTCTTTATATTCTTTCTTGGACAGCTTGGCATCCTCTTTGGAAATTGCGCCCTCTGCTACCGCAAGAATGGTAAAACGACTGCCGTTTTTGTTTCTCTTTTCAATTGCCTCCACTACCTTCTCAATGTCGTAAGGAATTTCGGGAATCAAAATAATGTCTGCGCCGCCTGCCATACCGGCATTCAAAGTAAGATAGCCGACTTTATGTCCCATTACTTCTACAATAAAAGTACGTCCATGGGAAGATGCTGTGGTATGGATACAGTCAATTGCATCCGTAGCAATATTTACCGCACTTTGGAAACCGAATGTCATATCCGTTCCCCAAAGGTCATTATCAATGGTCTTCGGAAGGGTGATTACATTAAGACCTTCTTCGCGAAGAAGATTTGCAGTCTTATGGGTACCGTTACCACCCAGAATTACCAGACAGTCAAGACGCAGCTTGTAATAATTCTGCTTCATGGCTTCTACTTTATCAAGACCGTTTTCATCAGGGTCTTTAATGGTCTTAAAAGGCGTTCTGGAGCTTCCGAGAATAGTTCCGCCTTTGGTCAGGATACCCGAAAAGTCGCTCCCCTGTAACATACGGAAATTACCGTAAATGAGTCCTCTGTAACCATCGAGGAATCCGTACATTTCCACTTCCTCACCACTGTTAAACAGACATTTTGCAACACCTCGCATAGCTGCATTTAATGCCTGACAATCTCCGCCGCTTGTTAACATACCAATTCTTTTCATGTTGTATACCCGCCTTTCTTATATAAGTAAACTTATTTTTGCCGAACTAATACCTTTTTATTATACATAATTTGGTCGTTTCCTACAAGTATCCTCTTACCCGTCAAATACAAAAACTGCGCAATACCTTCGTATCACGCAGCATCTTTTCCTATTTTATTCTTATATTGACTGTACACTGTTCCGCTCTACCAGATAACCCTCAACTACATGAAGGCCCTTTCTGTAAGCTTTTCCTGTTATTTTTTGCAAAAGAAGCTTGATTCCTTTGCATGCCATACGCTCCATATCCACACCATAGGATGTGATTCCCACGTTGCATAATCCGGAATAGATATAATCATCATACCCCACCACCGAAACATCCTCCGGCACTCTATAGTTTGCCTCATTCAAAGATTTAATCAGTTTACTTGCGGTAAGGTCACAATTGCACACAAACGCCGTAGGCATTTGTCTGGGGAGTGTAATCTGTTCATAACTGTCTCTTTCATGATTCCTGTCAAGAACAATCCACTCATTTTTAATTTCTTTTCCATGTTCAAGAAGAGATTTCTGATAACCAAGATATCTGTCCATAATACTCATGTTGGAATTCATATTTCCCACAAACGCAATTTCTTTATGTCCCTTTTCAAACAGATAATTGGTAATCTGATAGGTACCGTAAAAACTGTTCGAAACCACACTGTCTTCATGAACACTGGTATCATAAAAATCCATATATAAAATCGGCACGTCACTCTTCTGCTCCAAAAGTCGCAGATATTCGCTTTCCACTCTGCCGAGAATAATCAAACCGTCTATTTTTCTTTCCTGCAATAACTTAGGTGTCTTTCTTTCTGCTTCATCTGAAGTAGAAAGCATTTCCAACATCGCAAAGCAATTTTTTTCTACCGCCTTGGTACAAATTTCCTGATATAATTTCCAATAAAAAGTTGTTGACTGGTCTGTATAGTACTCAGATAGCAAAACACCTATATTGTAACTTTTTTTCTCGTCTTCTTTATCAGTTCCCGGCGCAATATAACCCATCTCTGCTGCCAACTGTTTAATTTTCTGTCTGGTCTGTTCGCTGACACCACTTTTCCCGGAAAGAGCTTTGGATACGGTCATTGTACTAACACCGAGCCGCCCCGCTATATCCTGCATTTTCACTGTTTTCGCCATCATAACACCTCAACTGTAATACCACTTTTCTGCTTCATCACTACCCTCTTCTGCTGCCGGCATTATCTTCTTCATTACCCATTCCATTGGAAATGTCAGCGCATAAAGATATCCTCCCGGAATCACAAATACTGTCCAGGGCATCAGATAAATTCCTATCCCCGCTACCATTGTAAAGAGCATCATTAAAGCCGTTACCGGCAAAAACCGGAACATCACCACGAATGCCATCCGGAAAAGATTTACATTTCCCGTAACAAACCTGGAAAGAAGCGGAAAACTATATATTGCAATTCCTGCAAATAGAAACAAAATTAAAACCAAAACCATAAAAATGGAACTGTTTGTTTTGCTGTCATTGGTCCATACATACCAAATATCTATGCTTAAAACCGCCAATATAATCAAAAATAAAATTGTAAGCGGAAGAGACTGCCTGAAATTTGTCTTGAAGGAACGCATAAACTCTTTGCCGATGTAGCCCGTTTTGCGCCTTACCGACTTTGACATGGCATAATATGCCGCCACCGTAGCAGTCCCTGCCGTTACAATGGGAAGGGATGTGACCACCCACAGTATTCCTACATATAAGATATCAACCAGAAGATTCATTATTCTTCCGATAGCACTATCATTTTGAAACACTGTGAGTATCCTCCCTTAAAAATTACTTATAGAAACCGTCAAGAGCATCCTGTACGCTCTGCTTATATGTCTCCTGGAACTGAGCAGCAGTCATTTCGCCTGTTAAGATTGCGGACCAATCCCATTCAAGACCAAGAGCGTTCCAAAGGTCAAATGCGCCTCTTGCTCCCATGTATTCCATTACTGCGTAGTTTTCTTCTGTTACCGCGCAGTCTTCCCACCATGTAAGGTCACCGTCACGAAGGTCGGTATCGCCATGGTACCAGTTCTGCCAATCAGCAAATGCGCTGTAAACCAATTCAGGATTTTCTGTACCTGCAGGAATCATCCAAGCATTACCTGAGGATACGTTTTTGAACTTGTTGGTTGCTTCGTCACCGCTAGGTCCGATAGGCCAAGGACTCCAGATAACGTCAAATTCAAGACCTGCATTGTTGTTGGAGGAGGAAATCCAAGCTGCGTCAATCCAGCATGCAACTTCACCGTTTACATAGGAGTTCATGTTGCTGTCGAAATCTTCTGCGTTCCAAGGCTTAGCAACCTTATCTACATTGTACATATTGTAGATGAAGTCAAGACATTCTGTTACTTCGGGACTGGAAAGGTTTTCTGTTTCGCTGGAAGCGATTGTTGTACCGTTACTCATAGTAAGGTTGTAAACAAGGAAATCCCAACGAGAACCGTAACCATAAATATCTGTTACACCGTCACCGTCTGTATCCTGTGTAAGAGTAATCATATACTCTCTCCACTTATCCCATGTCCACTCGCCTCTTTCATAGAGAGCGTTGGGGTCTTCAAGACCTGCTTCATCAAGCATCTGCTTATTGAATGCAAGCATATATGTGTTAGCTAATAACATTTCAGCACTGTTTCCCTGGAACAGGTATACGCTGCCGTCATCTTTACCGATATTTACCTGAGAGAAAATCATCTGATCATTGAAAAGATCATTTTCTGCAGGAAGGATTTCTGCAAGGTTAATTGCATATCCGTTCAAAGCTGCAGGAATACCAAAGCTCAAGTCTACTTCGTAAATATCACAGTCAGGCTGACCTGCTAAGATGGAAGTATTGATGGATTCCTGAATACCGGTCCATGTAAGGTTAACGAATTCAAGCTTAACGTTATACTTCTCTTCTACTTCTTTTACAACATCAAAGTGTGCCTGAGCAAGCTCTTCGTCAGCTACACTGGGGTCATCATGGATGTCTGTATGTGTACTGTCATAGTAATGGTCATACCATGTACCGATTCTGATGGTTCTGGGTTCGGAACCTTCATGTACAAGAGTAGCTTCTCCTGTAGATTCTGTTGCAGCAGCTTCTGTTTCTGTAGCTGCGCTTTCTGTGGAAGCAGATTCTGTTCCTGCTGTAGTTGTCTCTGCGCCGCCACCACAAGCTACTACGCTAAGTGTCATTGCTGCGCAAAGGCCAAGTGCAAGTAATTTCTTATATAATTTCATTCTTCTTATTCCTCCTATTTTCTTGTCAATCTATCTATGTTCCGGCGGGCAGGCTTTCTGCACCGCCGAAACAAAATGATACCTTTACTCTGCTGACTGTCCGACAGCTACGCTTAATACTTCCCAAGCGCCTGAGGATTCGCACTGCATTGTGCTTCCCCATGTAGATACATCGTCGCTGCAAAGCGCTGCAATCATTTCATAAGGCACCTGACAAACACTTCCGTTGCAAGCTGCTGCTGCACTTCCGCTTCCGTCTGCATTACCCTGTCCGACTCTCATCCAGCCTGCTGCTGCTTCGTTCATAACAACCCACATATCACCGGTTTCACTTGTGTAGGAAATTGTTACAACACTACCGGGTACCAATGCATCAAGGATTTCCTGAGGCATTGCAAAACCATTCTGTGACCAAGCACCACCGGTACATGCAAAGTCAGGGAACTCTACAAGATTCTTAAGAGGCTTAAACTGTGTTGCTGTGCCCACCTTAACTGCCTGAACTTCCCAAGCTGTATCAGATTCACACTGCATTCTTGCACCCCATGTGGACACATCATCACCACATACTGCTGCAATCTGTTCATATGTTACATAACACTTGCTGCCATCAGTAACTGCATCTGCACTGCCGCTTCCGTCTGCGTTACCTACGCCTACTCTCATCCAACCTGCTGCTGCATCAGGCATTACAATCCACATATCTCCGGATTCGGATGTGTATGTAATTTCTACTACACTTCCGGGTACCAATGCATCAATAATTTCCTGAGGCATATCAAATCCGTTCTGTGCCCAACCATCACCGTTGCATGCAAAGTTTGCAAATTCAACACCACCGGCTACACCGTAAGCAGGTGCCTGCATACCAACCTTGATAGCCTGAACTTCCCAAGCTGTATCAGATTCACACTGCATTCTTGCACCCCATGCAGATACATCATCTCCGCATAAAGCTGCAATCTGTTCATATGTAATCTGGCAAGTATTCTTGGAGTTATTTCTGTAAGCATCATCGCTGCCGCTTCCGTCTGCGTTACCTACGCCTACTCTCATCCAGCCTGCTGCTGCATCGGGCATTACAATCCACATATCTCCGGATTCAGATGTGTATGTAATTTCTACTACACTTCCGGGTACCAATGCGTCGATAATTTCCTGAGGCATATCAAATCCGTTCTGTGCCCAGCCGTCACCGCTGCATGCAAAATCTGCGAATTCAACTGCGCCTGTAACAGCATATAAGTTAGATCTGTCAGGACCTGAACTTGCTGCAACATATTCAGCGGAAGTATCAGCTGCAAGCACATTTCCTGCCGCATCCTTAAAGGTAATATTATCAATATACATATTAGCCTGTGTTGCGCCGTCTGTCTTACCGTTATCTACTTCTAAGGAAACTACGATATAGTTACCCGCTACAAATGCCTGACCATCAGCAAGTGTATAGCTGACTGTCTTAGGATTTACTGTTTCAAGATATACAGACCATGCTGCATTTGTCTTAACTGCATCTTCTCCTACAAAGGCATAAATATTACCGGATGATGCGTAAAATGTTCCATCAGGATTTTCGATACCGATAGACATTTCGATGGTCTTTAAGTTTGCAATGTTATCACCAAGAAGTGCATCTACCTGAATACCAACGTAAGGCATCTTTCCCTGAGGTGTTACTTTAAGTGCTTTAGAACCATTGTAATCTTCTACTGAGAATACTGCGTCATCAGCTGCTGTTGTCACGCTCTTATCGTTACCAACAAATCCGAATACGCCGTCTTCGAAGTCAATGCTGGGAGTTACAGGAGCTACTTCCTCAGCAGGTGCTTCTGCTGTTTCTTCTGTTGCTGCTTCTGCAGCGGGTTCAGTTGTTTCTGCAGTTGTTTCAGTTGTCTCTGCAGTTGTTTCGGTTGTTGCACTACCGCCACAGGCTACTAAACTAAGTGTCATAGCTGCTGTAAGCAATAATGCCGTGATTTTTCTTGCTTTCAACTTTTTCTCCTCCTTTTTGATTGTTGAAATTTGGGAAAGCGTGTCACTATCCTACGATACCGCTTCGCTCCACGCCTTCTATAAACTGTTTCTGAAGAGCAACATAAATGATAATGATAGGAATCATGACAAGTACAATACCCGCATCAAGGAACAGCTCCAGAATCTTGGGATCCAGGATTTTTTCCACGTTGGAAATGGATGCCTCAATGGTGGATATCTTCTTACTGATAACCAAATCGTCGCTAATCACAAACAATCGCGCATAGAAAGTATCATTGTACTGCCAAACCATAGAGAAAATCGCTACGGTAATTACGGAAGGAATTGCATTTACCAGCATGATACGGAAATAGGTGTACCATGTTCCTGCTCCGTCCACGAAAGCTGCTTCCTCAATTTCCTTGGGAAGTCCGCGGAAGAACTGGTTAAAGATGTAAATGTAAAGTCCTGACCTTAGTCCACAGCCGAAGAATGTCATAATGTACATCGGCACCGGTGTAGACAGGAGATTGACAGCCGATCCCCCTGTTGCTTCTATAATTCCAAAGACATCAAATTTCGCAAAAGTCATGTACAGCGGAAGCATGATGGTGTGAACAGGAATAACAATCATCACAACCACGCAGCCGAACAACAAATTCTTAAACGGAAATTTGTATCTTGCGAAGCCATAGCCTACCATGGAGCAGATAAATACCTGCACCAGCATCAATGTCAGCGAATAAAGCAATGATGCCGTCATGGTTTTTCCATAGTTCAAGTATTCGATGGCAATTTTGTAACGCTCCAGCGTCGGTTCCTGAGGAATCAGGTATACCATCGGATTGTAGGTATCGGAATCGGAGAAAAAAGAACTGCTGATAATACCGATAACCGGACCTAAAATAACATAGCAGATACCTACAATGATAACCAACTTAAACAGTCCCAAAATAAACTTCTTTACATTGGATGCCCAACGTTTTCTGTCGTTTGCAAACTGGGTGTCGCTTTTCATCGCTTCCCATTTGGCCTGCAATGATTTCAGTGATAAATCCATCTTTCTTCTCCTTTCCTAGTTATAGTAGAATGTACGCTTCTGAATAAACCGGCAGACAAGTACCAGTATCAGACAGGTAACAATGGTGGACACCAGACTGAATACAGAACTGAGTCCGTAATTATTCTGTGTAAATGCTACATCATATGCCAATTCAACAACCTCTGAATCTGCAAAGCTGTCTACTACGGTATAAACCACGTTGGTAATGATGTGCGGCATTACCATAGGGAAGGTAACCTTCCAAAAAGTTTCGTATCCCGTTGCACCTTCGATTTTGGCAACCTCATACATGGAACCCGGAATGGACTGCAGGGCTGCGATAAAGATGACAATCTGTACACCGGACGCATTGATAATTTCACTGATACGCCCTACCGCACCGGATACATATTCAATAATCACGTCAGGAAGTCCCAACGAGGTAAACATCTGAATATAATAATCAATGCTCACACCACTGCCGGACGCCGCTTCCGCAATTTCCGCACTGGCATTAGAAATACCGCCGCTCATCATTGCTCTCGCCAAGTCCATGGCATCCTGAATCGCACCGGAATTTAAAATAACCGGCAGGAAGAAAATGGCTCTTACCAAAGTTCTTCCGGGGAACTTCTTGTTCAAAAGAATTGCCATAAACAAACTGAAAAAGGTAATCAGCGGAACGTCTATCAGCATATTTCCCACGGAAGTTGTCAGTATCTGCTTGAAACTTCCGTGTACACGGAATGCATAAATAAAATTTTCAAGTCCCACAAATTCCAGTGTGTAACCACCACCGGGATTTACCGTCAGCTCCGATAAGGAAAACTGTACGGACATAATCAGGCTTCGCAGATAAAACACGATAAAACCAATCAGCCAGGGCATGATAAAAAGGTAGCCGTTAATACTTCTTCTGGTTGTGAGGGACATTTTTGTTCTTTTTCTGTTCATTTTTTAGTTCCCTCCTATTCCGTAATTTCTTGCCGGTACCGTAACACCGTTTACTGTCTGGTCTGTAGTGCCTGTATTGACATAAATGGTAACTCCGTTGTCATAAGTCACAGCGCGCACGCCGCCTTCAAGCACTTCATGATTTACCATGGATGCGCCGTTTACATTCTTTAACGCTTCGTTTACCTCTGTATAAATGGAAATTGCATCCTCTTTCCAGTTCTCATAGGTCGTTGCGTAAAATCTGTTAAGACCTGTATTCTTCATATCACTGGAGCTTTCCCATGAGAAAATGAAATGCGGGGAAGCACCGGTCTCCACAAGACCGAGTATAATATCAGCCTTATCGTATGTATCGCTTAAATTAATTACACTGCCCGAATAGTCAATGTAACCGTGAATGAGCATCTGATAGAAAGGAACTGTCTCATCTACAATGTAATAATCATTGTCCGAAAGGGGTACATTGATAATGTCATCTGCATAAGCAAATGCATAATCATTTGCAGAATTCATCATTACCTTCTTATCAGTCTGTCCAAGCAAGTCAAGTCTGCCTTTTACAACATCAAGTGCCGCCTCTCTGTCAATGACATTGGTTCTTCTCTTATCAGAGTGTAACTCATCGCCTAAGTCTCTTAAGGAAACACCGCTGATGTCATATCCGTCTACTTTTTTAATAAATTTATCTGCATAGCGAATCAGGAATTTGGGAGATACCAGATAATATCTGTTCTCATCATATCCAAGTCCTGAAGTCTGACGAAGTGTGGAAGGATTTACCAGTCCAAATTCTGCCACATAACCGGTTCCGTAGTAACGCGCAGTTTCATTGCTCCAGTTATATCTCTCTGTTGTTTCGGATACTTTCTGAATCGCAACATCCGCATACATGGTTCCGCCGTTTGCCTCAACCGTAGCACTCAATTCTTCCAGTCCCGATTTACCACCCAGAGCAAAAGGAACACGGATTCTGTCAGTTACTTCATGATAATAACCGCCGTTCATCCATCCCTGGAAGTTCATTACCTGATTGGTGATGCCGTTTCCTGCAAGGTCATTTGACATTTCCTGTGCCTGCTCAAAAGTAGTCATGGTATACATGCCGTCATACTGTGTTCCCAGGAAATATTTGGTCTTTTCAATACCGCCCAAAACATCATAGTAAAATTTAATATCTTCCTGTGCTGTTTCTGCTGCTGTCAAAACCCCTTCTTCCACTAATCTTTCACGGTAATAGTTTGCTGCGCCTGCATAGCTTGCATCTTCATCTGCAAGCATGGTGTAACGCACGGTTATATTAGCATCATAAAAGTTCTTTTCCACAACAGGAAGGTCTGCCTCATTACCGGTAGTACCAAACATGGATAACTTATCGTTTCCTCTTACTACAAATGTAGGGTATACATAATTGTATTCATTGATTTTTCCTGCAACTCCTGCAGAAAGGTATGCAAAGGATGCGCCGTCTTCAATGGTTGCAAACACACCGCTGTTTTCTCTGAAAATACCAAACAGTGCCATTTTTACTTTATCTGTATTTTCTAACACGGTATATTCTGCAGCAAGAGGGTCAATTCCGTATACGTATTCGGAATATACAGCCGCTGTGGATTTTCCGTTGTTAAAATTGATTAAGGAACCTGAACCGTTAGGTACCAGCATATATCCCTCTTCCTCTGTACCTGCTGTGCCAAGGTAACGAAGGAACTGGATACGGAACAGCGCGCCGCCGCCTGCTTCCTGCACTTCACTCATGGGAATGGAAACATCCACAGAGTCTTCATTCAGACGATATTCCAAAGGAATGGTGAAGGAAATCGGTATGATACCTTCTACACCGGAATTTTCCATTTCGCGGTTGTAATCTTCCTGAGTAAAGCCTGCCGCCTCAAAGTACTTGTTCAGCTTACGAAGCTGGGAAGCACCCTTTGCGGTGGATTCCAGCATTTCCATATAGCCGTCAGCCACCTTACTTTCCACGAACTTCTTTGCGGTAAACTTGGCATCACTTTCCGGCATCTTGGACATTACTTCTTCCAAAGTAGCCGCGCTGATGTATTGGGGAACAATACCGGTTTCACTGGTCAAATCACCCATGGTATAAATCAGACGAACGCCGCCTTCAATACCCTCTGCCGCAAGCTGCTCTCTTGCAGTACAGAAGCTGTAAGAATCCATGGTTCCCTGTGTTCTTGTTTCGTTAAAATAATCTACGATAATCTGTGATTTTAAATAATTTTTGTTTGTTTCTGTGGCAATGGCATCTTCATCCGCTCCCGCAGGATTGGAATATGTCACCTGTCCGTTTCTCTTGTCCACAACAGCCACTTCACCGGTCGCAGTGTTTACATAGAGTTTTAAGTTATCATTTTCTGCTGCAAGGTCCATACCTTCCACATCACTTTTAGATTCCTTGATGGGTACAAACTCACTTCCCTGCTCATAAGTATAGGAAGATAAATCATCCCTGTATCCATTGTAAAAATAGTAATGAATCAGATAATATGCCAGCCAGCCCACTATAACTGCCAGGATGAGACCGGACACACCCAGTAAAATCTTTTTACTTGTACGCATGAATCGTCCTCCTCCTACATTCTGAATATTAATTCCTGATATATGCTGAAGAAAAAGCCATATACCTGATTAATTAAATCTACAAACAGCAAAACAATAAAGATAATGATAAACATGGCAATAAATGTCAGGAAAATCGTAATTAGGGTTTTGCCTAATGTATAATTGTGTACCTGCATAATTCCTATCAGTATCATGAAAAGCCCGTAAGCAATTCCCACACCGATAATCATGTAATAGAACGCCTCTTCGTTCTGTGCCACAAACTGGCTCACAACAGTTCCCAGATTAAAGCACACAATCATGGGAATCATGCCGTAACCAAATGCTATGGCAATGTCCTTCAGTCTTCCTTCTCCTTCCATCAAACAGGTGATGGACCAGTTACCCACACAAAACAGTGCAAACAGAAGAAGTACTGCCACAAGTTCCGTAAGTGCATCCACATCAAGAGGGTCTACGTCATTTACAATAAAGCTTGCACTGATTCTGTTAATGGAAAAACTTAAGGAAAACAGAATCACAAGTACAATCGCCACCGCAACGCTTCCGCGCTCTCTGTGCCTGATTTCATAATAACCGTCAGACGGATGGCTTACTGTATAAAATGCATATTTCCATTTTTCTTTGGAAAATAATTCTTTCATTTAAAGAAGCCCTCCTTCCTCTGATGATTTTTTCTTCTTAATAAATCTTTTATAAACAAAGTTAATTCCGATAAGTACCAGTACAGCTGTCAGAATAAAGTTCATATTCTCTGTCAGGATTTCGTTACGATAACGCTTCCATGCCACAGAATAATACTTTCTGTTCATACCGAGCTCCAAGTATTTCATGGCTGTCTTGTTTTCACCTGCAGTAAGGTATGCCTTTCCGATACCGTTGTTTGCAAGCTCGTTATTTTCATCAATTTTAAGTACCTGCTTCCAGATATCAATTGCTTCCTTTTCATCACCATCATAACGAAGACCTACTGCCGTATTAATCAGGCTTCCGTACTCGGTTGCCGCAAACTTCATAATGGTTCCGTAATAAGCATCCAATACGATAATCTGGTCACCGATAATTTCAATGGCAACAGGTGTGGTAAAGGTACCTTCCTGACTTCCGATACCACCAAAGATATAAAGCAGGTTTCCTTCTTTATCATAGGTGAAAATTCGTCCGCGCTTACGGTCAAGCATAGAGTAAATACCTTTATCACGGTAGACAACGTCTGTAATTTCGCTGGGACCGCTGTAATCACCGTAAGTTCCGATTCTGATATCGCCGCCTACGTTTTCGTTTTCACCCTTCTGAATAACGTCTTTACCTTGGGGATTCAAACGTCTTACCGCCTGCACACCGTCAGAGTCGATATTGGTTGCATAAATAAATCCGTCTGCATCCACGTCCATACCGGTAAACTCGGTGGGAATATACAACTGCTGTTTGGAACGTTCTTCCTTGGTTGCAATTCTTCTCCAGAATTTTTCCCAAAGGGTAATCTTAACCTCAATGGTACCGAAATATCCGGTAAAGCTGCCGTCACTTTCAAATACCAAAATACCTTCAAAGGCATTTCTTGAAATAACATATACACGGTCTGCGTAGTCAACGGTTACTTTAATCGGAATAAAGTCAAATCCCTCTTCCAAAATTTCCGACTGGGGATTGTCAATAATTTTCACAAATTCCCCTTCCGGCGTCAGCATAACAATTCGCTTATTCATGGAATCCGCTACATACAGATATCCGCTTTCGGATACACAGACACCATAAGGCTGATTAAAGGTATCTGCCTGACCGTTATTGTCAAATCCGTCAATTACGCGTACTGTTTCTGTCATCGCATCATTCAGTACCACAATACGGTTGTTCTTGGTATCTGCCACATAGATAAGACCGTCATCTGCTACACACAAATCCTGAGGCTCCGTAAAATCGGTGGTTCCTACAGACTGCCCAGTAACAGAACCATTGGGCACGTAAGCCGCAGGTGTCAGAACAAAGTTTTCACGGTAGTCATAATTATATGTATCATACGGAAGCTCTTCCGCATGTGCTGTTCCTGCAAAAGATAATGTCAGCACTGCTGCCGCTAATACGGAGGCAGCTAATTTTGTTAACAATGTATGTTTTTTCATCTCGCCCCTCCTTATTAATCCTTCATACCGGAAGTTGTCATGGTTTCAAGGACATTGCTCTGGCAAAGCAGGAAGAAGACAATGGGTACTGCCGCAATGACAAAGGTAACTGCCGCTGCCGCACCTGCTCTCGCCGTACCGCCTGCAGAAATCTGCTGAAGCGCAAACTGCATGGGTTTGAGCTGCTCGTCACGAAGGAACATACTTCCCGTGTTTCCCCAC
Source organism: Lachnospiraceae bacterium (assembly GCA_017434885.1). Taxonomy (GTDB): domain Bacteria; phylum Bacillota; class Clostridia; order Lachnospirales; family Lachnospiraceae; genus Suilimivivens. The sequence continues at coordinate 23,585 of JAFSGE010000053.1, read as the reverse complement.
ATTTGCTGGAACTGGAAAATTGCCAGTGTCAGCCATGCCGGTTTTACGTTGGGCATTACAATCTTCCAGAAAACCTGAAATTCCGTTGCTCCGTCCAATCTTGCCGATTCCATAAGGGAAGTCGGAAGCTGTTCCATAAACTGCTTCATCAGGTAAAGACCCATACCATAGGAACAAGCCGGAAGAATCAGTGCCAGATATGTATTGTTAATTCCCAGCCAACTGATAATCATATAGTTTGGAATCTGAGTTACCGTCCATGAGAACATCATGGAAAGTACTACCATGTTGAACAAAAGCTTCTTTCCCGGAAATTCATGCTTTGCAAGCGGATATGCTGCAAGTGATGCCAAAATAACATGGCCCACGGTTCCGAATCCGGTAATAATAATCGTATTCAAAATATATCTGGAAAACGGTACCCATGAATCGTTCATAATCGTGAACAAATCCGTAAAGTTTTCAAGGGTAGGGTTTCTAACCAAAATTTTAGGCGGGAACTGATATAATTCATCCAAAGGCTTTAAACAGTTGTTCACAATCATAACAAGCGGAAGCGCCATAAAGAATCCGCAAATTGCCATGATGACAAACAACAGGGTATTTCCTGCCATAGAACGATTCAGCTTTTTTTCCCTGGGCTTAAAGAACCTGTGTTTCTTTTTGTATGATGCTGTTTTTGCCACTTATTCTCCCACCCTTCCTAATAATTTCTGAACCAGTTTATTGGTACCGACCATAAGCAAGAACAATACGGTCGCAATTGCGGATGCATAACCCATATCAAATCTGGTGGAACCGTAGTCAAGAAGGTGCGTTACCACCGTCGCACCTGCGTAGTTTACTGACGGGTTACCTGCAAGCTGAATGGAAATATCAGCTACCGCAAAGGACTGTGTAATCTGCATAACCGCACCGAACATCAGCTGCGGTTTCATTGCAGGAAGTGTTACATGCCAAAGTTCCTGCCAACGGTTTTTGACACCATCAAGTGCCGCCGCCTCGTACAAGCTCTTATCTACTGTCTGCAAACCTGCAATAAAGGAAAGGAAACCGGTACCTAATGATAACCAAAGCTGAACTACAATCAGGCAGGGAAGAATATATTTCGCATCCTGCATCCAAAGCTTCTGCTCATTGATTACACCAAGTTTTAATAAAATACCGTTCAAGTATCCGTAACGGTCACCGGAAAGAATCAAGCTCCAAACCATATATGCATTACCGCAAATGGAAGGTGCATAGAAAATCAGGGTAAGAACTGTTCTGATTTTGCTGGAAAATTCATTGATAATCCATGCAAAAAGCAAACAGAGCAAATAGCTGACAGGGCCCGTTACTACCGCAAAAATTAAAGTATTTTTGAGAGACACAAGGAAAATATCGTCTTCAAGAAACAGCTTGATATAGTTGTTCCATCCGTTAAAGGTAGGCCATTCCAGCATGTTAAAGTAAGTAAAACTCAACGCAATACTCATCAAAACCGGAAGTACCGTGAATAAAAAGAACAGGATAAAATAAGGTGCCAGCATAAGATAGCAGGCTTTATTTCTTTTTATCTGGTACATAAGCGTGCCTTGTTTTTTGGCAACTGCCAAAGCTTCATTTGATGCCATCTTATTTCTCCTCCTTCTTTAAATCATCTTCTGTAATTAAGCCGAATTCTTTTCGCTTATAAGTAATTTCATCATTAATATAAAGAACCTTATCCATCAGCTCTTCTCTGGGCGATGCGGTGTCTGTCTCTGTTGTTACCGTATAGAATGCGTTGTTTACGTTACGCCAGGAATAGTAACCGCCGGGCACCTGAGGAATTCCCTCAACCCAGGTAAAGGCTTCTGCCAAAGCATTATAGGTATCTACTGACCATGGAATGTTATCAAATGCTTCCTGGTTTGCTGTTGCCACACGGGCTGCAGAACCCATCAGGGATTCCATTTCTCTGTCAAACAAAGTCTGTACATCCGCGGATGTCCACCATTTGAGGAATTCCCAACATGCGTCAGGCTCATCCGTATCTGCCATAATCATACTTGCAAGTCCCGTACAACCTACAGAATGGTCAACACTTCCATCTTCCTTTACAGTTCCTGGAACAATGGTAAAGTCCCAAAGACCTGCAATATCCGGTGCAGAAACTTCCAAGTTGTTAAACACGGTATAGTCTGCAATAATAATCGGGCATTCACCGGTACGGAAACGTTCTTCCACACTGGTCACCTTATCAAGACCGTAGTCCGTGTAATACTCACAGTACTCCTTAAAGGTATTTACTGCGATATCAGAATCAAGCGCAGAAGAAATACCGCCTTCGTTGTAGTAGGAACCACCATTCTGATACAGAAGCATCGCAAAAATCTGCTCTGTAGGCAACATACCGAATTCCATCTGGTTCTTTGCAAGAACGGACATGGTTACTTTTACCTCATCCCATGTTTCGGGAACGCCGATTCCAAGTTCAGCCAAAATATCCTTACGATAAAACATTACCGGAAAAGTCTGGGTTTCCGGAAGTGCATAAGTGGAACCTTCAAAGGAAAATGCCGTCAGTGCACTGTCATAAAACCTTTCCGTCACTTCATCAAAATCTTCAAACTGTGTCAGGTCAAGCACCGCGTTACGAAGACCGTAGTTTACAGGTGTATCGTTACCGGTATTTAATACCGCTCCGGCAATACCGTTGGTATTTGCCACCTGAATCGCCACATCCGGCCCTTCGCCTGCAAGCTCTGCCCTAAGCAGCGTATTCATATCTACCAACTGCACATTTACATTAATTCCTGTATTACTTGTAAAGGATTCATCAATCAGCGCCCTGATTACATTTGCCTGATCACGTCCCGTACCTACCCAAAGGGTAATTGTGGTAGTATCAGCTGTTTCTTCTACTGCACCCAATGAGTTGTAATCAATAATAAAGGAATAGAACAATCTCTTTAATTCAAAAATTAATTTATCCCAGAAGGAATTGTGTTCTACCTTAACTTCTTCATCTGCAGAATAAATATTAATTCGATCAAGCTGCAGAGGCTGGTCAATTACCTGAGTAATCCATGTACCGCAGGCTCTGACATTCTGCTTATAGGTAGCAACTACTTTTACAAATCTTTCTTCGTCTTCAATCAGATAATCCATCTGGTCACGCATGGTAATCAGCACAGTTTCCTTATCGGAGGTCTGTCCGGATGCCGCACGCAAATCAAGAATCGCCTGATCCAACTGATCTCTTACCGCTGTCATCTCTGCATTTAAGCCGGGCAGGGATGATGCTATCTGATAATCACGATATGTATCCGGGCTTACACCGGTAATACGGATAATTTTACGATAAATGGCATTTAACTGGGATACACTGTCCTGCACACTGGCAATTACTTCCGAGAAATCACCCAGTACCACTTCCATGCGAAGTGTATGCTTTCCTGCTTCCAGATAAAAATCATAAGCATTGCCCGCATCATCGGAAAGGACATCTGTTCTCCAGTTGGATTCATAAGTAAATCCGTAATCTTCCATCTCTTCAAAAGGTACTTCCCCGTCAATGGTAATCTTACGGGAAACATAAATACCTCTCATAAAATTCTGTTTTGCAAACATGGAAATATTGTAATAACCACTCTCGGGCACCTCAAATTCCCATTCAATCCACTGTCCCGCATCACTCCAGCTGGTTCCGCCGATAGAATTGTTGAGCAGTTCCTTTGCACTCACCGGATAAACTGCCGGCGAAGACTGATCCTGTTTGGGATAAAGCATCTGTGAGGATGTCTTGGTTGCATTTTCCGCCTGAATTTCAATATTTACACCGCTGGTTGCCTTTGCGCCTTCTGCATCCCAATTTGCTTTTACTGTTTCATAGTTTTCTACTTTCTCACTGTTTGTCAGAATCAGCTTGTGAAGAAGCATAGGCTCTCTCTGTGAGTTGATGGAAATGGTATGACTTCCTTCTGTCAGGTAAAGCTTTAAGGGTGTGGTAACGTAGCCATTGCTGTCATAAAGATTAACTGTCAGCCACTCGGGAATTTCCACAGAAGTAGGCTTCATGTCATTCCCCTGATTATCCTTGTTCCAGACAATATCATAAATACCGCCGTCAAAGCTCTGCTGTGCAATATCCGTAGACCACACACGGGAAAATTCAATCAAAGACAATTCCCCGTAAGGTAGCTGTCCATCCACAAAAAAGCTTCTCTGAATTTCGGAGTTTTTGCCCGCAACCGGGAAATACTGCAGCCGAAGTTCATAAAGCCCTGTTTCGGGAACCTCTACATCATACTCAATATATCCGATTTCCGTAGTCAGAACACTGTCCCCCGTAGCCCCTTCATAATCACTGAAAACCTCAGGTTCTGTCTCTACGTCATTTTCCATATAAGATTTATAATCGGAAGCATTAATTTCCACTGTCACCGCCGGACTTTTTGCATCTGCATGCGCAGCCAGATACTCCGTATATCCGGGAACCTCATCATGTACGGAATATGTACTGACAATTTCCTTTGCTTCCTCCTGTGTCATTGTACTTGTTGCCGCCATAGCATTCACGCCACCCATAGCAAAGATGCTCGCCGCCTCAGCTGCTACCAGGAATAATGCTACCATCTTCTTACCGGCTCTTCCCAATCTCATGTTATTACCATCCCTTTCTTCCAAATTTCAAGCCTTCTATTCGTAATACCACGCATCCTCATCATCCTTCGGTGCTGGCATATATTTCCTAAGCGCTTTTTCTATCATAAAGGTACTTAAGCAGCACCAAATGCCCGGCCATATAAATATGGTGGGCAGGGGTAAAAAATAAAACCAAATCCAAATAAGAATCACTGTGCCCAAAAGCAATACCACTGTATATCCGATATATCTGACTGCCATCACAAATGCCAGCTTTATCAGCGATACTATATTCAAAGAAAACCGCGACATCACCGGAAACAAATAAATAAGCACTGCCGCCGTAATTGCCATTAGCACAAGATAAACACAGCTTGCAAAATTTTCGTTGCCGCCTCCTGACGAAAGCGCCGCTGTCCGCAAATACCAAAGTAACGCTATCCACAATCCGCATCCGACTGTCACTACACTTCCTTGTCCCAAGGTTCTTTTAAAAGACGCCCAATACTCTGTAAGCGGGTAACTTCTGTTTCTGCGGATATTTTTCATCATTGCATAATATAGTGATATGGTTGCCGGTCCGATTGTCACAACCGGCAGACAGCTTACAAACCATACAATGTTCAGAATCACTATCTGCCCTACCTTGGTAAGAAAATAAACCACATTTCCTTCCGGGCTAAGGAGCTTTTCTCTCTCTTTGGGTTTGTATAAATCTTCCTTCTCGTCAGCCATTGTTCCATTCCTCCCTGATAGGATATGTCGTCAAATCAGGAAGTTCGTCCAGTGTTACCACTGCTTCGTGCTCATATGCTTTTATCAGCATACTCTCTTCCGTATATGTCTCACTTAACGTATGAATAGCCGTATTCTTTGCCACGAAATCTCCCTGCCAGGTACTCCACATTCCCCACATGGCACCGTCACGAATTGCCAGGTCAGGGTCGAAAATACAACCATTCTCTGTCATGTATACCAGTTTCGGTTCACTGCTGTAATTGGTTGCCGCATTCAGATATTTGGAAATCTGAGAAGTATATACCCTCTCACCAGGATAAATATCCTCTCCGATAATGTCTACATACTCATCACCGGGATACCAATCAGCATCCTGACCGTTCCAAACCCATATCAGATTATCAAGTCCATACTCATTTGTGAATTTTTCATACATGGTTATATATAGTTTCTTGTAACTCTCTGCTCCGGCATTTCCCCACCAGAACCAGCCGCCGCTTGCTTCATGGAGCGGTCTGAAAAGAACCGGAACATTATTATCTCTCAGAACGGCAAGCTGCTTTGCAATTACATCCATATCCTGCATCAGAAGTTCATAGCCTTCCTCATCCTGACCATTCATAATTTTTTCCAAATCAATGTTGGTGTGTTCCTTATAAAAACTGCTGAACCAGTCACCGGTTATATATTTTTCCGGCGTAGTCCAGTGCCAGTGAAAAGCAACAATGTGTCCGTTCTCCCATGCAGCAATGGCATATTCCGTGGTATGACCTTCTGTTCCGTTTGCCGCTCTGGAAGTGGTATAATCGATAAAATCCATGGAAACGATAGCAGGCATCTTTCCGGTAGTTTTCCTAATCACCTGTATCTCCTTGCCGTACGGGCCTTCGTCACAGGTCTGTCCTGACAAGAATTGCTTTCCGTATATATCACACAAATAACTGTACAATCTCTTCGCTTCATCTGATGCATCCGGATTGCTCAAAGGCACCGTCACATTATATATAGAAGCATCAATCGGTTTTGAATCGGTTATCTTAAGGCAGTCAAGCAATACCCATCCCCAGTATTTACTATAGGTAATTTCATGATTCCCCTGTGAAAGATATACTCTCTCAGTTACCGAATCCGAAAATGTTTCTTTATCAACATAAACAGTTCCCACCGATTCTCCGTCGACAAAAACGTAATTATGTTTTTCGCCTCCCAAACCGGCACTGATAAAGTTCAAATCATAAAAGCCTTCCTCGGGTATCTCAACCATAAATGTACAGGCATCACCATCTTCCTCGAATCCTGACGCATACCCTTTTGAAGAATATCCTTCCACTTCCGGTCTCATAGGATGTGCATTACCTGTCAGCACCGCATCCTCAGCTTCATAAACAAGCGTAACCTTCGGCTCAAATTCCTGCTGTGCATCTTGGCCGTCCTGTTGTCCGGTTGCCATATCCACACTGGCTCCACAGCCTGTTAAAACAACACTCATAAGACTTATTGCAGCAACAATACGATTAACCATCCGATTAAACATATGTATAACTCTCCATTAACCTTTCTATATATTTTAGAATATACTTCTTCACCCCCCCCGATACACCATTCAATATTGCATTTGATATCATATAATTGCGACGATTGTAAATTTTGTATACTGTCACAAATTTACTTAACCATTTTTAGTAAAATTCCCCCACAAAAAAAGAGTTAAAAACAAGTTTTGTAACTTGGTTTTTAACTCTTTTTAATCTTTTCATTAATTTACTTTAAATTAATTTAGTTTAACATATACTTATACTATCTTTTCGGCTCCTTTACCGCTTCATCCTCTTTCTGAATTTACGGTAACCCCATAGTAACTTATAATAAAGCATAAAATATAGTGTGGACTTCATGTGCATCCGAATCAGTTTTCTTTCCTCCTCATGCACACGCTCCAAATAATATTTATTCTGCATAAATGCCGGAAATGTTTCCCGCATTTCCTTCCCCAATTCTTTCACAAAACGAAATTCCTTTTTTCCAACGCCTGTCATATAGGAAAACAATGTATTGACATAAAACAGTGTAGTAAAGCTGCTTTCTATCTCAGGATAATACTTATCAAAAAAAGCAAACTCCTTTGCCTCTCTCACCATTACTCTGGCCGCTTCCATTCTGTGTTCACACCGTTCTTTAGTAATGGTATGCACTGTAGATGTATCATGCTGATAATAGTAATACATAGGCTCCGCGAGGTAGACAAATTTTTTCGCCCTAAGCATCCATGAATTGCTGATGGCATTATCTTCATAGAAAATTCCTTCCGGAAAGCGGTTAGGAAAATCATATATGATATGGCGCTTGTAAATTTTCACCACAAGACTGCCACTGTCTAAAATCAAAGAACGATACTTCTCTTCGTTCAGGACGCCCGCCTGCTCCGGTTTATTGTTCGGCACCACCATGCCGATTTCCATGCTGTGCTTATCCGTCAGGTGATAATCACAGCCTGCCATATCCGCGCCACACTTTTCTGCTTCTGACAGCAATCTCTCATAAAAATCTTCCGTCACCCAGTCATCGCTGTCGATAAATCCAATCCACTCTCCCCGGGCAACCTCCAGACCTAAGTTTTTGGCTCCTCCCTGTTTCTTATTTACAGGTGAAGCAATCACCCGGACCTTCTCCGGAAACTTCTTTTCATATGCACGTAAAATCTCCAGTGAATTATCTGTGGAACAATCGTCCACCGCAATAATCTCATAATCCGTAATCGTCTGGTTCACAAGACTGTTCAAACAATATGCAAGTTTTCCGTCCGATGACATATTATAAACCGGTACGATAATACTCAATTTCATAAGCTACCTCTACAGCCTGGTTATCTGTCCGCCTTTTGCTTCCACAATCTCATTGTTTACACTAAGCCACACGCTTGCCGCATAAGGGTTATATACAAATGTGTTATCCGCACCAAACTGTAATCCGTTCATCATTTCTGTATAGTCCACATATTCAATATTGGTGCAATACCAGATATCATCCCTGTTTCCTGCCATTTCGCAGAACTTTTCAATTACTTCCCAGTTATCGTCCCTGGTAAATTCATAGCTGTGTCCCCAGACATACATCAAATAGAGATACTGTTTCTTATTTAATTCCACAAAAGCTTTTCCGTCTTCCAGAAGGTTATGATTGTGATGACAGGTGGGCATCCACTCATACAAGTCTGTGGGAAGCTTAAAATCATGACTGTCGCCAACAATTCTGGAATATTTAATTCCCAGCGCCGGAAGCAGTTCTTTTATCTCTTCACTGTACGAACCGTTGGGATAAGAAAGGCCTCTGACAGGTCTGTTCAAAAACACCTCCAGATTCTTGCGATCCTCAAGTACCTCATGAGCAACCTCTGTCATCGGACACCTTGCAATGGTAGGATGTGTCAATGTATGACAGGCAATCTCATGACCTTCATACAACTTTTCATATTCTTCCATAGGTATACGCACATCATCCGTCATTCCGGAATTCACATGAAAAGTGCCTTTGATGCCGTATTTATTAAAAATTTCAACCAATCTCCTATCTTCTGCTTTTCCATCATCATAGCTCATGGTAAGAGCCTTATGCTTTCCCCCCGGAAAACATAAATATACTTTGTTCATTTTCTTTTTGTCCTTTCCATAGTAAGTCAAAACGGTGGCTCCGTCTCTTTTGTTATCATAATTATTTTGAAAAATAATTCACAATTTTGGTAACTGCCGCAATCACATCCTGCACATCCTCATCGGTCATGGCATAATAAAGCGGCAGACTGATTATCTCATCATACAGCTTTTCCGCTTTGGGGCAAAGTCCCTTTTCATATCCCAATTCCTTGTAATAAGGAAAATAATAAGTCGGAATATAATGCACATTACAGCAGATATTTTCCGCCGCCAGAGCTTCAAAAAAGCGTTTCCTGTCTATGGTAAGCTTATCAGGGCAAATCCGCAAAATATAAAGATGTCTGGTGGTATCCGATTCCGGAATTTCTCTTTGCACAAAAAGCTGTGGCAACTGTGAAAAAGCTTCATCATAAGCCTTCACAATTTCCTTCCTTCTGGCACTGAACATCGGCAGTTTATCAAGCTGGCTAATCAGCAATGCTGCCTGCATATCGGTCATGCGATAATTCATGCCGAGGGTTATTTGCTCGTAATACCACGGTCCATCCGGCTCATTTGCCATCTGCGCCGAATCCCTGGTAATTCCGTGGGCTCTGTATAATAATAATTTTTCATAATATTCTTTGTTATTGGTCAGAACTGCTCCGCCTTCACCGCTGGTAACCGTCTTTACGGGATGAAAACTCAGCGTCGTCATATCTGCAATGGAACCGTTCTTTTTTCCTTTATAACTTGTGCCGATTACATGAGCACCATCCTCAATCAGCACCAGATGATTTTCATGGCAATGAGTAAGCAACTCATCCAGTTCCGCAGACTGTCCTGTATAATCCACTGCCACAACTGCCTTTGTTCTCTCAGTTGTCAGAGCCTTCACACAGGCCGGATCAATATTGTAAGTTTCTTCATTAATGTCTGCAAAAACCGGCTTTGCGCCGCAATATAATGCGCAGTTGGCAGATGCTGCAAAAGTAATAGGCGTAGTAATCACTTCATCACCTGCGCCAACGCCTGCTGCCAGGCATGCGATGTGGAGGGCTGCTGTTCCGTTACTGCAAAGCACTGCATACTTTGCACCTGTAATCTCACAAAGCTTTTCTTCCGCCTCCGCAATCTTAGGTCCACAGGTCAGATAATCGCTTTTAAGTACATCCACTACAGCCTGAATATCCGCTTCATCGATATACTGATGTCCGTAAAAAATCTTTTCACTGCGCACGGGAGTACCGCCGCAAATTGCCGGTTTGCTCATATGTAGATTCCTGCCTTTCCTAAGAAGCTGCTTTCTCTTCCAGTAATAGTACTTCGTCTGCGATAGCTGCGATAAATTCGCTGTTAGTAGGTCGTCCCCATCCGCTTTCCTTGCAATATCCGAAAAGTCTTTCAAAGGTTCTTCTGTTTCCTCTCTCCCATGAAATCTCCACCGCATTGCGAATGGCACGCTCCACCTTGCCGTCAGTAGTATTATAACGCTTTGCTATCTCCGGGTAAAGTAATTTAGTAACACTTCCCACAACTTTCATATCCGTCACGGCCATGTTTACTGCTACTTTCACATACCGGTAGCCTTTCAAATGTGCCGGAACTCCCACATCCCGCATCATCTGAAAAACAGACTCTTCCGTCTTTCCGCCTTCACTACTACTCATCTACTCATCTCCACATCTCCAATCTAGGGTCTTTCCTAAGTCCCCTAACCAGTATAGGACACGCTACTTTTGATGAATAGTCGTCAATCATCGCAAAAACATACGATTTTATGTCTTATATATACATCTGTCTAAAAAATTTTTGAAGCCTTCACCGGCCGCCACAACGTCCTGTGAATCCCCCTCCAAATCATAATAATACTGCCCCGATTTTATCTCTATGGATATGCTGTCAATAGGAAAACCCGGCACTCTTTTCACATGCGGCTTCTTTGCCAGCAAAAAGGCTTCCCCCCACAGAGACTCATCTTCGCACTCGTATTTGTGCTCCTCATCTGCCACAAAACAAATTGCATTTTTATACCTTCCGAGAACGCATCCGAATTTTTGAGCCAGCGCTGTATATTTATTAATCAGTTCTTCATCTGTATAAGGCTTCTCTCCCCTGCCTCTTACACAGATTCCCGGCTGCACCTCATTAGGAAGAAGTTCTCCCGTTTCATAATCCCAAAGATACAGTCCGGAGTCACAAGAAAAAACAGGTTTTCCAAACACTTTGTAATACGCATTTGCCTTCAGTCTTGCATTCTCAAGAGGTGTACTCCCCGTTTCCTCCACATAAGGAATTTCCTTTTGATACTTTTCTGCCGCTTCTTTCAGACCGATTACTTCCACCGGAAGTTTTTCAAGCGCTCTTTTCATGCCGGTCAGCTTTGCCGGATTGCCTGTTCCGTAAATCAGTTCCGTTTTCATTCTCCCGTTCCCTTGCTCTCCCACTACTTCACCGGTTTGTAAATACCGTCATCCGCAATAAACCGCCAGAGGATTTCCCTGTCTTTTTCCTCAGCATAATCAATACCTACCCTCTTATCTGCACGATGTGCCACCTGATAGCCATCATCTTCTATCCAGAGTTTGTCGGAGGTTGTCATGTCTTCTTCGTTCAGGCTCCGGTCAATTTTCATTACCTTGGTCAGCTTGCCGGGTCCGTTATAGCCTTCCACACCACGAATCAGCACCGCTTCCGGAAATCCTTCTTCTCCCGTCACCACATTAAACAAACTGTGCATTCCGTAGCACAAATATACATAGGAAGTACCACCCTGCATATAGAGCACCTTCGTGCGCTCTGTTTTCCCTTTACTGGCATGACAGGCTGTATCCTGCTCACTGTAATAGCATTCCGTCTCGGTAATCCGGTATCGCAAAACCTGTCCATCCACCTTGCGGCAAAGAAGTTTACCGATTAAGTCCGGTGCCAAAACAGTGGCAGACCTCTTATAATAATCTCTTTCCAATCTTTTGCCCACAGTCATCACTAAAGCGCCCCGTAAATAATCTGTCTCATCTTTCTTCTAAGGGACTGATCTGCCCCCTGCTCAATCTGTTGCATATAAACAAACATCAGCTCTTCCTTCGGGTCCACAAAGAAGTACGTTCCGGGAAGTCCATCCCATCCGTATTCTCCCACACTTCCGTTACTTGCAGCCGCGGCCGGATCCATCATCACACGCATAAAGTTGCCGTATCCGTAACCGTCAATACTGTCAAAGTTCACCCACTTCATCTGTAACTCATTCAACTGGTTCGTCGAAATATATTCCACAGTCTTTCTTCCGATGATGTTTTTGCCCTCATAAGTACCGCCGGCTGCCAGCATCCGCACAAAATGACTGTAGTCCTCAAGAGTGGAATACAGACCGCCACCGCCGGACTCAATATAAGGAGGCTTGGTAGGTGCATACATATTCAACCACTCATAAGCCTTTTCGTCAGCCTTCTTCAAATGTCCCTCTTCATCCACACGGGAATACATCTGCGCCAGTCTGTGTATCTGACTCTCTTCCACGTAAAATCCCGTATCCTTCATATCAAGAGGTTCAAAAATCACTTTTTTCAGATATTCACCATAAGGAACACCGGTAATCGCTTCAATCACACCGGCAAGAGCATCTGCAGAAAAACCGTATCTCCACCCTTCTCCCGGCTGAAACTGCAACGGAACCTCTTCACCAATGGTATTAATGATATCAAGGTTGCTCAGAGACTTGCCTTCCTCACGCGCTTTTACCGCACGCTCATGCAACTTAATCCTCACCTGTTCCATCGCCTTGTCGGATTCCAAATCTTCACCCGGATATACCAATCCTGAAGTCATGTTCAGAAGATGCTTTAAGGTAATGGGACGCACTGCATCCACAAGGCCGTCTTTTGTGGCAACCTTCATATTTTTATAACCTTCCAGATATTTGGAAACCGGTTCATACAAATCAATAATTCCCTGCTCATAAAGCATCATCGCTGCTACGGTAGTAATAGGTTTTGTCATGGAAAACACTTTATAAATACTGTCTTCCTTGTCAGAACCGTATACATTATGAAATACCCTCTTTCCTTTATGCTCTACCAAAAGAGAAGCACCACCTATACGGCCCTCCCGTATCTCATTTTCAAACAAAGTATCCAAATATTTCAGTTTCTGAATATTCATCACGATACCCTCCCGTTCTGCTGTCACCCTAATAATTTAATGATACTGCTCGCTTCTTGCTATCGGAAACGTCACTGTTATTTTCGTTCCTTTTCCAACTTCACTCTCCAAAGCAATCTCTGCATCTAATTTTAACAGAATGTGCTTTACGATTGCAAGTCCTAAGCCCGTTCCTCCCGTAGATTTACTGCGACTCTTATCCACACGGTAAAAACGCTCAAAAATTCTCTCCTGATGTTCCTTCGAAATACCGATTCCCGTATCTGATACCATAAGATGAGCCTTATTCAGCCTGTTTTCAACTCTTACCGTCACACTTCCGTTTTCTCTGTTATATCGGATAGCGTTATCACAAAGATTATAAAGTACTTCCTCCACCATTTGACGGTTTGCCATAACCACGGCATCCTCGCCTTCCAAAGTCAAAGTCACCGAATGCTTTTGCGCGCTAAATTGCAGCATATCAACACACGCCTGTGCACTGTCCCACAGATGAATGGGCTCCAAGACTTCCTCCGTCTTTGAATCATCAAGTTCCGACAGCCTGATAACATCATTAATCAATGTGAGCAGTCTGTTTGCACTCTTATGGATTTCCTTGCCAAACCTCTGCACTTCCTTCTCTTCATTCACCATGCCGTTTTCAATCAGCTCCGCATAACCTGAGATAGCGGTAAGGGGTGTCTTTAACTCATGGGAAACATTGGCGGTAAATTCCTGACGTATTCTGGCATTGTCAAGAACATCGTCATGCTGGCTCTTTATTGCTTCAATAAAAGGCTTCATTTCTTCATAGGCTTCTATCTCTTCCACCTTTTCCACATCCTTTGCAATCACCTTAATCGGATGCATAATACTCTCTGCAAGGAAGTAGGAAAGAATTCCGCAAGCAGCAAGTAACAAAATCGCCATAAACAGAATCGCAGGAACCGCATACTCCATAATCCGGTATACGCTGTCCGCATCTTTGGAAATACGCAGTATCATGCCATCCTCAAGTAAGAGAGCATAGTAATAAGTGCTCTGCTCCAAAGTACTGGACATACGAATCTGCCTGCCCACACCATTTACAAGTGCCTCCCGCACTTCCGGTCTGTCTCCGTGATTTTCCATCCCGGACGCATCCGCCATAGTATCATAGACAACTTCTCCGTCTGCTTTAATGTAAGTTGCCCGGACATGGTTTTGTCGCATTTGTTCTTCAAACTCCTGCATGCCGCTTTCCAGTTTACTCTCGTCCGACATTTGCAAAAAGAATCCCATGGTTTCCGCATAGACCTTCAAATCTTCCCATATCTGGTTTTTCAGCAAATGATAGCAAACAGCTACTGTCAGCAATAGCGTTGTCACTATTGCCAAAGTAGCTGTACCCATCAAACTGTTATTGATTTTCCTTTTCATACGAGGGTTCCTTTACACGTTAAAAATATATCCCACATTACGCACAGTCTTAATCATACTGCCCGATTCTCCCAGTTTCTGACGCAATGTTTTGATGTGCATATCAAGAGTCCGGGATTCCCCCTCAAAATCCGTCCCCCACACTCTGCTCAGAATTTCTTCCCTTGTGGTCACACTTCCTACATTTGTCATCAGTACTTTCAAAAGTTCATACTCTTTATATGTCAACTCGCAAAGTTCATTTTCCACTGTCACGCAATGCTTTTCTTCATTCAGGCATACATTTCCGATGGTAATGATTTTTTCTGCCGATTCCTTACTGGTTCTTCTAAGGAGAGCTTTTACTCTGGAAATAAGTTCCATCACTCCAAAAGGTTTGGTAAGATAGTCATCGGCTCCCATATCAAGGCCTTTCACCTTATCAATCTCGGAAGTTTTTGCAGTCACCATTATAACAGGCAATTCACCCAAAACAGCATCCCCCCGAATTTCTTTTACAACTTCAAGTCCGTCCGCATCGGGAAGCATAATATCAAGAAGCAGTAAGTCCGGCCTTTTTTCTTTTAATGCCGCAAAGAAGTCTTTTGCGTATTCAAATTCCTCTACCTCATGCCCGGAATTTTGCAGTGCAATCTTCTCAATTTCCCTGATATTTTTGTCATCCTCTACCACATAAATCAGTGCCACAATTCATCCTCCGAAAGCATTTTAGCAACAACTTAAGGAAGTGCATACTTGTCCTTCAAATGCTTTACTTCCGCCATGAAAATCAGATTATCCTTGCTGGACATATTATCCTGATACTCATGGGTATCAAAATTATCTTCATTTAACTGTAACATAGCAAGTGCAATGTTGGAGCAATGGTCGGATACTCGTTCATAGTTGGTGGTAAGGTCTGCCAATACAAATCCCATTTCAATGGAACATTTGCCTTTACGGAGTCTCTTCAAGTGACGTTTCTTCACCTCTTCACTGAGGTAATCAATTACTTCTTCCAACGGTTCAATGACTGTTGCCAGTTTCAAATCTTCTTCCTGGAATACCAAAAATGCCGTATTCACAATATCCTTAATTGCACTGGTATAAACAGCAAGCTCTTCCTGCGCCTTCTTGGAAAAGCTCTGTTCTTTATCCGTCATTTCTCTTGCTGCATCCACGATATTGATTGCATGGTCTGCAATACGCTCAAAATCACCGATGCAGTGAAGTAAAACAGAAAGCTGCTGACTGTCCTTTTCTGTCAAATCATGACTACTCAGCTTCACTAAATAGGAACCGATTTCATCATCATAATGGTCTACAATATTCTCCAGTTCCTCCACCTTATCAGCCATCGTGTTATCAAATTTATCTACAACCTGAATGGCAAGAAGCAATGCTTCCTTGGTATATGTCGCCATCTCTACGGCTGCATTTTTACACTGTTCCAACGCAAACCCGGGTGTATTTAAGAAACGAGGATCCAGAATCTGTACATCCTTCTTGTTTTTCTGCGCTTCCAATTCCTCCTGTGTTTCCGGAATGGTAATATAAACCAATTTTTCCAAAACAGCGGAAAAAGGCGCTATCAAAATTACTGCAACCACATTAAACGCCGTATGTACTACCGCTACCCCCAGAGCACTGATAGACGTTTCCATAAATGCAAAATTCAGCACTGCATGCAAGGAATAGAAAATCACCATAAACCCAACCGTCTTGATAATGTTGTAATACAGATGGATTAACGCCGCTCTCTTACCGTTCTTTCCTGCACCCGCACTGGAAATCAATGCCGTCACACAGGTACCCACATTCTGACCCATGATAATGGGAAGTGCCGTGGAATAGCTTACCGCACCGGTCACGCAAAGCGCCTGCAAAATACCGATAGACGCAGAAGAAGACTGGATAACAGCCGTCAAAATAAGTCCTGCCAGCATACCCAGTACCGGATTGGAAAACATTAACAATATACTTGAAAACTGAGGGCTTTCTGCCAACGGTTCCACTGCTGTTGACATGGTATCCATACCAAACATCAAAATAGCAAAACCCACCATAATGGAACCAATATCCTTATATTTCTCCTTCTTTGCCATCATAATCATGAAAACACCGATAATGGCAAGCACAGGGGAAAACGAAGTCGGCTTTAACAGTTTCATAAAAAAGCCGGTTCCGCTGATTTCAGCCAAACTCAGAATCCATGCAGTTGCTGTAGTACCCACATTGGCACCTAAGATAACACCGATAGACTGTGTCAGCTTCATAATTCCTGAGTTAACAAAACCTACTACCATTACAGTAGTAGCAGAAGACGACTGTATAATTGCCGTTACTCCTGCACCGAGCAAAATTGCCATGAGCTTGTTGGAAGTCAGTTTCTCCAAAATAATCTCCAGCTTACCGCCGGACAATTTTTTGAGGGCGTCTCCAAGCATGTCCATTCCGTACAAAAACAATGCCAAACCGCCAATCATCGTCAGTACACTAAAAAAATCCATTTTCCTATCCCTCCGGGTAGTTTTCGTAAAAAATCCTATTTGCTCATTATTTTACACTATTTGTCGCCTTTTGGGTATAGGGAATTTTTATTTTCTTACAAAAGCCGCATATTATCCATGTTTCCTGTCTCTTTGAAAACCTCCCACTGTCCGATATTAACCGCATGGTCGCCGATTTTTTCCAGATATTTTGCAATCATCAAAACATCAATACAATCGTCAGCATCCTTTGCATCCCGTTTCAGCAGTTCTATCAAATCACTTTTTACATAATTAAACAGTTCATCCACCACATCATCACTGGCAATCACTTCCTCAGCTACCTCTCTGTCTCTACCCGTAAATGCATCCACGGCCATCTTGGTCATATCCTTTGCCGCCATTATCATAGGCACGATATGAATTGAGTACTGGGTCAAATCCTTAATGCCGATACGCAACAGCAGTTCTGCAATATCTGCCACATGGTCGCCCACTCTCTCAATGTCCGTCACCACCTTTAGTGCCGCAGTTACTACTCTGAGGTCTCCCACAATAGGCTGTTGCCTGGTAATCAGAAACAAGCACTGTGACTCAATTTCTCTTTGTCTGTTTCCGATTTCCTTATCAATTTTTGTAATTCTGTGTATTTCTTCTTTATCGCCTTTTTCAAAAGCTGCAAAAAGCGCCTCATAATTTTCCAAGGCCTTTTTACCCATTTCCGCAACATTTCCATCTAACAAAGTCAGGTCTTTTTCAAAACTGATTCTCGGTGACATTTCTACCCCTTTCCGCCATTAACCAAAACGTCCTGTTATATAATCTTCCGTCCTTTTATCTCTGGGTCTGGAAAAAATATTGTCTGTAGTATCAAATTCCACAACCTCTCCCACAAGAAAGAATGCTGTATAGTCGGATACTCTGGTTGCCTGCTGCATATTGTGCGTTACTACGATTACCGTATACTTCTTTTTCAGTTCCTCCATCAATTCCTCAATTTTTAGTGTAGAAATCGGGTCAAGAGCTGATGTAGGTTCATCCATCAGAAGAATCTCAGGTTCTACCGCAAGTGCCCTTGCAATGCACAGTCTTTGCTGTTGTCCGCCGGAAAGTCCTAAGGCGGATTTTTTCAATCTGTCCTTTACCTCATCAAAAATTGCTGCATCCTTCAAAGAACGCTCCACAATTTCATCTAACTTCGCTTTATTTTTAATTCCGTGGATTCTGGGTCCGTACGCAATATTATCATAAATGCTCATAGGAAAAGGATTGGGCTGTTGAAATACCATTCCCATCTTTTTGCGAAGCAGTGTTGTTTCCACCTTCGGCCCATAAATATCTTCTCCGTCAAGATACACTTTTCCTTCTATTTTTACGCCGTCCACCAAATCATTCATCCTGTTCAGAGTTTTTAAAAAAGTAGATTTTCCGCATCCGGAAGGGCCGATAAAAGCAGTTACCGCACCGGCAGAAATATTCATATTAATATCCTTAAGTGCATGTTTTTCTCCGTAATGAAGATGCAAATGCTCTGCCACAATTTTATATTGCTCTTTCTGATTCATTTTCTCCCTTTCCAATCTCTCGTTTTTTATTTTATCTTGTTTACATCAAATTTTTTTGCCAGATATTTGGTCAGTCGGTTGATAACAAATACTATTACCAGCAATACTACCGCAATGCCGAAAGCCACATCATATTCCGCTTTTGCCATGCTTAAGTATAATTGTATGGTAAGCGTACCGCCGGATTCCATCACTTTATGAAGGTAGCCAATTCCTGCCTTTGGCAAAAGATAACCGCTTCCTGCCGTGAACAAAAGTGCCGCTGACTCTCCCACAATTCTTCCGATTGCCAGAATTACACCTGTGATGATACCGGGCAGGGCTGAGGGGAGGAGGATAGTTCTTATCATATACCATTTCGTTGCGCCCATACCCAGTGCACCACTTCTGTAGCTGTCAGGGACTGTTTTTAACGCTTCCTGCGTATTTCTGGTAATGAGGGGAAGTACCATAATGGTAAGCGTCAACGCGCCTGTCAGAATAGAATAACCAAATCCAAATACATTTCCGAAAAACACCATACCAAACAATCCAAATATAATAGACGGAATACCCGACAGGGTTTCTGTGGTAAACTCAACCAGTCTTACCAATCTGCCCGGTTTAGCATATTCACTCAGATAAATTGCCGAGCCGATACCCACAGGAGTCGCTATCAGCAGGGTAATAACAATTATATATAATGTATTTACGATGTTTCCCGCAATTCCCACGGTTCCCATTAAGGTACTGGTGACTCCCGTAAGAAACTGCCAGTTCACCTTGCCGATTCCCTTTAAAAAAACATAACCGATAATTCCAAGCAACAGCACAACAGAAAAGCCTGCTGAGATATTAATCAGAAATCGGATTATGACATCTGAATTTCTTTTTCTTTTTCCAATAATACTGTTATGCATTACCATTTTCTCCCTTCTTCAAAATTCTTGTCAGGGATATATTGATGAGCATGATAAAAGCAAACAAAACCAATCCTATGGTAAAAAGCACCTGTCTGTGCAGTCCGGATGCATAACCCATTTCCGCTACAATTGCTGTTGTCAGGAAACGGACAGAATTAAACGGAAGCGGCGCATTCACTGAGCTTCCCGATACCAGCGTAATTGCCATAGCTTCCCCGATAGCCCTTCCTACTCCCAGCACAACCGCCGTAACAATTCCTGACTTTGCTGCCGGAAGAACCACCTTGAAAATAGTCTGCATATGGGATGCTCCAAGAGCCAGCGAAGCTGCCCGCAGAGAATCCGGCACTGCTCTGATTGCTGATTCACTGATATTGATTACCGTAGGCAGAATCATCACCGCAAGCACAATTACGGCAGAAAGCAGATTTGCCCCACCGGTAAACTGATGACTCTTCGAGTTCTCAAAAACAGCAAGCTCCAGCTTATACATGAACGGATTTAATATCATAAGCCCCAAAAGTCCGTAAATAACCGAGGGAATTCCCGCAAGCAGTTCCACCGCAGGTCTTACCACTGCCGCCATTTTCTTTGGAGCCGTCTCCGCCAGAAATACTGCCGTAAATACACCCATGGGCACTCCCAAAATCACTGCAAGCACCGTTCCGATTACAGACGTCAAAATAACCCACAGAATACCGAAGGATGCATTCTCTGCAGAAGGTCTCCACTGTGTTTCAAAAAGAATATCTTTCACTCCCACCTTAAAAAGCGCAGGTGCTCCGTTAATAATCATATATACCGTAATGGATGCCACTGCCAGAACAGCGATGAATGCACACAGGGTAAAAATACCCTGTGCCGCCTTTTCCACTGCGGATTTATTTTTTCTGCTACCGATAATGGTATGTATTTGTTTATTATCCAAAACCCTTACCTCTACATTTATCCGCCAATGTCACTTAGTCTGCAATAATTAATCCCACTGCTGCAATCACTTCTTTGCCTTCTTCCGATGCAAGGTATTCAAAGTACGCCTGAACAGCTTCGCTCTGCTCGGAAATTCCCCCCTTAGTTGCCATTACAAAAGGTCTGCTGAGGAAATAATTTCCCGCTTTGATATTTTCCGCATTTGCTGCCACACCTTCCAGAGAAACTGCCACTACCGTTTCATTAATGGCATCTAAAGAAACATAACCGATTGCTCCGGGTGTTGCTGCCACCTTGGCAATTACTGCACCTGTACTGTCAAGTTCACTTGCATATACACACGCATCTTCAATTTCCAAAAGTTCTTCGAAAGCACTTCTTGTGCCGGAGCTTGCTTCACGTCCCACCACTACAATAGGTGCATCTGCGCCGCCAAGTTCACTCCAGTTCTTTGTTTCACCTGTATATACGGAAATCAGCTGCTCCTTTGTCAGGTCAACTACTGTATTGGCAGGATCAACCACAACCGCGATACCGTCAATAGCCACAATATTTTCTACAATTCCTGCTTCTTTTTCCGCATCCTTAAGCGCTCTTGATGCATTACCGATATCTACACTTCCTGCGGTTACGGCTTCCACACCTGCCGAAGAACCGGTAAATTCTGCCGTTACGGTTACACCGGGATATTTTGCCATAAAACTCTCTGCTGTGGCATTGGCAAGCTTCTCCATAGATGTACTTCCCGCCATGGAAACAGTTCCTGTCAAATCCGCATCAGATGCCTCTGTTTCCGTCGTCTGAGTTGTCGATTCTGTCTCTGTGCCGCTGCCGCAGGCTACCAGTCCAAGTGTCATAGTTACTGCACACAAAAGTGCTGTGATTTTTCTCATCTTCATTTTCATAATCTCCTCGTTCTTCTGAATAATTTGTGAGGTTTCATTTTTCTCTCCTCATGTTCACATTGAGCATATCATGAAAATTTTTTTGAAAATATCATAAACAGGTAATTCTTTTGTAAGGTTTATGTAAAAAAAGAACCGTAAATGATTTACGGTTCTTTTAAAGTAACATCTCTGTCATGTCGCGGAGCAGTTCTTCCGTAAGAAGAAGTAATGTCTGGGCATCCTTTTCCACCACGCCGCATTTATAATATTTTTTAATAAAGCTAATCATTTTGTAATTGAAAGTAAGCTTTTCCTGTTTCTTTACAAGTTCAGGAATACGTTCTGCACGGATTTGTGCGTCTGCCTTCAGCACAAGCTGTATTTCCCCGTTCTTTCCTTTGACATCAGTAATGTACAGCTTGTGAGCCGTGACACGAATCATGGAAATACGGAACAAATTGTGAACTGCTGTGGGAATCTCCCCAAAACGGTCCAAAAGTTCTTCCCGCATGTCATCACATTCCGCCTGGCTTTCCAGCCCCGCAATCCTTTTATAAATATCAAGCTTCTGTACTTCATTCATAATATAAGAAGGAGGAATGAATGCGTCCACGTCCAAGTCAACCGTAGTGTTAAAATCTTCCACCGTGCTGATTCCCTTCAGACTTTTAACGGCTTCATTGAGCATTTTGCAGTACAAATCATATCCCACTGCCTGCATATGCCCGTGCTGTTTCACCCCAAGCAGATTTCCGGCTCCTCTGATTTCCAAATCCCTCATCGCAATCTTAAAGCCACTTCCAAGGTCAGTAAATTCCTTAATGGCAGCAAGCCTTTTTTCTGCCACTTCCTTCAGCATCTTGTCTCTCTTATACATCAGAAACGCATAAGCGGTTCTGTTGCTTCGTCCTACACGCCCTCTCAGCTGATACAATTGGGAAAGTCCCATATTATCGGAGTCATGAATAATCATGGTATTCACATTGGAAATATCCAGTCCTGTCTCGATAATGGTTGTGGAAACCAGCACATCGATTTCACCATTAATAAAATCGTACATAATTTTTTCCAGTT
This sequence comes from Lachnospiraceae bacterium, assembly GCA_017434885.1. Classification (GTDB taxonomy): domain Bacteria; phylum Bacillota; class Clostridia; order Lachnospirales; family Lachnospiraceae; genus Suilimivivens. The sequence continues at coordinate 1,219 of JAFSGE010000053.1, read as the reverse complement.
CCCGCTCCTGCATCTGTCCATGAGCAAATGCCACATTCGCCTCCGGCACCAATTGCGAAATTCCCGCCGCAATATCTGCAATATTATTCACCCGGTTATACACATAATACACCTGTCCGTCTCTGGAAAGTTCCCTGACAATGGCTTCACGCACCATCTCTTCATTATATTCCATGACATAGGTCTGAATCGGCAGACGGTCATTAGGCGCTTCCTCAAGCACACTCATATCACGGATTCCGATTAAGCTCATATGAAGAGTTCTGGGAATGGGTGTCGCAGTAAGTGTCAGCACATCTACCGATTCCTTCATCTTCTTAATCTTCTCTTTGTGTGCCACGCCAAAACGCTGTTCTTCATCAATAATCAAAAGCCCCAGGTCCTTAAATACCACATCCTTAGAGAGTACCCTGTGGGTACCGATTACAATATCCACAAAGCCCTTGCGCAAATCTTCCACCGTCTTTTTTTGTTCTGCAGATGTCCTGAAACGGGACAGCAAATCAATTCGCACCGGAAAGTCCTTCATTCGCTGCACAAAGGTATTGTAGTGTTGCTGAGCCAAAATCGTTGTAGGAACCAGATAAACCACCTGCTTGCCTTCCTGAACCGCTTTAAAAGCAGCACGAATGGCAATTTCCGTCTTTCCATAGCCAACATCCCCACAAATAAGACGATCCATGATTTTAGTACTTTCCATATCCTTTTTTGTCGCTTCAATGGCTGCAAGTTGGTCTTCCGTTTCCTCAAAAGGAAACATTTCTTCAAACTCTCTCTGCCATACTGTGTCTTTTCCATAGGGAAAGCCTTCCGACTGTTGACGCAGGGCATAAAGCTCAACCAAATCCTTTGCCACTTCATTCACAGCTTCTTTGGTTTTACTTTTAGTTTTGACCCATTCCTGGGTTCCCAGCTTATTTAACTTAGGAGGTTTGGCGTCCGCCGAAGCATACTTCTGAATGACATCAAGTCCGGTTGCCAGTATATAAAGATTTCCGCCGCCGCGATATTCTATCTTAATATAGTCTTTGACAACCTTCTCAACCTCAACCTTTTCAATTCCCCTGTAAATACCCAGTCCGTGATTTTCATGAACTACATAATCACCGATAGAAAGTTCCGCAAAATCCTGTATCTTGCGTCCTTCATATTTTGTCTTCGTCTTTTTTTTCTTTTTTTCCGCACCAAAAATATCACTTTCGGAAATCACTACAAATTT
>JAFSGE010000052.1 GCA_017434885.1 Lachnospiraceae bacterium | reverse complement strand
GCCTTCCACGCAAAAAGGCCGCCCGTTGTCTTGACCGGGCGGCCTTCTGCGTAATGTGATAGCTCTGTTATTTTATTTTTTGGTGTTGTCGGCTCCGAAAAGCCTTGTATTTGTAGTTTTCCTATTTTATAGGGTACATAATATCCTCTACACCAAAAATGTCGGTTACCATACTTATATTTCAGATTGGCATGCCTTTCAAATATCATAAGTGTACTTTTCCCTTTCAGATATCCTACAAAGCTCGATACACTTATGTTTGGTGGAATTCTTACCAGCATGTGTACATGGTCCGGGCACATTTCCGTTTCTATGATTTCCACTCCTTTTCGTTTGCATAACATACTTAGTACATTGGCTATATCTTTTTTCAGTTGACCATATATAACCTTTCTCCTGAACTTCGGTGCAAACACAATATGATATTTGCACTCCCATTTTGTATGTGATAAACTATTCATGTCCATCTGGACTACCTCCTTTGCTCTTTTGAATGCGGTTGGCGAACCTACACTCATTATAGCACGGGAGGTTTTTGCTTGAAGCTAAAGCTGGCCGCTGACTCACCCGCTTAGCGGGTGGTTTATTTGTTTTTCTTCAGTTCGTTTCTCTTCCAAGAAACTCCCTCGAAAAACGGGCTAAAGCCCAACAATAATGAAGGGATTGGCAAATGCCAATCCCTTTTTTACTGCAATCGGATTGTTGTCATCCGCATTGTCATCTCTTCTCTTTATTGCAGTTTAAAGATATAATTCACTGCCGGTGTCAACTGCAGGGTCACTTTTCCGTCTATCACGGGAAGTTCCTTATTATAAGTAAGCTCTGTTACCTTTGTATATTTATCTTTGAGCCGTAACGATACCGATTCATAATAATTCAGGTCGGAACGCAGAACCACCATATCATTGTCATAGACAAACATCTGTATTTTGGACGGTCCTTCCAACAGCGCAGGTATCTCTCCGGCAAAAAGTCCCCTAATCGTCTTCCATATTTCTGCAGGATAATGATACATTTCACCCATATTGTCAGGTATGGTAAGAATACTGATTCTTCCCTTTCCGTAACTGCACCGAAGCACGATAGGAAAATTATTATCCGTTCCGTATGCTGCTGCCAATTCCCAAATATCATTGGTACAGTAATCCATCTGCGGAATCAGAATCTGCTTATCTCCCATATATCTTCCGCTGACGGAAACTCCGTTATCCTTTGTCACCGCATACTCATTTACAATCGCTTTGCGGGGCGAATAGGATACGTTTACAAATTCCTTGAAGGCATCACCGAGCTTTCTCACAAAACCGCTTGTCACAATCACATCTGCTCCGGCAAGCATGCTTTCTTTCATCTTTGTCACGATATCTGCATCACATGCGGCTCCTTCTGCCAGGAATATTACTTTCTCCTGCTTCGGATACTCTATATACGGTTCAAAAGGAATTCCGCACATTCCCAAGTAATTGTGTACGTTGTTCTCTCCCCTCGCATAACCCGGTCTGTACGCAGCTACACCTACCGGCTCTCCAAGTTGACTAAGCCAGTCATCCATTTCCTTAAACATTTGTCCCAGTGCCGGTGCAAATGCCATAAAGGAAGAATCTTTTATCAGTGAATCCAGACAGAATAAAGTTACTTCTTTGGCTTTGGCAAACAGTGTCAGATATCCCTGCTCCAAATAAGAAGTAATATTATAAGTACACTCGTAAGGGTCAAACCATCCTCCGAGATTTCTGCCCGGTGCCGCACTCTCCAAATACCGCATCACAAAATAGCTGATATATTTCGGCAAATGCTGCTGTGAGTATGTAGGATTTCTGGTTTCTGTTCCGGTATAAATAGAATCAAACTGCTCCGGTTCCATAACCAGGTCATATCCGGTTTCATTATAATCCTCATACCACTGGGGAAATTTGATAATGACATTAATGTCAGGATTAATTCCCTTCGCCGTTTTCATAATAATTTCTTCTGTAATATATTTTTTCTGGTCAAGGCGGAACTGTGACCAGCTTCTGTCGCCTTTTTGACGAATGCACTCTTCACAACGGCAGTTTAAAAAATAAAAATCGTCAAATATGAACTCATCAAACACTTCCGCATTTAAGGCAACCGCTTTTTTCAGAATTTCCTGTCCCTTTTCTTTGGAATAACAAAGAGAAACAAACCCTTCATTATTACTGTCATCACAGGTGGTAATACCTCCTGACGTTGCAATTCCCTTACTCTCAAAAAAATCTTTCACCTTTAAAAGCTGTTCCTTGTCGCACCATTCCATACCGCGATAGCATTCCAAATACGCATGACCAAGCTTTACGTTCTGATATAAATGCTTTAACTTCTCATCAAATGCCTCAAAGTCTGTGATTTTATTGATATTTCCCACCGGACAATACACACTGACATTGAAGTTTTGATAACTCATTCTATTCATACGTTCTGCAATCTTTTTGTGTTTCATTTTTTCCATTTGGCATCCCTCCAAATTATTTTCTTAAGGAAAGGATAACATGATTCTTTTTTTGATTCTATGACGGTTCGATGCATTTATGGTAATTTTCTCTTTTCCCAAAAAAAGAAGCAGATTGCATCTTGTTTGCTATGCTCTCTGCCTCACATATTACACTTTTAACTTATCCAATATTTCTTCAAAACACACTCCGTTTTTCCTGGGAATCCCCATTTCAATGGACTTCAACATACTCTTTTTTACAAAGGAAGACGCTTTTCTGACAGATTTCTGAAACGGCACTCCGTTTACCGCATCCGCTGCAATGATGGACGCAAATAAATCTCCCGTGCCGCAGCGCTCATCTCCTACCTTGTGCGTCTTGATAAAATGGGCTTCCTCTCCCTTTTCATAAACAAAGTTTGCAATAAACTCACCCTGTGGGATTCCGGTAATTACTATTTTTTGCGGTCCCATTTTTTCCAAACATTCTGCCATGTCAAGCAGTTCCTTTTTCTTCCATCCCTTTTCCTTGTAAGGCGTATCACTCAATTTACATGCCTCTGTCAGGTTTGGCGTAATAATATCGGCATAGGACACAAGCCTTCTCATTTCGATACACATTTCTTCCGTGTAAGTACCGGCAATTTTACCATGGTCTCCCATAACAGGGTCTATGACTACTTTAGTCAATTCCGTTGAAAATGTATTTATAAACTGTTCTACAATATCAATTTGCTCCTTGGAACCCAGAAATCCCGACATAATGCCGTCAAAGGTAAGTCCCAGCTTTTTCCACATCAAAAGGTAATCCGGTAATCTATCTGAATAGTCATCAAAAAAATATTCTTCATATCCTGTATGATTGGACAAAATGGATGTCGGTACGGGACAGCATTGTATTTTCATATGGGAGATAATCGGAATGGTTACCGTAAGGGCACATCTTCCGTAGCCCGATAAGTCATTGATTGCTGCTATTTTTTTCTGACCGTTTGGCATATAGTACTCCTTTTCATTTAATATGCTGTCACTTACATTAAAATACTAAAATCTGGCTTATATATTGGGTTCTCTATTTGCTTTTCTTTATGCAAAAAAGAAATCATATAAATCGGATAATAATGAATTTTATCCTTTCTCTGAACATTTTCATTGCAAAAAACAAATGCTTTTTCAATATCATACCTTGGATTCATTAAGCAATTATTAAGTGCTGCATGTCTTTCATAGTCTTTTCCCGATTTTATTTCAATCGGCAAAACCTTCCCTTCATATTCTATCAAAAAGTCTAATTCTCCCTGTTTATTGTTATTATAATAATATAGTTCGAAACCATGGCATTTCAGTTCCTGAGCAACTACATTTTCATAGATCGCACCATAATTCATATTTAATTCATTCATCAATATTTTCATCTGCAATCCATTTGCATACATTGCCGCCAATAATCCTACATCTGATAAGAATAGTTTAAAAAGATTTGTTGCCTTTGATAGAAGCAACGGCAGAACAGGCTCAGCGGCACAGTGCACCGGCAAAGCAACCCCTGCATCTTTTAACCAGACAAAACTATTTTCATATCTGGAAAACTTAAAATTTTCATTCAGTTTTTTCATAATAAAACGCTTATTCTTATTATTTAATTCGCTTGGTATTAAATTGAAAATGTCTTCTAAATACAATTTATTTTCCGGATCATACTTGGCTATATCTTTCTTATATTGTGCAATAATCTGCTTCTGTATTTCTGTCACATGTTGCAAATTGTTTGTATCAATATACTTCTGAACAACAGCCGGCATTCCTCCAATAATCAAATACAGCCGAAACAATTCCAACATTTTCTCATGCACCAAACCATCAATCGGTCTACCTTTTTCAAAACACTCCCGCAAAGTTTCAATAATATGCGTTCCCACCTGATTGGCAACACAAAACTCCTCAAAATCCATTGGATACATTTCCATAATTTGCAAATATCCCACCGGAATGGAACGAATATCCTTCAATTCTACTCCCAACAGGGAACCACTTAATACATATCGAAAGCTCCCTTCCTCAACAAGAAATTTAATTGCAGTAACCAGTTCCTTGCTTTCTTGCACTTCATCCAAAAAGAAAACCGTTTCACCCTTTATTAATGGTTGCTCTGCAATCGCCGACAATCGAAACAAAATATCTTTTGTATCTTTAAAATCAGAAAAGATTTTTTTAGCATTTTCATTTTCAATAAAATTAATCTCTATAACTGAAGAAAACTGTTCTTTCAAGCATTCCCGAATAATATATGTTTTTCCAATCTGACGTGCGCCTGTAATCAGCAAAGCTTTACTGTCCGATTCTGTTTGTAAGAAATCAAGAATTTTTTCTTTGATTTTTCTTTTCATAAACACCTCTCCCATATCAGCGCGATCCACTATGTCCGTTTTTACAAGATAATTTTACCGCCTTTTGTCCGTTTTTACAAGACGAGATTGTGTTCTTTTGTCCGCTTTTTAAAAATATGTACAAAAAAATCGGGAATGCTTGATTTCAAACACTCCCGACCTTTAGTCGCGTGCGCTAGAAGATTCGAACTCCCGACCTTTTGGTCCGTAGCCAAACGCTCTATCCAGCTGAGCTAAGCGCACATATGTTACGTGTACCGCAACAAATGATATTATAGTATATTAATATTTACTTGTCAAGGGTATTAGGATAACTTTTTCAGTGAATTTTTTAACCTTTTTTCAGCACTTATATCGGACATATCTTAAGCGGATTTAAAATATTCATTGCTATCTTAAAACATCCAATCCCAACAGGTATCAGCAGCAAAGTACAGCAAAATACCAGTCCGAGCACTCCCATAATCAGCGCACAAGGCAAGCAGATAACCAACTTTAAAATAAACTTCAGCAACGTACCAATTACCTTAAAACTAAAAGAAAGTACCAATAATAAAATCAATATCACCAATATTAATATCGCCGTCATATCCATTCCTCCTATTCTGCCAGTGCAGTCTTTACAATTCCGCTAAACTCTTCTGCGTCATCAAACTGTGCGGAATGTCCGCATCCTTCCATCACAATCAGTTTCTTTGACGGTGCTGTAATAATATCCATATATTCCTGTGTACATTTTACCGGTGTTGCAAAATCACATGAACCTGATATAAATGTTACCGGCATCTTATAGTCTGTTTCTTTTTCAAACAAATCCACTTCAAATGAGTAATCGAGCAACTGCTTATTCAGCGTAATATGTCCCTCCAAATCAAACATGCCTTTCATCTGCCAGCGGAAATCGTCCAAATTGGCAACAGGCGATGTCAGCCCTATCCATATCGTATTTTTTGCTCTTTCTGCTTTGTAATAAGGGGCAACAAGGGTACGCAGTTTCATCATATTATTAAGGCTCATATCTTTTTGATAAGTTTCATAAGCTAAAACCAATTTATCGGTATTATTTCCTTTTTGCTCTGCTGCCGCAAAGGCATCCTCATAAATGATTTGATTTCCTTTTTTCATGGAAACAAACTGTCCGATTCCTATGTAATCAGAAACCTTTTCAGGATGAGCAAGCACGTACTCGCTTCCCAATATGGTTCCGTAAGAATGTCCCATAATAATGACTTTATCCTTACCGAATCTTTCACAGGCATAATTCACGAGTGCATCCAAATCCTTCTGTGCCTGTGCAAAAGATGCTGTTGCATTATCAGGGTCTGCTTTCCTATTTTTATAGTAAGTTCTGCCGCAGCCTCTCTGGTCCCAACAGATTATCGTGTATTCATCCGTAAAATACTTGGTAAATGCATAAGTTGCCAAAGTGTCCGGTGATGCCGGTCCTCCGTGAAGATAAATAATAACCGGATTTTCTGCATTTTTACCACTGATATGCAGGTATTGCTCCTGCCCTTCCAACGGCACGTATATCCCTTCATACACACCCTTATCTGCCGAGATAAAACATTTGATATAATTGCAATTCCTGAAACCGATGATAATCGTAAGTGCTAAAACTATCAGAATCACTACCGCCAGAATAATTCCCAACGCAACTCCCAAAACTATTTCCCTCAATTTTTTCTTTCCTTTTCTTCCTATTGTAATTTCCAAATAATGCTGATAATGAATCCCTATGTGACCAATTCCCAAAATAATTGTGGCAATCATTAAGAATACATTGCATCCGTAAACACCAAGCAAAAAGAATGCACACACCGGCAGCGTCGCACCCGCCACCGGTATGCCAAGTACACTTCTGTAAAAATCGGACATTTTCTTTTCACTTTTAAAATAGCAAATCCAGTAATACTCATACAGAAGCATAAGTACGAATGATACAATGAACCATATACTCCATACAGAATCAAACCTTACATTAAAATCTGAAAATATCAGAACAAAACAGCACACCAGCACTTCTCCGATTCTTTCAAATATCTGCAACAGTTTATTTTCCTTTTTTACAAATTGCGCATAATCCTTGGGCTGATTTTTTGTCCATATTATATTAGGAAGAAACAGCATCAGTAAATAAAGCAGTCCGACATAAGAAAATCCAAATTGAAACATTTTTTAATCCTCAAAATCAATGGTAATATTTCCAAGTCCGCAACTGATTTCAAAATTACTTGCCGCACCGTTATCAATTACTTTTTCTGCGGACACTCCCGATACAGACCGTTCTCCGATATCAATGTTTCCGGCATCACATTCAATCACATAATTGTGGTCTGCTTCACTTCCGGTTAAAACAATATCCAGATTACCCATATCACAATCCGCTTCCAGATTTCCGCTGATGTTTCCTTCATAAATGCATTCGCCCAAATCCACAGAAAGCTCTGCATTGACACTACTAATTTCCTTTGCTCTTAAGTTACCTGCATTGACTTCTGCTGCAAACTCTTCTGCCTTCACACGGTACATCATCACTTCTCCGGCACCGATATGAGACTCCAGTTCTTTGGCATTTACATCTGTAAGTTCCAAAACACCGGCTCCCACTTTTACTTCCACTTCTTCAAAATAGCTGTCCTTTGGAATTTTAATGGAAATTTCGCCTGCATTCAAGGTAGTGATGACCTCTTCAAAAGCATTCATACATAAAGTATCATCCTCTATACAATATTCCCATGTGCCGATTCCCGATACTTCTATTTCAATGTTTCCGTCAGCAAATCCCTTTTCTTCAATAGTAAGTTCACCTGCACCGATTGCAATTTCCAGATTTTTCACCTCGGCAAGAGGTACCACATAAGACGCATCTTCCAAAGGGAGATTTCCCTGTTCGTCTAAAATGCGAAATTCTCCGTCAAAAGCCGGAAACCACTCACCGTCTGTCACCTCATTGAGCAGACCCATCACTTGGTTTACTGCCACTTCTATTTTTTCATCCAAATCTTCACTTTGAGAAATCATATATACCAGTTTCTTTCCGCCTACTACGGTACTGATTAAGCAAAGCACAATTCCCAGTGCCATAAAAATGCCTGCCAGAATCAGACTTACCTTTACAAATTTTTTCATTCTTTGGCACCTCCTTTTTTACCGAAAAGCTTTCCAAAAATATATGCAATTCCCTGACAAATTCCGGGAATGCACTTCCCTACAAGCAGCACCAGCAAAAGCATAAACAAAATGCCGATTGCCGCACAGATGAGACCGGCTCCAATCAGTCCCATGCCTGCCAGCGGACTTACCAAAAGGCTTCCGAATCCGCCAATCACAAGGACTACCGCTACAACGAACAACACAAGCGTTGTAATTCCGATTCCGAAAACAATACCAAGCACGGAACAAAATACACTAAACAACACACCCAAAATTGCCATTGCCACACCGATAATTACCGGCGAGAATAATATACATGTAATTACAATCAGCACAATCGCCCAAGTCGGCAGGCCGGATTTCTTCTTGTCAGTATCTGCTCCTACTGCTGTGCTGTCTGCGTATCCGTCCTCTGCAGCATTCCATGTTTCTTCATAAAAGTGGTTCTGTCCGCTTTCTCCTGTGGTATCTTTTGTATCAAAGCGCTTTACCAGTTCATTCTGCTTTTGCTCATTTCTGTAAAATCCCTGTTCTGTAAACTCACCGGAATTTCCCCCGTCAAACAGCCCATCTTTTACAATCTGTGCCACCTGCTCCGGTGTGCCTAATGCCGCGATCACATCCTGCTCGTTTTCTCTTCCGGCATCATTCAAATAATCATTATAATATTGAAGTGCTTCCTCCCGTTCTGCGGGAGCAATATCGGAAAGCAGTTCCTCTAACTGCCTCATGAATTCCCATCTGCTCATTACATCATTCCTCCCTCGAATATACTGTTAATCTTGGCCGAGTATTTCCGCCATTCTCCTTCATATAAATTAAGCTGTATCCGCCCTTTTTCCGTGGCTTTATAATATCGTCTGTTTCTGCCCGCACATTCTTTGTCATATACTTCCAGACATTCATCCTTTTGCAATCGTCTCAGTACCGGATACAACGTAGATTCCGATAATTCAATCACCTGTCTGACATCCTGCGTTATTTTATATCCATATGCGCCTTCCGGCTCTCTGGATACTACCGCAAGCACTATCGCATCAAGCAATGCCGCTCCTGTATTAAATACCATTCCCCTGACTCCTTTCTTTTCCTATTACATGTACTATACCAAACTTCTGCTTTTCTCTTTTAATTTTATAATATTATACGCTGTATAGTATTGTTGTTTGTATAGATACTATATGACATATAATATTATTCTGTCAATACCTTTCGAAAAATTTTAAATAAAACTTTTTGTAAATATAATTCTGAGCAAAGCAATTTTGCTTGCAAGGCTTTTACTACAAAAAAAAGCAGCTGCATTTCAGCAACTGCCTTCTTCTCGTTTTATAACATTTTCTTTATTAATAGATACTTCTGCTAATCAGTAAATACCTGAACCATATATACCTGCTCACCGGACACTGCTACACCAATTCCCACATGATGAAAATTACTGCACAGTATATTATCCATATGAACCTGAGATGCCTCCCATGCACTCTTTGCAGCATCTGCTGTGCTCATCCCACGGAACAAGTTCTCACCAATATATCCGAAGCTTCCTCCTGCTTCCGTAACCGCAGTTTGATAATCCTTATCTCCCGGTCTGGTATGGGAAAATTTTGATGCTATCTCAGCAGCTCTTTTATTTGCTGCCTGTGTCAGTTCCGGAGTTGTTGTAAGCGGAGACAAACCGCTGGCCGCTCTGGTTTCATTCATTGCCACACAGACCTCTTGTGCAAAAATTCCTGCATCAAACACATTCTCCTGCATCTGCTTTGTCTCAACAGCCACTTCTACCTGCGGAATCTTAGCCTCCAGTTGCACCTCTACTTCCACAGAAGATTCTGCCACATTTTTTTCTTCCGTTTCAGGCGCATCTTTCACAATTTCTGATTCCCTTGCAACCATCGGCTCTTTTGACGGTTCTGCCGTCGTTTCCGCTGTTGCCTGCGGTGTTATATTTTCTGTAGCTTCTGTCTCATTCTCTTCTGATACCGCATCTAAAGCTATCGGCATAGCCGCCATAGGCACTTCTTCATCCTCAATGGCTACATATGCCTGAGGACTCTGTCCGCTTCGTTGTACATCTGCTTCTGAAACCTGCCCACCTGCTCCTGCGCAACCGCACATTGTCACAAGAATTGCTGTCGCACTTACGGCGATGACTGCTTTCCCCTTATTTATCACTGCCTGTTCTTTTTTCATACTCCTCATTTTCCTCCGGCATTTTTGTATGTACTTCTGTTTTTCTTCTTTATTTTTACAAAATGTCTTTCCCTTTTCAAAATACTTCCTTATCTTACCATATCAGAGGTAATTTCCGCAATACTGTGTGCACCACACATTGCCATGGTATCTTCCAATTCACCGGCCAACTTATCAATATAGAGTTTGACCCCCTCTTCACCTCCACCATAAACGGCGGTTACAAAGGGTCTTGCAATCACCACACCGTCAGCCCCCATAGCCAAAGCCTTAAAAATATCCACACCGCTTCTGATTCCGCCGTCTACCAGAACTGTCATTCCGGAACCTTCCAATGCTTTTACGATCTCCGGTAATACTTCTGCCGTGGAAGGACACTGGTCAAGCACTCTTCCGCCATGATTGGAAACAATAATCGCATCCGCACCGGCCTCTTTTGCCTTTAAAGCTCCCTTAACGGTAATAATTCCCTTCACAATAAACGGAACATCTGTATCATCAATAATTTCTTTTAATTCTTCCACTGTTTTACTGCCTGCCGGCGGTTCACAATTCTTAAGGAAAGGCAAACCTGCCGCATCAATGTCCATGGCAACCGCAAATGCTCCCGATTTCTTTACCAGCTCCATCTTTTGAGCCACTACTTCCTTACTCCAAGGCTTGATAGTGGGTACGCCGACTCCGTTTACTTCCTCAATTGCCTTTGCTGCCGCAATGACTACCTGTTCATTGGTTCCGTCTCCCGTAAATGCTGCAATTCCGTTATCTGCACAGGCCTTTAACAATACCTGATTGTAGGTCAAATCATTATACTTTTCCCCGTAATGTAAGTTTAACGCTCCCACAGGTCCGGCAAAAACCGGCATTCTGAAGTTTCTTCCAAACAATGTTGCAGAAGTATCTACTTTTCCCGCACTGCAAATAGTATCCATGTTCACACGGATTTCCTGCCACTTATCGAAGTTTCTTACTGCGGTATCTCCGCTTCCTTTAGAACCGGGGCCCGGAATCTGACTGCCGCAAGCCTTACCGTTACATACCGGACATGCCTTACAATAATTTCCAATCACACCTCTTGCCTGTGTTAATAATTCCTGATAGTTCATAATACCTCCACATTGAATTCCTTATATTTTTATCAGTTTATCATATTTTCTATTGTATGTATACGAAAATCCACTCGAATGTCCTGTTAAGCAATTCGGTCAAAAAGGTTTTTTCTTTATTGACCAACTTAGTACTGTTTTGTTTCTGAAATTTTCGCCTTGCAAATTTTCTCGAAAAAATGAAAAGAAATTTTTAGTGGATATTTCCGAAAAACTTGAGAAATCCCCAATTTCCACAGAGTTATCCACAATGACACATCTGTCACAACTTATGACTCTAGCATTTTTTTCGTCAAAACCCGACGTCATTTTTTATTTTTTCCTTCATTTTTTGTTTTTTCGAGTAATTTTTCCGTTTTCCGCCTTCACCTATTGGTTTTTCTCTTCCCAATTACCATTTCTTCCAAAACTTATCCACAGCATCCTCTATATTATTTAACGATACCCGTTCATAATTCTCCCACTCCCGCGGAAACATTTTCGTATACGGTATCGTCAAAAAACGTTCATCCAAAAGAGCTACTACACCTACATCCTCCATCGTTCGTATTACCCGCCCTGCCGCCTGTAATACTTTGTTCATCCCCGGATATTTGTATGCATAGTCAAATCCGTTGTCGCCTCCATTTTCAAAATAGGATTTCAGTATTTCACGCTCATTGCAAACCATTGGGAGACCGGTACCTACTATCACAGCACCTATCAGGCTATCATTCTTTAAGTCAATTCCTTCACTAAAGATTCCGCCAAGAACGCAAAAGCCTACCAATGTAGTGTCATGCTCTCCGCCCTCAGCAAAACGCAACAGAAATTCTTCCCGCTCTGCCTCATTCATATGTTCTTCCTGCACAAGGCATTCCACTTTGTCCGTATCCCCGAAATACCCGCAGTAAGATATATAAACGCTTTCCAGAAAAGCATAGGAAGGGAAAAACACCATATAATTTCCTTTTTTTCTGCTGACAATCTTTTGGATATAAGAAGCAATATTGTAAAATTCCATATCAGATCTTCTGCTATACTTACTGGTCACATCTGTGGCAACAAACAGCCCTCTCTTTTCCGGTGAAAAAACAGACTTTGCATACACTTCATAATCCCCTTCCGCGGCACCTAAAAGCTTTTTATAGTACCGGATTGGGAGAAGCGTTGCCGAAAACAAAATACTGCTCCTGCCTCTCATCATACATTCCTTTAATTTTTCAGATGGATTTACACAAAACAGTTTTAGTCCGAAATCTCCATCCGAAAGCATTTGTCCGTAAGGCACATAATGAGAATCCATTCCCTCGTATATCATCAGAAAATGAGAAACTTCAAAATAAAATTCCAAAAGCTCCTTTTTGATAGGGCTGTCATCATGGTCCTCCAGATAGCTTTCCATTCCTGATGCGAGCCTGATTAAAGTCCTCACAAAAGGCACAATATCTTCATCCTCAAAGCAGGTATAATTTTCACATTGTCTTTTAAGCTCCAACAATTCATGATTACATTTTTCCAATTGCCTGTACATTTTACTGTCGTATTCCTTTACCACCTTGCGAAGTGCAAGAAAATCCTCTTTAATCAAAACAGCACTGTACATTTCACGCCCACGTTCCACCAAATTGTGGGCTTCATCAATCAAAAACAAATAATCCTCCCTGATACCTTCCGAAAAAAAACGCTTTAAATATACATGAGGATCAAACAAATAATTGTAATCACCAATTACTGCATCGCAAAATAAACTCATATCAAGACACATTTCAAAGGGACATACCTGATGCTTTCTTGCATAAAGCTCTATCATCTCCCTGCTGAAATTGTCCTCTGAAATCAACAAATCATAAATCGCATCATTAATTCTGTCAAAATGTCCGTTGGCAAAGGGACAGCACTCCGGATTACACTCCGTCTCTTCCATAAAACAAATTTTATCTTTAGCCGTCAAAATCACGGATTTGAATTTTAGTCCCTCTCTGCGCATGATTTCAAGTGTATCGCCTGCCACAGTTCTGGTAATGGTTTTGGCTGTCAGATAAAACAGCTTCTGTCCCATCCCTTCTCCCATGGCTTTTACCGCAGGAAATATAGTTGATATAGTCTTACCGACACCGGTAGGCGCTTCAATAAAAAGCTTTCTCCTATGATATATTGTCTGATAAACATAGGTAACCAATTCCTTTTGTCCACTACGATAATCAAACGGGAATTGCAGTTCTTTAATGGACTCGGTGCGAACCTTCTGCCACATCACTTGAAAATCAGCCCATTTCCGATATTTTTCCATGATGTCATCAAACCACTCTGCAAGTTCTTCAAAGTCATATTCATAGTGAAAATAACGAATTTCCTCCGTGTCAATGTTACAATATGTCATTCGCACACGAATATGCTTTAGTCCATTTTGTTGCCCGTAAATATAGGCATAGCACTTCGCCTGTGCCAGATGAACCGGCACAGCTTCTTTCATCTTATGAATATCACGGTAGGTTCCCTTTATTTCATCAACAGTAACAGTAACTGCATCCTTCATTGTCGGTTCTATCTCATGACTTGTTATCTCCGACGGCTGTGCCAGTTCACCACGTGATTGAATAATAATTCCGTCTGCCCGTCCTTCTATGGAAATCGTATAGTCTTCGGTTTCAAAGCAATGACGCAGTGTTACCTCCGCATGGTAATCTGAATCCATTCTACGCTGTATCATACGATGGATTCGTCCACCTTCGAGCATAGCATTGTCAGATATCGAAGCCCTTCTGTTATCAATATTTCCGCTGCGAAGCACAAACTCTACTAAATTTCTGACAGATATCTGAATTTCCAATGCTTTTCCCTACTTTCATTATTTCCTAAAAAAAACTCCCTATTAAGATAGTACGCTATCTTTCATAGGGAGTCAATCTGCTGTTCCTTGCTACTGTTACGCCGGTTGCTTATTAGCAGGCAATCGCAAAATGCTTCATATACTCTTCAAACGCAGGGTCATAACCATGATAAGATACAGTTAACACCTGATTTAAGTCTAAGCCAAGCACACCTACAATGGACTTAGCATCCACAACATAACTGTTGTATGAAATATCAATGTCAAACTCGCACTTACAGGCTTCCTCTACAAAGCCCTTCACTTCCTCCAACCTCAATCTGATTTTATGAGTTGTCATACTCTCACCTTCTTACCTTTCCCATGCCGCATAGGCATTAAAAAACGTTTTCTTGTGCTTTTAGAAAGATTACCACCACAAAAAAAGTTTGTAAAGCGGCCTTTTTCATAGATTTTACGATAAATAAACCTCTTATTTGTCTATTATTACCAATTTTGTAATAATTATACAAATTATTCATTTTTCATAAGTTCTTTGTGCGTCTTTTTGAAATTCTGTCATATATTTTCTGTATCTGATTGGCAGCATATTTCTTTGAAGCCCAAGATTTTTTCGTTCTTTTATTGCTATACTATGAAAAAAGTGAAAAAACAGTTCGCTGTATTTTTCCTCCCCGGCGGAAAGCATATGAAAAGCTTCCTTCTCATCAGGCTCCCCTGTAAAAAGATACCAGTCACCCTTTACCGGATGTATGGCATAAATGTTTCTGATTTCATCATAAATTACAAAGTTTTCGAGCGGTAGTCTGTCGGCAAAATGAGGCATAATAAAAGTAATAATATTATTCTTTGGACCGATTTCTGAGTATAAAATACCGTTTTGCAGTTCCGAAAATCGCACAAACTCAACATGGAAGTGTGCCTCATTTGCCGTAAATCTTGCCAGTTCAAATACTCGGTGTATATAGGGATTCACCAGATTTCCCATAACTTCCTTCCCGTTCTTCATGGAAAGTCCCGTTACAATGGTCTTGTAAACTGCATCTGCCTTATCCGTCTGCGGTGAAGCCATCGCTCGGCATAGTGCAAGATAAGTCTCCTGCCCAAGCCGCTCCACAACTGTTTTTGCAACCTTCGCTGCTTTCACTTCGTCTGCCTTACAGTCCGCATATACTGCAAACAAGCGATAATTCTCTTCCTCTCCCAGACATAAATGAATTTGCTCATGCGGTTTCTTTAGCAGATACGCATCATATACTCCCGTGAAAATCCCTTCCAAAGAATCTTCACAAATCAAATAATATTCTTCCATCAGCTTCCCACCGCCTTTTTCCAATCATATACGGAAGTATCATCAAACAATGACAGTTGCTTGTAGGTCATGCCGTCTCTGTCAAAAGGCAGCTTTTCCTTTACCGAAATCAGGTTGCGTGTAATGTAATCTTCTTCAATTTTGGTAGGATACATCATACGTCCTCCACAGGTAATAAAATAAAGAGCCCGCTTTAAAACCACACCGATTTTCTTTAAGTCTTCAAAGGTAAGATTGCCGTTTCTGCGTGCCCGCACAATACGCTGTGCACTTTTGACCCCAATTCCCGGCACGCGCAGAATCGTCTGGTAATCGGCACGGTTGATTTCTACCGGAAATAACTCCAAATGTCGTAGCGCCCAATCTGCCTTGGGGTCTAATAACACATTGAAATTCGGTTTCTCCTCACTGAGAAGTTCATTTGCCTCAAAGCCATAAAACCGAAGCAGCCAGTCTGCCTGATAGAGGCGGTGTTCCCGGAGAAGCGGTGGACCGCCCGGCAATGCCGGCAGTTCCTTATCCTCATTTACATTCACAAAAGCGGAGTAATAAACTCTTTTCAAATCAAATTTTTTGTATAAATTTTCTGCAACCATCATAAGATGATAATCGCTTTCCGGCGTAGCACCTACAATCATCTGAGTTGACTGTCCCGCCGGAACGAAAGACGATGCATGCTTATATACAACAATTTCCTCTTTATTCTGTGTAATTCCCTGCTGAATCTGTCTCATAGGAGCTAAAATATTTTTCCTGTGTTTATTGGGCGCCAGTTTCTGCAATCCTTCTGCCGTAGGAAGCTCTAAATTTACACTCATTCTGTCAGCCAGAAGTCCGATTTTCTGGATTAGTAACGGATCTGCCCCGGGTATTGCCTTCACATGAATATAACCTTGAAACCGATGCAGAGTCCTCAGCTTATATATCGCCTCATAAATCAGTTCCATGGTGTAGGTGGGCGTATGAATAATACCGGAACTTAAAAACAGTCCTTCTATGTAATTTCTTCGGTAAAACTGTATGGTAAGTTCGCAAATCTCATCCGGTGTAAAAGAAGCCCTCGGCACATCATTTGATCGTCTGTTAATACAATATTTACAGTCATAAATGCACTCATTCGTAAACAAAATCTTGAGCAGGGAAATGCATCTGCCGTCAGAGCTGAAACTGTGACAAATTCCCGCTGCGGATGTATTTCCGATACCGGTTCCGTCTCCTCTTCTTCCTACACCGCTGGAAGAACAGGAAACATCATATTTGGCTGCATCTGTCAGAATCTCCAGTTTCTGCATCAGATCCATTTTCTTGTTTTGACCAAAACAGTCAAGTTTCTTTGATTCCGGCACGGCTACAGAAACTTGCATTGCCGTTTCATTTATACTTATCTCACTAGTTCTCATCATTTTCTTTCAATCGCAGTTGTCTTTTTAACTCTTCTATTTCTGCAAGGCGACTGCCCACTTCCGCTTCCCGCCCCTGACCGGTCGGCTCATAGTACCTCCTGCCTTGCAAGGAATCCGGCAGACATTGCATTGCTGTCACTTTCACATCAGTATCATGAGCATACTGATAACCTTCTCCATAATGTAACTGTTGCATCAAACCGGTCACACCGTTACGAATTTGAAGCGGTACCGGTTCGGTCAACATCCTTCGAGCATCCTCTTTTGCCATGCCATAACCAACATAAAGCGCATTTGATTTGGGTGCCATGGTAAGATACACCACTGCATGGGTTAAATTCACATCACACTCCGGCATACCGTTAAAATGACACGCCTGATAAGCTGCTACAGCAACCTGCAGAGCCTGCGAATCTGCCATTCCAATATCTTCACTGGCAAACCTGACCAGTCTTCTGGCTATATACAGTGGGTCTTCCCCTGCTTCAAGCATCCGAGACAACCAATAAATAGCTGCATCCGGATCACTGTTCCTCATAGATTTATGAAGGGCTGAAATCAGATTGTAATGCTCTTCGCCTGCCCTGTCATACAGTAACATTTTCTTTCCGGTGCATTGCTCCAGCAGTTCTTCCTGCACGGTAATAGAGCCATCTGATTCAATACGCCCGTTCAGTACTGCCATATCAAGGGTATTTAATGCTGTTCTTGCATCACCGTTTGAAAATACGGCAATGGCATTTAAAAGCCGCTCCTCTATATGAATCCTGTAATTTCCCAATCCTTTGCTGTCGGTCAGCGCCCGTTGCAGCAGTTCCTTCATATCTTCTGTCTGCAATGCCTGCAGTACAAATACCTTGCACCTGGACAATAGCGCCGAATTTATCTCAAAAGACGGATTCTCTGTGGTAGCGCCTATCAGAATAATACTTCCCTTCTCTACATAAGGAAGAAATGCATCCTGCTGCGCCTTGTTGAACCGGTGAATTTCATCTACGAACACAATCGTGCGAAGTCCCATCAGTCTGTCATTTTCCGCCTGTTTCATAACATCTTTGATTTCCTTAATCCCACTGGTAACAGCGCTGAAGTCGATAAAGGAAGATTTCGTCCTATGGGCAATAATTCTGGCAAGCGTAGTCTTACCCACTCCCGGCGGTCCCCAGAAAATCATGGAACTGATAGTATCCTTCTCCAGCATATTGCGAAGTACTTTTCCTTCTCCTATCAGATGCTTTTGACCGATATATTCCTCCAAAGTCTGAGGTCTTAATCTGCTGGCAAGAGGCGCAGATGTATTTACTTCTTCAGAAAAAAGCGATAACTGTTCCATAATCCTTTCACCTTCCCAGAACATTTGTTTGTATAATCTTACCACACTACTTTATGTGATGCAATACTTTTCAGAACATTCGTTCTGTTTTCTTTTGTTTTTTATACCGCTTTATCTGCAAAAAAAATTGAAAAGTATCGTTTTCTGTGTTATATTCTTCTATGTTAGAAATGTGAGGTTGATTTCATGCCAAGATTTTGTTTTGTAATTATTATATCGTTTCCCATTATTTTGTTTTATATCTGGAAGGTCGGTTATATTGAGCGGCATGCCGAAAACTACACAGAAGCTGACCGCTACCATGTTGCCAGACGAGCTATTTCCGTTATGAAGCGCAACGGTTTTATCCATACGGATGTATACGGCATTGAAAATTTGCCGGAAAGCGGCGGTTACGTAATGTTTCCCAATCATCAGGGCAAATATGATGCGTTAGGCATTATGTCTGTTCACGATGCCCCCTGCACGGTTGTGATGGACAAGCAGCGTTCCACACTTCCCATTGCAGACCAGTTTATTACCCTTCTTCAGGGAAGCAGATTGGACAAAACTGATATGAAAAGCCAGTTAAAAACCATGGCAAGCATTACCAATCAGGTGAAATCCGGGCGCAGATACATTATTTTCCCTGAAGGCGGCTACTATCACAATCGTAATGATGTAAAGGAATTTCTTCCCGGTGCTTTCAAGTGTGCTATCAAGTCCCAGAGTCCGATTATTCCGGTGGCATTAATTGATTCCTATAAACCTTTTGAGTTGAATTCCTTGAAGCCGGTTACTACACAGGTTCATTTTTTGGAACCGATTTATTATGAGGAATACAAAGAAATGACTTCCAAAGAAATAGCTGATTTAACGCGAAACCGCATCATTTCAACTATTAATAAAGTTTGTAGCGCATAAAGCAAAATACAAAATATTATTTTCCTATGAAAAAAGTCGCAATCCTGCGACTTTTTTTGTACTTCTCTACTTTTTTATTTATTTTTCTCTGTTACTTTTTGTTACAGCATATCCCAACAGTATCCCGCCAATCAGCAAAGAACCTGCTGCCAGCAACCATGCAAATACTGCGCTTATCCTGCTCAGTTTCCCCTGATATGTCATTACATAAACACTGACATTGGCAATGCTGTGAAATAAAACAGGGATTTCAAATCCGCCAATCTTTTCATATAAATATGCGATTAAAATTCCCAAAATGGTTCCGTAAAGCGCCTGTACAAAATTTCCGTGATAACAGCCGAATAAAAGTGCCGAAAATACCATGGCAATCCCTACAGAAAAACATCGCTTCATGCGATTGTAAAGGAGTCCTCTAAAAACCGCCTCTTCCGTAAACGGAGAAATAATACCGTACAGTATCAATCCTACTGCAAACTGCACCCCATACTGCATTTCATTAATTGTTTCAAAACTCTGGGAGCTGCTGGTAATTCCCAACTGAAAAAACAAAATATTGAGCCCAACAGCCGCGCAAAAAGCAATTCCTGCCACGCAGGCGTAGCGGGTTATCTTTTCCGAAAGTACCTCTCCCTCTTTTGTCTCATCCCCCTTATGTTCGCGCACATTCTTCCTATTTTCTATACGTTCGCTCCCCGTCTGCTTATAACATATCTCATTTCGGATTGCCGGCCATATTATTGCAGTTCCCAAAAGAATGGAGCTGCCGTTAATTACACCCCGGACCGTCGCGGTGTGGTTGGTCAGAAATTGTACCAATGACTGATTTTGACTTTGCATCATCACATCAAGTCCTGCCCACATCAAAATTTCTGTCACATCATGTATGATAAAGTAAATAAGCAGGAAAAACAGCATATATGCAGTTCTTCTAAAAGAAGACCATTTTCCGAGGCTCTCTCCATCCCACCGGTAAGTCATCGTTTTCCAAAATTCCATTCTCTTCTCCTATCAAGCCTCTACAAATCCCAATAACAACTTTTGCAGTTCTTTTACAGTATCAACTATATAGTCTGCACCTTCCGTTTCCAATTCTCCCTCATCGGCAAAACCGAATCTGACTCCTACCCCTGTAAGTCCAAAAGCCTTTGCTCCCTGTATATCGAACTTTCTGTCTCCTATCATGGCACAGGAATCTTTCTTTTCCGTATCGGACAGTTCCATAATACCAAGTTGTCTGAGCGCTTCCTCAACTACTTCTTCTTTAGAATCTCTTCTTCCGTCAAGTTCGCTTCCCACCACTACATCAAAATAAGTATCGATATCAAAGTGTTTTAAAATCTTTTCCACAAAAACTGTCGGTTTA
This sequence comes from Lachnospiraceae bacterium, assembly GCA_017434885.1. GTDB lineage: Bacteria > Bacillota > Clostridia > Lachnospirales > Lachnospiraceae > Suilimivivens. The sequence continues at coordinate 28,301 of JAFSGE010000052.1, read as the reverse complement.
CTGGAAGCAATTGCCACCTTTACCCCGCTTTCGGAAAGCACCTTCAGCATCTCCGGAATTCCCTCAAATATCTGGTTTTCAAACACACCGATGGGCGCAAACCGCTCCCTGTAAAAAGCAACCGTCTCATCTGCCTGTTGCCGCGTCATTCCATACTTTGTCATAAAGCTGTCACGTAAGGGTGGTCCGATAAATGCTTCCAGTTTCTTTAAATCCGGCTCATCAATTCCCTGTTTTTTCAGTGCATACTGTACCGATTTGGTAATTCCTTCCCTTGGATCAGTTAACGTTCCGTCAAGGTCAAACAAACAATACTGAAACATATTTTCCTCCCGATTATTAAGCAGGCATGCTTACCATCACCTGTTAAGCATGCCTTGTCTGAAATTCAAATACTATATATCAAATATCATTATAACATACATCAGCAAAAAAACTACACCCAAACAAAATATAATATAATAACTGAAAGATACTTTTCTTTTGCTGACACAATTCTCCGGACTTTCTTCATTAATAAAAATCCGGTATTCCTCTCCCGGCCGAAACAATTTGTTTATCTTCCTTAAGGAATACGATTCATAGGTCTGGCGCTCATACTCCTGTCCCATGTAACGGTACCTGAAAACCGGTGCATAGCTGCGTGTACCCTTACCGCCACTATAGGTATTGTAACGCAGATAAACTGCCGGTACAGACGTCTTACAACCTAATACCTGATACCACGCATAAACCAATAATCCCATGCAGAGAATGGAGGAGGAAAGCATAACAGATGCCATCACCAATGCTTCACTACCTGTAAAATGTCCTGCAATTCCGCAGACGGAAAACACACTAAAGAACACTATCAGTACAGTAGCCTTTTTCTTATCTGTACTGTATTTTTTATCTGCCTTCCAAATGCATAGCGCTGCACAGATTCCCCACAAAAGACCTATTACCAGTCCCATTTTTCTTCCTCCTAGAATCCCAGATTCTTAAACAAATCACCGAGGCTGGTACCTACGCTCTCATCAGAAGAAAACTGCGCGGTGTCAAAATCTTCTCTTTCCTGCGCCTCCTGTTCCTCTTCAACAGCCTTAATGCTCAGGGAAATCTTACCGTCATTGGTATTTAACACTTTTACCTTTACTTTGTCTCCCACTTTCAGCACTTCGGAAGGTTTTTTGATTCTCTTTTGACAAATCTGCGAAATATGCACCAATCCGCTAAGTCCGTCTTTTAAATCAACGAAAGCGCCATAAGTTTGTAAGCTTTCCACGGTTCCTTCTAATATCGTTCCCGGCACAATCATTGCCACCTTATGGTCATGAGCTTCCTTCTCCTGCTCCTTTAACACTTCTTTTGCGGATAAAATCAGCTTTTCTTTGGCTTTATCAACTGTTGTGACTCTGACAGTCAATTTTTTGCCCACATAAGGAATCACATCCTCCACATAGGAAATATCCAGCTGGGAAGCGGGGATAAATCCCCGGATTCCCTCTACATATGCTACTACTCCGGCATTTACTGCCTCGCTTACCTTTACGGTAATATCCTTTTTCTCCTGCAAATAGCCTTCAAGCACATCCCAGGAAAGCACGGCATTTGCTTCCTTTTTAGATAGAAGAATGTTTCCCTGTCCGTCATCCATTTTTACCACAGTTGCCTCAATTACATCCCCTTCATGCACCTCTTCTAAAACGGAAAATCCGGGGTCTGCACTCATATCCTGGGCCTTAATAATGCCCTGTGTATAATATTTCAAATCTAAGGTAACTTCCTCTTCGTTCACATCAATAACTGTTCCGGAAATCACGTCCCCTTCGCTTATTTTACGGAAAGATGCCTCCAGTTCACGTTCATAATCTTTCATGGTTTCTTCCATTGTAACGCCCTCCGATACTTTTTAATCTTAATAGAAAATCTGTGCTATAGGCGATGTCTCATCAATAATCAATGTCTTATTCTCACCTGACATGGTAACCTTGGCAGCATCCAGTGAACGCAGGAAAATATAGAAATCTGCTTTTTCCGGATCATTGTATGCTTCGCTTAAAATTCTCATGTATTCAGCTTCACCCTTTGCAATAATCTCTGCTGCCTGGGCATCTGCCTCAGACTGCATAACGATAATCTCTGCCTGGGTATTGTTGGAAATCTGCTTTGCTTCTTCTTCACCTTCTGCCTTATAGGTTGCCGCAATATTATTTCTCTCGGAAATCATTCGCTCATATACAGCCGCCTTATTTTCATCCGGCAAATCAAGTGATTTGGTTTCCACTGCAAGAAGCTCTATTCCGTACTGGGAAAGAGTATCACCGATATTCGCCATAATAGCCGCCGTCAGTTCTCCGTCACGTCCGCTGATAACCTCTTCCTGACTGAGACTACTGATTACGTTTTTCAGACTGTTGTATACAATGGTATCAATACGGAACTCCGCATTGCTTTTCTGCGCACTTAATGTCTCTGTATACTTCTGAGGGTCCTCAATTCTCCAAAGTGCAAAGCAGTCTGCTATCATGGACTTTTTGTCCTTTGTCATAACATCACTTACCGCAAGGTCATATAAAAGTACTTCATTTTCAATTTTCTCTACTGTCTGAATCACAGGAATCTTGAAGCTAAGTCCTGCTTCTTCCCTGATATCTACAATTTTACCAAATTGTTTGATTACCGTAAACTCATTGGGATAAGTTACTACCATAGCTGACTCCGCTACCACCCATAAACCGATTATCACAACGAGAAATATAAACCATTTACTCTTCTTCATATTTTTTCTCCTTATCTTTCCAATATGTCATGTTGCATTCCTTAGTTTCTGCAACTGCACATTCCCTTTTACAAACGATACCTGCTATCCGCTTTACTCTGCGGCACTTGCTTCTGAAGCCCCTTCGGAAACAGCACTTGCCGCTGTAGTTGTACTTCCTGCTGTTCCCACGGAAGAACCGCTAAGGTCTACAAAGGATTCCAACGGTAACATGGTCTGGGTAGTGCCGTCACTGTTTTCAATAATAATCTTCATATCGGGCAGAATCTCTTCCATAGTTTCATAGAACATTCTCTGCTTAGTGATTAACGGATATTTCTGATATTCTGCATAAAGCTCGTTTAATCTGGCAACCTGGCCTTCCGCTTCGTTAATTCTCTCTTCTGCCGTCGCCTGTGCAGTCTTTAAGGTTTCATCAGCCGAAGCTCTTGCTGCGGGAATATCCTCATTACGTTTCTGGTTTGCTTTGTTAATAGAAGTTTCTTTTCCTTGTTTTGCATTTTCTACATTTTTAAATGCCGCAATGACTTCTGCTGTAGGCGGCTCTGCATCCTGAATAGTAATATTCACAAGCTGAATACCGATGTCCTCTGCCTCTAATCTGGTCATAATCTTCTCTTTGATGGAAGCCTGGATTTCGCTCTTACCGGTGGTAATTACACTGTCTACATCATAAAGACCGATGGTATCTCTTATGTAGCTTTGTGTTAAATTCTTCAAAATTGCTACAGGACTTTCCGATGCATACAAATACTTCACAGGGTCAGTTACCCTATATTCCACGTAGAAATCCACATTTACAAAGTTATAATCTCTGGTAATCATAAAGGATTCCTTGGCAATAGATTCATCTGTCTGTGCATCATAACCGATGGGAAAACCATTAATAGTCTTGGGAACCTTCTGCATTTCCTGCACATAAGGAATCTTTAAGTGGATACCTGATTCCTCCACTATCTGCGGCACACCGAATGTGGTAATTACCGCATATTCATTTTCTTTCAGCGAGTATACACTGCCAAAAAGCAAGTATGCCACTACGCCTAACGCCGCTACTATTCCAAAGCCTGTTCCAACTTTAGCCAGTAACGCTTTGTTCTCCTCATTTTGCTGATCATAAACATTTTTGTCTTTTTTCTTAAACATATTTTTCCTCCTTTTCCTTTTACAGGTGTACTTGCTCTAAACATCTTCTTTGCATCAGTATGCATCCTGTGCAAATCCCCCTTCACAAAACCTGTGAAGTAAAAAAAGACCCTTATTGCAGCCACCTGCTACAATAAAAGTCTTGCTACAGTTCATCGCTGATTCGGAACGGATGCTTCCATCGTCTTGACGATTCCGAATATATCTTGGTAGATATAAGCTACTCCCTTTTATTTGATGAATTTATAATATCACCTTGTTAATTAATTGTCAATAGGAATATTTACATTTTTTTAACATACAATTTCTATAAGCGTTTCCTGCAAAGGTTGTTAATTGTATGAAGCCAAAATCAACATTCCCTATCTTTCTGACTGTTCTTTTGCTGATTTGTGCAACGTTTTCAGTCTTCCTATGTCACAGGCTTTCCTCTGATGCCACAACGTCTGAACCCTATCCTATCTTGCAGGACTCTGCCATTGAGGTCGTGGCCGACAGTGACGGTGACTACATCAAATGGGTAGATTTTAATATCACCTGCGAAGCAATGACCGCTGCCTATGAACTGGACGTGGCAAGCTACGATTCTCCGGTTCATCTGAACTGGATAGAGCTGCTTGCCTATGTGGGGGCAAAATGCGGCGGTTCTTTTGACAAAAACAGCATTGCATTAATACAGAAACTCGCATCTGAACTCAGTAATAAAGAAGTAACGCTTGAGGAACTTACCAAAGATATGAAATATTATGATTATTATCTGGAAGCCTACGAAGCTGTGCTCGGTGGTATGGTCGGAGAATATGAAATCGAGCAGCCTGACGATAGCGGAAATAAAACTTGGAAAAAAGTATACGGTTTAAAAGCTTTCTCTCCTATCGCTAAAGGCTTCCCGTATAATGACTATGATGATTTTGGTTCCTCACGAAGCTATGGCTATAAAAGACAGCATTTAGGACATGATATGATGGGGCAAGTAGGTACTCCGATTATCGCAATTGAATCCGGTTATGTGGAAGCTCTGGGTTGGAACCAATATGGCGGTTGGCGTATCGGCATCAGAAGCTTTGATAAAAAAAGATACTACTACTATGCCCACCTGCGTCAGAATTACCCTTATGCTCTCAATCTAAAGGAAGGAAGTGTTGTCACTGCCGGTGACGTTATCGGATATATGGGGCATACAGGCTACAGTCCCGTGGAAAATACCAACAATATCGAAACTGTCCACTTGCATTGGGGATTGCAACTTATTTTTGATGAATCCCAAAAAGAAGGAAACAATGAAATCTGGATTGATTGCTATGAACTGACAAAATTCCTTTATAAAAACCGTAGTGAGGCCCAAAAGAAAGACGGCACAAAAGAATGGGTACGAATTTATGAGATGAAAGACCCATCTGGGTCTAAATACCTCAACGATAAACCAATTCCCGCTGAATAAAGAAACTCAAGAAAAACAATGCTACGTCAACAGGCACTTTTACCAGTACCTCCCATCCTCCGAATATGGGATATAACATATCCACCAACACTGCACTGCAAACCATCTGGCAAACTGCCAGCAAACAATATTTTATTAAAGTACTTTTTACAGAGTTTTTACTTTTGAACACTACTTTATAATTAATGAGATAATTATATGCTGCAGACAAAATTCTCGCTAGCACAGTAGCTAACACAATATATGTAAGCGCACCCCACTGTTTCCCTCTAAACAGGAAACAAAAAGCAGAGAACAATACCAAATCCACCACACTGGAAGAAAGTGAAGAAAACAAAAATTTTCCAAACATCATATATATTCTGACAGAATCCTTGATTGGATTGAAATGACTGCTTTTATTTTCTTCTATGTAAATTGTTTGAATCGGAACCTCCACAATTGGTATTCCCTGCGATTTTGTTTCCAACAACATATTGGTTTCAAATTCAAATTTCTCTCCTTTTACGAAAAGTAATTCTCGCATAAATGCTGAAGGAATTCCTCGCAGTCCGGTCTGTGTATCTGTAACAGACACACCTGCCATGTATTTCATAGTCAGGCGGGTACATTTATTTCCAAACTCCGACCTTGCAGGTACATTTTCCTGATCAAAGCATCTGCATCCCATAATCAGACAGCTGGGATTTTCCATTAATGCTTCTGCACACGAAAGAATACATGCCGGAGTATGTTGCCCGTCAGAATCTGCCGTAATACATCCCACTTCGCCCGGACAATTTTCCAAAATATACGAAAATGCTGTTTTTAACGCTCTGCCTTTCCCCTGATTCACATCATGACGCAATAAGGTAATCTTATACCTTTTCTGTGCCTGTTCAAAAATATCCCGATAGTTCTCTCCGCTTCCGTCATCAACTATTATAATATTTCTAAAACCGGCGGTTCCCAAATCCGCAAGTAAACGAAGCAGTTTTTCATCCGGCTCATAAGAAGGAATTACCAATGGTAATCCGAACGCATCTTTATTATTACTATTCATATCCATACTATTATTCATTCCCATCTTTAACCGTTCACTTTAGTAAGTTGTAATTTCTCCTCTTGTAAATCTATACGATACAAGCATCCATACTCAAATGTTTCATTACCTACAAGCGGTAAAAATACATTTTGACCATTCATAATTTCATCTGCATATAAGTACCCTGCATGGGTATCCTCTATTGCTCTTATTACATCTGCATCTGTGGCAACTGTACCGTCTAAATTTCCATACATAACACTTACCGGTGCCGCCTCAAAGCCAATATATGTATTGCGAACCCAACTGTAATCGGAACTGTCTCGCAAATACAACACTCTTTTTCCGCTCCACTGCTTTCCGTCTCTTACTTTTTCAAGAAAAGCTTCCGCAGATTCATCTACTATCTCATCCCGCTCCTGTAACGCTTGTGAAACAGTAGTTCTATACCCGATTAATCCTCTGTAGGCACTTTCATAATCTGCTGTCAAAAAAACAAACAAAAGACAAAGTAATATTCCTTTGTTACAGCCTAAAACAATCTTCTTTGACTTCATCATTAAATAAGCAACAAGATACAAATTTCCAATCGTAAACGGCGCTCCATATCTTTCCATGGAAGATACCATGCCAAAAGGTTCCAAATACTGCGTCTCTACAGCAAAAATTGTCAAATGTGCCAACAAAATAATACTGTAAAAAAACAATCCACTGATTCCAAAAAAACTTCCGATATACCATCCTTGTTTCTTGTTTATAAGATCTCCTTTATACAAAAGACGGACAAATAGCAATAATAAAATGAAAAGCATAATCGGTGATAAATCAATCGCAACCGTCTTCCAACGATGTAACGGATAACTGATAAATGCTGTGGTAAAGGCTTCTATCAGTTCATCCTTTACTTCCGGCACATTCATCTTACCTACTGCCATTTGAACCGCTGCTCCCGTAAGCTTTGCTACACGCCTGTTCAAAAGGCAAAATGACAACCAACTAATTTCAGTAACAACAGGCAATAACGTAACTACTAATATCGCCTTTTTATTTCTATCCGACTTATCACAAAACCAGTAGTACCCATAGGAAAAGAATAGCGCAAATGCCACCCAAATAAACGCGATATTTTTACACAAAACCAATACCATCAACAACAAGGCCTGTCTACCATAATAAAAGAAATCACTGTGTTCTTCCCTGTCAACTACTGCAACTAAAAAATATCCATAAATAAGCGCCATTGTTAAATCGGCACAAAAACCGTCTATTCCAAAAACTTCCACACAAGTGGGAAACAACCACAATGCTACTGCAAAAATCGGCATCAAAAAGATATTCTTTTCCTTCAAAGCTTTTAACAACGGAATCAAAAAACACAAATTCATAAAATGATATCCTGAAAACATCAGTCCTTCCTTAAATTCATTCGGACTAAGATGGAGAAAAAACCATTTCATCATCTGTGTTCCCGGAGGATAATCTCCAAACTCCGGCGCAACATTTTGATACTTTTGGGCAAAACCATTTAAAAAATAAATTGATTTCGCATCTGTCGCCCAGAAATTATAATCATCCCACCAGGTAACAACCTTGCCGCTTACAAGCACCGGAACCAAAACAAGAAGCGCCATTGCAATAAATGTCCCCGGTCTTTTAATTTCTTCTTTAAAAAAAATCCAGATATTTCTCGCTCTCTTCTTGTAAATTACCATTATAAGAACTAAAATAAACACGGCACAAATCAAAACTGCCACATAATCCCAAAACAATAGTCCGTTTATGAAAGATAAACCATACAATATCAGTGTTATCAGACAAACAGTAACAGGAATCACATCTATCAAAGTTTCTTTGACACAATATGAAATTCCAAATACCAATATGATAAATGCTACAATATGCACTACACTCATTTTACCGTTCCTTTTCTTTTATACAAACGCATTTCATACACGCTCTCCTATTATAACAAAAAGATGTGTGGAACGCCACACATCTTTTCTTCTTCTATACTACTTCTGATAATTTTGATTAATACTCAGGTTCAATCAATCCGTAAGTATTACCTTTTCTCTTATATACCACATTTACCTGATCTGTCTCTGCATTACAGAACACATAGAAGTTATGACCAAGCAATTCCATCTGAATACAAGCATCTTCCGGATACATGGGCTTAATATCAAACTTCTTGCTTCTGATAATTTTAATTTCTTCCTCTTCCATAAATTCTTTGTCAAGATAGTCCTGCTTAAAGAAGCTTGCAGACTGCTTCTGGCTGATAATCTTGTTTTTGTATTTCTTTAATTGTCTCTCGATAATTTCTTCTACTAAATCGATAGACACATACATATCATTACTTACCTGTTCAGAACGGATGATATTACCTTTAACAGGAATGGTCACTTCTATCTTCTGTCTATCCTTTTCTACGCTTAATGTTACATGTACTTCTGTTTCGGGATTGAAATATTTCTCAAGCTTGCCAATCTTGTCCTCTACAGCGCTCTTAAGTCCCGGTGTAACCTCGATATTTTTTCCAACAATTATAAACTTCATATACATCATCCTTTCCATGGATTATTACAACAAAGGATATTCTCATATATATCTCCCGTTGTTTGATAATTATACCACACTTTCTTCGTATTTTGCAACAATTCAGTTTATTTGTTTTGAAATGCCCTCCATTTTCACACAATTTAATTTGTAAATAATAATCGACAAATTTATTCTTTTTTTTCTTTTTATTACAACTTCACAAAACGCTTGTTCCAAAAACAATATTTTTTAAATCTGTTTTTTCGTTTTTTCGTTGGTGGATAATGTGGATAACTCCGTGCATAAATAAGATTTGCCCATTTTATGCTATTTTATATTGTGGATAACTTTTTCATGAGATTTTTCGAAAATATTTTTAATTTAGAATACTATAAAATTAAATTTGTGAATCTTGTACAAACCATTTTTTGTCAACTGATTTTTCTTACAAATAAAAAGTCTGACATTTTCTCAAGCTGACTGTATATAATTTTTAAGGAAACTCCCGTTTTTCTCTGCCATATTCAAAAAGGTGCCTTTACCTTTAAAGTAAAGACACCTTATTGCATACCTTTTTAGAAAATTCTTCTGATAGAAAGAATGGAACGATAGCTTGCATTTGAGATAATAATACCGGTCTTGGATGTTGATGCATGCACAATCTGACCATTTCCGATATAAAGTGCTACATGTCCCGAATAGCAGATGAGGTCACCCGGCTGGGCATTTTCCAAACCGTCTACCGCATATCCCACATGTCTGTCTGCCGCTGATGAATGAGGCAGGCTGACACCAAAATTCGCATATACGCTCATAACAAAGCCTGAACAGTCTGCACCGTTTGTCAGGGAAGTTCCACCCCATACATAAGGATTTCCTACAAACTGACAGGCAAAATCTGCCACTGCCTGACCAAGCTCACTTCCACTGCCGGAAGTATTGGGCGGAATAATTTCTTTATTTTCATTATTATTGTTTTTCTTTGAAGATGCACGCGCCGCCTGGGCTGCCGCCTGAGCTGCTCTTCTCTCTTCTTCTTCCTTGGCAAGTCTTGCTTCTTCCTCTGCCTTGGATTCCGCTTTTACAAATTCAGTGGAAAGCGTGACATATTCCAATGAAACATATCCATTACCTTCCTCAATATCTACTTTCACCCATTCATCCAGTTCTTCTGTTACCAAAAGGTCATCATCAATGGGTACCATACCGATAACTGCTGATTCGGTACTGGGTTCTTCTCTTACAAATAATGTAGTAGTATTTACCGTAGCAATTCTAGTTCCCACTTCTTTTGCAAGTGCAACCGCATCATCACCGGTTACACAATATTCTGCTTTTACAAAACCTGTTACACTGCCGGATGTGATTTCATACCATCCATCCTGTTCTGAAATAAACTCACCTACAGAATCATCATAAAGCTTTCCTAAGATTTCTCCCTCTTCACTTGGAATACTTCTGACATTAACATAATCATTTACATCTGCTATTACCAGTGATTTAAAACTCTCTTCTTCTTTTTTTGTTGCCAATTCCTTTTCTTTTTCAGAAACAGTTTTTGTTGTGGTGGCAATCATTGTTTCTTCGATTACCTTTTTTTCTTTTATTTCTTCCGGTACCATTTCTGTCGTTTTATCTGTTACCGCACCTTTCGCTCCGGGTGTAGAAGTCTGCATGACTTCTTTTGTCGCAGTGGGTGTTATTGTTGCGGTAAACTGAGGTGCCGGTGACTGTGTGCTCTCTGTTGCACTTCCTGTATTTTCCGTCTTCTGTGCTTCTTCAGCGTCCTTTTCGTCCTGTAAGTTCTTTACGCTGGTTCCGTCATTGGAAAAGAAATAATCTACGCCTGCGGAAGGCAGACCGTTTGCTTCTTTTGCCAAGGCATCTATATCCATGCCGGAAAATAAAAGTGCTGCTGTCATTAAACACACTACTATTTTCACGCTTTTGTTATGCATAAATCCTCCGTTAAATATTATAAATTTATTACATCCGTTAATAAATATAACATTTATTTAGAACTGTGTCAACTGCTTCCAAAATTTGGACAACCGGTTGCAACATTGTAACAATGCTGATTTCTTCCATATTCTGATATTGTCTTATTTTTTATGCACAACATATTGGGGTTTATTAAAAAATAAAATTTTTAAATTTTATTTTTTAATAAATACTCCTGCACAGACGTAATCGCATTTGCACCGTCAGCCGCTGCTGTTATAATCTGACGGAGTTTTTTTGTCCTGATATCGCCTGCTGCAAAAATACCGGGAGTCTTGCATACGCCATCTTCTCCTGCAACCACATACCCTTTCTCATCACAGACTGTGACATCCAGCAACAACTCACTTTGAGGCAATATTCCCACTGCCACAAAAACACCATCTACGGACAATTCACTTTTTTCACCTGTTTTCACATTCTTAATCTGTAATGCTTCCACCTGGTCTTTTCCATCAATACTCAGCGCAATGGTGTCCCAAATAATTTCCACATTAGGCAATGATTTTAACTCACGCTGCAAAATTTCTGCTGCACGGAGTTCATCGCGTCTGTGAACCAGGTACACCTTTTCACATCCTCTTGCCAAAAAGATGGCATCTTCCACTGCCACATCACCACCACCGATTACTGCAGTTGTTCTTCCTTTAAAAAAAGCACCGTCGCAAGTGGCACAGTAAGATACTCCCATACCTGAAAGTTCTTCTTCACCGGGAATACCCAGCTTGGCATGGGATGCCCCCATCGCCGCCAAAACACATTTCGTTTCAAGTATTCCTTTATCCGTTTCTACTATAAATGTTCCCTGGTTATCCTGTTCTTTATCACTCTCAATGGATGCCGCCTGTAACAGCATCTGATTTTTTCCCTGCTGCTTCTTTATTGCCTGCACGGTAGCAGTCTGAAACTCACATCCGAGTTTATCTGCATGTTCCCTGAATTTCATTCCCATATCAAAACCGTTTATTCCGGGAAGACCTGGATAATTATCTACTTCGTAGGTGTTTACTACCTGACCGCCACTGATAAAATTTCGCTCTACCGTAACCGCACGAAGCCCTGCACGCTTCGCATAAATAGATGCACAAAGTCCTGCCGGGCCAGACCCGATAATTACAACGTCATACATTTTTCTATCCTTCCTTTCTTATATCCATCCGCCGTCCATAGTTATCACCTGTCCCGTAAAATAAGACGGTGCATTCAAAACCTGACGAACCATCCGCGCCGCTTCCTGCACTGTTCCCATTCTGTCTGCCGGAATTTCTTCCGTCAGCGCCGCTTTCTCTTCATCAGTAAAGCAGGCATTCATCTCAGTATCTATTACACCGAAGGCTATGGCATTTACCTGTATATTACTTGGAGCCAGTTCCTTTGCAAGTGCCTTGGTAAAACTGTTAACGCCTCCTTTAGATGCGCTGTAAGCAACTTCCATGGATGCACCAACGCATCCCCAAACGGAAGATATATTAATTATTTTGCCGCTTTTTCGCTGCACCATTCCCGGAACCAGACACTTACTCAAATAAAAAATCGAGTTCAAATTTGTCCCTATTGTTTGATGCCATTCGCAAACTGACATATCTGTCAGAAGTCCTACATATGAGATTGCTGCGTTATTTATCAGCACATCTACCTCTTTTACTTTTTCACAAAGCGACTCCACTTGTGTAAAATCTGACACATCGTACAGAAATGTTTCGCATGATATTTTATATTGACTCATTAAGTCATTTTTTATTTTTTCTATTTTATCACCGGACTTTCGGCATACCAGATACAAATCATAACCTTCCTCAGCAAGCATTCTTGCAATTTCTGCTCCGATTCCTCTGGATGCTCCCGTAACAAGTGCCTTTTTACCCATGATATAGTCCTCTCATATCATTTTGTTATACCAAGTTTCTGATTCCGTCACAAATACGCTTTGCCACGACCGGATTATTCATTGTATAAATATGAACTCCGTCAACTTCATGTGCAATCAAATCCACAATCTGATTAATGGTATATGCCATACCTGCATCAAAAAGAGCTTCTTTGTTATTCTCATATTTTTGAAGCACTCTTTGGAATTTGGGCGGAAGACTTGCACCACACATATTTACCATTCTCTCTATTTGCGCTCTGTTTGTCACAGGCATAACTCCGGCATCTACCGGTGCACTAATACCTGCAATTCTTGTTTTCTCATAAAATTGATAAAACACTTCATTATCGAAGAAAAGCTGGGAAACCAAATGCTCTGCTCCCGCATCTGCTTTTCTCTTTAAATTTCTGATGTCGGTAATTGCGTCTGGTGCTTCCAAATGGGTCTCGGGATAACATGCGCCACTGACACTGAAATTACCCTTGGACTTAATAAATTCAACCAATTCATTCGCATATTTGAAATCATCCTTCACCGGAATATCAGGGTTCACATCTCCCCTCAGTGCAAGTACATTTTCAATTCCCGCATCTTCCAATTGCTTTAATATTTCTTCGATTTCTTTTTTTCCATAATGAAGACAGGTCAAATGTACCAACGGTTCAATCCCGTATTCACCCTTAATCTTTTTGGCAATCTCTACTGTCTTATTATCTACTGTACTTCCGCCGGCACCAAATGTTACGCTGATAAAATCAGGCTTCAAATCGCAAAGCATAGACAATGTTTCATCAATGTTCTGTAGGGCCGCCTCTTTTTTAGGCGGAAAAATTTCAAAAGACAGCACCGGTTTGTTTTCCATTTTTTTTGCTTTAAATATTGCAGGTATTTTCATTCCGTATTCCCTTTCTGCTTTTCTGTATTTTTGTTTTGATAAATTTTTGCTCCTTTATTCCCGGATAAGCTGGGGATATAAATTGATTTCCTCTATTTCATTAAGCCACCCCAAATGATACGCCGTAATTGGAGACACATCCGCATCAATCACTGTCTCACTGTTTCCGCTTAATGTCACTGTCAGCATAATTTCACGTGGATAAGTCGTCTCTACATACTCTGTAACTTCCGAAGTAAATTCAGCCCCTTCATACAAATCATGCGCACCGAATATATGTAAAATTTCGTGTGCATAGGTAATCGGCAGTTCTGCCTTACCTCCATTATAATAATCTTCTGAAAAAAGCACCAGACTTTCTTTCACATTATCTGTACCGTCATAAACAATTGCATATGAAATTCCGGGATTATTGACAAACACCATTGTTGCAATACCATCAGCCTCAAAAGTATCTACCATTTTCGTATAATCAATGGATTCTTCAAACCACAGCGCAATCTCTTCATCCAAACGGTCTAAAAAATCAGTTTCTTCATTAATCAAAAAATCAACAACTGTCTCTTTGTATAATTCCGGATATTCCGTAAAATCATAAATAAGCTCCGTCTCTATCTCATAACTGCGCGCCGCTTCTTCAATATAAACCGCCGCAGTTTCTACTTTCTTCAGCATTTGTTGTTTTTCTTCTTCCGTCCATGTACTCTCAGGTGTTGTCACAAACATACTGACCAATATATTCCGACCTTCCAAATAAGGTGCACTACCAAGACCGTAGCTGCTGCGCGGATTTCCCAAGCTCTCCTCTTCCTGTACCGACTCAGCTACATTCCATTGTATTTCTCTTTCATCGGATTCTGCACTAACTGTTTCTCCCTGTAATTCCACTGTTTTGCTGTCTTCATCAGGCTTTGCATCAATCGCTTCCTCTTCCTGCATTACGCTTTTGCTGCTTTCGTCCGTTTGATTCCCTCCGATAACTTCCACCTTATTTTCAGTCAATACATTTTCTGCATTATCATTGCCACCTTGCTGCAGTACTGCACTTTTTTCTGCACCTCCGCAGGCCGTTAGCATTAACATACCTATTAATAGGATATTCACTGCCAATCTTTTTTTCATTTTGCTTCCTTCCTTAACTCTTTTTCGATTACTTCACCTACATCGAAAAAAGGCTCATCTGTACTCCTGCCAGTTTGTCCTCAAACGCATGCAGATAAGCAAAGTTCTTATCCACACTACTTTCTATTCCATGCTCCTTACAAAAGGAATAAAAAATCTTCATCAGCTCTTTGTTATGAGGCGAACTCACTTCATAAGAAAGTCCATAACGTTGTTTATACTTTTCCTTCATCCCCGGAAAATGTTGGTCCAGTTTTTGGTAAAAATACTCCCGATTTCCCTCTCTTAGCGTAAGTCCCATCCCAAAACAAATAATACCATGGACTTTCGCCTTCTCACAGTAGGAAAGTATTCCCCGCAGATTCTCCTCCGTATCATTGATAAATGGTAAAACCGGGTCAAGCCAGACCACGGTAGGAATCCCATTATCACGCATAATATTTAATACTTCTGCCCTTCTCTTTGTAGTGCACACATTCGGCTCGATAATTTTACACAATTCTTCATCATAAGTAGTCAATGTCATTTGTACAACTGCTTTTGTCTTTTCGTTAATCCGTTTCAGCAGGTCAAGGTCTCTTAAAATCCTGTCAGATTTTGTCTGCACTGCCACACCGAACCCATATCTGTCAATCAATTCCAGACATTTTCGCATATGCTCCAGTTTTTCTTCGCAGTGCATGTATGGGTCTGTCATAGCCCCTGTTCCTATCATGCACTTTTTCCGCTTACTTCGCAGTGCTCTTTCCAAAAGCTGCGGTGCATTTACCTTAACTTCCACATCTTCAAAGGGAAAGTCCATTTGATAGCAGCGGCTTCTGGAATCACAATAAATGCACCCATGGGTACAGCCCCGATATATATTCATGCCGTTTTCTGATGACAATAAGCTTTTTGCTTCCTTTTCGTGCACGCCCTTCTCCTTACTTTTAAGGTTTTGACCATTCTGCCAACATTTTCCCTTTCACACACATGCAAAAGAGTACGGATTTTCTTACATCCGTACTCCATTATACTTGATTTTTCCTTATATGACCAGTCTCATCCGATTCCCGGTCCGCTAAAGATACTTCTCACCTCATCATCCGAGGACATCGCCTCTTTGATTCTCTCTTTTTCTTTCTTACTATCCGTATCTTTATATTTAAAAATAAGTTCTTCCTTCTGCGCTTCACTCATGCCGCCGTTTCCCAGATGCAGGTCATCTCCTAAAAGGCCTGCTGCCGCAAGTCCAAGCGGAAAGTTACCGTTTTGATAATCCATGTTCACACACCTCCGAAAATAGTATGTGAAATTAAAGCAAACATCAAACAGGTAGTTTTTTCAAAAAATAATGTTTTTTCAAATAGTTATTCATCTAAATCTTTACACTATGCCATTACTAAACTTCGAATGGCTCTACTGTGTTCTCCGACTACCGTTTCTATGTAGCCCATCCGCTCCTCTATCATCGGAATTTTAGCAATTTCTTCATTTGCATGAAAAATTCTGTCACTTAGCGGAATCAGAAAATGTTCAATATTATTTTTGTTTTCTGTCGCAATCAGATAAACATGATTTATTTCAGTATCCAACGCCACTTCCACCATATCTATTCTTTGCTCCAATGCATCCTTTACCACATCTATCTTTTGATTCAATGATGCTTCCACACCGTCTATCTTTTGATTCAGTGATGCTTCCACACTGTCTATCTTTTGATTCAGTGATGCTTCCACACCGTCTATCTTCTGATTCAATGATTCTTCCACACCATCTATCTTTTGATTCAGTGATGCTTCCACACTGTCTATCTTCTGATTCAGTGATTCTTCCACACCGTCTATCTTCTGATTCAATGATGCTTCCACACCGTCTATCTTCTGATTCAGTGATGCCTCCACACTGTCTATCTTCTGATTCAATGATGCCTCCACACCGTCTATCTTCTGATTCAATGATGCTTCCACACCGTCTATCTTTCGATCCAATGCCTCCACATCCTGACGCAAGCCATCCACATCTTGACGTAAAATGCTCACATCCTGCTGCAATTGTCCTACACCGTTGCATAAGTCATCTACTTTTTGGTCAATATATTCAATTTTTCCTACTATGCATTGCATGTAACCTCTTAATTCTTTATCTTCCATAGGTTCTCCCTTGTATATCGCAGGAACAAATCACGTTTATTCACTTTGAGTAAAAACATCCTATCGCAAAATATTATCACTGTCAACATACACTTTTTCTTTTACCAAAAAGTTGCACAATACAACAACATGTAGCACGGCGTTCATCGCACCACTACATGTTGTTGTTTTTTCGCATTTATATCTATAATCATTCTATTTCTAACACTAAAATTTTATCACTTTTGCCATCAGTAAAATATCGATATTAAAATCATAGGCTTACTTCTGCTCTAGTCTGCAGGTTTTTGGTAGAAACGTCCATATAACTGTTCCGTTCTTATCGCATTCACAAAAGCTTCTTCATCCACTGCCTTCACTGCCCGTATCACTTTTTTGCACTCCGCACTGGAAACCACAGAATACACCACATTTCGTTCTTTATGCTCATAAGAGCCTTTTCCTTCCAAAACAGTAGCTCCATGATGGCTTACTTCAAAAATAGCTGCACAGACTTCCTTTGCACGATTTGTAACAATAAACAATGTCTGTTGCTGGTATTTCTTGTAAAGTGTATGCAGTACCTGCGTGGAAACATACTGAAAAATTATGGAATACAATGCCTTGTCCCAGCCGAACATAATACCTGCAATGCCAATAATAAATGCATTCAGCCCCAATACAATATTGAAGGAGTCAACCCCCTTTTTATCAGAAAGATATATGGCTATAAAATCCGTACCGCCCGTAGTTGCACTCATCATCAGACACATACTGATAACCAATCCGTTTATCATTCCGCCAAACACGCTTATAAGCAGCGTGTCATATGTAATCACATAGACAGGTATGATATCCGTCAATATACTGGTAAGCACAATCATCAGACAAGAATACAACGTAAATTTCTTTCCGATGTACCTAAACCCGATGTATACCGGAAACGCATTCAAAAGCAAATTCACAATAGTATACGGTATCTGAACATGAAAAATTAATTCTCCGATTCTCTGCAGCAAAATGGTAAGACCTGTCGCTCCACCGGGGTATAATCCACCGGTTCTTACAAAACTCTTTATATTTACTGCCATCAACACTGCCGCCAGACATACCACCAGAACTCTTTTTCCGTCTTCTTTTATGGAAAACTTCATGCCTTGCCCTCCATATCATTTCTATCTCTGTTTGTTACATAGTATACCATCTCTTTACAATTCTATTATATTATTCTGAAAACGACTCCGCAAGATATAAGGTTTACATACACAAAAAAAGACCGTACCCTGCACTTTCACACAAAATACGGTCCTTCTAAAACTATCTTATTGTTCAGGTTCCTCGGAATTCTCTACTTCAAGAGAAATAACGACACCATCTTTAATCGTAATATCATAGCTGTCAAGCTTGCTTCCGTTTGGATCATATACAGAATAATATGTATATCCGCTGTCACTTACTTCCTTCTCAAAGTTAAAATCTGCAACTGCTGCTTCCACAGATTCTTCTGTATCACCACGCGTAATACCGCAAGGGAATACCACATCGAAATCTGCACCGTAGTCATTGCTTTCTACTGTTGTAACAAAACAATTTTCAGGTGTTGTTGCATAATCTGCATAGTTATGTACAATACCATGAAGTGTCTGGTTGTTATATTTTAAATCCACCCAGCCAAAACTGCCTGCTCCGATTGCCATTTCAGAATTCTTTTCATCAATTTCAAATCCATTTTCGATAAATACGGAAACGGGACAAGGAAGTGTATATACATTGCCTTCTACTTCCACATTGAAGCTATATAAATCATCTCCCAGCGAAGAAGGAGCTTGATAATTTTTTACTACATCGGGAACTGTACTGTCTACAGAGTTGTCTGCGCCTTCCAATTCTACCATATTCTGAAGTTCAATCTTTTCGAGTACATTGCTTTCCTTGTATACATAAAGACTGATATCACTGTAAATATCATATTCATAAGTCATTTTATAATACAAGTCTCCGTCATAATCAGAGGTAGGGTCACCATAGGCCGCTATAATGTCCTCTGTAGTAGAAACACCCCATTGAATACCGCCCGGAAGCACAATTTCCCATCCGCAATCATCATAGCCATATTCATCTAATGAAAAGCTTGTCACCATACTCTCCGCATATGTTGTTGAGTTCATGGAAAGATTAGCAAACTGGGTATAAACGGAAACTCCGTCTTTTTTCCAGCGATCTGAAAGAGAATACTGATTAGAATCCAATGTCAATGTGTTATCACCGTCAAACTCCCATCCTAACGCTTCAAAATCAGAGTACCACATCGGGAACTGATATACGGTTCCGTCAATTGCAATCTGGAAATCATAAATATCATCGGAAAGCTCGGAAGGCATAGAAACGGACGCCTTTGATTTTCCTGCTTCTTTCTCCTCTTTTTCCTTCTCTTCTTCCGCTTCCTTCTCAGCATCTTCCTTTTCTACATCTTCTTTATCTTTCTTCTTTTCTTCCTTATCTTCTTTTTCTTCCTCTTCCTTTTCTTCGTCCTTATCTTCTTCGTCTTTGTCAGCTTTTCTGTCCGCTTTACGCGTCTTTTCTTCTTCCTCTTCTTCGTCTTCCTCATCGGCGTCTTCCTGCGCTTCTGCCTTTGCGGATACATCTTCAGTCTTTCCGCAAGCAGTCATGGTGCACACACAACTGACAGCAATGAGTAATGCAAGTAATTTTTTCTTCATTTTTCATTCTCCTCTTTGATTCATTTTTATGTAATGTTTTAAACTTTACTATTTATAATACCTTTCAGTGCAAAAAAAGGTTGCATGCATTTCAAATTTTCTTTCACTAAGTTTTTCTTTCACTACACAAAGAAAATCCTACAACAAAGATTTTTGGCTGTCAATGAACCTTTCTGACTATAAAAAACAAAAAATCTCCTACCGCGCAAGTTCCTGAAGGCTCTGCAACAAATCCAAATCAGACTGCTGCACCTTTAAATTGGAAGTAAGTGCCTCCTGTCCCGGTTTTTGTACTGTAATTTCTATAATTGTTCCCTCTTCGATACCGTTCCTAAATACAGCACTAAGGAATGCCGCAAACTTAGGATGATTTGCAGTAAATGTATTTTTTGCACTCATAATTTTCATCAGTACTGCAGGATTCATATTATATCATTCCTCTCTCTTATTCTATTCGCATCTCTAGTCGAATGAAAAATTTACTTTTCTTTTCACTATACCATACAAAAAGGAGTACCGCAATCTACGGCACTCCCCTGTCTGCTGTTACTATTTATCATGAATCTCGCTGTGTAATTCCTGTAAGGACTTCACTTCACTGTCTTCATGTGTCTTCACATAATGGATACCTTCTGCTGTCGCCTTTGCCGCAACTACAGTTGTAAAGTAAGGAACCTTTGCCTTAATGGCTGCTTTACGAAGATAACTGTCATCATTCACGCTGTCCTTACCTACCGGCGAATTGATAATAAGCTGAATATCTCCGTTGGTAATCATATCCGCTACATTCGGACGCCCCTCATAAAGTTTCTTTACTTTTGTTACAGGAATGCCGTTAGCAGAAATAAGGTCATAGTTTCCTTCTGTTGCTACTAACTTAAATCCATCATCAGCAAGCATTCTTGCCACTTCCACTACTTCATCCTTATCCTTATTGTTTACAGAGATAAGAACGGTTCCTTCCAACGGAAGCTTGGACTGACATGCCTCCTGTGCTTTAAAGAATGCTTCCCCGTAGGAATGGGATAATCCAAGTACTTCACCTGTTGAACGCATTTCAGGCCCTAAAATAGGGTCAACTTCCTGGAACATGTTGAAGGGGAATACCGCTTCTTTTACACCATAGTTTGGAATAATCTGTTCCTTAAGCGCCGGTACCGGTGAAGGACGGCCTGTAATTTCGGAAGTAATAATATCTGTCGCAATGGGTACCATACGGATATTACATACCTTGGAAACAAGAGGTACCGTACGGGATGCTCTGGGATTTGCTTCCAGAACAAATACCTTGCCGTTTTCAATTGCGTACTGCATATTCATAAGACCTTTTACATGCATCTCTTCCGCAATCTTTCTGGTATATTCTTTAATGGTTTTTACATTCTCTTCTGTAATATGTACAGAAGGAATAATACATGCAGAGTCACCGGAGTGAATACCTGCAAGTTCGATATGCTCCATTACTGCAGGCACAAATGCATGAGTTCCGTCACTGATTGCATCTGCTTCACATTCCAAAGCATGGTTTAAGAATCTGTCAATCAGAATGGGTCTGTCCGGTGTTACACCAACTGCCGCATTCATATATTCTGTCAGGCTCTTTTCATCATACACAACTTCCATACCGCGTCCGCCAAGCACGTAAGAGGGACGAACCATAACAGGATAACCGATTTTGTTTGCAATTTCAATTGCTTCTTCTACATTTACAGCCATTCCTGACTCAGGCATGGGGATTTCCAATTTTTCCATCATAGCACGGAATAAATCTCTGTCTTCCGCCAAATCAATCACAGAAGGTGCTGTTCCTAAAATTCTTACACCGTTCTTTTCCAAATCTGCTGCCAGATTAAGAGGTGTCTGACCACCAAACTGTGCAATCACACCGAGAGGTTTTTCCTTATTATAAATACTTAAAACATCTTCCAATGTCAAAGGTTCAAAGTACAGCTTGTCAGAAGTATCATAGTCTGTAGATACTGTTTCAGGATTACAGTTTACAATGATTGTCTCAAAGCCAAGCTTCTTAAGTGCCATTGCCGCGTGCACACAACAATAGTCAAATTCGATACCCTGACCGATTCTGTTAGGACCACCACCTAAAATCATAATCTTCTGTTTGTCGCTGACAGGATTCTTGTCTTCCGCATTGTAAGTGGAGTAATAATAAGCACTGTCCTCTGTACCGCTTACGTGCACACCTTCCCATGCTTCTTCTACGCCGAGTGCAATACGCTTATTGCGGATGTCTTCTTCAGGAATCTCTAAAAGCTGACTCAAATACTTATCCGCAAAACCGTTCTTCTTGGCAGAAATCAGCATCTCATCAGGAATCATGTTACCTTTATGAGAAAGGATTGCTTCTTCCTCCTCAACCAATTCCTTCATCTGCTCAATGAAGTATGCCTTCACTTTAGTAATCTCATGAATCTCTTCTACGGTAGCTCCCTTACGGAGTGCTTCATACATAATAAAATGACGTTCACTGGACGGAGTAATTAACATTCTCAGCAAATCTTCTTTTGTCAGTGCGTCAAAGTTTTTGGCATGACCAAGACCATAACGACCTGTTTCCAAGGAGCGGATTGCTTTCTGGAAGGCTTCCTTATAAGTTTTACCGATACTCATAACTTCGCCGACCGCACGCATCTGTGTACCAAGCTTATCCTCTACACCTTTGAACTTTTCAAATGCCCAACGGGCAAACTTGATAACAATATAGTCTCCATCCGGTTCATACTTATCTAAAGTGCCGTACTTACCGCAGGGAATATCCTTCAAAGTAAGTCCTGCTGCCAACATTGCAGATACAAGCGCAATAGGGAAGCCTGTTGCCTTGGATGCAAGCGCTGAGGAACGGGAAGTACGAGGGTTAATTTCAATAACGATAATTCTGTCTGTCACAGGGTCATGTGCAAACTGCACATTAGTTCCGCCGATAACCTCTACAGACTCAACAATTTTAAATGCCTGTTCTTTTAATCTTCTCTGGCAATCTTCGGAAATTGTCAGCATGGGAGCGGAGCAGAAAGAGTCACCTGTATGCACACCTAATGGGTCAATGTTTTCAATGAAGCACACGGTAATCATATTGTTATCCGCATCACGAACCACTTCTACTTCAAGTTCTTCCCAGCCAAGAATGGATTCTTCTACTAAAACCTGTCCTACTAAGGAAGCCTGCAGACCTCTTGCCATAACGGTTTTTAATTCTTCCTTATTATAAACAAGACCGCCACCGGCACCACCCATGGTGTAAGCAGGACGAAGTACAACGGGATATCCTAACTTATCCGCAATTGCCAAACCTTCTTCTATACTGTAAGCAACTTCACTGCGGGCCATTTCAATTCCCAGCTTGTCCATTGCCGCCTTAAATTCAATACGATCCTCACCACGTTCAATTGCATCTACCTGAACGCCGATAACCTTTACATTATATTTATCCAGAACTCCGGCCTGATTTAACTCAGAACATAAATTAAGACCGGACTGTCCGCCAAGGTTCGGAAGAAGTGCATCCGGGCGTTCCTTTGCAATAATCTGTTCCAGTCTCTCCACATTAAGTGGTTCAATATAAGTAACATCCGCCGTCTCCGGGTCTGTCATAATAGTTGCTGGGTTGGAGTTTACAAGTACAATTTCATATCCCAGCTTACGAAGTGCCTTACAAGCCTGTGTTCCGGAATAGTCGAATTCACAAGCCTGACCAATGATAATCGGTCCTGAGCCAATAATCAGAACCTTATTGATATCTGTTCTTTTAGGCATAGAAAAATCCTCCTGAGTTCTGCAGTTTTTTTTCATCTGCAATATTTTATCACTATATAGCAGTCAATGTCAATTCAGATAATTAATCCTTAGAAACTTTTTTAACCTTCTCAATACTACCGTCAGGTCTTTGGATAGAAAGGTTTTCAAGCTGTCCCCTCAAGTTTCCTCTCACACTATCAATATATTTACGGCGAAGAAGCTGTTGCTCTTCTTTTTCAGCATCTGTAAGCCCCTCTGCCTGAGATTTATGATACAACTCATTAATTCTCTTTATAGTTTCATCCATTGTCATAATAATCGTCTCCTCTTATCAAGCTTTCTTCTTTTCTGCATTCACAGGCGGGCGTACATATGAAACCATGCGTTCAGCACAAGCTCCGAATTTTTCATAGTTTTCTCTTGCTTCAAATAACGTCAATCCATGATTCGCTTCGCTGACATCTTCTTCTGATTTTACCAGTCTGTCGTTTTCCCAAAAGCAGACCGGACAAATAAATCCGTGACTTTTTTGCGCCGGCATGTTATAAGTATAATTTCCGCAACAGGGACATGCATATCTTTCTTCCCGAAGTCCCTTTGCTTCCTTTCCCGTCAAATGCTCTATTTCCAGAACAAACATACACAACGCCGGCATTTCTGCTTCAATTGTGTGATTGCGGAATTCTTTTGTTGCTTTGGGATGATACTTATCCGCAAGCAGCTCTATTGCCAGTCTCTTTTCTGCGCCTTCCTCCATGATACGGATTCTGCCGAATGCAATCACGCTTCTGTAATGCGTCGCATACTGTTCCGGCACCACTTCATCCTGCTCCACCACGCAAAAAGAAGCTTTTTCATTTTGGCAAACAGCATCAAAGCGATGTCCTTCTTTTGCACCGTGAAAATATATCTTCCCACTATCATAAATATAGCTCATGGGAACTGCATAGGGATATCCGTCATCACCTGAAAGTGCCAACACTCCGTAGCTGCCTTTCTCCAGAATTTCTATACTCCTTGCATCTTCCATCCGCTGATTTTTTCTGCGCATCTCTCTGAACATATGGCACCTCTCAAAACTCTCTGTTCCTATCATACCACATTCACCCGGAATAAAAAAGCATCTTCCAAAAGTACTTGCTCATTCGCAAAATATTTCTTCCAGTGCGGCAATCGCCTTCCTAAGCTGCCTCTCCTCCATATCGGAATAGTTCATAATCAATAGCCCCTTGTATCTCTCCCGATTTTCAAAACAAAACTCCGACAGACAATTCAGTAAAATTCCTTTCTCCTTTGCTGCCCACTTAATTTCCACATCACTAAGAGGCGTATCAATGTGTAACAGAAAATGCGTTCCCGCACCGGTTTCTATGATTTTACACACTTTGCCAAGTTCAGAAACTTTAATTACTTTTTTTATAAAATCTCTCTGCTGCTTATAGTAATTTATCATTCTTCTGATATGACGCTCGAAATATCCCTTTTCCATAAAAGAAGCCAAGGCATACTGCTCAAATCCCGACACTGTGCATGAGTAAAAATTCATGGTAGAGATGTACCGTTCCATAAGCTTTTCCGGTAATACCATATAGCTGATACGCAATGAGGGTACCATGGTCTTGGAAAAAGTATTCATATATATCACACGGTGACTTCGATCCATAGATTGCATGGATGGTATCGGTCTGCCCACCATTCGAAATTCACAGTCAAAATCATCTTCTATAATATAACGTTCCTTCTCCTGTGCTGCCCATGCAAGAAGTTCCTGCCGCCTCCCCACCGGCATCACAAGCCCGATAGGATAATGATGCTCCGGTGACACATGAATCACAGTAGCCTGAGACTGCCTGAGTGCATCAACATCCATCCCCTGTTTATCAATATCAATATATGTCCATTTACTGTGATTCGCCTCATACAGCTTGGCAATTTTACGATATCCCGGATTCTCCACCGCATATATCGCATCCTGCCCAAGCAGTTGCAGCAACCTACTGTACAAATACTCTGTTCCCGCCCCCACAATAATATGGTCCGGAGACACCTGCATTCCCCGATACCGGTAAAGATACTCCGCAATCTGCACCCGCAACGCTTCTACTCCATTAAAAGGCACCGTCTTAAGCAACGAGGTGTCATAATCCGTCAATGTCTCTCGCATTACCTTTGCCCACGTAGCAAACGGAAACTTTTCATAATGAATATTATTTGCAGTAAAATCTGCCAGATATTCTTCTTCCTGATACTTTGTGACAAAAGAAGCGTATGCAGGTCCATTTCCCGTCACTTTTTCAATGTGGTTTACATAATACCCTTTCTTTTCCTCAGAACGGATATACCCCTCCAAAAGTAATTGGTCGTAAGTATTTTCCACAGTCTTTACACTGACTGCAAGATGCTCTGACAAAGCGCGCTTTGAAGGAAGTTTTTCCCCTTTAGCAAGCCGCCCTGCGAGAATATCATCTTTCATCTTTTCATAGAGGAACTCATACATCGTACGCTTTCCCCTTTGTGACAAGTCATATGTTAGCATAATCTGGTATCCTTATTTTTATTCGTTTTGGTCATTTAAAAGATATCAGTTTTGATTATACTAGAGTCATAAACAAAAAACAATACGCGAAAACAAAAAGCGTAACCATAAGCCAAATTAAGGAGGATAAAATCATGGGCGTATATGCAATCACAGGTGCTTCCAGCGGAATCGGAGCAAAAACAAAGGAACTTTTATTACAGAATGGACACAAAGTTATCAACATCGACTTAAAGGACGGTGATATCTGCGTGAACCTCGCTTCCCCTGAAGGAAGAGAAGAAGCAATCAATAAGCTTCACGAGATGCATCCCGAAGGACTTGACGGTATGATTTGCAACGCCGGCGTATCCGGTGCCTGCGGTAACCTGCCTTTGATAGTATCTTTAAACTATTTTGGTACCGTAGCCGTAGCCGTAGGTGTATATGACCTTTTAGAAAAAAAGCACGGAAGCTGCGTAGTTACCGTATCCAATACCATCTCTCAGGGAGCCGGACGTAAAGATATTGTAGACTTGCTGAACAATATCGGTGATGAAAAGAGAGTCTTAAGTCTTGTTTCTTCTATGGACTCCACCAATCTCTCCGTAGGCAACAGTCTCTACGTTTCAACCAAATATGCACTTGCAAGATGGGTAAGACGTATTTCCTCTTCTTGGGCAGCAAACGGTGTCCGCATCAATGCAGTTGCCCCCGGAAATGTTCATACGGCAATGACTGCTACCATGAGCACTTCTGCAAAAATGGCGCTGAATGCGCTTCCCATTCCCACCAAATATGGTCAGGAATGTCTGATGGATCCTACAGAAATTGCTGAAGTAATGGTATTCCTTGCTTCTGATGCCGCAAGAGGTGTTAACGGCAATATCATGTTCGTAGACGGTGGAACAGACGCACTACTCAACTCAGAGAAAGTATACTAAACTGTAGCTTACATCATTACATAATGATTACAAACCAAAAACATCTATTATAAAAATTTGGAGGATAATATAATGAAACCCATTGAAAAATATGTAGAAACCATGGAAAATAAAGACTTTGCAGGCTTAGCAGAACTTTTCACCAAAAACGGTATTTTAAGCGACTACTGCAGCAACTCTGCATCCCAAAGAGAATATCATATTTACGGAAAAGAAGCCATCAACATGTTCTTCCGTAACAAATTCGGTTTCCGCCAGTATTCCATCATGGAAGCCGAAGTTGTAAACGATACCCAAGCAGAATTCATTGCCAACTTTGGCGGTTATAACATCATGGCGATTGCCACTGTCCGTGAAGTGGATGAAAACGGTCTGATTGAAAGACTTACCGTAAGACCGAAATAAAGCGGTTCCATCCATCACCATTATAACATCATTCATAAAGCCTTCATATAATAGAAGAGGAAGCAATACTATGTATCGCTTCCTCTTTTTATTCTTTATTCTCAGGGCATATCGGATAACGGTTCTTATCTTCTTCTGTAATCTCCCTCAGAACACGACAGGGCACACCCACAGCAATCACATTGGGCGGAATATCTTTGGTAACTACACTTCCTGCACCAATCACAGTATTATCTCCAATTGTCACACCACCCAAAATAATACATCCTGCTCCAATCCAAACATTATTACCGACAGTAATCGGCAATGCCACCTCAAGTCCGGCATTGCGTTGCTTGACATCCAATGCATGCTCTGCCGTTGTAAACAAACAATTTGGTGCAATAAAAACATGATTTCCAAAAGTAACTTTACCGCCATCTAATATCTGACAATTATGATTAGCAAAAAAATAATCTCCTACCGTGGTATTGTAACCATAATCACACCAAAACGGCGCATTCACCGCTACATTCTCACCCATGTGAGCAAAAATCTTTTTGAGTATTACACTCTGTTCTTTGCGCTGTGACGGACGTAATTGATTGAACTCATAACACAAATCATTACATTTTGTAATACTATTCAAAATATCTTCGTCATAATTTGCATTGTACAGATACCCTGCCGCTGCTTTTTCTTTTTCAGTCATAGTCTCTCCATTATTATCTTTCTATTATGTTGTTATTTTATCATGCAATTTATATTAAAAAAAGCCTGAACCCCAGTATTTATGCGGTGTACAAACACGTACAAACAAATTTTGCAACAACAAAAAACGCTTGAAACGCTGTATTTGTCAGCATTTCAAGCACTTTTTATCCATGCCGCAAACCGGAATCGAACCGGTACGGGAGATTAGTCCCGCAGGATTTTAAGTCCTGTGCGTCTGCCAGTTCCGCCACTGCGGCATAATCAATATAAAATTGATTAGTGGGACCTACAGGGCTCGAACCTGTGACCCTCTGCTTGTAAGGCAGATGCTCTCCCAGCTGAGCTAAGATCCCATGTTT
>JAFSGE010000051.1 GCA_017434885.1 Lachnospiraceae bacterium | reverse complement strand
TGTAAGTTATGATGGTATAGACAGGAAAGAATCTATTTTAGATAAAAGGAGGAAACATCCGTGGGCAGTAACATGATTGAAATTAGCAAGGGCGAGCCAGATGTAGCAGCAAGAATTTTAGTTGTAGGTGTCGGTGGCGGCGGTAACAACGCAGTAGATCGTATGATTACATCCGGTGTAACCGGTGTTGAATTTGTTTGCATCAATACAGACAAGCAGCAGTTAAGAAACTGTAAGGCAGAGACATGCATCCAGATAGGCGAAAAGCTTACCAGAGGTCTTGGTGCAGGCGCCGACCCGGAAAAGGGCGAAAAGGCTGCAGAAGAAAATAAGGACGAGCTTGCAGAAGTAGTTCGTGATTTTGATATGGTTATTATTACCTGCGGTATGGGTGGTGGTACCGGTACCGGTGCTGCTCCGGTAGTTGCCCAGCTGGCAAAGGAAATGGGCATTCTTACCGTTGGTTTTGTTACAAAGCCATTTAAGTTTGAAGGCAAGAAGCGTATGCAGTTTGCTACGGATGGTATTGAACGCTTACGCCATAATGTAGATACCTTAATTGTTATTCCAAATGATAAATTGTTAGGTCTTATGGACAGAAGAGCATCTATGGCAGATGCTTTCGCGCGTACAGACGAAGTCCTGATGCAGAGTGTACAGGGTATTACCGACCTTATCAACAAGAAGGGTCAGATGAACCTGGACTTTGCAGATGTCCAGACAATTATGAGAGACAAGGGAATTGCGCATATCGGTATGGGTACAGCAACCGGCGAAGACCGTTGTATGGCTGCTGTTCAGCAGGCAATTCAGAGCCCGCTGCTTGAAACCACTATTGACGGTGCAGATGGCATGATTATCAACTTCTCCGGTGATGTTGCATTCTTAGAGGCAACCGAGGCTGCAACCTATGTTCAGGAGCTGGTAGGAGAAGAAGCAAATATCATCTTTGGCTGTATCGAGGATTTAAGTGTACCGGAAGCTGTTACAGTTACCATTATTGCTACCGGCATGGAAGCAAGCGCAAAGCAGGCAGAGCCGGAAATTTCCAGACCGCGTGTTCCTTCCTATACAACGAACACTGTGCGTAATGGCGGTGTGGCAGACCAGTTTGACTTTAATTTAAAAGATACAAGAAAACCAATTCCAAGCTTTATCGGTTCCGGCTATGGCAAGCCGGCTGCCCAGCAGGAGCGTCCGGCTGCTACAGGCTACACTCCAATGAGAGAGTTCCGGGAAACAGCAGCAACGGTGGAATCCTCTGACGAAGTAATGGATTTAGGAAAGAAAAAAATAAATATCCCTAGCTTCTTAACAGACAAGAAGGGAAAAGAATAAGAAATACAAAGGCTGTCGCAGACTGAACTGCTTCCCGTCAAGTAGACAATTAAAAAAATAAAATTTTTCTGCCAGTAGAATTTATCTGCTGGCAGTTTTTCTACGCTGCCTGCAAATAAAATTCATGTTTCTCCATTGGTGTTAGTACACCAAGATTTCTTTGTAAACGTTTATTGTTGTAGTAACAGATATAGTCTTCAACCATTGCTACAAGAGATTCCCTGTCAGTGAAGCGTCTGCCATAGTAACGTTCTCTTTTCAGAATCCCCCAAAACCCTTCCATTGGTCCATTATCAATACACTTTGCCACCCTGGACATACTTTGTGTCATTCCGGCAGCTTCTAGTTTTGTGTGAAATATTCTGTTGGTATATTGAAAACCTCTGTCACTGTGAAATAAAGGATGTGCATCCGGATTATCCCGAACAGCGTCATCGAAGGTTTCAAACACTAAAAGATTATTATTACTGTCGCCAATACGGTAAGCTACAATTCTTCTGTCGTAGAGGTCAAGAATTGCACTTAAATATACTTTGTGTTTTTCCGTTCCGATGTAGTAATGAAATTCTGTTACATCAGTAAGCCACTTCTGATTCGGTGCTTCTGCCGTGAATTCACGATTCAATATATTTTCTGCTATGTACTGTGGATTTGCAGCCTGTCTTGTACAGCCATCATTAGCATACTTAATGGTTGACTTAATACCAAGTTTCCGGCAGATTCGAAGAATGCGCTTATCATTCACATCAATGTCATGGTAACGTTCCAGTTCATCTCTGATTCTGCGATAACCTTTATCTGGTGATTCGTTGTGGATTTTTTCCACCAGTTCTGCAATCCGCCGATTTTGCTGCTCACTTTCCGATACTTCCCGTTTCAGCCATTTATAGTATGCAGCCCTGGACACCCCACCCAGCTTACAAAGAACCTGTACCGGATAATTATGTTCCTCATGTTCTTCTTTGACTGCTTGATATATTATTTCATGGCGAACCAGACTCAGCCCCGCCTCCTCTCGATTTCCTCTAATTTTTTTAAGAATGAAACTTCCATTTCTGCCCGTTCTTTTTGCGCTTTCAGCATTTTGACCTCTGCACGAAGGCGTTCCAGTTCAGAAAGTTCATCTGGATTCTTGCGTTTTCCTCGGTTATCTAAAAGGGCATCCACACCGCCAGCTTCATACT
This sequence comes from Lachnospiraceae bacterium, assembly GCA_017434885.1. GTDB lineage: Bacteria > Bacillota > Clostridia > Lachnospirales > Lachnospiraceae > Suilimivivens. Next base: position 555 of record JAFSGE010000051.1, on the reverse strand, counting down.
TCACTGTGTAATTACGTGCCTGCTGGTAGGATACCTGATATTTTTCTGATGTTTCAGCATAATTATGGTCATGTGCAATACAGTACTGCACGATTTCAATACGTTCTTCAAATGTTGTTTTTCTTCCTTTAGTCATAAGGCTATGTCCTCCTGTTCCGGAAGCTTTCAGCTCCTTATGACCATTATACAACTTAATCCAGTTTTGTAACTGAGTTTTTGATTTAATTCCGTACTTTTTGCAGATACCGTATTGAGAATCCAATCCATCAAGATATTCCCTCACTGCCTGCATTTTTAATTCTTTTGAATAAGACTTGTTTTCATTTCGTTCAAAAGCAGCACTCCCCATGGATTCGTATTTCTTTATCCACATATGTACGGAAGCTTTGGAAACACCTACAGCGTCAGCAATACGTCCTTCTGACAGTTTTCCAGCTAAGAACTGCTGACAATAAAATACTTTGTCCTCTGGTTTGATATTTGACATAAAAATACTCCCTTCCAAGCAGACAAGTTTTTATTATTTCACTTGTCTACCTAGAAGGGAGCATATCA
>JAFSGE010000050.1 GCA_017434885.1 Lachnospiraceae bacterium | reverse complement strand
TTTAAAAAAGCTAATAGATCTCGACCTGATTTCATCGCAGTTACTTTCATATGCGCTGTACTTAAAATATGTCCTGCCATCATTAAATTATTTTCATCATCATCAACTACAATTATCCAATCTGCCATGTTGTGCTCCTTCCCTGACTAACAGCTTTCTGCTATTTTAACTTTTCCATCTATCAGTCTATTTATTGACACTTTTACTTTCAGTCCATACTATGTTTAATTCAGCAATACTTTTTTAATTTCAATATTACATCTTCCAATATGGTGGTAGTAGATAAGTCAGAAACACCCGCTACCAGATTATCACACCTATTCATCGGCAATAAAATCCGAACTGCATCAGCCTGTCCTACTGCAATTGCCATTTGCGGTGTAATTTCTCCGAATAAAGCATCTGCTATTACAATTCCTATCGGTCCGATAATCACATCGGCCTTTCTGCTTGCAACAATTACCGGATTTTCTCCCGTAGCAGCCTGATCTGCTCCTGCCTTGAGCATGGTAGCAGTTGCCGTTGCATTTGTACCGACAGCCATCACTTTTATATCCTCAACATTTGCTTTTAAGGATTTAATCAGTTGTCCGCCCAGTTATCCTCCCTGTCCATCTATTACCAATATGTGCATTGTATCCCTCCATAATCTCTATCTACTGATAGGAAATAAAAAACCCTTGATAAATCAAGGGCTTTTTCGTGCAGGAAAAGAGACTTGAACTCCACCAGCTTTCTTGTGTATAAACACTTTCAGAGATTTTTTTGTTTACACTTGTTTACTTTTCCTGTAAAATTGTGTTCTGAAAGATGCCCTCAAATTTACTATGCACTTCATTTTTCCTATCTAAGGAATAAAAATATGATTCTAAGGTCGTTTTTAAATCTGCATGACCTGATACCCTGCACACTGTGTCTAAATCAATCCCACCAACTACTAACTGACTTATGTAAGTTTTGCGGATTTTATGGGCACTCTTTTTAGGTATGCCTACTTCTTCACAATACCTATAAAGTAACTTGTCTATAGAATTAGATGTTAGTCTCTTGGATGCAGGACAAAAAACATAATCGTTATCATAATAATTATATTGTATACTTGCTTTTTTTACCAGTCCTATTATTTTCTTTGCATCGCTAGTGTAAGGTATAGTCCGTATACCTGCTTCACTTTTTGTATGATTCTCAACTGTTTTACCCAAATACTTAAATTCTGCTTTATTTTCATCATACATATAGGCGTTTATTTCAGCCTCATCTACGTGAATTTCATTATCGCAAAGATTACTATATTTCAGAGCTACCACTTCACTTATACGCATGCCAGACAGAAATAAAAAAGGAATGGCCAAGACACCAATATTCCATGGTCTCTCTGCATATCTCTTCAAAGCATGTGCTATCAACTTTGCTTTTTCATCATAGTAATATATCTCTGAATTACTTTCTTTTTTTCTTATCTTTTTCAGTTTTTTTGTGTTAATTTTAGTCTTCGCTATATTCCAGGTATTCTCACATATACCCTCATCAGCGGCAAATTCAAAGCATTTCTTGATGATTAAAGCCATATCATAGTAGTCACGTTTACGTAATATTTCCAAATCTTTTTCTTTAGCAGAAATATTGTTTAACCTTTGTACTGTATCGTCTAATAATAGTTGTATCATACTCATAAAACTTACCTCTATATAACTACTCTATAGTTATTACCTTTCTCAAAAATTTTGTAATATAAATAATCTCTATTGAATCGCGCGCCAACTCATAGAAAAATCGTTTAAGTGTTATGCAGTATATCATATTTGATTTTTATGCCAATACCGCTTATACGCATATTTCTTGTCTAAATAAAATAAACTTAACATTTTAATTGTAATTTGCAGAAATAAGATTCAAATATAACTATATCAATTCAACTATTCGATTTAACTCAAATTCTTATACCATATAGATTTCATTGAATATACTTTTTACTGAAAACACTTCAATTATAAATTATTTATAAACTTTCTTAATTATTTATAAATTTTCTTGTTTTTCAAAGAAAAAATCAAAAATCGAACAAAAAAAGCACCAAGAATCACATTCTTGGTGCTTAAACCCACATAGTAAATCGAAAATGTTTACACTTTTGTTTACACTCTATAAACGCTGTGCTTAAACCTCCTTATTTTATGGGTATTTGCGAGTGCAGGAAAAGAGACTTGAACTCTCATGGTATTGCTACCACACGGACCTGAACCGTGCGCGTCTGCCAATTCCGCCATTCCTGCGAACAAATCATATTTTATCTTTTTTCTTCTTCCGTGTCAACTATTTTCGCAGGATTTTTTCTTATTTTTCTGATTTGTCTGATTTTCGGGTCAGTTCGGAATATGCTTTTCTCCTGAAATTGCTTTTGGAATTCCTTCTGCGCCTCTTTCCACTCTCTTTGGAACTCTTTTACTTCCCTGGTAACTTCCTGTCCTCTTTCCGTAATTTCCGCTCTTGCCATTTCTCTTGCTGTATCAAAAAGTGCGCGGACAATCTTTTTAATGGCCTTTCCGGTCTCCTCATCAATTTCGCGCAGCGCCTCACTCATGCTTTGCATGCTTTTCTTCCAGTTGGCCCCCATTTGGAACACATCCTTAGCCTCTGATGCACAAACCACATGGTAAAAAGTATCAATAAAAGAATGTAACTCCTCTTCCGTCAAAGACAGAATCCACTCATTCATAGCTGCATCCCAAAAAATCTTGCTGTCCTTCATATTTTTGGCGCGGACAAAAGATGCACCCTCCACCTTCCAACTAAAAGAATTATGTTGCAGAAGACCGATACTGCCACTCTCCACCACTTCATAATAATTCTGGGATTCCAATAAAACGCCGACTACCGAGGAACGGGGAATAAACTTTACGGCACGCTCTGCAATGGCTTCATAATTTCCGGCCTTTAAAATCTCCGGCCGAAATCCCGGTCCGTCATTACTGTAAACACATATCAGATTTTCTCTGGCATCCTCCGAGCAGTTCATAGCCGCATACATAGCAAGGTTGCCACCCTTAGAATGACCGCCCGCATAAAAATCACCACCGATGCAGCCCGCCACCCTATCCATATACTTCACACTAAGTTCCTGACTGTAAACGGGTTTGGAAAAAGCCAGATTCAAATCCTCTTTCCAGCCGATAATGGTAGCATCTGTGCCACGATAAGCAATAAATGCATTTTTGTCATCCAGAACATAAGTGATTGCTGAGAACTGCACTTCCTTATCTTCATTGACCACATTCACATAATAATTCAATTTTAAGGAACCGAAACGCACCGACTCTGCCGCTGCCGCAAAAAGTTTCTTATTTTCCTCACGATACCAATATCCATCAAGAATCTTATCGCATTCAGGATGATTGTAAATACTTTGGATACTCACCGGTGCATTGTACTCCTCAAGCGCAGGCACAAATTGTCTGTAGTCTAAGTAAGCAAGCTGACTGAGCACTAACGCATCCACCTCATTCAACGGACTTTCCGAAAACGTATGATTTCCATATTCTTTTACATAATCAATAATATTTTTCATACTTTACTCCATTTAGTATAAAATCCCATCATAATATTGTAACAACAAACCCACCACTCTGCTGTAGCTGACCTTTCCGTCCGACACACCGTTAAGCGCAAGGTTTGTTTCCACAATTTTGTCCGAAGCCTCTTTCACTATCTCCGTATCAAGCAGTGCATCCTCCTCTACCTCTTCCCACGCTTCCTCTGTCAGAAACTTATCATCTTCTGCCACCTGCTCGCAAATAACGGGATGGGAAAAATAAACATCAATGTCCTGCCCTATGGCATCAAAAAAGTCTCTGTCCAGATAATAAAGCACACTCATATATCCGCTATACCTGAAAAAAGCATCCTCACTGCCTACGCATGCCAGATATCCGATAAAGTTGGCTTCATCTTCAAGCAGAAATCCCTTCAAATGGGAAAGCTCATGGCACATACTTGCGGGCATATTAATAACATACATCTTGTCATTATAATTTGCCTCCATGGAAAAAGGAAAATAATACCCCATCATATACTGCTGGCTGAAAAAATCTGAGAAAAAGAAGGGTTTCGGGTTCGGATAATAACCTCGTAAATTAGGAAATTCTCTGCTCAAACGATGCATTTCCAACTTTGCCCTTGTCTTCATATCATCATCATATATCAAATATCCTGCCTCATCCCGCTCCATCTCAGATGAAAGAGCATTCACCTGCTCTACCACATAATCACGCAAAATCATAAGTTCTTCAACACCATATTCATCACAAGTCTTTGCACCTATCCGATATCTCTCGTTTATCGGTGACACATGGAATTGCAAAAAACAGGTCAATGTCATCTCAAGGCTGACAATGCCAACTACCCAAAGCATAAATTTCAAATAAACGATAAATCCTTTGGAAAGTCGTGCGCCTCCCTTTTTCTTTTTCCGGATAAAATAAAAAACAGCTTCCGCAACGCCCCAAGCCAAAAATACTGCTGTAAGCAGCGCCGCGGCATAAAGCAGCCATTCTCCCACGGAAAAGGATACCAGACCGGTAAGACGGCTATAGGTTTCCGCCCATACTGGAAAAACATTCTCCACATACCAGTCGCAAAAAGTGTTACTGCACCAGCCTATGAGATTCAAAACTATCGCAATCGCCAACATTCCCAATGGTATAAGCCATGCCTTTTTCTTTATACCTGCAGTCTTTTGATTATCTTCTACTTTTTTTATGTCTGCTTTTTCTTTCTTATTCATCTCTTCTTTTTTATTCATATCCTAGCGCATCCATCACTATACTATTAACAACTATGTTTTTCTCGCATATCGAGTCGGAGGTTTATGTCATCTGCCTTTTCCGCTTTAAAGCAACTTAACACATTTCTGTGGAGTGGTCCTCTTTTGTTCTTACTAATGGGAACACATCTTTATTTTACCATGAAGTTACACTTTCCGCAGAAAAAAATTCTGAGCGCCGTTAAGTTAAGTATCTTACCGGAAAAAAAAGAAGATGGGAAAAACCTCTCCGTATTTGGTGCTCTTGCAACCACCCTTGCTGCCACTCTGGGTACCGGCAACATTGTGGGAGTCTCTACCGCTGTGGCTCTCGGCGGTCCCGGCGCCATCTTCTGGTGCTGGATTACGGGAATCCTTGGTATGGCAACCTCCTACGCAGAATGCTATCTGGGGGTATTATATAAAAGCCGCGGCAAAGACGGTCTTTACCACGGCGGCCCCATGTATGTATGGGAAAACGGTTTACACAACAAATTTATTGCAAAAGCTTATGCTGCACTCACACTGCTTGCAGCCTTTGGTGCAGGCTGCACCACACAATCCAACTCTCTTGCCCAGACAGCACACACCACCTTCGGCCTTTCCCCGCATATAGTGGGATTTAGCGCCGCGCTCATCACAGGACTGATTATCATCGGGGGAATCCGTTCCATCGGTAATGTATGTATGAAACTGGTGCCCGGTCTTGCCCTTTTATATATGGCAAGTTGTTTTTTACTACTTTTTATCAATCGGGAAGCACTGCTGCCTGCTATAGAACTGATTCTGACCCATGCTCTTGCGCCCCGCTCTATTGGCGGAGGTCTTGTCGGCGGCTCTCTGATGCTGACGGCACGCTACGGCATTGCCAGAGGTCTTTTTACCAATGAAGCCGGTATTGGCACGGCAGCCATCACCGCAGCGGCTTCCGAAACCACCACGCCTGCCCGTCAGGCTTACGTCTCCATGACTGCGGTGTTTTGGGACACTGTTGTCATGTGTCTGCTCAGCGGTCTTGTGATTGTCACTAATATGCTACGTCATCCTGAATCCTTAACCGGAGTAAACGAAGCTGGACTTACAGACGCCGCCTTTGCTTATCTCCCCTTTGGCGGAAACATATTTCTCTCCCTGTGTATGATTGCCTTTGCCATTACCACTTTAATCGGCTGGTCCTATCTTGGCGAAAGTGCAGCCACTTACCTTGCCGGTGCAAAGGGTATCTTTTTTTATAAAGTTGCTTATATTGTCATGATTTATGTAGGTGCCGTACTCCCCCTTTCCTTTGTCTGGGAAAGCACGGATTTTATCAATGCGTTGATGCTGATACCAAACGTCGCGGCACTGTTTTTGCTCAAAAAGCATATCACGGTGAAATAACAATACTTTATCAATAACTATACCGTAATCAATCCTGTCAATAAAAGAATGATAAAAAACACTATGTTATAAGCAGTAAATACTACCATGTATTTTCCTTTACGGGCATCTTTCATTTCTGCATAAAATTTATAAGAAATGATACTTGCCAGGGATGCAATCAAGGTTCCAAGTCCGCCTATGTTGACACCGTAAAGCAACTCTCTGTATTCCCCGGTAAAACCACTCAAAAGCATTGCCGCAGGCACATTGCTGATAATTTGACTTACCAATGCGGAAAGAAGCAGTTCCTTTCCCGCAAGCAGACTTTGCAGCCATTTGCTGACCGCAGGAATATTCTGCATGTTTCCTACAAAGATAAAAAAGCCTAAAAAAGTGCCAAGCAGGCAATAATCTACTTTCGGAAATAATTCTCTGCTCATCACAAGCATTACTGCTAATACGATGCCAAAAGATGCCTGCCAGGGAAGGATATGTACTACGGTTAAAAGGCAGCACAAAAATAATCCTATGTAAATCCATACTTTTTTCTTATCAGGCTGCTTTTCTTCCTCTTGCAGATTCGTCACAATGGGTTGCGGCTTTTCCGTAAAAATTACAAGTAAAAGCAGCAGTAAGGACAGTGCTGTAAGGGGCAGCATGTATAGCAAAAATTCCATAAGTCCCATTCCCGTAAGTCCGTAAAGATACAGATTTTGGGGATTACCGATAGGGGTAAACATGCTTCCCAAATTTGCCGCAATGGTTTGAAGCACCACCACCTTGATGATTTTGTCCTGTAATCCCGAAAGACATAGAAGTTCTAATGCAAAGGGTACAAAGGTAATCAGCGCCACATCATTGGTAATCAGCATACTGGTGAAAAAGCAAAGCAGTACCAAAAGTAGAGTTAATTGCCTGCTGTTCTTTGCCTTTGCCGTCAGCTTCTGCCCAAGCAAGGTAAAAACACCCTGCTCTTTGATTCCTGCCACAATAATCATAAGGCAGAACAAAAGGGCCAGCACACGATAATCGGGATAGGCAAGATAAGCCCTTGAAGGCTTTACAAAAAATACGGAAAGAATTGCCACCGCTACTGCAATGACAAACACCACTTCTTTTTTACAAAATGCAATCAATTTATCCTTCAAAGCTTGCACCCTCCTTAATCCTGCATGCGGCAAACAACTCTCTTGCCGCAGCCTCGTAGTCTCTGCCCTTTTGAGCCTTACGAATCTGTTTAATATATTTCGACATAGGCTTTTCTTCCGACTCAAACAGATATTGCCAATAATTCCAAAGTTCTTTCATTTTATAAAGAGTATTGGTATCGCTCTGCAACAGTTCAAAATATTCCTTGTATAGTCTGTCGTGAAAAGCAATCATTTCTTTTTTGGTAATCACGTCTTCGCCCCGGATTTCACGAAGCAGACCGGGATTTACCAGAAAACCTCTTCCTATCATAATGCTCTCTGTCGGTTTACGGTTTACATAACCTGCTTTGTCATTTATTCGCTTTTGGTTTACATAAAATCCGTCATAATCTTCTTTGGTAAAAATATCACCGTTGTAACACAGGGGATTTTTACTGTTTTCCTCTGCATACTCATATGCTTTTAAGTTTGGTTTTCCTCCGTAAAAATCCTTACGGGTTCTGGCATGGACTATCAGTTCTTTTAAAGGAAATTTGTTATAAATGGCAAGTAAACCTTCCCACTCATCTTCACTGCTTAAACCAATGCGTGTTTTTACGGAAATCTCCGCAAGGTCTTTGCATCCCTCAAAAATCTCCTCCAAAAACCTCTCAAGTTCCTCCGTCTTTGCAAGAAAACCTGAACCTCTTCCCTTGGATACCACAGTCTGATAAGGACAGCCTAAGTTTAAATTGACTTCCCGATAACCAAAGTCAGAAAGAATTTTAGTAAGTCCGATAAAATCCTCTGCATTGTTACTTAAAAGCTGGGGCACAATGGGGATGCCCTCATTGTGCTCCGGCAGAATATCTTTCATAGAACGGTGCTTGGTAAAGCCACCGCCTGTCGGCACCAGAAAAGGTGTAAAATATTTGTCCATACCTTCTCCGAAGCATTCGTGAAAAATGTTCCGGTAAAGAAAACCTGTAATTCCCTCTAATGGGGCAAAATAAATCTTCATAGTGTGTTCTCCTCATCATAACAAATGACTTCCTCGGTATATTTTCTTCCCATATCATGACGTATTTTCCGATTCTCCACAGTTTCAAAAATAATGGAAAAGTCATAATCATCGGGATATAATTCATCCGCCGCCACATGCAACTTCACACGCTTGTGATTAATCCACATCTTTTTATCCGGCATCTGCACCCTGAGTACCCCTTTTTCATTAATGGGCTCACAAACAATTCCGATTTTCTTATCGGGATAAACCATCACACTGTCACCCCGTTTAAACTTATCAGCAAGATTGGTTTTCTTTTCCGTGGTTTTCGCTTTGGCAATTTTGCTGCGGCTGCTATATCTGTCATTTTCTTTCGCTGCAACCTGATTTTTTGCTTTTACGCTTACATCCCGCGCGTCATCTGTCGCTTCCATATTTTTCCCGTAAGCCGCCTGTCTGGCTGTGTGAAGCATCTGCTGTGGCATTCCCAATCTCTCTGCTATGGAAAATGCACAGCTTTCTCCTGCCTCGCCGATAATCATCTGATAAGTAGGGCTTAAGGTCTCTTTGTCAAAGGTCATTCTGGCATTTACAATATGCTCTGTCTTTGCCGCGTATTCCTTTACCTCCGGATAATGAGTCGTGACTAAAAACAGCGCACCGCTTTTTCTAAGTTCCTCCAAAATAGCCACAGCAATGCCCATTCCCTCTGCCGGGTCAGTTCCCGAACCAAGCTCATCCATAATCACAAAGCTGTCACTGTCTACTTCTTTAAGCACCTCCAGCACATTTTTGATATGGGCGGAAAAAGTAGACAAATTCTCCGACAGATTCTGTCCGTCTCCGATATCACAAAGATAAGAACTATTCATACAGATATCGGCTTCCTTACAGGTTACATGAAGTCCGCATTGTGCCATCATCAGGTTCATCATTACGGTTTTAATAGCCACCGTCTTGCCGCCTGTATTGGGACCGGTTATCACTACACCTCTGACATCTTCATCCGGTACAAACTGAAGCGGCACATTACTCTCTTTACTCATAAGCGGATGCCTTGCATCTATTAAATGAATTCTCCGCTCAGTGTTAATTTGCGGCTGCGTGGCATCCAAATCAATGCTAAGCTTACCCTTAGAAAACAAAAAGTCTAATCGTTCTATCATCTTGATATTCTCGGCAATTTCCTCTGCCGCATCCGCCACCATGGCTGTCAGTGTATACAAAATGCGGTACACTTCATTCTCTTCGCCGATTTTCAACATCTGCAATTCTTCGCATAGCTTTGCCACACTTGCAGGCTCAATAAATAGTGTATTCCCTGTAGCGGATTTGTCAATCACACTTCCTGATATTTTAAATTTATATTCTTTTTTGACAGGTACACACACTCTGCCATTTTTTATCGTGCAAAAGCTGTCGCTCATGCATTCCTTGTTTGCACGCATGACCTGTTCTGCTTTTTGTTTCATCTGCTCTTCACATTTGATGATTTGGCTTCTTAAATAGTTCAGTTCATCCGAAGCATAGTCATCTACCGCATCACCTCTGATTTGGCGGCTGATTTCCTCCCGTATCTGTGGTACATCCTTCAGATTTTCTTCATAATATGCCAAAGCGTTTTGGTACATCTTACCGCGCTCTAAATAATCCTTAAGACGCCTGATGGCAACCAGCACTTTCTCCACCCGTTCAAGCTGATATGGGGTCAGACAATCTCCCTTTTCTGCCGCCTGCAAGATATCTTTGATTTCTGCCACATTCTGCAAGGGAGGTGTACCCAGCTTCTCTATCATATTTCTGCTGTCTGTGGTGTCCTTAATCTGTTTTCGAAGTTCCCTCTCCGATAAGCAATAACTTTTTTCTCTTATCTGTTCTTTGGCAGCTTCTGTCACTGCCAGATTCATCCATATTTCTTTTACTTTGTCAAATTCGATTTGTTTTTCTATATTCATTACTGTTTGTCCTTTCCTTATGACGTGCACATAAAATCTGCACAAACACGAATCTCTCTCGCTTGATTTGCCACAAAAAAAGCATGACCATACAGTCATGCTTAGCTTTGCGAAAAGTTCATATCATTAAGCAAATTGTAGGGTAAAAATGCGGATAGCATCTCACTATCTGCAAATGGGCATACTTATACTACTGACATAAGGCAATTACTCTAAACCGCCTCGCCCGATAAGGTCGCCCTGCAATATTTATTTTGCAATTTTTACCGTTACAATTAACAAACAGCACTCTCTCCTAAAAATTTATCTTTTATTATTATATGAGCCTGATAATTGATTTGTCAAGCTAAAGACACAATTCAAGTCCGTCATAGGCAAATCTCACATTTTCGTATTGTTTTTCCAATTCTCTGTAATCATCATAAGATTTACCCCAGTCCTCTTCCAAATGGGTGATGATTATTTCACCTATTCTATACTTATCTCTCAGAGCAATCACTTCCTCCATGGTAAATAGCTCCTCCCGCAAAGGATTATCTGCAACCGTTATCGGATTTTCACACACCTTTCCTACAGAAACGGAAAGCCAGTCCATTCTAAGCTGCTCTATGACGCGCATTCCCATAGTATGATTCGGGTCACAATGACTGTACAAAATTGTCTTTACCGCTCTATCCCTCACATGTAAATTCCATAAATCTTCTAAATGTCTTAAATCCTACTGACTCGTAAAATTCTTGGGCAGATTCATTAAAGCCCCACACATCCAGTTCAATTCTGGTAAAACCTCTTTCTTTTGCATCCTTTTTGATAAATTCAAACATCTCTCTTGCCACGCCTTGTCTGCGGAATGCTTCATCTACCGCAACTTCCACAATATGATAAAACTTTCTTTCCAGGTTGTATGGGGATTCCGGCTTAATAATGTATTCCACACAGACCATGCCGCAAACCGTGCCGTCCCGTTCTGCCACAATAATATTCTTGTTCTCATCGTTGCACATCTCGTATACAACATCCTTAAGTTCCTGACAAAATCCCGGTTTGAAAATATCGGGACGTCCCTTTACGTGAACATCATTTACCTGCGCCCGCAGCTCATTCACTCTTTCCAAATCCTTTTCTTCCGCAAATCGTACCATTTTCTTTCTCCTCCTTTTCTGTTACGCAGAATTTGCAAAAATAGATAGTAAAAAAATCCACTTGCAGATTCCGCTTTTAACCTTTTCCTACAGAACAAAAAAATGCACCAGACAACGATGTGCCGGTGCATCTCTTCCATGTGGTACTATTAAAACTTTATCATAAAAGCCAAACCTACATTTCCCGATTTCATGCACAGACACATCAGACCTACCTGCTGCGACCGTGCATCCTCGGATGTTTACAGTCACAGACAAATACGTCTGTAATAATAAGTATTATGCTGTGCGAAATGTAAGTTCTGCATCATTTGGGTTCTCCTAAATTTTTACTAATCATACTACCGTAAGATAAGATTGTCAATGGGATTATGTCTATATTACAATTACTTACTTTTACCAGATTTATGCTTCCACATATTCCCTATAATCTTCCTCGCTTGCAAATAAAATGTAATCGCCATCTACATATCCCATGTATCCGCTTGCTGTTGTATATCCCTTCATAATGTTACCTCCTAATCAAAACGTATCACTTGTTCTGATATTAAGATAACATTTTCAGAGTCCTATAAAACTCTCTCTATTTTTGTTTAAAGTCGTTTCAAAACCGCAATTGTTTCTATCCCCGTTGTCCAAGGGAACTGGTCAACGGCAACCGCCTTCTCCACCACATAGCCGCTATCCAAAAAGGTCTCCAAATCTCTCACCAGACTGGTAGGCTTACAGGAAATATAAACCAGCTTGTCAATTCCGTAACCAATAATCTTTCCAAGTGCCTTGGGATGAATACCGTCTCTTGGCGGATCTAAAATAATCATATCCGGCTTTTCTTCGATATCATCCAGAACCTTAAGCACATCTCCTGCAATAAATTCGCAGTTATGTAAACCGTTCAGCTCTGCATTTTTCTTTGCTGCTTCCACCGCTTCCTCTACGATTTCCACACCGATTACCTTCTTTGCCACAGGTGCCATAAGCTGTGCAATGGTACCTGTGCCGCTGTACAAATCATAGACAATTTTATCCGCTCCGTTTAAATCTCCTACATACTCTCTTGCCGTTTCATACAACACTTCTGCACTGAGTGAATTGGTCTGGAAAAAAGAAAACGTGGAAATCTTAAATTTCAGTCCTAAAAGTTCCTCATAAAAATAATCCTGTCCGTAAAGAATCCGTGTTTCGTCACTCTTTACCACATCAGCCACAGAATCATTGATAATATGCAAAATCCCCGCAAAATTTCCTTTCAAAGAAAGCGAAAGCAATCCATCTACCCACGGCTGCAACTCAGGTGCCATTTGAGAAGTGGTAACAAGTGCCACCAGTATTTCACCTGTTCTTACCGCCTTACGCACCAACAGATGGCGAAGAAAACCTTCATGACGTAAGCGATGATAAAAAGGCAGACCTTCTTTTTCAAAATAATCTCTGGTATAGGTCAGAATCGCACGGTAGTCTGCATCCACAATCTGACAATCCGTTACGGACACAATATCATAAAAGCTGCCTCTCTTGTGCATACCAAGAGAAAGCGGACCGTCCTTCACTTCATCTCCAAAAGAAAATTCCATTTTATTCCGATAGCCAAACTGCACCGGACTTGCCTTGATTCCTTCAAATGTCCAAGGGGTATCCTGTCTGCAAAGCACACTGTCAAGCAGCCTCTTTACCTGTCCTTCTTTAACAGCAAGCTGTTCTTCATAAGGCAGCGAAATGTAAGTACATCCGCCGCAAAGTCCAAAATGAGGGCAGGGACTTTCAATTTCAACAGGTGACTTTTCTTCCACTTCAAGCAGTCTTCCTTCTGCCTTTCCTTTCCGCACCTTATTGATTCCTGCTCTTATCTTCTGACCGGGCAGAGCATTTTTTACCACACAAACGCCATCTTCTGTCTTTACGATTCCCTTATTGGGGAAATCAACTCTCTCTACAATTCCTGTAACAACCTGTCCTTTTTTCATCTTTCAAACTCCTAACATAAAAACGGGATGCACACATTCTGTACATCCCGTATCTTCCTTTTCTGTCAATCACAGACACACTCTAAGCATAGCACTATGCCGTCAAAATCACAGCACTGACTATTCCGCAAAATCCTCTTCACCGGCAGGATTTTCAGCCTTGATAACAACCGGTTCGGGTTCTTCATCTTCTTCATCTTCAAAGAAATCGTCTTCGAAGTCATCATCAAAATCATCTTCGAAATCTTCTAAATAATCAGGTGTCATGTAGCGATATACTGCATAAGCGATAGCCGCCACAGCAACTACTACACCAATTGCTGCAAAAATCCATAACAAAACATTTTTGCTTTTCTCTTCTTCTTTTTTATTCAAAAGATTCTTCATCTCCTTAATATCGTGATGCTTCACAAAATCCATCAAATCCTCAACCTTGCTCCATGTATTCATAATTCTGTCCTCTCTTTCTCTTTACTATGTCAGATTCCAAAATTCATTGTCTCTTACATTGTTTCCTTCTTGATTAATAATATAACATTTTACGCAAGAATTTACTACCTGAAAATGAAAATTTTTTATAAAAAATTCCAACAAATAAATTATATTTTTTTCAGCTTCGCAAAGGCAGCATACATAATTTTCTGTCCCATATCATCAAAATCCACTGTTACTTTGTAATCACGCGGTCCCGGCTCAAGGTCAATTACGGTTCCGTCACCGTATTTGATATGTCTGACGCGATCCCCTGCATCATAATCCGGTTTGCTGCCTGCGGCAGTTCCTGCGCCTTTCACGATACCAAGCTTACCGAAATCTGTTACACCTTTCCCCATTTCCAATCCGCCGGAATTCCCCATACTCCTTGCAATGTACGGCTTATTCTCTGCCGCAGTGCGCTTCGGTGCTAACGTTGCCACCGGTTTATTTCGCATCATGGTGTTATACATAGGGTTATACTTGGACACGCGATTCTCCATTCCCATATCCATATCCCCATCATACTGCCTGGGCATCGGCGGCTTATTATCCAAAAGCTCTGCAGGAATCTCTTTTACAAAACGGCTGACAGCGTTATACTGGGTTTCCCCTCGAAGCATACGCATCTTGGCCGCACAGAGCGTCAAGTCTTCCTTAGCACGGGTAATTCCCACATATGCAAGACGTCGCTCTTCTTCAATCTCACTTGTATCATCTGCAGTAATGGTCATATAACTGGGAAAAACACCGTCCTCCATACCGGTCAGATACACATGGGCAAATTCAAGTCCTTTAGCACTGTGAAGGGTCATCAGCAACACCCTGTTATTATCATCATCTAATCTGTCCACATCAGAAACCAACGCAACCTCTTCCAAAAATTCACTTAGGGAAGGCTCATCATGGGTTTCCTCATAAGCAACTATTTTACTAATCAATTCGTCAACATTCTCAGCTCTTGCAAGGGCATCTTCCTCATCAGCAGCATCCATTTCCTTAATATACTCTGTAGTTTCCAGAATATCTTTTATCAATGCTTCCAATCCTGCAAATTCCAGTTTTCCGCGGAACACGCGAATCATGGAAACAAAGGCTGTCAGCTTGGATGCACTTTTGCCAAGTCCCGGAATATCTTCCGCTACTGTCAATGCATCAAAAAAGCTGATTTCATGCATGTCCGCATAGTCCTGCACCTTGGCAATGGTAGTGGCACCGATGCCGCGCTTAGGCACATTGATGATTCTCTTAACCGAAAGATCATCTCTTCCGTTATCTACTGTTTTTAAATAGGCCAGCAAATCTTTAATTTCTCTTCTGGAATAGAAGTTCACACCACCTACTACATCATAAGGAATACCGTCTACTACAAAACGTTCTTCCAAAAGTCTGGCCTGGGCATTGGTACGGAATAATACCGCACATTCCCCGTATTCTACGATACCTTCCCGCTGCTTGCGGGAAATATCATCTGCCACAAATTCAGCTTCCTCGTAAGCATTATCAAAATGTCTGAAATGAATCCGGTTTCCGGCTCCTTTATCCGTCCAAAGGGCTTTTTCCTTACGACGGGAGTTATTGCGGATTACCGCATTGGCTGCGTCAAGCACATTTTGGGTAGAACGGTAATTCTGCTCTAAACGAATCACTGCAGCTTCCGGATAATGATGCTCAAAATCCAAAATATTGCGGATATTAGCCCCTCTGAATTTGTAAATGGACTGGTCATCATCACCTACCACACATAAGTTACGGTTTGCCGCTGCAAGAAGTCTGATTAATTCAAACTGCGCCGTATTGGTATCCTGATACTCATCCACCATAATATATTTAAAACGTTTTTGATAGTTCTCCAGTACATCAGGACAACTCTTAAACAGCTCTACTGTCAGCATAATCAGATCATCAAAGTCCACCGCATTATTCTTTTTTAACGCCGCCTGATATTCCTGATAAATCTGTGCAATCTTCTGCCTGCGATAATCTCCGCCGCAACTCATGCTGTATTCATTGGGTAGAATCAGCTCATCCTTTGCGGAAGAAATCGCCGACATAATTGCACGTTCTTTGAACATTTTGGTATCGATATTTAATCTCTTACAAATATCCTTTACCAAAGATTTCTGGTCATCCGTATCATAAATCACAAAATTGTTGTCATAACCAAGCCTGTCGATAAATCTTCGAAGAATTCTCACACAGGTAGAATGAAACGTGGTAACCCAAATACTGTCTGAACCAAAGCCTACCAAATCCTCTACACGTTCCTTCATTTCTCCGGCTGCCTTGTTGGTAAAAGTAATTGCCATAATATTCCAAGGATTAATGCCGATTTCTTCTATCAAGTATGCAATTCTGTGTGTCAGTACTCTGGTCTTACCGGAGCCCGCGCCTGCAAGCAAAAGCACCGGTCCCTCCACCGTAAAGACACCTTTCTTCTGTTGTTCGTTCAGTGTATCATAAATACTCATTCTAACCTGTTACTCCATTCATGCTTCTCATTTATGCATTGTAACCTATGCTTTACTCACCTTATGGAAGGTCCATGCATAAATATTTAACTCTACAACCGGTGTACCACAATACTCGCAAACCTTGCTTCCAAGCCCTGAAACCGGCGCACCGCAATTGGGACAGTTAATACCCAGGGAGAAATCTCTCTCGTCCTCCACAAGGCTTCTGTCCTGAATATAAACCACTTCCACATTAAAGCGATCCTGCGTCATACCGCTATCTTTCACTGCCTTACCGTTTTCATCCCACTTACTGTAACGATACTGCAAAGCTATCTGAAAGGTAATGGTACAACGGCCGTTTCTCTTCTGATAATTTGCTATTTCTGTTCTGTGAAGCTTAATGCTTTCATATCTTTCTTTTTCACCCTGACCTTTTAACTGGGTGATATACATTTCAAGCTGATCCTTTAATTCCCTGCTTCCCTCCGTTAATCTCGAAGCATCTCCGGCAGTTACTGCCATCAGATAAGAAGTCAGGACATTTTCTGCCCTGACTTTCATCTCATCGTATTGAAATTCCGGAAACTCTCTTTTAATGTTTGGAAGGTACAGACTGGTCATTGCGGATACAGACTTAGGGGTACTTGCATACTCCTGCTCCACCTGTTCAAAGCCTTCTTTCAGGGAATCTGTTCCGAAAGCTGCACGAGAGAAAGAACGCACCGCATTTTTCACACGGTATACCGCATAAGCTATACATCCGAAAATTACCAGAATCAGGACCAGAATAATAATGGTTCCTATCTGTGCCATATGTTCCTCCTTACCTACGAAGTTAACCAGACAAGAATACCGAGAGCCACAAGTGCTGCTACTATTGTCAGAATTACCTTCGGAATGGAAATCGGTATCTTACCGGAAACCTTACCGGTCTGTCCGTTTACCATAAATTTGTATACTTTATCTTTATATTTGTAGCTGGAAATCCAAACCGGCAAAAGCAGATACTTGTATGTAATATCTCTATATACTGTCTGTATCTGTAAGTTTCTGACACGGTCTGCATTTTTTTCATTTCGAATCTTCTTCGAAATACTGCTGTACAGTTTCGTTTTGATACTGGACTTGGCTATTTCCCAACCTTCCTTCACACCGATTGCATAACGCTCTGCTGCAAATCCTGCCACATACTCAGGCTTGTAGCTCTTGTTATCTGCAGTATCGTAAGGCTCAAGTCCTGCTAACATGGACTGATTCTGATTGGTAGTAGCGCATACCAGTTCATCATCAATGACAGCGCTGTAGCTACCTTTGGTGTTATACCAGTCAACCACTGTTTCTGTCTGGTCGCCTCTTTTCACTCTCCGCTCTTTACCATACTGCGCGGTATAATCGGAACTTGTTTTTGTATCAAAAGTCCAATAAGGCAGATACACACCCTTAAAATGCTTTGCCTTGGCACTCTCCTTTGCCATTTTGGGGCAAAACCATTTTTTCTTAATCCAGTTTTTAAACAACTCAGAAGCCTTCTCGTCGGTAATTCTGAAAGGAATTACACCACCGGGTGCCATAGTCTTCTGGTCGGATGCCTCCATAACCTGATTAGAACCGCAGAAAGGACAAACTGCCGAAATTTCCAATGCATCATAAACCGACTCTGCTCCGCAGGCTTTACAAAGAACTGTTTTCTTTTCAGCGCCCCAATCACAATTGGCTGTATTCTCTGCCTGTGAAAAATCAAGCTCCTGCGCACTCTCCGGTGCTTCTTCTGCTTTCTTAATCTCCTGCTCATAATCACAGTACGGGCATTTTAAACCGCCGGTGGCGGGGTCATAGTCCATGACTCCGCCGCACTGAGGACACTTTTTATCGGTTTCTTCTATTGTGGATACTACTTTCGCATCCAAGTTACTTTCAAATTCACTCATACTTTTTCTCCCCGTTAGTCCACAATCAACAGACGATTACTGCACATCGCTCTCGTCAAAAGGGTCACCGCACTCGGGACAGAACTTGGGCGGATTCTTAGGATCTTCAGGTTCCCATCCACACTTGTCACATTTGTATAAAGGTTCTCCTGCAGGCTTCTTAGAACCGCATTCAGAACAGAATTTACCCTTATTTACTGCACCGCAGGAACAAGTCCAACCATCTGCTGCAGGCTTCGGTGCACCACATTCTCCACAGAACTTACCTGTATTACCACTCTTGCCGCAAGTACAGGTCCATCCGTCAACGGGAGCCGCTGCGGGAGCTGCTGCAGAGGCAGTCTGCTGCATGGGAGCCTGCTGAGCCGCACCCATCTGGAACAGCTGCTGTGCATTCATACCGCCTGCCTGAGTTGCCATATTCATTCCTGCAAATGCCATCATAGGTCCTGTTGCTGTGTTGGAAGCTGCTGCCTTCATTGCTTCTGCCTGTGCACCAACCAAAGTAGCTGCTGCCATATTGGGATTGCGAAGCACTGCGCTCTTCTGCAGTTCCTTAATCATTGCTTCATCTTCTTCGGATGCCTTCATGGCATTGATACCAAAGGATACGATTTCGATACCGCGAAGCTGTGCCCACTTTTCGGATAATACTTCATTCAGCGCATCTGCAAGTTCCATGGTGTGTGCAGGTACTGCACTGTAACGGATTCCCATTGCGGAAATCTTTGCAAATGCAGGCTGAAGTGCTGTCATCAGTTCTGTCTTTAACTGGCTGTCAATTTCTCTTCTCTCAAAGTCATCTCTGACGTTGGCACATACATTTTTGTAGAAAAGAAGAGGGTCAACAATCTTGTAAGAATATTCACCGTTACAACGAATGGAAATATCAATGTCAAGACCGATATTCTGGTCAACCACTCTGAAAGGTACGGGATTTGCTGTTCCGTACTTGTTACCCATAATTTCTTTGGTGTTAAAGAAGTATACTCTCTGATCCTTCGCTGTGTCACCGCCGAATGTAAAACGCTTACCTACGGTGCTGAAGGTCTTCTTAATATTTTCACCGAGACTTCCGTAAAGTAAACTGGGTTCTGTGGATGCATCATATCTGAATTCACCTGCTTCTGCACAGAAATCCACTACCTTACCCTGGTCAACGATAATCATACACTGACCTTCGTTTACTGCGATAATGGAACCGTTGGAAATAATATTTTCTTCTCCGTTATTATTGGCAGCGCGTCCCTTTACCTTCTTCTGGCCTTTGGTCACCAAAATGTCTTCATCCAAAGAGTCACAGTAGAAATACTCAAGCCACTGATCAGATACCACACCACCGATAGCACCGGTAATTGCCTTAATTAATCCCATCTTTTCAATCCTCCGTTTATATAGTTTTACTATGCTTTGATTATATCTTTTTTGTCAGATATTGTCTATAAGCAGATTTGCCTATATTTTGCACCCTTCCCCCGCACTTTTCATATGATAAACCATCAAATCAAAACGGAGGATTTTATGAAAAAATTTTTAAGAACAAAAATAATATGTCTTAGTCTTTCCTTTCTGCTTCTTGCGGGTATACTGGCAGGCTGTAATGCCGCAAAAGATACTTCCGGCAACGCAGGCGGCAATGTGGAAGTCACCTTAAACGAAGTGGCACACTCCATTTTCTATGCACCTTTATATGTTGCCATTGAAGAAGGTTACTTCGAAGAAGAAGGCATTAACCTTACGCTGGTAACAGGCTTCGGTGCCGATAAGACCATGACTGCCGTACTGACAGATGAAGCCGACATCGGCTTTATGGGAAGCGAGTCCACTATCTATACTTATGCAGGCGGCTCCCAGGATTATGTGGTGAATTTTGCGCAGCTTACCCAGCGGGCCGGAAACTTCCTTGTCTCCAGAGAGCCTGTCAGTGATTTCAGTTGGGATATGTTAAAAGGTACGGAAGTCCTTGGCGGCAGAGCCGGCGGTATGCCTCAGATGGTATTTGAATATATTCTGAAAAAAAATAATATTGACCCCAAAGCAGACCTTTCCATCGACCAGAGTATTGATTTCGGTTCCACTGCCGCTGCTTTCTCCGGCGGTCAGGGTGACTTTACCGTGGAATTTGAGCCTCATGCCACCTCTCTTGAGGAAAAAGGCGACGGCTATGTAGTTGCTTCTCTCGGAGAAGATTCCGGTTATGTTCCCTACACAGCTTTCAGTGCAAAAAAGAGTTTCATTGAAGAAAACCCTGAAGTCATTCAGTCTTTCACCAATGCTCTTCAAAAAGGTATGGACTATGTAAACAGCCATTCACCGGAAGAAATTGCCAAGGTCATTGCACCTCAGTTTGCAGAAACCCCTGAAGCAACCATAACTACTATCATTACCCGATATTATGAACAGGATACCTGGAAGGATAATCTGATTTTTGAGGAAGATGCTTTTACACTTCTTCAAAATATTCTGGAGGAAGCCGGAGAACTGCCTGAACGCGTTCCCTATGAAGCCCTCGTCACAACTGATTTTGCAAAAGAAGCTACGAAATAATCTTTACAAAAAATACAAAAACTTCAAAAAGTGCAGAACACCCTCATTAGCAGGATGTTCTGCACTTTCATTCACGCCGCTTTCTAATATATAAAATAACCGTTGGTTTCATATACCCGGTATACCATTGCCATAAAAACAGCAAATCCGAGAATTACCGTCATCATAAGAATTGCCGGAAAGTCATATACCGTTTTGTTCTGCTCTACAATCTTTCCTTTTTCGTCAAGCACTTCATAATTCTTTCCTCTTGTTCCGGCAAGCACCTCAATTCCCAACGTAATCAGCATCACCGGCCAGAATCTGTAAATCATGTAATAGCTAAACTGCGGAAAAAGCGTCTGTATCAGCAGCAAACATCCCAACACAACAAGTACCGTTCCAAAAGTAACAGAACCCACTCTTCTGATTCTGATTGTCTGTCCGCTCATTATGCTTCCTCCTTCGCATCTCCCTCTGTCACTTCACTCTTTACGCTTTCTTTTGCATCTTCCGGCTGCACCACTATCGGAATCTGTGCAAAAGTTTCTTCATAATTCTCGTTATTTTCCTGTTGCAAAAGCTGTGCTTTTCTGCCCATAATCAGCTTCACACCCACAACAATAATCAGGAAAGCTACTGCAATTCTGGGGACGTAATCTCCCACAGTATACATAATGCGCCAAACATACTCCGGCAAAAAGCTTCTTGCCATATCCGTGGCGGTATTCCAAAGCATAATGATACCTGCTGCAATTAAAAGTCCTGCAATTACTTTCTGATATTTAGAAGCCCACGCCACTTGTCCGGAAAGTTCCCCATCCGCAAACAGATATCCGTCTTTCACTTCTGCAAATTCTTCGTCCGTAAGGGATGCCAGATGATTGGCATGGAAAAAACTGTAAAACCACATTGTCACACCAATTACCACTGCAAATTCCTCAAACCGGAAATATGACAATCCAAAAACACTTAACAAAAAAATACTCATCAGGCTTAAGCCCGTTTTCAAAAATCCCATATACATTTCCCCTGCCCCCGGCATACAGGAAAAACAAAATGTTAAAAATCTGTTTTTTTTCTTAGCTTTCATGATAATATCCTCCTAAATCTTCTCTTTGAAACAATTTATCTACCATCGTGTTTAATTTTTCCGATAGCTGTGAGAGCTTCTCTCTTCCATTTTCAAAATGCATATCTAATTTCTCTTCTGCTGCCTCGCTCTCCCTTCGCAGCTCAGAAGCATAGCTTTTATTGCTGCCGTCGTTTGCAGGAATGGCAAACAAAAGCACAATTGCGGCGGCCATACCTACCGCCATCTTGAAACTATACAGAAAAAAGGAAACTTTTTCGGACGCTTCCCGCTTTTTTTGTTCTTCTTTCTGCAGTTTACATAACACCGATTCCTGCAAATGGGCAGGCGCATATAGCGGTTGTTTCTCCAATTCCTCTATCAGCCTGCTCAGTTCTTCGTCTGTGGGATATCCGTTCATTCTTCTTCCTCCTTCCTGCAAAGCTTCTGCAACATACTTCTCGCCCTGTAGATCTGCGTCTGTACGGTTTTTAGGTTCGTCTGCCGCTTCTTGGCAATTTGTGCTGCTGTCATCTCTTCCAGGTAATATTCTCTGGCAATCTCATCATAGGGCGGCTTTAAGCTGCTGCAATATTGATAAATTCTGCTTTTTGCCTCCTGCTCTACACATGCCTCTTCCGGTGATGCTTTCTGCTCCGTAAGACTTTCGAAAAACGTATCCTGTGTAGGTACTGCTCTTTGACCGTTGCTTCGTATGTAATCAATACTTTTATTGGTGGCAATGCGGCATAACCACGCTTTCTCATTCTGCTCGTCAAAGGTTTCATATTTCTGATAAGCACTTAAGAAAGTTTCCTGGGCAAGGTCTTCTGCAATAAAATAGTCGCCCGTTATCTTATAGCAGATGGAGAAAACCAGCTTATCGTAGGCATCCATCAGCTCACAAAGCCGGCTTTGCGAGCATTTCTTTTTTGTTGTCACTATGCTTATTTTCCCCACCTCCTTTACTGCATTTTCCCTTGCTTTCATAATCTATAACGAAATAAGTTTTTATTTATCTTCAACTTTTTTTAAATTAATAAAAAAAAAGTTTTCAAAAAAATTTTTCATCTTTTAGCAGTACTTATTTTCTTGCTCTTTTAAGTCCCGCATTGTATGATATACATACTAATACTAACATGTATGGGAGGTTACTTAAATGGGAATTTTTTTAAATCAGGCAGGCTATACTGTTAACGCGCCCAAAATCGCTGTTACCACCACACCCTGCAATTTTCAGATTATCAGAACAGTAGACCAAATCAGTGTATTTGACGGAATCACCACGGACGGCGGCTTTGACGCTTCTTCCGGTGAACAGACTTATCACATTGATTTTTCCGCACTTACCATCCCCGGAAGCTACTATATTTTAAGCGGAGACAAACAAAAGTCCCCCACTTTTACTATCGGAAACGAAGTATACCGCAGTTTACAAAAAGATTTGATGAAGGCATTTTATTATCAAAGGTGCGGTTGCGCTCTTACGGAAGAATATGCCGGAGAATACACACATCCTGCATGTCATACCGCCCCTTCTGTCTTTTTGGAAGATTACATAAACAAAACACCGAATCCGGCAAGCTTTGATATGACCGGCGGCTGGCATGATGCCGGAGACTACGGAAGATATTCCACCGCTGCCAGCGTGGCACTGGCACATCTTCTCTATGCCTACGAATTATTCCCGGAAAGTTTTCAGGATTCCTTAAACATTCCGGAAAGCGGCAACCACTTGCCGGATATTTTAAACGAATGTCTTTATGAACTGAAATGGCTTCTTAAAATGCAGGCAGAGGACGGCGGCGTATACCACAAGCTGACTTCTTTCAGTCATGCCGATTTCATTATGCCTCAGGATGACCACAGCCAGTTTCTGATTTATCCGGTATCTTCCATGGCAGTTGCGGATTTTGCTGCAATCATGGCACTTGCATCCCGCGTTTATAAGCCTTTTGAGCCGGAATTTTCCGAAACTGCCCTGCAGGCAGCACGTAAATCCTGGAAGTGGCTGTTAAATAATCCTTATATCGGTTTCCACAATCCGGAAGGCAGCAACACCGGTGAATACGACGATACCTGTGATCTCGATGAGAGAATGTGGGCAAGTGCCGAAATGCTCCGCACGGACTTCGGATTTGATAATACTTATTTGGAAAAACTCACGGAATATGTACTTTCCGACATTAATAAAACAGACTTCGGGTGGACGGACGTTTCCGGTCTGACACTTCTTTGTACCTTATTTGATGCAAAGCACAGCGCAGGAGAGAAAATTGAAAATGCATTAAAAGCTGCCCTGTTTACCGATGCGGACAAATTATGTTCCCTGATAGATGCCGGCGGTTATCGTCTTGGAATGGAACCGGAAGATTATGTATGGGGCAGTAATATGGTGGTTTGTAACCGTTCCATGCTGCTCATCCTTGCTTCCCTTTTATCGGATGCAGACCACGCCTCGGCCTACAAAAACGCAGCCTTAGAGCATCTGCATTACCTTCTCGGTAAAAACGCGCTGGGTATCAGCTATGTAACAGGTCACGGTGACAATGCATATAAGAATCCTCACAATCGTCCTACATTTGCGGACGGCATTGAGCTTCCCATGCCGGGCTGGGTCAGCGGCGGTCCTTTCAAAACACCCTGTGATCCCAAAGCGATAGAGCTGATTCCGAAAGGAACCGCTCCCATGAAATGCTTTGTGGATGAAGTAGAAAGCTACTCCACCAACGAGATTACCATTTACTGGAACTCTCCTGCCGTATTTATGACAGCGTTCTTTAACTTAAACCCATAATACCTCTATAAAAAAGAGAACGGTTTCTGCCGTTCTCTTTTCTATAATGCATATACTTTCCTGCTATTTTTCCTTTTTCTTCTTTTCAGATTCCGTCGCCGTTGCATTTCCTCCGAAGCTGTCCACCATTTTCTCAATCAAAAGTTTCTTGATATAAACATCAAAGCTGAGCAGACAGATAAAAGTAAACAGTTGTAATGCTTCTTTATCTTCTTCCTTCGCATCCGAAAAAACAGTCTGTGCTGTTTCGAATTTATTTAAAATATCTTCTTTCAGAACATTCATCTGTGTATTCTCAAGACCGAAAATCTCTTCATAAATCATTGCCAAATTCAGTCCGCCCTCTGTTTGGAAATATTTCTCTGTCAGAGGATTCAAAAGCGCCTGAATATCATTGATTGATAAAAGTCCTTTGTAGTAATAAATAAATATCAGCATAATTACATGTTCTCTGCTGTATTTCTTTTTAATGGGTGGTGGCAACAAATCATTTTTGGCATAATTATTAATCATGGTTTTGGTCAATATCTTGTCCTCCTGCGGATTACGCAGAGAACTCTTTAACTTACTTTCCATGAACGTTGTCACCTGATCCATATATAAGTCAATGTTGGGAATGTCATCCGCTTTAATATGCTGAAAGCGGTCAAGACTTTCCATAATGCTGTTTAATAAATCATTTTTATCAATTGTCATCCTTGTTTCTCCCTCTCACCATCTTATTACAGTATATAGTATTTAAAACCACATGGCAAGAGGTGACCGTATCCAAAATAAATATTTATTCACTTTACTTTAAAACTTTAATATGGTAAAATGTTACTGTGTGAATAAGTATATTTCAGGAGGCTTGTTATGAATAAAAAAATTCAGACATCTGCTGTTGACCATTTATTTGAAGCAATTTTATGCCTTGAAAATAAAGAAGAATGTTACAGTTTTTTTGAAGACTTATGTACCGTAAACGAATTACTTTCTTTATCCCAACGCTATGAAGTAGCTTCTATGCTAAAGGACAAAAAGACCTATTTGGAAATCGCAGAAAAAACCGGCGCTTCCACTGCCACTATCAGCCGCGTAAACCGTTCTTTAAACTACGGAAACGACGGTTATGAATTAGTTTTCGGAAGAATAAACAAAGAATAACTGAATCAGACTTTAAAAGCGGATTGGTATGAGCCAATCCGCTTTCTTCATATCTTTATCCGTTGATATCAATAATTACCATCGGGTCAATATATGCTTCGTCCTTCATAATCTGATATCCCAGTTCCTGATTTTCCTCTCCCACTGTAAAAAGGATATATCCCTTTCCCAGTTCTTCTCCCGTCTTTACAAGAGAAATTCCGTTATTTCTGTAAATAGACTGATATCCGTTTCCGTGGTCGATAATAATTTTGGTTCCGTATGTCTCGTCCGCATCCACGCTGCTTACGGTTCCTGTTCCTGTAGTCACTACATTTACTCCCTGTGCTGCCGTAAACTTCAACATAGGGTCTCCTTCTGCCGCTTCTTCCATGGTTGCTGAGCCGCTTAAAGGAAATCCTTTCGGCAATGCATTTTCCACTGCTTCATAAGAAATCGCATCTTCATTGGCAGCTTTCTTGCTTACCGTTTCACTTAATACCGTAACTTTACTTGTCAGGGTAGAATTTTCTACCGACAAGGCTTCATTTTCATCTGTCAGATTCGTAATCAACACCATTTGATTTACGATTTCTTTTTGAGCATCTTCCAGAGTGATTTGCAAATAAACCAATCTGCAAACAACCCCCACAACAATTAAAAACAGAAAAATAGCAATTACTTCGACAAGCGCGGAACTGATTGTATGCTGCCTTATGGCACCGTCCTCTTTCTGGGTTACCAAAAGCAGGGCAAATTTGTTTTTTCTCTTACTTTGCTGCTCCATAGTTGGTTGTCACCTCCGATTAATTCTAATCATTTTACCACAGATGACGAAATAAAGCAACTTTCTACACTTTCAAAGCCATATCTCCATCTTTTATCCAGCCTTTTTTACGCATAAACTCGGAAATAACAAGTGCCAGTATCGCCGGCAAAAGAAAATGCATTACCGCAATCTGGATAAGCACCGTCGCAGGTGCCATTCCGCTTGCCACCATGGTCTGATAGGCATTAATCTGTCCTACCAATCCTGCCGTTCCCATGCCGGAACCGGTAGCATTGTTGGTCATTTGCAGCACAATCGTCGATACCGGACCCAGAATTGCACTTGTGATAATGGCAGGAAGCCAGATAACCGGTTTTTTTACAATATTACCGATTTGCAGCATACTGGTACCAAGTCCCTGTGCCAGCAAACCATTCACCTTATTTTCCCTGAAAGAAGCCACTGCAAAGCCAACCATATTTGCGCAGCATCCCACAGTTGCCGCCCCTGCTGCGATTCCGTCAAGTCCCAGAATAATTCCCAAGGCTGCAGAGCTTATGGGCAGTGTCAGAATAATTCCCATCAGCACAGATACAATAATTCCCATCAGGAAAGGTGCCTGTACCGTTCCCCAGTTAATGATACTTCCCAGCCATGTCATAAAAGCAGAAATGGGAGGTCCTAAAATAAGTCCTACCGCAGAGCCTGATACAATGCAGGCAAAAGGCGTTACCAAAATGTCCACTTTTGTCTTGCCGGAAACTGCTCTTCCTACATAAATTCCCACAATCGCCGCAATAAATGCACCAAGCGGTTCACCGGGGCCGGCAAGCACCATAGCACCGTCAACAAGTACGCTTCCTGCAATAATTTTGCTTGCAAAAGCCCCCGTCATACCGGTGGTTGCTGCAGAAAGCACCACCAAGGGACTTGCTTTCAGCTTAATCGCAGTCCCGCAACCGATACCTGCTCCCGTCACTGCCGCCGCCACCTTGCCCATCATAAAGATGTATTCCCCTATGGGTCCCGGAATCAATCCGCCAATCTGCTGGATAATGGTTCCGATAATCAGCGTAGCAAAAAGACCTGACGCCATACCGCTTAATCCTTCAATAAAAATTTCGTTTAACAGCTCTTTTATTCTTTTCATTTCTATGTACCTCACATCAAATATCTGTTTTCCATTGATATCTTACCTTAAATGCAATTTTAATTCAACCTGATAAAAGTCTGAATACTGACAAAATTTTCAAACAAAATTTGGAATTTTCTTTACTTTTACACCTACCTGTGCTATTCTGAATGTGTTGTAAGCTTAGGGGCTTAACAAACATATATTTTTTTATTTTTTTGGAGGTATCTAAAATGAACAAAGGTACAGTTAAGTGGTTTAACAACCAAAAGGGATACGGCTTTATCTCTGACGAATCCGGTAACGATGTATTCGTACACTACTCAGGATTAAACATGGAAGGTTTCAAGTCTCTTGAAGAAGGCGCTTCCGTAGAATTCGACGTAGTTAACGGAGAAAAAGGACCTCAGGCCGTAAACGTAACAAAGTTATAATTAAATTATAACACTTTAATTCAGTAACAAGATGTGCCTTTTCTTAATATAAATGCTATATGACTTTATTCATTTTATTTAGAATTTGCAGTATTGTTTTAACGGATTAAGAAAATAACCTATCGCAAGATAGGTTATTTTTTTGCTCATATTTCACTGTTATTGATTGACATAGTTTAAAACATCTTCAAATTTCATATTTCCGCCAAATAAATCAAGTGCACTTCCGATTGTGACATCAATATGATTCTTTCCCAGTTCTTTGAGACCTTCCAAATCTTCAAAGCTGTGAACACCGCCCGCATAGGTAGTTGGAATTTTGCATGTATCTCCCAAAAGTGCTGCCAGTTCCCTCTCAATTCCGCTTGCCTTTCCTTCCACATCCACTGCATGAATCAAAAATTCATCACAATATCCGGCCAGTTCCTCTATAGTCTTTTGATTTAATACCACATCCGTATATTTCTGCCACCTGTCTGTTACAATATAATACAAACCGTCTTTTTTGCGACAGCTTAAATCCAGTACCAGGCGCTTCTTGGAAACAGCTCTTACCATTTCGCCAAGACGTTCATAATGAATCATTCCGTCTTTAAAAACATATGAGGTTACAATCACATGGCTTGCACCGGCATCCAAATATTCTCCTGCATTTTCCGGTGTAATTCCACCGCCGATTTGAAGTCCTCCGGGATATGCCTTTAAAGCCTTAATTGCCTGTTCTTTTGTTTTTTGATAAAACTCACTGGATGCAGGATTCAATAAAATAATATGTCCGCCCTTTAGTCCTTTATCCTGATATAAATTGGCAAAAAAAGCCGCTGTCTGCTCAGATACAAAGTTTTCTTTTGCCTGATTGCCTACATCGCAAAGACTTCCGCCTACAATCTGCTTTACCTGTCCGTTATGAATATCAATACATGGTCTGAACTTCATCTTATGCTCCGTTTCTAAAAAACTCCTTAATTTACCTTTCTCGAATATTTTACCTCACAATGCGCATAATAGCAACAGAACTGATATTATGCGGTTCATTCTCAGAAAAAATAAGGAGGTCTATATGAAAAACAGTAAAAAAATCATTACTCTTGTTGCTATGCTTACCATGCTGTTTACTCTTGCTGCCTGCGGCTGCAATACACAGCAGGATGCCAATGATATGGCAGGAAATACCGGCAATACAACTACCGATACTACTACCGGTGATACCACTGCCGGTGATACAACCGGAACTACCACCGATGACGGAACTACCGGCGATACAGGAACAGGCACTGATGCCGGTATGACAGGTGATGACAGCATGGGTACTACTACCGACGAAACACTTGGCCTGACTGATAATACCACAGACGGTATGAATGATGCCACTGACGGTATGAACGATGCCGCCATAGACGGTACTGATGCTACTATGGACAATACTGACGGTGTGCTCAACGATGCCACTGCTAATACCGGTAATGATAACGGTTCCATTCTTGAAGATGCCGGAGATGCCGTAACCAATATCGTAGAAGATGTTACCGACGGTGTCACAAATATGGCAGATGATGCCACCGGTAACACAGAAAAAGACAATACTTCAAACGATAATACTGCAAACGGCACAACAACAAGATAAATAATTTACACGCACCAACATGCATAAAAGAGCTGCCCTTTTTTAAGAGCAGCTCTCAATCTACTTATTTTTCTACAATAATACCGTCTCTGTACGCCTGCAAAAGCTGTTCCAATTGCTTGATGCTTTCTTTGAGTTCACGCCCGATATCCGTATCCGCTACCCGTATTCTGGTAGCTGCTGTCTCCACAATCGTAGAATCAGAAAAAATATCCGATTCATGGATAATCGCAGATTCCATGGATTCAAATGGTTCGTGTGCAACCAGACGCATGCCATGGGAATTGGCCACAAGAGTATATCCTGCAATTCCCGTTTTATTTTGATAAGCCTTGGAAAAACCACCATCGATAACAAGCAACTTTCCGTCACATTTAATAGGTGTTTCTCCTTTTTTCAGTTCTACGGGAACGTGCCCGTTAATGATATGGGATTTTCCTGTATCAAGCCCAAATTCTTTCAGGATTTTATTGAGAATATCCTCGTTATCCATCATGGAATAATAGCTGTTCTTTGTCTCCTTGTGAGCCTCTTTGTCTGCAATAAAATATCGTTCAAAGGTAGTCATTTTGTCCTTGCCGAATACCGGAGAATTGGGTCCTGCCCAGATATACCAAATATAATCCTGAGCATTACGCATATCCATGGGGTCATTCTTGGCATAATAACCCTTTCTGGCATAATTATCCAGCACATCGTACAGTGCTCTTCCTTTATATTCCTTGCCGTCCACGTTTACAGACTTAAAATTACCGTTTTCATCAAGAGGCACACATCCATGGTAAAGCAGATTGGAATTGTGAACCTTGTAAAGTCCACCGTTGGAAAACATAAAACGTACGTGTCGCTGCAGCTTTTCACATTTCAAAAACGCCTGACGGATTCGCTCCATTACCTGTTCTTCATCCGGCGTCAGATTGTAAGGGTCTGCCGGGTCAACGGTAGGGAACTGCGTATCCTTCATTTCATATTCTTTGCCGTAAGCAACCACTGTCTTTTTGTCATAATCTATTTTGTCAAGAAGCAGTCTGTCATCCATCATAAATTCAGGATGCTTTTTAATCAACTGACCTTCCAGTTTAAACTGAATCATGGCGATTGCCTTGTGAATTTTCATATCAAGGCTCAAGTCTTTGGTGTTATAATCGGTATTAAACTTAATCGCAAATGCATCACAATTTACATCCTTATAAGTCTCAAGTGCAAAGGTGGCAAGAGGAATTAAGTTAATTCCGTACCCTTCCTCCAATGTATCAAGACTGCCGTATCTGGCCGCAATTCGGATTACCGTTGCAATACAAGGTAAATGTCCGCAGGCTGCTCCCATCCACACAATATCATGATTTCCCCACTGAACATCCACAGAATGGTAGTTCATCAGAGTATCCATAATCATATGGGGACCGGGACCTCTGTCATAAATATCTCCCACTATATGAAGGTGGTCGATTACCAGTCTCTGAATCAGATAGCACAATGCTGTAATAAACTCTCTGGCTCTTCCGATTCGGATAATAGTATGCACAATCTCATTGTAATAGCCTTCCTTGTCGGAAACCTCTGCTTTTTCGGTTATCAATTCCTCAATAATATAAGCAAAATCCTTAGGAAGTGCTTTACGCACCTTGGAGCGGGTATATTTAGACGCTACCTTTTTGGTTATCTGCACCAGTCTGTGAAGCGTAATTTTGTACCAGTCCTCAATATTGTCCTCTTCCTGCGCCACAATATCCAGTTTCTCATGAGGATAATAAATCAGTGTTGCAAGAGATTTTTTATCCTTGTTACTTAAGGTATTTCCGAATTCTTCGTCTATCTGACGCCTTACGGCACCGGAGCCGTTTTTGAGTACATGATTAAACTGTTCATACTCACCATGAATATCCGTAAGGAAATGCTCTGTTCCTTTAGGCAGATTCAGAATTGCCTGCAGGTTGATGATTTCCGTGGATGCTGCCGCAATATTCGGATACTGTTCCGCCAAAAGCTTCAGATATTTTTGCTGCATTAAGTCCATTTCGCTCATAACAATTTATCCTCTAACCAATTACATCACTCATATTATAAAGTCCGGCAGGCTTACCCTTAAGGAATTTAGCTGCCTGAATAGCGCCTTTTCCGAATACCGCCTTGGAATATGCTGTATGTGAGAAAGTGATTACTTCGTCGGCACCTGCAAAGATTACATCGTGGTCACCGACAATCGTACCGCCTCTGACTGCGGAAAATCCGATTTCCTTAACAGGACGTTTTTCTCTTCTTGCACTTCTGTCATATACATATTCATATTCATTATTAAGCACTTCATTTATGGAATCACCAAGTGCAAGTGCTGTACCGCTGGGTGCATCTACTTTTAAATTGTGATGCTTTTCAACGATTTCAATATCAAATCCTGCAGGCGCAAGCACCTGTGTTGCCTCTTTTAACAATTTCAGAAGCATATTGATTCCAAGTGACATATTGGCGGATTTCAAAATTGCCACCTTTCCGGATGCCTCATTTACTCTTGCAAGCTGCTGCTCGGAAAGACCTGTGGTACAAAGCACACAGGGAATCTGCTTCTCCACGCAGTAGTCAAGCAGTCCGTCCACTGCCGGCGCAGCGCTGAAATCAATAATGGCATCCGCCTCCACATCGCAATCCGCGATAGTCTTAAATACAGGGAATGCATTGCTTCCGTCATCAAATGCATCTACACCTGCTACCAGTTCTATACTGTCATCTGTTGCAATTAATCCGGCAATGGTCTTTCCCATTTTTCCGTTGCAACCATGCATAATTACTTTTGTCATTGTCATCCCTCCTGATGCACCGTGCCATATGCACGTGCCATCTGTTACTTATAAAATACCGTAATCCTTCATAGCCTTTTCTAATTTAGCGGCATTAGCATCTTCCATCTCGGTAAGAGGCATACGCATAGGTCCTGCCTCCTTTCCCATCAGGTTAAGGGCTTTCTTTACAGGGATAGGGTTAACCTCGCAGAACAATGCATCACACAGAGGAATCGCACGAAGCTGTTCTGCCACACTACCCGCAATATCGCCTTCAAAAAACTTTGCACAAATGTCATGTGTCTGCCTGGGTGCTACATTGGAAAGTACGGAAATAACACCGATTCCGCCAAGGGACATAATCGGTACAATCTGGTCATCGTTACCGGAATATAAATCTACCTTGCCCTGCGCAAGATGCATCAGTTTTGCAATCTGGGAAATATTGCCGCTTGCTTCCTTCACACCTACGATATTCTCCACCTCCGTGCAAAGCTTTACTACTGTTTCAGGCAGAATGTTACATCCTGTACGGCTGGGCACATTGTAAAGAATACAAGGAATCTTTACTGAGTCAGCTACTGCTTTGTAATGTGCATATAAGCCTTTCTGTGTTGCCTTGTTGTAGTAAGGGGATACCAGAAGTAATCCGTCCACGCCATACTTTTCTGCTTCTGTAGAAAGATAAATAGCTGTCTCTGTACAGTTAGAACCGGTTCCTGCCACAACAGGTACTCTGCCTGCAACCTTCTCTGCACAATATTTGATAACATCCAAATGCTCTTCATGTGTGAGCGTGGAAGATTCTCCTGTTGTACCGCAAACGATAATCGCATCTGTACCGTTTGCAATCTGGAACTCAATTAATTCCGCGAACTTCTCATAGTTTACTTCTCCGTTTGCTTTGAAAGGTGTAACAATCGCAACACCTGCTCCTTTAAATACTGCCATAATTTTCTCCTCCTTATGGGTGATAAGTTATTTTACATATAACGATAAGCTTTCTAATGAATCTTCGTATAAAAGTACGAAAAAATATCGGCACACACTACGCGCACCGACCATACCTACATCTTCATCGGATAGCGCAACATCAAAAAACTTTTGATGACAGTCATACAGCTCTTAACTGTATGCCCAAGAACCTGCCTGCAGTACGTCAAATCCTTTCGGCGTTTTTTCCTTTCATTTTTCTTCTCATGTGACTGCCACATCCAAAAAATTACTCATAAAACACGCAACCTCTATCTCGTCTATGTAATTGTTACATTAAAATAATCATAGCATCTTGCAAGACCGCTGTCAATGCATAGATACCATGATTATTTGATTTCTTACCAACACTTAAATTTCATTGTTTCGATTTTGGATATTTCATCCGCCATCATGCAAAGCTCATCATTCATAGCAATGCCGGTCATAATAATATCGGTTTCCTCGTCTCTTGCATCAATCAGATTCTTCAAATCCTCAACGGTAATAATATGATTATCCACAAGACCAAGCACCTCATCCAGAATCAGCAAATCACATTCCCCGGTAGTAAGCACTTTTTTTGCAAAATTGAGCCCGTTTTTGATATTAATGATTTCCTCAGCTTTCTTTTCCTCGGAAAGTTCATCAAAATTTCCTTCCGATTTTTCAAAACGGAAAATCTTAACTTCCGGTTCCAGCCTGCTGATAAACTCTGAGTCGTTCAATCCTTTTTCTTTTAAAAACTGAATAATTACAACTGCTTCACCTGCCGCTGCAGACATCACTGCCTGCCCAAGCGCTGCCGGCGATTTTCCATGTCCGTCCCCACTGTAAATATGTACCAGACCCTGTCCCATACGCTACACCTCATATGAATATTTTTCAACCAAAAAATAGTTACATATCCGTTGTCTATCATATCATAGAAGTGCTTAAAAAGCAATATATGACACAGTACCTACTTGTTTACTTAATGTCGGCAGCAGTCGCAAACCGCCCTATGCCCGAATCGGATTCTCGTCAAAATCTTCGGATAACTCTAATTTACTCACAGACACTTCATATGCCACTCTTTTTTCCACCTGTTCTTCGGAAAGCTTTTTCATATATTCTCTGCTCTGAATTCTTCCCCAAATTTCGCATCGGGTTCCTACATGAAAGTTATTGGCATATCTTGCGTTTCTTCCCCAGCAAATGCAGGGAATGTAATCGCTTTTTCCGTAAGGTCTGTTTACTGCAAGGAGCAAATCCGCAATTTCCCTTCCAAGAGGTGTTTTTCTGTAAACAGGCTCTTTACAAATATAACCATCCAGATAAATCTGGTTGGATTTTGCACTCTCTTCAATTTCTTCCACAAATTCAATTTCTCTTGCAAACACGGAAAGGACAAGCCTGTTCTTTCTCTCCTCATGTCTGTTGTAGGAGCGGAACTGACCGGAAACCATAATGTTTCTTCCTTTATAATCTGCATCCACATCCAAAAGACGCTCCGATACCATCAGCGGAATAATATCGCTGGAATCACTAAGACGCGCCACTTTTACATCTACCATGTAAAAGCCTTCTCCGAAAATTTCGTGGCTGAATACGAAATCACTCACGATTTCTCCCATAATCACCACCTGGTTGTTTTCAATCACCTTATCTGTCATTGTTGTTCTCCCTTCTTACACTTTAAGAATTTTTTCCTGTATGCATTATTATTTATATCACTTTTTATTCCTTTTCAGAACTGTTAAGTATCGCGTTTTTTTGCACTCTGCTTATTTACAATACTCATTTGTGGTGCTATACTGATACAGTTTTGAGATGATGTAAATATAGTATGGAAAGGTAAAATTATGAACCAAAAACGAGAAGACGTAAGAAATATTGCAATTATTGCTCATGTTGACCACGGTAAAACAACTTTGGTGGATGAGCTGTTAAAGCAAAGTGGTGTATTCCGCGAAAATCAGGATGTGGCAGAGCGTGTTATGGACTCCGGCGATATCGAAAGAGAACGCGGTATTACTATCCTGTCCAAAAACACTGCAGTTACTTATAAAAATACAAAGATTAACATTATAGATACACCGGGACATGCGGACTTCGGCGGCGAAGTGGAACGTGTTCTGAAAATGGTAAACGGTGTAGTTCTGGTTGTAGATGCCTTTGAAGGTGCTATGCCTCAGACCAAATTCGTACTCCGTAAAGCATTAGAGCTTCAGCTTCCTGTTATTGTATGTATCAATAAAATTGACAGACCGGAAGCACGTCCAAACGAAGTTATCGATGAAGTTCTTGAACTTTTCATTGAATTAGATGCAAGTGAAGAACAGCTTGACTGTCCCTTTATTTTTGCATCTGCTAAATCAGGCATTGCTTCTCTTGATGTCAACGAGCAGGGAACAAACATGGTTCCCCTGTTTGAAACCATTCTCGACTATATTCCTGCACCGGAAGGTGACCCTGATGCCGGAACCCAGGTTTTAATCAGTACCATTGATTACAATGAATATGTGGGACGAATCGGTGTTGGCAAGGTTGACAACGGTATTGTGAAGGTTAATCAGGAAGTTGTCATCGTAAACCATCATGACCCTGACAAACGCCAAAAAGTAAAAATCAGTAAATTGTATGAATTTGACGGATTGAATAAAGTGGAAGTAACTCAGGCAGGCGTCGGTTCCATTGTTGCGATTTCCGGTATTTCCGATATTCACATCGGTGATACCCTGTGTTCTCCTGAAAATCCCACTCCCATTCCGTTCCAAAAAATATCGGAGCCTACCATTGCCATGCATTTCATTGTAAATGATTCTCCTCTGGCAGGTCAGGAAGGGAAATATGTCACCAGCAGACATCTGCGCGAGCGACTGTTCCGCGAGTTAAATACAGATGTGTCTCTCCGTGTGGAAGAAACAGACACTACCGAAGCATTTAAGGTTTCAGGACGCGGTGAATTACACTTGTCCGTATTAATCGAAAACATGCGACGCGAAGGCTATGAATTTGCGGTCAGCAAGGCAGAGGTTCTTTACAAAACAGATGAAAACGGCAAAAAACTAGAGCCCATGGAGCTCTGCTATATTGATGTACCGGAAGAATTTTCCGGCTCTGTTATTGAGAAATTAAGCCAGCGAAAAGGAGAACTTCAAAATATGGGAGCTGCCAGCGGCGGTTATACCAGACTTGAATTTTCCATTCCTTCCAGAGGTTTAATCGGCTACCGCGGTGAATTTATGACTGATACCAAGGGTAACGGTATCATGAACAGTATTTTTGACGGCTACGGTCCTTACAAAGGGGATATCCAGTACCGTAAACAGGGTTCCTTAATTGCATTTGAAGCCGGAGAAGCTATTACCTACGGTCTTTATAATGCACAGGAACGAGGTACTCTCTTTATCAGTCCCGGTGAAAAGGTATATTCCGGTATGGTCGTAGGTCAGAACGGACGCGGAGAAGACATTGAGTTAAATGTCTGCAAGAAAAAACAGCTTACCAATACACGTTCCTCCAGTGCAGATGAGGCGCTTCGTTTAACACCTCCCAAGGTTTTAAGTCTGGAACAGGCACTGGAATTTATTGATACGGATGAACTTTTGGAGGTAACACCGAAATCCCTTAGAATCAGAAAGAAGATTTTGGACCCCACCATGAGAAAACGTGCTGCGATGAAGGTGAAATAAAAAAATGAAAATCCCCCGACAATATTTGTTCTTGGGCATGCGAACAAAACATTGTGGGGGTATTATTATCACCTACTGTCTTGAAATTAGATTCATCTACAAATTTTCATTTAGAACTAATCATGTTATTATTTGACAAAATTTCACGTACATGGTAATGTATATTCAAATATTTAAACACATATATGGGAATTCTCTTGCATATCTTTGGAACAATTCTTCTTTCTTATTCTGCTTGGTACTCCCTTATATAAAAATTAAATAAGAGGAGGTGCCAAATGGGCCCCCCTGTGCAACAGAATGGACAGAGACAGTATTAACGCAATCTTAGGAATTGCAGGAATTCATGCAAACTTAGAAGATATTAAACAATACGAAAACGGAAGGGAGACTTACAACATGTGTAAAGCATTTGATGACCATAAAAAAGCTGGGTATAGAGAAGGAAAACGAGATGGCTTCAACTCTTGCAAAATATCAGTTATCGAAAACATGTTGCGTCAAAACATAGCTGACGAACTTATCATGACAATCGCGGAATGCACGCAGGAGGTTGTTGACGAAGCACGAAAACGTTTAGCCGGATCAACAACATAATCAAATTGCAACAAGTGCAAAAAGCCTTTTAAAACTTTTATAAAAAGTTTTATAGGCTTTGCGCTGTTGCAATGATTCTCTTATATGCCAAGTAACACGCTTGCCATCTGGAAATAAACAAGCAAAGACAGCACATCCAATATGGTAGTAATAAACGGACTTGCCATAACCGCCGGGTCGAAGCCGATTTTCTTTGCAAGAATAGGTAAAACACACCCTACCACTTTTGCAAGCAATACTACAATTATCAGTGTCAGACATACCACTGCCGCCACTAAAAATCCCACTTTATCAAACCACAACAGTTTTAAGAAATTGGCTCCCGCCAAGATTACACCGCACACCACTGCAATGCGGATTTCCTTCCAAATCACACGGAAAGCATCTTCAAATTCAATTTCATTCAACGAAAGACCACGGATAATGGTAACGCTTGTCTGACCGCCGGCATTACCGCCGGTACCCATCAGCATTGGTATATAGGCCAGCAACACACTATACGCAAGCAGTGCATTCTCAAACTTAGTCAGAACACTTCCTGTCAGGGTAGCCGAAATCATCAAGAGCAATAACCATGGCATACGCTGCTTGGCAATTTCAAAAATCCCCATTTTCATATAAGGCTTATCAGAAGGCATCATCGCTGCCATCATTTCGATATCTTCGGTAGCCTCTTCCTGTAAAATGTCCACGATATCATCGACAGTAATAATACCGACAAGACGCTCCTCATTGTCTACTACAGGCATTGCAATAAAGTCGTACTTCTGGAATTGCCTTGCAACCTCTTCCTGATCCATCAGGGTATTTACATACACTACGTTCTCATGCATGATTTCGCCGATAACAGCATCCGACGGACTGATTAACAAATAACGAAGCGCTACTGTTCCGAGCAGTTTACGCGTGGAATCCAGTACATAGCAAATATTAATGGTTTCGCTGTCAAGCCCCACCTGTCTGATACGGGCAATGGCATCTTCCACCGTCATGTTTTCTTTTAAATCAACATACTCCACCGTCATAATGCTTCCGGCAGAATCTTCGGGATATTGCAACAAATGGTTAATATCCCTTCTTGTTTCCGCACTGGCACTGGCCAGCAATTTTTTGACCACATTGGCAGGCATTTCTTCCAAAAGGTCAGTAGCATCATCGGCCATCAGATTATCAATGATATTACCTGCTTCACGCTCAGAAAGCCTGGTAATGATATACTGCTGGCTGTCCACTTCCAAATAGGAAAAAACATCCGCTGCCATGCTTTTAGGCAAAATCCGGAAAATTTTAAGCAGTTCCTCTTCCTCCATTTCCTCCATGACAGCCGCAATATCGGCGGTATTCATATCGGCAATTTTCTGACGGAGGCTGGTGTACTGCTTCGTTTCCAGTAATTCTCTGATTACTTCTGCATCTCTGATTTCTTCCATAGCAGTTCTCCTTTATATGTGATTTTTATGCTCCGCCCGTGGGGAGGAATGTCAGAATTACTTGTCTGTATACTCTTTGTCATAAAAACCACCACCTCTCTGAAAACTGCTATGCAATCTTTTTTACAAACTCACTTTATCTTTTTGACAAATTTTTGTCAACGCTTTTCTTTATATTTTCTTAACAACCTGTAGTTCCACACAAGGGACATCATCATCAAACACTTTTTCCGACTGTCAGCGGTCTTTCTCCCTGTAATATCCGCTCTCTGTAATTTCAGCAAGTGCACGTGCAGCTGTAGCTTCTGTCAGTTCTTTCATAAGCCCCTGTGCCTCCTCTTTGGGAAGCTGCACGGTAAGTGCCACTTTGTCCGTATATTCTGAAGAAACAATGGGAATTTCCTTATTTCCGAGTAAATGCTGGATTTTTCCCAAATCCGTATAGTCTGTTTCAATTCGGATTGTAACACCGTAACGCATAGTTGCCGTCTGACATGCGGCAAGACCCTCCTGCGTTGCCTGTGTATAAGCGCGCACAAGCCCGCCTGTACCAAGCAGAGTCCCTCCGAAATATCTGGTCACCACCACTGCCACATTAGTAAGTCCCTCTCCAAGCAGCACCTCTAGAATCGGCTTTCCCGCAGTTCCGCTGGGTTCTCCGTCATCACTGCATCTGGTCAATTCTTTATTTTTCCCAATAACAAATGCCGGACAGTTATGTCTGGCATCATAATATTTCTTTTTCACCGATTCAATAAAGGCGACCGCTTCCTGCTCACTCTCCACCGGTTTTATAGTTGCTATAAAACGGGATTTCTTTTCTACTATTTCTCCCACTCCGCCTTCACATACGATTCTGTAAGGCGGAAATTTCTGCTCTTTTTCTGCTTTATCGCTCATATTCAGACTCCACATTTTTTCATAATGCCATGTACCAGCTTTTCACTTCGCGGCAAAAAGATGCCCGCAACCGGTCCTACCAGTCCGGCACAAATCAGAGTACCGATTCCCACGATGCCGCCAAGGAAAAAACCAAAAAGAACAAAGCACACATCTACCACAATTCTGACAATTCCGAAAGGCTTCTTTATTTTGTCGCTGATTACAATGGCAACCAAATCATTCGGCCCTGTACCGCAATCCGATTTAATTACAATCGTCATGCCAAATGCCAGAATCACACAGCCCAGTGCAAGCACTATAATTCTCACCGCAAAAGGATTTCCCGAATGAATCATTCCGCCTAATATCAGAGTAAAGAAATCAATAATCGGACCGCCGCATACCATACAGATAACCGTACCGATTTTTACATAGCTTCTGTCTGTAAACAGTAATACCAGAATAATCAAAAGGCTTACCGCTACATGGGTATACCCATGGGTTAACACTTCCCATCCGCTCGCCACCGATAATGTTCTGAACAATCCCTGAATCAATACGTTAAAGGGATCTGCTCCCAAATCAGCAAGAAGAAATAAGGTTACTCCCAAATGAGCTATGGTAAGACCGATAAATAAAATAAGCACTTTTACAATTACTTTTTTCATTTTTTCTTTCCTTTTTCGACACCTGCCTTGGCACAGATATCATTCAGACAACATTTATCACAATATGGTTTGGTTCTCGCCGTACATACATCTCTGCCGTGAAATACAAGCCTGTGGCAAAAGTCACTGCCTTCCTTTGGAGGAATAATTTTCCAAAGCGCCATCTCCACCTTCTTGGGTTCTTTGATATCATCCACCAGTCCCATACGATTCACCAATCGTATGCAGTGGGTATCCGTTACGATGGCAGGCTTACCAAACACATCGCCCATAATCAGGTTTGCACTTTTTCTGCCTACCCCCGGGAGCTTCAAAAGTGCATCAAAATCATCCGGCACTTCACCGTCATATTCATCCTTTAGCATTTTCATACAGGCACTGATATCCCTCGCCTTGCTTCTGCCAAGTCCGCAGGGGCGCACTATCTGCTCTATCTCATCTACATCAGCCTGTGCCAGTGCATCTACCGTTGGAAATTTTTCGTACAGCTTCGGAACAATTTCATTTACTCTCGCATCCGTACACTGTGCCGCAAGCCGTACGCTTACCAAAAGTTTCCAAGCCTCATTATATTCTAAAGAGCACCCTGCAAGCGGGTACTCTTTAGCTAAACGTTCTATTATTTCCAAAGCAAGCTTCTTTTTGTTCATAGAATTAATCTATAAGCTCCTTCATCTGATCTGCAACACGGTTCATGATATCTTCAATCACACCGGCCTGTGCAGCAATTTCTTCACTGCTTGCCGCAAGTGCAGCAGTTTTCTCATTTACCTTATAAACATCGTTCAGGAAAATTTCCACTTCATTTTCCAGTCTTTCAATTGCAGGAAGAAGTTCATCACTCTTGGTCTTACCTACAATCACGGTTTCCTTGGTCTGGTCGGACAAATCTCTTACACGGTTTGCAATTACTGCAAATCCTTTGCCTGCCTCACCGCTTCTTGCCGCTTCAATTCCTGCATTCAGCGCAAGCATACCGGTCTGGTTGGAAATCTTGATAATGGATTCATTTACAATATCATAACCGCTTACCGCTTCTTTAAACTGCATCATGGAATCATTCAGCTTATCGGTAAATCCGCTCATCTCGCTGACTGCTTCCGCCATAGCTCCTGCATCCTCTGCAGAACTCTGATTTCCTTTTGCAAGTTCTTCCATGGAAGTCTTAATCTTCTCAAAGGCTTCTGTAATCTCTGCGTAAAGAACTGCTTTCTGCTGTTGCTTTTCTTTCAGTTCATCATGCATGCGATTCATTTCAGCTTTTTCAAGTTCCAACTCGCCCTTTAAGTAATGAACACAATTTTCCTTACGGTTTACGCCGAGAACAACTGCCTTCGCCATCTGACGGCATCCTTCATATCCGCAGGCACCGCAGTCAACACTCTGTTCTTCCTTTGTCACCTTATTCATGCTGCGCAGTACCTGTTGAATCTCTGCTTCGCTGACCTCTTTGGTCTTTACTGCCGCATGCTTATTGTAGGTACAAATAAAGTCTTCCAGCTTCAGGTCTTTAAACTGTTCATTCAGATTATTTAATCTCTTCTCAAACGGTAAATCCTTGTTCCAAGGGTTCTTCTTATCCTGAGACTTTCTGACTCTCTCGTTATGAATTTC
Organism: Lachnospiraceae bacterium; assembly: GCA_017434885.1. Taxonomy (GTDB): domain Bacteria; phylum Bacillota; class Clostridia; order Lachnospirales; family Lachnospiraceae; genus Suilimivivens. The sequence goes on along the minus strand of JAFSGE010000050.1, from coordinate 31,842 downwards.
GAATAAGATATCTTCATCTTCTTCCTTCTCAGGTTCTGTTGCCGTACCGTAAATACAGCCGCTTGCACAATTCAGTGCATCCACCATGAAAGGAAGCTTCTTTCCTTCGCGCACACGCTTTGCATAAGTTTCCAGGAAATGATATGCATGCTTTTCGCCTTCAATCTGACGAATCATTACATCCTTTCCAAGGAAATATTCTACGTTTTCCTTTAATCCGCCGGGCTGAGGATATACACTTCCGAGACCATACTCAATCTCATCTCCTGCATCATAGCCGCTAAGATTCATACCTTTCAGACGATCCATCAAATGATTAAAGGTTACATTGTACTGAATGTAATCTTTGTTTCCGTCACGGGTAATTTCTGACTTCTTTGCAATACAAGGACTTAAAAATGCAAGTTTATCCGGAACCTTCATGTATTTCTTTACATAAATGGCACTACACATCATAGGACTGTGTACCGGCACTAATTTATCAACCAAATCAGGTATGTATTTCTCAATGTAATCTACAATTGCGGGACAAGGCTGTGAAATACCGCCTGTAAAATTATACTTGGTAATATAATTCAAATATCCCCATGATGTAATATCTGCACCAAAGCTTACGCTGATAATACGGTTTACTCCGAGACTCTTTAAATAACCGAGAATCTGTCTGTACTGCTTTTTGTAATTGGCGATAAATGCCGGTGCAACAAGCAGACTGATTTTTTCTCCTCTCTTTAAATCATCCAGGAATTTATCTACATCATCCTGATAACTTCTTGCCTTATGATGGCATACATCCATACAGGCTCCGCAATGCACACATGCATCACCGTTTACCCAAATTACATTTTTACCGTCTACCTCTGTAGACTGGTTTGCTGTCATAACCGGACAAACCGAAATACACCGGTTACATCCCTGACAGTTTTCATTTGTAAATACTAACCCTTTCGCCAACATATTACCTTCTCCTTTGTCGTCTTAATCCAAATCCGAAAAACCCTATCTACCTAATATATATATAATAGTTTGTTAATATTGTAACAGAATTCATTACTTATGACAACAGAATTGTGCAATTTTAACACTCTTTTTAAGTTTTTTTCTCACATTTTTTGAATAAAATGTATCAATTTGTGAACAATTCTTAATAAACAATAAAAAAACTTTATTTCAGTTTCACATTTTGGTATACTCTCTATGTATGAAAAAAATTATTTTTGCGAAATAATATGGAGGCATATACATGAACTACAGTAAAAAGGGCATTCGTGACAAACAGAAAGCCCTGCATGCTACAGGAACCAAGTGGAGCCGAAAGCTTCTGCTTGCCCTGACAAACTTAACACTTTTGGGATGCGTCGCTTTGGCAATTATCGTTGCAAGCGCAGGAATCGGTGTTTTTAAAGGCATTATTGACACCTCACCCAGCATCGAAAACATCGACGTTACCCCTACCGGCTTTTCCACCTTTGTTTACGATTTGGAAGGAAACCAAATCGGCAAATTGATTGCTGCCGATTCCAACCGTATTCCCGTTGCACAGGATATGATTCCCGAAGACCTCGCTCATGCTTTTGTGGCAATTGAAGACGAACGTTTTTATGAACATAACGGTATTGACATCAAAGGTATTATCCGAGCTGCTTATGTCGGTATATCCAACGGTTTTGACTTTTCCGAAGGTGCAAGTACCATTACCCAGCAGCTTCTGAAAAACAACGTATTTACCGGTTGGACCTCCGAAAGCAGCTTTGCCGAAAGCTTAAAGCGTAAAATACAAGAGCAGTATCTTGCCATCGAATTGAGCAAGACTATGTCCAAGGAAGAAGTGCTTCTTAACTATATGAACACCATTAACTTAGGACAGAATACCCTCGGTGTACAAGCTGCTTCCCTGCGCTACTTTAACAAATCGGTAAACACACTGAACCTTTCCGAGTGTGCGGTTATTGCAAGTATTACGCAGAATCCGTCCAGATTTAATCCGATTTCCCACCCGGAGGATAATGCCAAAAGACGTACCAAGGTTTTAAATAATATGTTAGAACAAGGCTACATTACTCAGGCAGAATATGATGAAGCCATGGCAGATGACGTTTATTCCCGTATTCAGACAGTTAACGCAGAAGTCGAACAGGATTCGGTTAATACATACTTTGTAGACGCATTAACTGATGACATTATGGAAGACTTAATGGCAACCGGCCGTTATACAGAAACACAGGCATATACCCTTCTTTACAGCGGCGGACTTAAGATATACGCAACACAGGACCCTAATATTCAGGCAATTTGTGACGATGTTTTCTCCAACGAGGAGAATTATCCCGAAGGCACCAGATGGCAGCTGGCATATGAACTTACCATCAAAAAAGCAAACGGGGATTATGAAAACTTCAGTACGGAAATGTATCGTACTTACTACAGAGAATTAAACCCCTCCTTCAATCTGCTTTATAATTCCAAAGACGAGGCTTATACAGCGATTGAAGAATACAAGGCTGCAGTAATGGCCTCAGGTGATGAGGTATATGGTGAAAATATTACCTTAACCCCTCAGCCGCAGGTATCCATCGTGGTGCAGGACCATGCTACAGGTTATGTGGTTGCCATGGTAGGCGGACGCGGTCAGAAGGAAGGAAGCCGTACCTTAAACCGTGCAACCGACACCAAACGTCAGCCCGGCTCCACCTTTAAGGTTGTAGGTGTTTACGCACCGGCACTTGACAGTGCAGGACTTACCCTTGCCACCGTGATGAACGATGCACCTTTCAACTACAATGAAGGCCGTCCCGTAAGCAACTGGTGGGGCGCAGAATACAGAGGACTCAATTCCATAAGAAAGGGAATTGCTGATTCCATGAATATTGTAGCTGTAAAAACACTGACACAAATTACACCCCAACTTGGTTTTGACTACCTCAAGAACTTTGGGTTCACTACTTTAGTTGACCGCGAAGAGATTACCGTAAACGGACAAACACAGATTTTCTCCGATATCCAGCAGTCTCTGGCTCTCGGTGGTGTTACCCGTGGCGTTACCAACGAAGAATTAACCGCTTCCTATGCAGCCATTGCAAACGGTGGTACTTATATTGAACCCAAGCTTTACACCAAGGTTTTAGACCATGACGGCAACGTTATCCTGGACAACACACAGCCTCAGTCAAGACAGGTTATCAAAGAAACCACCGCATGGCTTCTTACCGATGCCATGGTGGATGTAGTAACATCCGGTACCGGTACTTCCGTAAACTTCGGTAATATGGCCATTGCCGGCAAAACAGGTACCACCTCTGATTACAACGACGTATGGTTTGCAGGATACACGCCTTACTATACTGCATCCGTATGGACCGGTTATGATAACAACACCAAACTCAGAAAGGATAACGGCGAGCGTAATCTTGCCAAAAAATTGTGGCGTGCCACTATGGCGCAGATTCATGAAGAGCTCCCGAGCAAATCCTTTGAGATGCCCGTTAACGGCGGTATTGTAACAGCAACGGTATGTTCCAAATCCGGAAAATTACCGATACCCGGTGTCTGTGACGGTACACTGACAACAGAATATTTCGCAGAGGGAACCGTTCCCACCGCAACCTGTGATGTCCATTATCAGGGTATGATTTGCCAGTACAGTAATCCTCAGCTACCCGCTTGTGAAACCTGTCCTTTCAAGGTTAGCGGCGTATTGGAAATGACGCCTATGGAAGACCCTTCCTTACAGCAGGGTACGCAGTCTGCCGCTGCCATGGCAGCACCTGACGGTGCAACCGGCCAACCCGCAGTAAGCACTACCGTTCCGATTACACAGGAAATTGTAAACGAAGACGGAACTGTTACTACCATTACCGTACCTCAGACACAGACCAACTACTGTATGCACACGGCCGAATACATGTCCCAGCCCGGCATTGAAGCCATTGTGGAACAGCAACGAAGCGAAATTGCCGCAGTGATTGCCGCTGCACAAGCCGCTGCTGCTCAGGCTGCCGAAGCCGCTGCACAGGCTCCTGCTACAGAAGGTTAACGATTACAACCAAACGACGCCATTCTTTACGAGCAGTCTTATTGAAATAAAAAAAGCCATGAATTCGGATTTCCGAATTTGTGGCTTTCTTTGTGCGCCTGGCAACGCACGTTTTCACTTCTTTCTCTTGTATTCATTTTCATGCTTCACGCTTTTGCTTCTATCAGTTTCTTTCTGCTCCATTTTCCCGATAAATACCTGATAAAAGATATCAGGTAATTGGTTGCCCAGCCGATAGGAACTGCAAACCATACCGCCTTTACACCAAGGATTCCCGCCATGGTAAAAGCAAACGTAACGCGGATTCCCAGATTCACAAGATTGGCAAGGGTAAATACCACTACATCACCTGCACCGCGAAGCACACCGTCTGTAATCGCCTTTAAGCCGATAAATACAAAGAAAAAGGCAATAAAAGATAAATAGCTTGTTCCGGTCTCATAAGCAGTAATATCGCTTTCTTCCTCCAAAAAGGCATTGATAATGGGGTCATGAAGCAACGTTAAGAACAAACAAATCAAAACAGCAAAGGCTGCCACTATCTTCATGCCTGCCACGTAACCTCTTTTCACACGCTCCGGCTTTCCTGCCCCTAAATTTTGTGCCGTAAAAGTAGACACCGCATTTCCCAAAGCAATCATCGGTACAATACAAATGGACTCAATTCTCATCCCTGCGGTATAACCTGCCAAAACAGAAGAACCAAATCCATTCACAACAGACTGCACAAGTAACATTCCGATAGAAACAATCGACTGCTGCAGCATGGACGGTAACGCTACTTTAAACATATTACCGAGCATAGCCGGGTCAAACAATCTATACCTCTCTTCTTTCGTCTGATAACTCTTTAACTGCCTCATCAGAAGACGAAACGAGATCACCGCAGACAATCCCTGTGCAAACAGAGTTGCAACAGCAACACCCGCTACACCAAGCCCGAATACTTTTACCATAACAAGGTCAAGTACAATATTCAGCAGGGAAGAAAAGATAAGCAGATACAGCGGCGTTTTGGAATTTCCCAACGCATTAAACACCGATGACAAAATATTGTACATGAATAAAAAGGGAAGTCCCACAAAATAGATTTTCAGATACAACACGGCATCTGCCATAATATTTTCCGGTGTATTCAGCGCTCTCAGTATCTGCTCATTTGCCATAAAACCAATGATTCCAAGAACAATACTAAGTCCAAGAAAACTGTTCAGTGCCGTAAACACTGAGGTTTTCATTTTGCCATAATTTCCGGCACCCAGATACTGCGATGTAATGACACCGGCACCGATTCCGCCACCGATAGCTATCATAATAAACACCGACGTTAACGAATACGAAGCCCCTACTGCCGCAAGGGCATCTTCTCCCACAAATTGTCCTACAATCACCGAGTCAACCGTGGTATAAAATTGCTGAAACATATTTCCCAGTATCAAAGGCACCGCAAAAAAGAAAAGCGCCTTTCCCGGACTGTCCGTTATCATATTATATTTTTTCATACTTCCGCTCATCCTTTTATTTTGCATAATTTATGCCCGCTTTACCGGGCATAAACATATAAAATATTTCCTAATATTGTTCCCATAAAATGATTATGTATGAATGCATCATATTCATTCCGGCTCATATACATTTTTTTACCCCAGGTAGAAATCTCATAAAATTCTTCTTCCTGCTCCTGTAGGATACCGGTTATCATCACATAATGGGCACAGGTTGACGCGCCTACTCTCCACAGGCTTCTCTCTGCTGTCTCCTGCTCATCTGCTGTCACTTGCAGATACAACGGCAGGCGGTCCTTTTTATCTTTCTTTAGCAACATCATGGGAATACAGCAAATCACCGGGATATCATTTTGCAGCATCTCCTCAATTCTTCCATTTAGCTTTTTTCCGCTAAATGCCCACTTAGCACGCAGTCTCCAGCCTTCTCTTCTTGCCATCCGGTTAAAGCATCGCCAAATCTTTAAGCCGCTGATGCCAACTTTACCTGAAATACCACCCATGTAAGTATAGATAGTATTATAGTAATTCCTATAGTCATCCTCGGACAGTTTTTGGTTTACATAACTCAAGTTTTCTTTCACGCGAAACGCACTTTCAGAACCACCTAAATAAAGCAGCAAATCAGCAAAAGCTATGATTCCGCAGCCACACTTTACTTTACGCTCATCTTCTTTTGATGCTCCGGAAAATGCAAATAAATTCTGGTCACCGCCAAAGGTAACTTCCTCCCCCTTTTTGCGACAGACCTTAACATATTCTTTTTTTAAACCAATTTTTCTGTTCACCTTAAAATTCCTTTTTAAATCTTCCTGTGTCAAGACAGATTTCTTCACTCTTGCCTTGATAATGCACAAACGCTTTCGTTCCTTTACATCCTGTAATTTCTACCCACAAGAGCTTTCCGTCCTTCCACTCCATGGAAAGCTCCATGTCACCTTTGGTTTTCATCCCTTTCACATAGCCGATTGCAAACTGCTCAGGTAACGCCGGTAATAAATAGATATGTATCTCCATATTACCGTCTTCTTTTATCACCGCATAATCGTCCATCAGCATCATCAGAACACCGGATGCATTTCCCTGATTGCCGTCAATCTGGAACGGATAAGTTTCGTTATCATCTTCCGGCATCACCGGATTTTGACAGGTTTCATTACTGTGGTATGCCAGATTAAACAGGTTACGGGCAGTTGCAAACAAAAACGCATCCTGCAGACACTTATAAGCCTCTTCGCCGTTCTTAAGCCTTGCCCACAAACACATGCGGAAGGAAATCGCCCATCCCGCTGTGGTTCTTCCTCTCTTCTGCAAAGACTTAATTGCCGCCTCTGCAAGCTCCGGTGTCTGCTCCAAAGAAATAAGACTGCCCGGATACACTCCCCAAAGATGGGAAACATGTCTGTGATACGGAAATGGCTCCTTGTATTCCTCTCCCCATTCCATAATACGTCCGTCAGAAGCAATTTCCACCGGTGCAAGCCTTTCTCTTAGTTTACATAACTCATCTGCAAACTGCTTATCATTATCAAGCACATACTGCGCCTGCAAACAATAATCCGTAAGTGCCAAAATCAACTCTCTGTCATAAGCAGGACCTTCACACAAGGAGCAAACCCTGCCTTTTTCATCCAAAAATGAATTTTCAGGAGAAGAAGACGGGGATGTCACCAGATATCCCTTTTCATTCTCCACAAGCATATCAATGTAAAACTCTGCAGCCTCCTTCATAACCGGATAGATTTCAGCCAGATATTCTTTATCTTTGGTATAAAGATAATGCTCCCAAAGATGGTGACACTGCCACGCAGGACTTCCCGTTGTAGAACCCCACGCAGCATCTTCACAGGGTGAGGTAAAGCCCCACGGATTGGTGCAGGTATGTACCAGCCAGCCACGGGCACCGTAATACTTACTTGCGGTTTTGCGTCCCGGCTCTACCAGTTCCTTAGTCAGTTCCAGATAAGGCATATGGGTATCTGACAAATTCGCCTTTTCTGACAACCAGTAAATCATCTGCTGTGCATTTAAGTGCCAGTCTCCGTTCCAAGGTGTCTGAATTTCTTCCGCCCAGATTCCCTGAAGGTTTGCCGGAAGTTCTCCTTTCTGTGAGGATGTTATCATCAGATATCTTGCAAACTGCACGTAAAGTTCAACCAGCTCTCTGTCTAAATCTCCCTTCTTTGCACGGGCAAGTCTCTCCGTTACCGATATCGTTTCCTCTGTCTTTAACTGTTTTGTTTCTCCCAAATGCAAAACAAAGCTGTGGTACTGTGTTTCATACCACCTTTTCCAATCTTCTTTTACCTGTTCCCACGCGCATGCTCTTGCCTTTGCAAGTTCCTCTGTTGCCACCAGGACTGCATCTGTTTTTTCCCGTCCCATAAAACCGGAAAGGTCTGTTCTCGCTGTCAACACAATCCACGCTTCATCAGCATCTTTTACATGAAGTCTCTGTGACTCGCTACGCACACTGCCGCCCTTTGCCACAACCGAAAGTGCCGCACCGTAGCAAATCCCGCCCTCCCAGTCTCTGCCGTTGCTAAGCTGCCCCTTCATCAAAAGGGCGGGATAATCCGCATCTGTTTTTTCTACACTGAAATGTTCATCTCTGCCAATTCCGCAAGAAAAATGAACCTGTCCCGGCTCATCACAGGTAAGGTGAATGTAAATCGCCTCCTGCTCCTTCACCGCAACATACTCTCTCTTATATTTCTTGCCACCGGCTTCAAAACTTACAGTCACAATACCGGTGTCCAAGTCCAGATATCGCTCATATTTTCTGCTTCCGCAAGAATCCTGTCTTCCGGGCGAAACAGCCTGCAAATAAGAAATATGTAATCTGCCCAAAAGCTGGTAACAACCAAAGGGTGCATTGGCACCGTTTGCATAAGCAGTTCCCGGACCTTTACAGGTAAAATGCTCACCGAACAACTTCTCCGCCTCATAGTTTTTTCCTTCTTTCAACAACGCACGTATCTGCGGCAAGTACTCTGCAGCATCCTCCCTGTCAGAGTCTTCATAACTGCCCGACCACATGGAACTTTCATTCAGCACCACTTCCTCACGCAAAATATCACCGGAAATCATTGCACCGAGTCGTCCGTTTCCGATAGGAATAGATTCAAAAAAATCCTTTGCAGGTTCGTTGTAATACAGTTTCATTGCTTCCTCCCAATATTCTTATTTCTCATAAAAAAGTTTTTTAAGGTTAATTTAATTCCTTTATAAATAGAGTTGACAAACATAATTTTACCATGCTATAATAGCATTCGTTGATGTAAAACATCACAGGCTGCTGTGGCTCAGTCGGTAGAGCGTCGCATTGGTAGTGCGGAGGTCACGGGTCCGATTCCCGTCAGCAGCTCGTAAAAACCCTTGAAGATTCAAGGGTTTTTTGTTTATATCAGCGCTTCCTCTATCTCTCTGCAAATTCCCACACATATCATTTCACGCATGGTCTCTCTCTTTGCCACTTCCAAATCTGCATTTTTTTGCAAATAGATGCCGTAGCAGCAAAGCTTGGAAATTACCGCAAGCATTAAATACTCCTGCTTATATTCCGATATGGATACAGACACTCCGAAATCACTTCCGATGATTCTGCCCAAAATTTCATCAGGTTTTAAGCCGTAAACAGATTTCAGCCCTTCTATCTCCTGCATTTTCTGTCCAAGCCCCGATTTATTGCACGAAACCTGTATCAAACGGAAAATGCAGTTTGCCTCGGCAATCTCCGTCTCTATTCTTTTCAAAACAAGCATAATTCTGTCGTAAACTGTTTTTTCATCCAGCATTTGTTCGAAAAGGCTCAGGCAGAACTGTTCTGCATGATAAAAAATTGCTTTGGCTATCATTTCATCCTTATCAGAAAAATACTCGTATGCCGTCCCTTTACCGATACCTGCCTGCCTGGTAATATCTGCCACTGTAAAGCTGTTTATATCCGCACCGTCCCGAAACAGCTCCAATACAGCCTGAAATATTGCTATTTCCTTTGGGGAGAATTCTTTGCGATTATTCATTTTCATTTTCTCCATTTGTTTTCTTTACTTTTTTAACCTTCTTTACTTTTCTTACTCTTCTGACCTTTTTCTTTCTCTCAGGATTGAAAATGTCATATACACAGGGAATTACAATTAAAGTCATTAAAGTACCGTATATCAGACCACCGATAGTTACCACAGACATCGGCTTAGAAAGGTCAGCACCCATACCCTCACTGAATGCCATGGTACTTAAAGCCAGAATCGTTGTAAGTGCGGTCATAAGAACCGGACGCATTCTGGTACGTCCCGCTTCCATAATTGCCTCCCGTTTCGGCATGCCATCATTCCTAAGCTGATTAATATAATCCACAAGCACGATACCGTTATTAACAATGACACCGGCAAGCATAACAAAGCCTATCATGGCAATAACACTAACTTCACTGTTGCTTAAATAAAGTCCCAAAAATCCTCCGGTAAACGCAAGGGGAATGGTAAACATAATGATAAACGGTGACAGCAGTGACTGGAACTGCGCAACCATAATCAAATACATAAATACAATAGCCAGCACCAGCATCAAAACAAGCTGCTCAAGTGCCTCGTTAATGGTTTCATTTTCTCCGGTCATCACCAGTTTATATCCGCTTGGCATCTGCGCTTCATAACTCTCAAGTGCTTCTTCCACATCAGCTGATACCAGACCCACATTGTATCCGTCGGCAATTAATGCGGATACCGCAATGTATCTCGTTTGGTCAACTCTGTTTACAGCATCAGGTGATTCTAAAGATTCAAACGTTGCTATATCCGAAAGCTTAATTTTTTCTGTAAGTCCTTCTTTATTTTTACGTTCAATTTGCAGTTCCTTGACAAGTTCTCTGGTAAGTGTCATGTCTGCCGCATTTTTAACATAAACATCGTATTCTTTTATCTCTGTTTGAAGTGAAGTTGCACTGGTAGCATCAGAAAGCTTTGCATTTATCTGCTGGAATATCTCTGCTACGGTAAGCCCGTACTCAATCGCCTTATCTCTGTCAATCATAATACGAAGCTCGCCTGTGGACTCTTCTAAGCCATCGGAAACCTCTGTAGTTCCTTCCACAGTTTCCACGATTGCCGCCACCTCTTTTGCAAGGCGCTGCAGCGTATCCAGTTCACGTCCCTGCACCTGAATAGAGATACCGCTTCCTCCCAGCGCACTCATATCCATAGTTGACGTCTGAATGGAAATCTCTGCCTGATACTTTTCTTTTAAATCTGCGAAATTTGCATCAATTTCTCTCGCAATTTCTTTGTTATCACGTTGTTTTTCTTCGTCTAAAGTCACATAAACCGTTGTCGAATTGGTAGCCGCATCTCCGCCTCCTGTAAGTGATGACATGGAAGATGTGGTTGCCATTGCACCAACATCCGTCACTTCCTCCACTGCCATAAGACGTGCTACGATTTCATCACTGACAACTGCCGTATCGGAAAGCGGTGTATCCTTCGGCATTGTCAATGTAAGTGTCATCTGGGTGCTGTCCATTTCCGGCATAAAAGCCGTTCCCTTTGACATGGCAATCTTTGCACTAAGTCCAAGTGCCGCAACTACCACCAAAAGTATTACCGGCTTAATGTGAAGGGATAATGCCAAAATTTTTTCATACCCCTTCATCAAAAATCCAAAGATTTTTCCTTCCTTCTGCGGCTTCGCTTTTCTCATGGTCTTAGATGCCATGGCAGGTACAACAGTCAACGCCACAACTAACGAAGCAAGCAAGGAATAAGCAATGGTAAGTCCCATATCGGTAAATATCTGTCTGGTAATACCTTCTGTAAATACAATGGGCAAAAATACACAGACAGTGGTAAGGGTCGATGCCAGAATTGCACCGGCTACTTCTCCTGCGCCTTCAATCGCTGCTTCTTTTGCAGAATAACCTTCATTTTTCAGTCGGTAAATATTTTCGATTACTACGATTGAGTTATCTACCAGCATACCGATACCAAGTGCAAGACCTGATAAGGAAATTACGTTTAAGGTAACGCCGCTGAAATACATGCACACTACTGCAGCAATCAAACTGATAGGAATGGAACATGCCACTACCGCGGTAGGGCGCAAATCCTTCAGGAAAATAATCAAAATAATCACTGCAAGAAGTGAACCAAATAACACATTGTTAATAATGGAATCCATAACAAGGTCAATAAAAATACCCTGATCCATCAGTGTAATCAGCATCAAATTGGGGTCTGCTTCCTGTAATTCTTCAAATTTATCCAATATTTTATCAGAAACATCACCGGTAGAATATCCGGTCTGCTTCTGCATGGTTATCATAATACCGGGTTCTCCGTTTACATTGGCATAAATATCGGCAGAATTGTCCGTCATAAATACGTCAGCCACATCGCCCAGCGTAATTACATCCACGCCGTCCATTTCCACATTCATCAGCGGCATTGCTTTCAATGCTTCCACATTATCCGGTTTATCACCTACTCTCACCAGATAATCAATACCATTTTCCGTTACATAGCCTGCGGGCATAGAGAAATTCTGTGCTGCCAAAAGTGCTTCTATAGTTTCCACAGTAAGGATACCATGCATGTCAGCCTGATTATAAGCATCTTCTCTTGCCTGCTCCAATTCATCTTCGCCATCTAAAATCTGCTGCAGGGCATCCGCTAACTGTTCCTCGCTGTCACGAAGCTGCTCAAGACCGGACTCTATCTGTTCCCATCCTGCATCAATCTGTTCCTGTCCCGCATCAAGCTGCTCTAAACCGGATTCCAGTTGCTCTTCCAAAGAGTCAAGCTGGGTTTCGGCTGACTTTATCTGTGTTTCTCCTAATGTAATCGTAGTCTGCGCATTGGCAAACTCAATAGCTGCCATCAGATTTCCCTGATAAAGCTCTGTAAGCGCACTGTCAAGCTGAGTAATATTATTATTAATGTCTTCTAATGTAGAATTAAGCTGTGAAATATAAGCATCTGCACCAATTCCCATAGTATTGGCATTTAAACTGTCTTCCATTTTTTCCACCATGGACGCAGTACTGTCCCAGGTAGATTTTAACGTATTTAATGATGACACATTGCTTTCTGCCGCTGAAATTCCCCGTTCAATGGCATCCACTGCATCCACTACCGAACTGCTTTCCGTCAAATTTGTAGAAACGCCGACCATGGACAGCACGGTATTAATCTGCCCTGCTAATACTGCATCCCCGATTACTACATCATTACTGTCGTTGTCACTGCTGTCATCGTCACTACTTCCATCGCCACTTCCACCACTGCTTCCGTTCATGGCATTTAAAGTATCTTTTATCCCCTGCAGTTCAGATTTTAACTGATTTAATCCATCCACTTTTCCCGAAATTTCCGATGCATCGGATATTCCGAACTCACTTGCCTTGGATTCAATCTGTGAAAGACCGTCTTTGGCTTTTGAAAGACCTTCTGCATTGGCCTTTATCGTGGAAATTTCCATGGTAATATGCATTTTAGTTGCTTCAAGGTCTGCCTTTGCCGTCAAAATTTCCTTTTCCGCTTCGGCAAGTTTTTCCGCTGTTTCATCCCTCTTATCTTCCAGCTCCTGCTTGCCTTCTTCTAAATCAATCTTGCTCTGTTCCAGTTCTGCTCTTCCGTCTGCAAGTTCCTGCTGCCCATCCAAAATTTCCTGACGGCTTTCATCCAACTCAGTTTGGCTGTCAACCAAATCCTGTTTGGATTCTTCTATATCATTCTTTGCATCGGCAAGCTCTGCCTGTCCGTCATAAATTTCCTGACGTCCCTCTGCAAGCTCATCCTCTGCCTCCTTCATTTCCTCATCAATGGCACCAAAAACCTGCTCATTGATTTTATTTATCTTTTCCTGACGGATAATAACATGCACACTTTCTTCCAAAAGTCCGGTAGCACTGGCCGACGCCACGCCTTCGATACTCTCCAGTTCAGGTATAATGTCATTCTGTGTCATTTCACTGATTTGTGCCGAATCCATTCCCGTATAACCCACTGCCGCAATCATAACCGGCAACATATCCGGATTCATTTTCATAATAATGGGACTTCCGATAGAATCATCCCAATAACTCTTAATCTGGTCCAGATTTTCCCTGATTTCCAATGATGCCGCATTCATATCTGCGCCCTGTGAAAACTCCAGCATAACCATGGAATAGTTTTCACCCGAAACAGAACTGATTCCTTCCACATTGCTGACCGTTGCCATAGTAGCCTCTACCGGCTTGGTCACCACCATCTCTACCGTTTCAGGACTGGCTCCCGGATATGTGGTCATAACAATAATATAGGGAAGACTGATATTGGGAAGTAAATCTGTTGTCATTTTCGTAAATGACACGATTCCCAATACCACTACCAATACCACTGCCACCAATACGGTATACGGTTTCTTTACACTCATTTTTCCTAACATACGTGTGCTCCTTGTTACCTTGGTCAAACTAATCTCAGCGTCACCGACCGACCGGTCGGCCGACACCAAAAAAAGTATATTGACAAAAAATCCTCTTGTCAATATACTTCCCTTTTTCTTTATACTTATTTTATATTTAATCTTTGTTTACTTGTTTTTTCAGCTTACTTTTAATTCTTTGTAATGCATTGTCTGTTGATTTTTCATCTTTTCCAAGCACTTTTGCAATCTGCGTATACTTCATTCCCGTAATATATAGGTCAAATACCTGCTTCTCAAATCCGCTGAGTTCACGCTCTATGATTTTTTCCAGTATTTCCAAGTTTTCCTTGTCTATCAGCAAGTCCTCCGGATTTTTGTCTTCATGGGAAATCAGGGAATGAATCAATTCCCATTCCTCTCCGTCTCCTTTTTCACCGGCACTTGCATACAGAGAAATATAGGTGTTCAAAGGTGCATGTTTTTGTCTGTCTGCTGCCTGAACTGCCGTGTACATCTGTCTGGAAATGCACAAATCCGCAAAAGTAAAAAAACTGGCATCTCTTCCGATATCATAGTCCCTGATAGCCTTGAACAGTCCAATCATGCCTTCCTGTATCAGATCATCCCTGTCTGCTCCTAAAATATACATAGAACCGGCCTTACTTCTCACCAGATTCTTGTATTTCTCCATAATATAATCCGTAATGCGCTCCTCACCGTCACGTAACCGCACAATCAGCTCTTCATCTGCAAACTGCTCATAATTATTGCTCATTTTCTGCTTCCTTCTGCATTTCTGCTTCTGCCATTTCCTCGTACAGCCCAATGATTTCCGCTGCCATATGCTCTGCTAAAATCTTATATCCGGCAGCATTGCCATGCACACCATCCGGCATAAAATTATGAATAATTGCCGCATCATGTGTGTCAAGCAGATTGGAATGATATAAATCAATAAAATGCACATCATACTCAGCGGCCAGTTCTTTCATAATGGCTACAAATGCAGACTGCGGCAACAAATGCTCGCGTTCTTTCCTTAGCATATCATGTAACACGTTAGAAAGCGGCGACACCAATACAATTTCCGCATCCGGATAATTTTCTTTCAGTCCCCTTAGAAGTTCATCCAAATCTCCCGCAAAAGTACGTGCCTCTCTCTCTTCCAAAGAACCAAGTTCCTCTTCAGATGCACAAAATCCGTCATTAGTTCCGCCCATGATAATAATCAAATCTGTATCCTGCGGAATCTCCTGATATCTGTCTACAAATGCCTGATCCCAATACCTTCCGATGGAAGAACCGCCGATTCCGAGATTCACTACTTCTCTTGCGCCGAGAAGCTGCGAAAGCTGATAGGGATACGTCATCTGTTCATAACCTTCTTCATCGGTCAAATTTGCTGCCTCTGTAATACTGTCACCCAGACAAGCTATTTTCATACCCGAAAAATCAATACTGTTCTGTGCAATCATTTGCTTATCTGCCTTATTAATCTGCATAGTTTCTTCGTAAGATGCACAAAGCTTCTTTTCTTTCGAGGTATTGGCTGACACAGCGGGCTGCTCCTCTATTATATTATTATCAGATACACTGTTATCGGACACACTGTTATCGGACACGCTGTTATCAGACACGCTGTTATCAGACACACTATTATCGGATACACTGTTACCGGATACACTGTTATCAGACACACTGCCTTCCGCCAGTTCATTTCCGGAAACACTTCCTCCTTCACCTGATACACTGTTATCGGAAACACTTCCGTCTCCACCTTGAGATACTTCCGACGCATTATCAGAAATACTGCCTTCTGACATACTGGCAGAGCTACTGCTGTCTGCGTCATTACCGTACACACTTTCAAATGCATTTTCTGCATCCACTTCTACGTAATTCAATTCATTTTCTTCAATGTAAGCAATCAGGGCATCCGGATCTTCCGAAAGTGTGGCAATCGTGGATTGCATAGCTTCCACATCTGCTTTTGCTTCCTCATACGCCGCCACTCTTTCTTTTTCCCATTTCACATCCTGATAATAATCATACCCTTTGTCAATGCCTACCGCTATCAGCATGATTGCCACCATGGCAATCAGCATCAGTAAAACTTTGTTAATATTATTCATAACTGTTCCTTATTATTTATGCAAGCCGTTGACGGACAATTTCATAGGCAAGAACTCCTGCCGCCACAGAAGCATTCAGGGAATCAATATCCCCTTTCATGGGAATGGACGCCACCATGTCACACTTTTCTTTCACAAGACGTCCCACGCCTTCCCCTTCGTTACCAATCACCAGACCGATAGGTCCTTTTAAATCAAGCTGATACATGGTTGTGCCGCCCATGTCCGCACATACAAACCAAAGTCCCTGCTTCTTTAAATCCTCAATGGTCTTTGCCATATTAGTTACTTTTGCCACTGGTGTATAATTCAGAGCTCCTGCAGAAGTTCTTGCCACCGTCGCGGTAAGTCCCACTGCACGGTTCTTTGGAATAATAACACCGTGAGCTCCTGCCAGATTGGCAGTTCTGATAATAGCCCCTAAGTTGTGAGGATCTTCAATGTTATCAAGCAGGAAAAGAAAAGGCGCTTCTCCCTTCTTTTCTGCCAGTGCAAACATGTCCTCAATTTCCGCATATTTATAGGCTGCGGCAACGGCAATTACCCCCTGATGCTTTCCGGTTTCGGATAACTGGTCAAGGCGTTCCTTTGTCACATACTTTATCATAGTATCGTGCTTTTTTGCTTCTCTCTTAACAGTCATCACCGGACCATCCTGACATCCGTCCAAAATATATACTTTATCGATTTCCTTGCCGGAACGGAATGCTTCAATTACCGCGTTCCTTCCTTCTATGGTAAATTCATTATAACCTGTCTTTAATTCTTCCATACTCATACCTGTTCTCCGCTTTGCAACCTTTTCCCTATAAATCTGCCGTATCACTATGTTTACAGCATCATGTCTATAACTTCATCCCCAATTTATGTAAACCATTTTGTAAAAGTTCAATAATTCTCGGCACATTATCCTGTAAGTATAAATACCCTACCAATGCCTCAAGTCCGGTAGCCTTGCGATAATCTCCAATGGACGCATTCTTGGCACTGGTATAGGATTTGGCATTTCTGCCTCTTTTATACACCGCAAGTTCTTCCTGTGTCAAGTCATCAAGAAGTGCTTCTATCATAGCTGCCTGGGTTTCTGCTTTTACATAAGTAACCGTTTTGCGATGCAGTTTGTTTGCTGGCTCATTGCCACGTTCTACCACTACTGTGCGAATAAGTAAATCAAACACACAGTCTCCGATATAAGCAAGCGTAAGAGGTGAATATGTCCTGATATCCACCTCTTTTAATGCAAAACTCTGTTTCAGTTGTCCTAATAAACTTACGCTCTCTTCCATTTTACTCCTTCACGAGTATCTTCCAAAATAATACCTTTGCTTAAAAGCTCATCTCTGATTTCATCGGCACGTGCAAAGTTCTTTTCTTTTCTTGCCGCCTGACGCTCTGCAATTAATGCCTCGATGTCTGCATCCAGCATTTCTTCCTGTTTCTCTACAATCAAACCGCAGATATCGGAAAGAAGCATAATCTCTGCCTTGAGCGCTTCAAGGAATGCCTTGCTGCTGCTTTCGCTTGTATTGGTATTAACAAATTTTACCAACTCAAAAATAGCAGAAATCGCATCAGCTGTATTGAAATCGTCATCCATTGCCTCATCAAACTTAGCGATAAATCCTTCTGCGTCCTTCACAAGTGCTTCTTCCTCTGCACTCATTGTATCAGAAACAGCGCTCTTAAGCAAATAGTTCAAATTACTTACGCTGGTCACGATTCTCTCATACCCGTTTGCCGCCGCTTCCATTAAATCAGCGCTGAAATTCAACTGACTTCTGTAATGTGCGGAAAGCATAAAGAAACGAAGTACCTGTAAGTCGTACTTTTCACTGATGTCTCTTACCGTGAAGAAGTTCCCAGCGGATTTTGACATCTTCTTATTATCAATATTTAAGAATGCATTGTGCATCCAATACTTTGCAAAAGTCTTTCCGTTAGCTGCCTCTGACTGTGCAATTTCATTTTCATGGTGAGGGAATACCAAATCTTCGCCGCCTGCATGAATATCAATTTCTTCACCCAGATACTTTTTGCTCATTACAGAACATTCGATATGCCAGCCGGGACGACCGTTACACCAGGGTGACTCCCAGTAAGGCTCCCCTTCTTTCTTAGGTTTCCAAAGAACGAAGTCAAGAGAATCCTCCTTCTGGTCTTCGCCTGTTACCAGTAAAGAACGATTTCCGCCCTGTAAATCATCTAAATTCTTGTGTGAAAGCTTACCGTACTCCTTAAAACTTCTGGTGCGGAAATAAACAGTACCGTCTGCTGCCACATATGCATGACCTTTTTCAATCAAGGTGCCAATCATATCAAGCATACCGCAAATTTCTTCGGTTGCCTTGGGGTGCGTGGTGGCAGGCTTTACGTTCATAGCCTCCATATCCTTTTTGCACTCGGCAATGTAACGCTCGGAAATCACGGAAGCATCTACGCCTTCCTCGATTGCTTTTTTAATAATCTTATCATCTACATCGGTAAAGTTTGACACATAGTTTACCTCGTAGCCCTTATGCTCCATATAACGTCTTACGGTATCAAATACAATCATGGGACGGGCATTGCCGATATGAATCAGATTGTAAACGGTAGGTCCGCAGACATACATTTTAACTTTCCCCTCTTCAATGGGAACAAATTCTTCTTTTCTTTTGGATAATGTGTTGTAAATTTTCATGTTTTCCTCCTATTTATCGCGACTCATATTGCGCATCTGCTGTTCCAGCTCAAGCAGCCTGTTTGTCAGCTGCGAATTACCCCTTTGCAGTTCGGTAATAGCCTCCATAACCGGATCGGGAAGATGAATCTGGTCCAGTTCTTCCTGTGGCAGATTCTGTTTTAATCTTTTTACTACTCTGCCCGGAACACCTACTACCGTTGAGCCCGGCGGCACATCCGAAAGTACCACACTTCCGGCCCCAATTTTGCAGTTATCCCCGATGGTACAGGAACCTAATACCTTGGCACCTGCTCCCACCATAATATTATTTCCCAAAGTAGGATGACGCTTGCCCTGCTCTTTACCAGTACCGCCTAACGTAACTCCCTGATATAAAGTTACATTATCTCCGATTATGGTCGTTTCTCCGATAATAACACCGTTTCCGTGGTCGATAAAAAATCCCTTACCGATTTGTGCACCGGGATGAATTTCGATTCCGGTCTTACGCACAGCTCTTTGTGATACCCACCTTGCCCAAAAATAATGCTTTTTCAGGTAAAGCCTATGAGCCAGTCTGTAATGAATCATGACCTTAAAACTGGGATAGAGAAACACTTCCATGGAAGAATGAATGGCCGCATCACGCTCTCTGATGATTGCAATTTCTTCTTTGATATTTTTGACAAATCCCATATTTTACCTCTTTATAAATATCGGATAAGCAGACTCGAAATACTTCGTATTTCTCGTTCGCGTTGCTCCTTCAAAGCATCTTGCCCCTCAATACGCTCATGCAAGCATGCGCATGATTGCCAAGATGCTTCTCAGTCTGCTTATCACGAAAAAAGGATAACTAAGTCTAAGAGACGAAGTTATCCGCGGTTCCACTCTATTAGAGGCATTCTCTTGCCTCCACTTAACCGGCGTAACGTGCCGTATACGGATTCTGCTACTAAAAACAATACTTTTGTTCACAAAATCTGCTCCCGGATGCACTTCTATTATCTTACAATGGGACTGCTTTCAGCCGACGGCACTCCCTCTCTGTAACTGTAGCATCAATGATGCGTGACAATATACTCTTTCCGTTCCTTGCATTTGTTTCTTATTCAAAAGTTTTTACATAATCAGCATATGCAAAAGAGGCGATTTTGTCAACTGTTATTTCTTGTCGTTTATCTAAAACTCTTTCTCTTTTAGTCCTTTCAGAAAGTCTTTTTTCAATGCTTTCTTATTATGAAATATTAACTGTTCTGAACGGCTTAATTCCTTTGTTTCCATTTTTACTTTCAATAATTCCAACGTACATACCAAATCTGCTACTTGAAACAATTTATAATTACAGCTTAAAACTTTTCGAACTTTACACTTTGGCAGTTCTTTAGTGAAAACGGCATGTAGAATTTTGCTTAATTCATTCTGACCGTTATCATAATAGAGCACAATTTCTTCAAATGCTTGGAAATATGTCAAATGCTCTTTCAGAAACCTTGCCAGTTCTCTTACCATTTTTGCTTCCATCATCTCTGTATCTTCATAATCCCTTTTTATAAAGATAAAAGTTTTATACTTTATCATACATCTTTTAAAAAAATAAAAAAGCTTTGTAAAAATACTTCTTCTCTCATTAGGCGATAAATTTTTATAATCTTCTTCTCTCCTAATTAGCGGTTCAGTATGTACTACATGATGATAATATCCCATATACTGTAATTCTCTATCCAGTTTTTTCATATCACTTGTCAAATCATCTGATTGGTTATGAAAAACCATCGCAATTATATAATACGGTGCATGCTTTTCATATGGACCAAAATCTCCTGACTCGTCCACAAAAATACTAAGTTTACTCATTGGAAATCTCCCGAAATATGTAGGATGAATTATAAGATTTAAAATGGCGGGGAGTCTCCCCGCCGATTAGGTTGGACCCGGGTCTTTCGACCAGCCCAATTACGTTCATTGAAATGATACGCATCAGATATTTATCTGTAATCAAAGAATATACTAAATTAAATATTTTTGCAAGCTTTTTTTCAATTTTTAATAATAAATTTACAAGAGTATCTTCTCCAACATACTCACTCTGTTAAACGGAAATGAAAAATAATATCCGTCTGCGAAATCGTCAGTCAGGGCCATCATTTCTTTAGCTAAAGCGATACCTGCCGCTTCGCCCTCTTCCCTTGTCATATCTGCCCTGTATCTCGCAAGCACTTCATCTGTCACATCAATACCTGTCATTTCATTTTTCATAAACAGAGCATTTTTCAGACTTACAAAAGGCATGATACCGCACAATATCCGTGCTCTCGTCTCCTGCTTAATCCGGCGCAGTCTCTCTGCACTTTCTTTTGTAGATACAGGCTGGGTTAAAAAGAATGTCGCCCCCGCCTCCATCTTCTTTAATACACGGCTGATTTCAACCTCAAGATTCCGTCGTCCCTGGTTGATTGCGCCGCCATAGCATACAGGCGCTTCTGCAAACTGCTCCTCATTCATATCATTCATAATACGCATCAGTCCCACGGAATCAAAGTTAAACACGCTCTTTACACTACTGCGTGCCATGCTGGGAATCGGATCTCCGGTAATCACCAGAAAATTATGAATATGATTGATATGCGCACCCAAAAGCTGGGAACGCATGGCAATAGCATTCTTATCACGGCAACAAATATGGGGCATGACACATATTCCGGTCTCACGCGCCACCTTCTCTGCCATCAATATAGAGTCGGCTCTTGTTCTTCCAGAAGGAGAATCGGGAAACGTCAGAACATCCACACCACTCTTTTGTAAAAGGTGTGCCGCATCCATCAAATTCTCGTCATCACTTCCAAGAGGCGGTGCCAGTTCTACCGCAATCAGCTTCTTTCCATCTTTTCCCGCAAAAAATGAATGGTCTTTGAAAGGCAGATTTTCTTCACTTTCCTCAATCGAAGGCACCGCCTTTTTATTCTTTTCAAAAGAAATTCTCTCTTTCATACCACGGATATACTCCGGTGTTGTGCCGCAGCATCCGCCCACAATATCCGCACCGTCCTGTGCAATACTGCTTACCTTATCAATAAAATAGTCCATATTGCGATGGTCAAAAATCATGCGGTTACTGACCATGTGAGGATAACCGGCATTGGGCAGTGCCGTCAATATTTTACTGCCGGATAAATGCAGTTTTTTAAGAATCTGCTGCATATGACCGGGACCGATGCTGCAATTAAATCCTATGGCATCAATTTCTTCTATCATTTCAGCAGACTGTACAAGCTTTCTGGCACTAAGTCCCGATTGACTATATCCGAACTGATTCACCGAAAACTGCACAATCACAAATGCCTTTTTCCCAATCACAGAAACAGCTTTCTTAATATCCTCTATGTCAGAAAACGTTTCAAATACAAACAGATTTGCCCCTTCCTCCAAAAAAGTGTTGCATATATTCACATATTCTTCCGAAAGCCGTTCTCTGTCTGTTTGCTGATACGAAGTAATCTGTCCAATGTCTGCCGCCACATAGACACCTGCCTGTCTTGCAGTCTTCTTCGCCAGACGATATCCTTCTTTTAAATTTTTCTGTACTTCTTCCCATGACAAATCCATGGCGTACGTATTCGTTGCAAAGGTGTTCGTACGAATAATCTGTGCGCCTGCTTCTATATATTCCCTGTGGATGCGCAATACTCTTTCCGGATATTTTGTATTGGCAAGCTCCGGCAATTCTTTGGTATCGTAAAGTTGCGCATAATAAGTGCCGAAAGCACCGTCCATCAGGAGCTTTTTCTTTTGTATCTCATTATAAATTTCATTCATGCTCTGCTACACCCCCTGCAACCTTCACACTTGCTGCTTTCTTCCGTCACATCTACGCTTCCTACTCCCACAGGACTCGTTAAAAGACAGATTGCCTGGGAAGAAATTCCTTCCCCGGTACCGGTAAAACCAAGACCTTCCTCGGTGGTTGCTTTTACATTTACCTGCTCTACTGAAATCCCCAGTGCCTTTGCAATATTCTCTCTCATGGTATCAATATGCGGACGCATTTTGGGCGCCTGAGCGATTATTGTAGCATCTATATTTTCAATAAAGAAGCAATTTTCCTCCAATAATTTTCCTACATGTTCAAGCAATACTATCGAAGATATCCCTTTATACGCGGGGTCTGTATCGGGAAAATGCTTTCCGATATCTCCCAGCGCTGCTGCTCCAAGGAGTGCATCTGAAATTGCATGAAGAAGTACATCCGCGTCCGAATGACCGAGAAGTCCCTTTTCATAAGGAATTTCCACTCCTCCGATAATCAGTTTTCTTCCTTCTACCAATTTATGCACATCATAACCCATTCCGATTCTCATCATTCTCTTCCTCTCTTTTATCATTATTTTTGTCAATAAATTTAGGTTTCTTCATATATTATCAGTAATCACCTTTTTTATCGGAAATATGCCTTGAAAAAAATCTTAATTGCCGGATATCCGGAACTGACTCACAATTATGAATCCGCCATAAATACATTAGGTGCTACGCCCATAACTACGCTAAACGTCCCTGACCCTGACGCCTTCGACGGACTGATTCTGCCCGGCGGCGGCGACATTGACCCCAAACTGTTCGGTCAGCTAAACCATGGCTCCCGCGTAATCGACGCAGCTCTTGACCGCATCCAACTGGCTATCTTAAAGTGCTTTGCCCGTAACGGAAAACCGGTTCTGGGTATCTGCAAAGGGATGCAACTGATTAATATCTTTTTCGGCGGCAATATCATTCAGCATCTTCCCACTTATGAAAGCCATCAATATGATGACCATGACAAGGTACATCAAACGACCGCTTCCGACGGGTCCCTTCTTTGCCGTCTTTATGGTCATACATTTCCTGTAAACAGCGCCCACCATCAGGGCGTGGATACTCCCGGCAGAAACATCCTCTATACGCAAATCTGCAACGACGGTGTCATCGAAGGACTTGCGCATACTTATCTACCTATTATCGGGGTACAATGGCATCCTGAAAGAATGTGCTTTACCCATCAAAGAACAGATACCGTAGACGGCAGTCTGCTTTTATCCTACTTTCTTACGATGACCTGATAGCCTTTGCAAGCCTTTTTCTTACCGCCATGGCAAGCATCATTTTGATAATGTCAGGGATAACAAAAGGCAGTACGCAAATGGAAAGTACTGCTGCCGCACCTATTTCCCCAACGCTGTGAGCATAAACCCTCACATACCAAATCGTACCGAAAGCATAGCAAAGCACAAGTCCAAGCACCATGGATATCCAGCGTATGCATGCGCTCTTTCCAAACAAAGCCTCAAAAAACCACATGGTCAGTGCCAGTAAAAGAAAACCTGCGATGTAACCGCCCGTGTACCCAAGTAAGACACCGACACCGCCTGTAAATCCCGAAAAAACAGGTAGTCCCACTGCTCCCATCAGCAGATACAGCACCACTGCCAAAGTTCCTCTTTTTCCGCCAAGCAAAAGCACTGCCAAAAATACTCCGAAGGTCTGCAATGTAAAAGGCACCGTCATGGGAACCACTATCCAGGAACAGATTGCCATAACCACTGCAAACAATGCAATATATACCATATTCAGTGTTCTGCTTCCTGCTGTCTGTTTCATTTTGCTGTTCCTTTCGTTTACGTTTCTCCTTCGCGCTGTTTATCTGTACCTGTTTTTTCACTGTGCATCAATCTTTGCCTTTAAATCTTCCAAATACATCCATCTGTCCATCTTTTCTTCCAATTGCTGCTGTGCTTTTTCTTTTTCAGCAGTCAGTTCATTGAGCTTTACAAAGTCCGTGGCTGCTTTCAGAATTTTTGCCTCCAAGTCCTCTATCTTTTCTTCCAAAGCAGCAATTTCATCTTCGATAACCTCATATTCCCGTTGTTCTTTATAAGAAAACTTCAATTTGGTTGACGGCTGCTTCCAGCTATTTCTTCCGGTCCCTTCACTGCTTTTTTCTGCGTTACCGGTTCCGGCATGCTGTTTCTCGCAGACAATCGTTTCTTGTTCTGCCAACAAACGATTCCTATAGTCTGTATAGCCACCTTCATACTGTCTGATTTGTCCGTTTTCCCCAAAGGCAAAAATCCGTCTTGCTACCCTGTCAAGGAAATATCTGTCATGAGATACCGTAATCACAATTCCCGGAAAATTGTCAAGATAATCCTCAAGTACTGTAAGCGTAGCAATATCCAAATCGTTAGTAGGCTCATCCATAAAATGTAGCCCCATCCCTGCACCCATTGTTTTTACTGGGGTTAACGGAATACACAACTGTGTTTTCTGTTCATTTTTATATTTTATATGAAAGAAAACGCATAGTCAATGTTAACCATGCGCTTACTTATGCCCTCATCTCTGAGGTTCAACTTGCGCCTACAATAATTGCCACAACACATAAAATCAGAAATATACCATTTCCATCAATCGTTATCATGGATGAGTCGCTAATCTGGTCTGATGCTTCCGGGCTAAAAATCGAAAGCAATCCCCAAATAACCATAGATACAATTCCGGCAATACAGATGATGATCCCTGCTACCATTTTGGGTTTTTCTTCTATTTCACTATCTGTTGCTTTCGTTTTTCCCTCTTCATCATCCTTCAAGAGATAATCCACTGAAACACCAAAATAGTTACTTATTGCAACTAACTTCTCACTCTCCGGAACCGCTGTTCCTGTTTCCCATTTACTGATGGTTTGACGGGCAATTCCAATTTTATCTGCAAGTTGTTCCTGTGAATAACCATTTTGTTTTCTCAAAAGTTGTAACTTATCCTTTAATTCCATTTAAATTGTCTCCTTGCTATCTTTACCCTATCTTTTATCACCACTTTTGTACCACTTGATTGTTTCTTTATTATAGCAATGCTTTATCCTTTCATCCACCATCTAAACATGTCAATCATGTCACTTTGTGGTTGCAATGAACTGCTATTTTATTTTCTCAAATCCAAAAATAAGCTGGTCACAATTCCAATACGGATGTACCTGAAAAAGTGAACCAGCTCATTGATGAACTTGTAAAACTTTCTTATATCAATCCATGCGAAACACAAAAATGGTAGATTCCATCCTCTGCCACATTGCCGCAGACAATGTCTGCGGCTTTTTTTACTTCCTCTGATGCATTTCCCATGGCAACCCCTAATCCAACAGTCTGCAGCATTTCTATGTCGTTGCAGCCGTCTCCAAAAGCAAGGGCCTGAGATCTGTCTAAATGATAATATTCCAGAATTTTTTCTACTCCAACTCCTTTTCCACCGTCTGCCGGTATGATGTCCACTGCCCTGTCCCACCATGCTGTAATCCGTGCATTCTTAACATCCTTCATCAGTAGGGGATATTCTTCTTTTACGCATCCCAGCATAATTTGATAAACCGTATCCCGGGCTGCTTCCTCAAAATCATCCGCAACCTCAATCTTAAGTTTTGCCAAATCATAATACTCTACTAAATCAGTGTCTTTTCCATTTGCCACTATTCTTTTCTGCGTTGCAATAGAAACCGGCCTGTTTATTCCAGCCGCATTTTCAATGATTTTTTTAACATCTTCTGTCGGTATTGACTTACTAAAAATAGTCTCCTTTGGATTATAGCAATACGAACCGTTAAAGGTTAAATACACATCAAATTCAACACCTTCCAGTTTCGGCAGGGTTAATGGAGCTCTGCCCGTTGCAATGGCGAGAAGTACCCCCTTTTCCTTCAGCCGATTTAATGCTTCGCAGGTTTTATCCGAAAGCTCATCTTTACTAAAATCTTTTAACGTACCGTCTATGTCAAAAAACGCAATTTTAATTTCATTTCTTTGCTGCTTCATCTAACACCCTTCTTGCCTCACGCACATTGTTCTCGTCTGTAAGCCAGATATTATATTCTGAAATTCCAGGAAGCCCCATGGAAACAGCCGGATTACGAAACTCCATACCGCTTTCAACCACTATTTTTCCTGACATGTGAAAAGCTGTCAGCGAAGTTTGTTTCAACAGTTTCTCAATGGTAGATGCTTTAATGCCTCCACCTGCCAAAATTGAAATTTCTCCATTGGCTTTTTCAATCAGCTTTTCATACAAATCAATGCCCTCGAGACTGCTCGGTGCCTGACCGGATGTTAATATCGTATTTACGCCTAATTCCTTTGCCTGCTTTAGTGTCTCAAATGGATCTGCGCACATATCAAATGCCCTATGCAGGGTAACGGACATATCTTTTGCACTGTCAATAAAACGTTTCATATGTTCCGCATTTAAAGAACCATCCTTATTTAAACTTCCAATAACAACACCCTCTGCTCCTGCCTTTTGAAACATTTCTATTTCGCGGCAAATTACATTTGCTTCATAATCTGTATAAAGGAAATCCCCAAATCGCGGGCGAATCAAAATAAAAAGCGGAATGTCACTATGGCTTCTTACCTCATCATATAATGCCAGCGTCGGAGTCGTTCCTCCAATAATCAAATTAGCACACAACTCTAACCTATCTGCACCGCCTTTTGCTGCCGCAAGTGCTGATTCAACCGAATCAGTTGCACATTCCAATAAAAACTTATTCCCCATATCTTTTTCTCTCCAATCTCAAAAATTACCGAATCAATTTGCCATCTTTTATCACGTACTTTATATTTAAATCCTGGTCCAGCAAAACAAAATCTGCCGCTTTTCCTTCACAAATACTTCCGCACTCCTTGTCAAATCCCAATGATTTAGCTGGCGTAATCGTACTTGCCATTACTGCACTTTCTAATGGAATTCCCATGTCTAATACAGCCGTTTTAAAACAATCATACAAATTAGAGGCAGAACCGGCTATCGTTCCATCTGCCAGCGTTGCTTTTTTACCAACCACATTTACAGCCTGCCCACCTAAAGAATATTCTCCATCCGGCATTCCGGTTGCCATCATACTGTCACTAATCATACAAATTCTTTCCGGTCCGAATAAACCAAACATAGCCCGGACCATGGACGGATGAATATGAATTCCATCGCATATTAACTCTACATATACATCCTTTTTATCAAAAGCTGCTCCCACTACAGCCGGATCTCTGTGTACAAACGGAAGCATCGCATTAAATAAATGGGTTACATGTGTGGCACCACATTCAAATGCTGTTTTTGCAGTATCATAATCTGCCATGGTATGGGCAACCGAAATAACTGTTTCCTGACTTATCTCTTTTATAAACGCAAAGTCTTCATCTTCTTCCGGAGCTACTGCAACCTGTTTGATTAAATTTCCACATAATGCCTGCATTTCCCTGTAGAAATCCACATCCGGTTTATGGATATACGCTCCGTTCTGAGCACCTTTCTTGGCTTTTGATACAAAGGGGCCTTCCATCGTAATTCCGCGAATCGTACTTCCTGTGTGATTCTTATATGTTCCCGCCTCCGTAAAAATCCGTGTCAATTCTTCACGTGACAACGTCATCGTTGCCGGCGAAATGCCGGTTACACCATTTTCAGCCTGATATTTTGTAATAGCATCAAACGCTTCCTCTGTTCCATCACAAAAATCATATCCCACGCAACCATGAAAATGAATATCCACAAAGCCCGGAACCACATACAAACCATCGGCATCTATTACCTCTTCATCCCTACAGATTTCTTCGATAGCGTCTCCATACACAACCGCTTTAATTTTTCCATTTTCTACTACGACAACACCTTCATGAAACTGTCCGCTTTCATCAAATATCTTTCCATTTTTAATAATCATGCCCAATGCCTCTTTCTGTTTTCTTAGCGAACAAGGGCACCGTTATGGCACCCCAGCCACAACAGTGCCCTTGCTCTATAAAAGGGATTAAATGTTTGTTTTACTTATTTGCAAAGTTTTTTAAATTCATCAGCTACGAACTGAACTTTCGTGCCTACAACTACCTGTACAGCATTCTTACCGGGTCTGATAACACCTGCAACTCCTGCTGACTTGATTTTCTTTTCGTCTACTAATGTATAATCCTTGATTTCAAGACGAAGTCTTGTAATACAGTTATCAACACTTGCAACATTTCCTTTTCCACCAACACCTTCTAAAATGATGGATGCAACTTCTGTAAAGTTGTCATTGGAAAGAACTACTTTCTTCTCAGTTTCTTCATCATCATCTTCTCTACCAGGTGTCTTTAAATCGAATTTTACGATTGCAAAACGGAATACAGCGTAGAACACGATAAATGCTGCGATACCAAGAGGAATAATCATCCATGTATTCTGCGCTGCTGGAAGTGAAGACGAGAATACAAGGTCAGTAGCTCCGGCTGAGAAACAGAAACCTGCACGGAATCCAACTAATACTGTGATAACAGTGAAAATACCATAAAGTACTGCATAGATTAAGT
The DNA here is from genome assembly GCA_017434885.1 of Lachnospiraceae bacterium. Classification (GTDB taxonomy): domain Bacteria; phylum Bacillota; class Clostridia; order Lachnospirales; family Lachnospiraceae; genus Suilimivivens. The sequence goes on along the minus strand of JAFSGE010000050.1, from coordinate 2,734 downwards.
ATAATACAGGTGCAAGGAACATGAAACCAAATTCGAAAGGTTCTGTAACACCGCATACAAATGAACAAACAGCTGCTGAAGCTACTAAACCGATAGCAACTTTCTTCTTATTTGATTTAGCTGTATGAATCATAGCTAATGCTGCACCAGGAATACCGAACATCATACATGGGAAGAACCCTGACATATACATACCTAAATCCCATGATACATCTGCACTTGTTTTTCCTGCCCAGAAGTTACCAAGATCACCTAAACCAATCGTATCAAACCAGAATACGTTGTTTAACGCATGATGTAAACCTGTAGGAATCAATAAACGGTTTAAGAATGCATAAATACCTGCACCAACAGCTCCCATTCCTGCAATAGCCTGACCTGCTGAAATCAGCACACCAAAAATTAACGGCCATACAAATAATAAGATTGCAGATACGATAATTGATACAACACCCGCGATAATTGCTACACTACGTTTACCGCTGAAGAATGATAACCAATCAGGTAATTTAGTTCCTTTGAACTTGTTATAACAAGTAGAACCGATAACACCTGCTAAGATACCGATAAACGGATTGGCAATCTTGTCAAATGCGATTGTAGAGTTTACGTTCTCTGCAACTGACGGCATAATTGTTGTAACAAATCCGGTATTTAATAATGTTGTCATCATTAACCAAGATGCTAATGCAGCAACACCACCTGTACCATCATTGTCCTCTGACATACCAACACCAACACCGATAACAAACAGAATTGCCATGTTATCAATTAAAGCAGCTCCTGCCTTTACCAGAAACAGACCAAGTAACTGAACAAAGCCTGTCACATCACCACCCTGCATAGTGGATGGACACAAAGCGTAACCAATACCCATGAGCAAACCGCAGATAGGAAGACATGCCACCGGCAACATTAACGATTTACCTAATTTTTGTAAGAATTTCATACCTTTCTCTCCCTTCGTATTAATCCCTTTTTATATTTGAACCGCCCCACGCGGTTAAATACCTGTGTTTATTTTACTATTTTAATAATTTGATCTCCTGGTTCTACCTTCTCTAAAAGCACACCCAAAACATCCGTATAGTCATCCGTATTACAAACAACAACCGGTGAAATAATATCATATCCTTCTGATTTGATTTTTTCCAAATCCATCGAAAGAAGCAAATCCCCCTTCTTTACCTGATCGCCTGACTGAACATGAGCCTCAAAGCCTTCTCCTTTTAAGGCCACGGTTTCAAGTCCTATATGTATCAGCAGTTCAATTCCGTCCGTTGTTACCATGCTGACCGCGTGATGTGTTTCAAACATCATGCTGATTTCTCCGTCTGCCGGTGCATACACTTTTCCTTCTTCCGGTAAAATAGCAACGCCCTTTCCAAGCATACACTCCCCGAAAGTCGGGTCGCTTACCTGGGATAGCTCCACTGTTTTTCCCTTAATGGGTGAGGCCACTCCCATTCCTTCTTCTTTTTTCTTTAAAAATGAAAACATGTCTAACACCCCCTATTTTATCTGCCGTATTATCTGGCGAATCTTTAATACCGCTCCCGGAGCGACTGACAATTCATCGACTCCCATGTTTACAAAAGTCTCCGTCAATTCCGTGTCAGCTCCTAACTCTCCGCAGATACCAACCCATTTTCCTTCCTTATGGGCATTTTCTACGACAAGCCGGATAAACTTTAAAACAGCTTTGTGATGTGGATTATAAAAAGCATCTAATTTTTCATTCTGCCTGTCTATTGCAAGCGTATACTGCGTCAAATCATTTGTTCCGATACTGAAGAAGTCTACCATTTTTGCCAATTCGTCACTAATCATAGCTGCTGCCGGGGTCTCAATCATAATTCCCTCTTCCACATCTTTGTATGGAATATTCTCTTCCCGCAACTCCTGTTTTACCTCAGCAGATATTTTCTGAATGGCTTCTACTTCCTCCGTCGAAATAATCATAGGATACATGATGGAGATATTTCCATATACTGCCGCACGATACAAAGCACGAAGCTGCGTTTTAAAAATATCTTTCCTGGTTAAACAGATACGTATTGCCCGGTAACCCAATGCCGGATTTTCTTCTTTTCCAAGTTCCAGATAATCAGCCTGCTTATCTGCCCCAATATCCAATGTACGGATAATCACTTTCTTACCGTCCATTTCCTCTGCGGCTTTCTTGTAAATGCGAAACTGTTCTTCTTCTCCCGGAAGATGATCTTTTCCAATATACAAAAATTCACTTCTAAATAAGCCAATGCCGCCTGCATCATTTTCTTTTACATATTTTAAATCCTCAGTAGATCCGATATTGGCATATAGATTTATTTTTTTACCACTTAATGTAATGTTTTCTTTTCCTATGAGTTCTTGTAAAAGCTGCTTTTGTTTCTTTTCTTCCTCTATTCTCGCTAAAAGTCCGTCTCTGCATTCCCTGTCCGGTTCTACAATAAATTCTTCTGCAAAGCCATCCACTGCCGCTTCCATTCCCGAAGTCAGAGCCGTCAAATCCATATCCACACCAATTAATGCAGGAATATTCATTGTCCGGGCCAATATCGCTGTATGCGAATTGGTTGCACCATGCACTGTAACAAATGCCAGTATTTTGCTTTTATCAAGAACAACTGTCTCACTCGGCGACAAATCATCTGCGACAAGAATAACCGGTTCTGTCAATACATCGGTACTGCCAACATTACATAAATGACCTACAATCCGCTTCGTAATA
>JAFSGE010000049.1 GCA_017434885.1 Lachnospiraceae bacterium | reverse complement strand
ATAACGCTAAAACAATCTTTGAAATAACCGCATTAACAATAAAGAAACTCTTCCCATGGAACGCCGTGTGCAATGAAAGTTGCTTGCACGGTGTGGCTCGGGGCGAAAGGCGTGAAAGCGTCTGACCTATCGAGATTTTTGCTAAAGGAGAAGCAGACTGCTGTTTATTCCGTAGAAATTTGGAAACGTTTCAGAAAATGGGGAGGTATTCCAACAGGTTTAACACAAAATGTGGGCGACTTTTTAAAGTCAGAGGAAATCGAGGGTATTCTTGGTAACTCTGATTTTGTGTATCTGCTAAATCAGAATGCAAAGGATCAGGCAATCCTTGCAGATAAGTTAGGGATTTCAGAAAAGCAGCTTGCTCATGTAACCAATTCCGAACCCGGTTCCGGTCTGATTTTATTTGATAACGTAGTAATTCCATTTGTGGATAAATACCCGACAGACACAAAGACGTATGCGATTATGAATACCAAACCGGAAGAATCCGTAAAGTAGGAGGATGTTAGCTAGTGGCAAAAAAGGTGAAAAAACAGTCGGCTGAGTTTGTAAAAGATAAGGGTGCTTTTGCTGATAGTGGTGTAAAGGGCGGTGGCAATAAAACCTGCAATACAAAGCAGAAGCAAGAAAATCCACATCAGCCGAGAGATGAAAATTTGACTTTGGGACAGAATGTCCAGAAGTCAGAGCAGACAGATACTTTTAGACAAAATGTCCAGAAGCAGTCTGGAAAACAAAAACAGAGAAAGCAGTATCAGAAGCAGAACACTTTTGGACAGGATGACAACAAGCCCGAAAATATGGATGCTGACAATTATAAGAAAAGTGAGTTTTCAAAAGAAAACAGTTCCTTTACGGAGGATGGTAGTGAGGAGAAAACGGAAAGAAAATCAAGTGATGATTACCACCGTAGAAATACCTACCACCAATCCGAGAAAAAAGGAAAATACCGCAGACGTGAGTATCAGGACAGGGAACGCAGTAAAACTTCTGATTTTGAACGTGATTTTCAGACGAAAAGCACTACATTTACAGAGGAAAAAGATACTGAATTTAAAGGTAGTAAGAAGTTAGACAGGCTTCAGAAGAAAGCGGAGAAAGCCGGGAAAAAGACGGAAGCTGCCAAAAAGAAGATACCGAAGCAGACAGAGTATTCATTGGAACGTGTATTTGATGAAAAGACAGGCAAGGCGAAATATGTGCTTACGGCTGTTCAGAAAGAAAAGCAGTTTAAGCCAGACAATCCGGTGAAAATGGTTGCAGGCAAAGTAGGTGCAGAATATTCCAATTTTGTACATGGAAAAGTTGCCGAAGTAGAGAAAGAAAATGCAGGAGTGGAGGGCGCACATAAGGTAGAAAAGACCACAGAGGATGTCTACCGTTTTGTGAAACGCCACCATAAGAGCAGGCTACAAAGGCAGCATGAAAAAGTGGCAAAGCTGGAGAAGAAGCAGTTTCAAAAAGAGGTCAAATTTCGTTATCAAAAGTTTTTGGAAGAAAATCCGGAAATGCAGGAAAAGACCTTAAAAAAGCAGTTACAAAAAAGAATACAGAAACAACGTATTAAACGTGAGTATGCAAAAGCTAGAAGGACAGGGCAGACCGCTAAGACTGCAAAAGAAGCCACCGTAAAGTCAGCCAATGTTGCAACAGCAGTAGCTAAGAAGTTACAAGAGATTGCAAGTAGGAATGTTTCTTTGCTTGTAACAATTGGTGTATTTATTCTGTTGTTGATTATTTTGATGACAGCACTTTCTTCCTGTGGAGCAATGTTTTCGGATGGAATGAGTACCACAATGGCAGGAAGTTATATGAGTGTTCCGGCAGAGATTGATGCTGCGGATTTGACATTTTCAGAAATGGAGAAAGATTTACAGGTAGAAATCAATGCCATAGAAACAACTTATCCGGGCTATGATGAATACCATTACAATCTGGATGCCATAGGGCATGAGCCGTATGTACTAATCAGTTATCTGTCAGCGGTATATACAGAATTTACGGCAAGTGAAGTGCAGAGCGAGATAGAAAGCCTGTTTAATGAAATGTACACACTGACAATCAATCCAACTACGGAAACAAGGACAAGAACGGTTACCAAGACAGGTACAAGAACGGTAACTGACCCTGTGACGGGTGAAGAAACGGAAGTAGAATACGAGTATGAGGAAGAAGAGGAATATACCGTCAGCATACTTGAAGTAACTTTGACCGTAAAAGATTTAAGTGTAATTGTAGCCGGGCGAATGAATGAGGAGCAGAAAGAGATATTTGCTCTGTATCATGAAACACATGGTCTGGTACAGCAGTTTTATACACCACTTGATTTGTATTGGTATAACTATGTCAGCAGTTATTATGGCTATCGTATCAATCCGGTAACAGGACAGGAAGAATTTCACAGAGGTGTGGATATAGCAGTGCCGACAGGTACAAATGTTTATGCAGCAATGGATGGTACAGTAACTACCGCAGAATATGATTCCTATTATGGCAATTATGTGGTGATTGAGGATAACAATGGGTATTGTACCAAGTACGCCCACATGGATACGTTAAGTGTCAGTGCAGGGCAGAGCATTACCCACGGAACGATAATCGGAACAACCGGAAATACCGGAAGTAGTACGGGAAGTCATCTTCATATTGAGTGTTTGTATAACGGGGAGTATTATAACCCGTTATTTTATTTTGAAGCAGGCACAGGGACACTGTACGGAGAAACACCGGGCAGTGGAAATGGTGGAAGCGGAGGTAATGTAGTACCACCGGATTCCTATGATGATGAAACAGTACAGGCACTTATGGAGGAAGCAGCCAAGTATTTAGGGTATCCCTATGTATGGGGCGGTTCTTCTCCGTCTACGAGTTTTGATTGTTCCGGCTATGTATGCTGGGTATTTACCAACAGTGGAGTCCATAACCTGCCACGAACCACAGCACAGGGAATTTATGACCAGTGTACTCCGGTGTCAGAGGCAGATGCAAAAGCCGGGGATATTATCTTTTTTACAGGTACTTATAATTCCGGATGTGCAGTAAGTCATGTAGGAATTTATTGCGGAAATGGTGTGATGATACATTGTGGAGATCCAATTAAGTATGCGTCTATCAATACACCTTATTGGCAGAGCCATTTTTATAGCTTTGGAAGATTAAATTAAATGTAGGAAGTGAGGATACATGACAAAAGAACGAATTGAAAAAGAGCTTCTAAAAGTCCGTGAGCAGCTTGCCGGATTGCAGGCAAAGCAGAAGGATTTGGAGGAACAGTTGCAGATGGCAGAGGATGCAGAGAAGATGAAATTCATTGAAAAGAATAAAATCTCTCTGGAGAAGCTGATTATGCTGAACAAGGTCAGCGAGGAGGAAATATTAACTCTGCTTAAGAAAAAGGAACAGGAAGAACAGACACAAAGGTTAGAAAAGGAGACATCAAATTATGAAAAATATCAAGTTATCAACTAAAGCAGTTGTATCCCTTGTATTATCAGCAGTTTTATTCTGTATGCCAGCTGTGGGGTTTGCTATGAACGAGAATTACAGTATGGAGGTTCATGCAGAAAATACCACAGAGCACATAGAAGATACTTCTGAGGAAAAGGAAACTGAACAGCAAAGCACTATGGAAGAGGACAGCACCGAAGAAGGTACAGTATCAGATGGCGATGCAGAGAATCCGGAATGTACCTGTAAAGATAAATGCAGTTCGTATGAGTATGACAAAACCTGTGAGGTTTGTGCAGAGGATTACAAGCTGTGTGAGTATGAAAAACCGAATGTTACCATTAACATCAATAAGCCGGACGGTTGGTATAACGAAACGGCTACAGTAACGATTTCTGTTAGTGATGTAGCACATACAGGTAATTTTGAGCTTGCAAAAATACAGGCAAAGGTAGGGCAAAATGGAAGCTGGACAGATGTAACAGAGGATAAGAAATTAGAGATTTCCGAGAATTGTACGGTGTATGTGCAGGTCACAGACCAGAATGGAAATACTTATGAGAAAAACCGTGCCATTAAATGTTTTGATACCACGAAGCCAACGTTAAATGCTGCAGTCAGTGACGGGTTATTAAGTGTGCAGGTACATGATACAGATTCCGGTGCAAAAGTAGTATATGTGAATGGGTATGAGTTTACTGAGCTTACCAATGGCACATTAAATATCCGTTTACAGCAGTTTGATGCAGGGTATCAGTATTTTACCATTTCTGCAATGGATAATGCCGGAAATATGTCCGAGGTTTACAAGACTGCCAATCCATATTATAAAGACCCAGAAGATACAAGTGATGAAAATCCGGCAGAGCAGTTACCGGAAAGTGCGGAAGCAACCAAGCCGGGAAGTGCCACAGGAACGGTAACAGAACATACCACAACGGATAGTGATGGAAATACCACTTCACAGGTAAGTCAGGCAGAACAGAAAAAGCAGGCAATGGCAGAAGCGGATGCTTCGGAAAATGCAGCCAGCGAAACAGCAGATAACGAAGAAGCAGAGCAGGGCAAGGAGTTTTACACTATTCAGACTGCTTCGGATAAGGTGTTTTATCTGATTATCGACAGAGATGGTGAGGAAGAAATGGTGTATTTCCTTACCGAAGTTACGGAAAATGATTTGTTAAATACAACATCTGATAATAGCGAAACCTTACCGAAAAATTCTGCTGCATTGGAGTCCGCAATTCCGGTATCAGAAAGTGCATTATCCAATAATAATGTAGAGCAGAATACAGAAACAGAAGAAGCTACCGAAGGAACGGAAGAAAGTACAGAGAATGGTGAAGAACAGGAAGTAACGGGAAATACAGAAGCAAACCCAATGGCTTCTTACATTCTTATGGGAGGTCTTGCTGTAGCAGTAATTGGTGGAGCGTATTATTTTAAAGTAGTCCGTAAGAAGAAAGAGGACTTCATCGAGGATGAAGATGAGGACGAGGAAGAGGAAGAATACGAAAATGAGGATGAAGAATCAGAGGACAGTTCTGATGATGATTTCTTTGAAGAACAGGAGGAAGAATAGATATGCAGTTAGTTATCGCAGAAAAGCCAAGTGTGGCACAGTCAATCGCTCATGTAATCGGAGCAAATGAAAGAAAAGACGGATATATGGAAGGAAACGGTTATCTTGTTTCCTGGTGTGTAGGGCATCTGGTTGAGTTAGCACAGCCGGATGCCTATTCTGATGAATGGAAAAAATGGACATATGAGAGCCTTCCTATGATACCGGATGTATGGCAGCATGAAGTAAAAAAAGATACCGCAGCACAGTATAAGGTATTAAAAGAACTTATGCACGAAGCTAGAGTAGACAGTGTGGTATGTGCTACGGATGCTGGACGTGAGGGAGAACTTATCTTCCGTCTGGTATATGAACAGGCAGGATGTAATAAGCCGATGAAACGATTATGGATTTCCTCTATGGAAGAAAGTGCGATTCGTGACGGCTTTACCAATTTGAAGCCGGGAAGTGATTATGACCATTTATATGAGTCAGCACTTTGTAGACAACAGGCAGACTGGCTTGTGGGCTTAAATGGCACAAGATTATTTACGGTTTTGTATGGTGGCAAAACATTGAAAGTAGGCAGAGTGCAGACACCTACTCTTGCCATGCTTGTAGAGCGTGAAAGCAGGATTATGAATTTTAAGAAAGAGCAATATTTTATGGCTCACATTCTTTGTGATGGTGTGGATGCCGTTACAGAGAGAATTAACAGCAAAAATGAAGCAGAAAAGATTTCAGGAGCTTGTCAGAACAGACAGGCTCTTGTTACGTCTGTGGTAAAAGAGGAAAAGACAGTTGCACCACCGAAACTCTATGACCTTACCACGCTTCAGCGAGATGCCAACCGATTATTTGGTTTTACAGCAAAACAGACTTTAGAATATACCCAGAGTCTTTATGAAAAGAAGCTGTGTACCTATCCAAGAACAGACAGTCAGTTTTTATCCGATGATATGGAGCAGACCGCAAGGAATGTGATTGAAGCTGTCTTTAGTGCAATTATGATGGACGTAGGTGTTATGTTTAATCCGGATATTAAAAGAGTATTAAACAGCAAAAAAGTTACCGATCACCATGCCATTATTCCTACAATGGGGATTACAAAAACTGACCTTGCAGCATTACCGGAAACGGAGAGAAAGATTTTATCCTTGATTGCAAACCGTTTGGTATGTGCTACCGGAGAAAAGCATTTGTATGAGAATGTGAAAGCAGAGATTTCTTGTGGAGATTATCGCTTTACAACATCCGGTAAAGCGGTTCTAAAAGAGGGATGGAAGTATTTTGAAAAGTCCTTTAAACATTCATTTATGATAAAAGAGGAAAAAGAAACCGAAGAAAAGAAGCTGCCGGAACTGAGTGAAGGTATGACATTAGAGAATGTGCAGACGAAAGTCAGTGAGCATTACACGACACCACCAAAACACTATACGGAGGATAGTTTGTTGTCCGCTATGGAAAGAGCCGGTAGTGAAGATATGGGTGATGATGTGGAGCGTAAAGGTCTTGGCACACCTGCTACCAGAGCGGATGTGATTGAAAAATTAGTCGGGGATGGTT
>JAFSGE010000048.1 GCA_017434885.1 Lachnospiraceae bacterium | reverse complement strand
GGTTTCATTGTGTATACGTTTCTTCATGCAAACCTCCTATTTCCAATAGTGCTCACTGACTCCGGCACCCTGAGCATTGATCGTAATCGGAAATAAATTTACATTTCCGATGCTGCTTATGTAACATCTGGTAGTCGCTGAAACATAAAAAGGTGTACCGATTTGTATCCGGCTGGAGTTTCCGCTGCAGTTTACATGATAGGTGATTGGATCCGTGCCGGTAGTATTACCGGAGAGATATGCAAACAATGCATCCGTGTCATTGTTTACCCCGCCATTTAATTGGATCTGCTTTACCAGCTGATCCGCCATGTGATCCATTTCCTGTTTTACGCTTATGATATGAAAGATATTCAATATGAATGCGATCATGATCACAACAATCAGGATATAGATAAAGGTACTGATGTAAGAGGCTTCACCTCTTTCAGATAAAAGCGTGAGTTTTATTTTTTTTATTGATTTCACCTCCCAAATAGAAAAACGCAGGTTGAAGGAGGGGGAAACTTCAGTACCTGCGTTTTCTATAAATATGAATTATCACAATACCTATTTTATCATGATAGAATGACAGTGTAAATCGCAAAACTGTGCCATGTTGGGAAAGTTTGGTGCCAAAATGGAATATAAGAGAGCTGGAGTGGAAGTAGCGTAAATTTGTAGAATATGTTATAATGAATAAAAAGATTTGTAACAGAGAGTGAGACTTCGGATAACTATGGTGCCGGAAGAACTACTTCCGGATGTAGTAGCAGTGAGGCTTTAAGATTGTTTTGGCAGTAACGTTATCATATATTTGATAGAATTTTTTGTCTGCATGAAAGGAAGGATAGGCTGATGAAAAGAAAATGTATTATACTGGGAAGTATTTTTATGTTTTTTCTGGTGGTGGGTATCTGGCTAAACGGACAGAAAGGCATGAACCTAATGTCGGATTTCTGGGTGCTTAAAAAGGATGGAAGCCTCACCCATCAGGACAATCGGATTCTTTGTGTAGATGAAGAAGATGGCAAACGATTTGAGATTACTCTGGGCGAGAACGTTTTTACCGCCACGATTGAAGAGCAGGAAGATGGATGGTACATGGAGTCAGATAAAGGTTGGGGTATAAAGATACCTGCAGAGAATTATTTGTCAATAATGGTAGGCATTACCGGCGGTACTTTATGGATGGGCGATGCACAACTTACTATTCAGGATATAGATGCTATGGATCTAAATTTTGAGGCTGTGAAAGAGGAAGAAAAGAACTACATGTATGGGGAAGACGGTAAACCGGTGGGAGAATCCTATCATCTGATATCCGAGTCCGGACAAACCATTTCTTACAGAGAAGTTTGGTATGATAATCCGGGATTTGATACGCCACAGCAACCTTTGGAAATGATAAAAGACGGAATGACGCTGGATTCTGAAAATTATCAGAATAAGCTGTTTGTCAATGAAAAAGGGGAGTACCTGATGAATCCTAACCGCCTGTTTATGATATCTGACGGTCAGGGATATATCAGTAAAGCTGGATTACTTCAGGCATTGGTGAAGGTTGCAGAAGGCAAAGTGGAGCAGCGGGGGCATTTGTCACTGGCTGCCGCATATATATTGTTTTATGCATTGGGCACTGCAATTTTGCTATGGCCTGAGAAAATGGCATTTTTGGGAAACCGCTGGCGCTTCCGCTATGAGCCGGAACTTTCTGATGAAGGACTTGTAATGGAAATGCTTGGAGGAGTGATCATCATCGGTATGGCGGTAGTGATCCTGTTTCTTCCGCTGGCAGGATGAGTTATCCCAATTAAATTTATAAAAAAGAGTATTGACCCTCTCGCCACGTCACAGTTTATGATGTAGCTGAAAGGAGGCACACATGAAAACTGTAAAAGAAGTGTCAAAATTGGCGGGCGTGAGTATCCGGACACTGCGTTATTATGATGAAATTGGTCTGTTAAAGCCGACAGCAACCACGGAAGCAGGCTATCGCTTGTACAGTGATAAGGATCTTGAAAGACTACAGGAGATTATGTTTTTTAAGGAAATGGAACTTCCTCTGGAAAGCATAAAACAATTGCTGGAAGATCCGAACATGGACAGACAGGAGATGCTTAGGATGCAGCAGGCAGTATTGGAAAAGAAGCGCAACCGCCTAAACGGAATCATTGAGTTGATCCGGGATGTAAGGGAAGGGGTTAATACTATGAGTTTTGAGGCATTTAATGAGGATGATATTAAAAAAATAGTGGAGCATACAATTGAGCAGGCGAAACCGGAGGATATCCGTAGGTTCGTAGAACAGTTTGGCAGTATGGAAGCTTTTCAAGAGGAACTGGCAAAGGATTTAAAAAATCCGGAGACAGAGGCGCATCTGATTAAATTATATGGAGGGAAGGATAAGGCAGTTGCTGCCAGTTTATCTGCACAAGGGAATACAGAAGAAATGGCTCAGTATGCAAAAGAGACAGACGAGATATACCGACAATTTGCAGTGGCATTAAACGCAAATGATGAAGATTTGAGGGAAGATGCACTGAAGCGATTGGCAGAAAGCAATAAAAGAATCTGGCATTTCGAGAATATACGATATTATCTTTTGCAGTTAGCGGACACATTGGAGAGATATCCGGAAATGATAGCAGCTACAGATAAAGAGTATGGTGAAGGCGTGACGCTGTTTATTGTAAAGGCTATTCGCGAACATTATGGAGTTTCTTGAAGTTGCCTTTATTATCCGGTGAAATACCAAATTCGGGCAATGTCTTATGATTCGCTATTTATGGTAAAGACAAAAATACGATTTTTTGTTACCCTGTTCTTGGAGGTGATATAATTGGACTTAGTACAAATTGGAAAATTTATAGCAGAGCTGAGAAAAGAACAAAAGCTTACGCAGGAACAATTTGGAGAGAAAATAGGTGTAACGAATAAGACAGTATCTCGTTGGGAAAACGGAAACTATTTGCCGCCGGCAGATATATTATTAACGATTAGCCAGTTATTTAATGTAAGTGTGAATGAAATATTGTGTGGCAAGCGATTGTCAACAGAAGAATATAAGGAAGCCGCTGAACGAAATCTTGCTTACACTCTGAAGTCGAGTAGTTTTTCGCTTAGGGAAAGAATAGATTTTTATAAGACTAAATGGTTGAAAGAACACGTTGCTATTATGGTGCTTATAGGTGTGTGTATCATAGGGGTAATGTTGGCAGGAATAATTTGCAAACAGGGTTGGTTAATTATAATAGCAGTATTAATGCTAACTGTTGCACATGGTTGGAGAAATAATTGTATGATGACATATGTTGAAAAAAGTGCATATGATGGAAGTGGAATAAGCAATGAATAGAGAGGTAAATTTGAAGTTGGTGATGATATGAAGAAATTATATTTGGTAGGTGGGACAATGGGAGTTGGCAAGACAACCATTTGCCAGCAACTAAAATCGGAATTGAGCAATAGTGTCTTTCTTGACGGGGATTGGTGTTGGGATGCGAGTCCTTTTCATGTAACAGAGGAAACAAAAGTAATGGTGGTGGATAACATTTGCCACCTTCTCAACAACTTCCTACATTGCTCTGCTTACGATAATGTGATTTTTTGTTGGGTAATGCATCTGCAGGCAATCATTGATTCCATTATACAAGAATTAGATCTGGCAAATTGTGATGTGAACGTCATTTCTCTTATGACAGATACGAAATGTCTGGAAGAACGATT
>JAFSGE010000047.1 GCA_017434885.1 Lachnospiraceae bacterium | reverse complement strand
CAACGTCAACTGTGCAGTTAACATCTGATTTTACAAGAACTGAGAACTGAACATATTTGACAGTTGCTTCAGTTGCTGTGAAAACGCCTTCTTCAATAGCACCGGAAACGATGCTGCCGATACCCTGTGAACCGGTAGTTCTGGTGTTATCGCCTTCCATCAGCTTATTTTTCCTACTGAAAACATAAATCGTATATTCTTTCGCATATTGACGATACAGCAGCGCAAAAGGGATTGCTTTTCCCTTCACACTGGTAAGTCCGTCACCAAGCCCCGGAATCATAATCAGATTTTTTGCTCCTGTGCCGAAACAAATATACTCCATTGTCGTATCGTCTATTGCAAGTTGTCCGCCTTTTGCATGTAACATTGTAACCTCCTACACTTTTGGTCTGCCGCCCTGCTTTACACCAAATTTTTCTCTCATGGCAAGCAGCCTTTCTACCTGCTCTGCAGTCAGCTTGTTCTGCTGACCCATAATTTTTTCCGTAATCATAAGGATATTGGCATAATATTCCATGGACTCCAGGCGATAATACGCCGCATAAGGGTCTTCTGCCCATGTTACTGCACCGTGATTGGCCAAAAGTACACCATTATGGGTATGGCAATAGGGGGCAATCACCTCCGGCACTTCCTTGGAGCCAAGCTCCGCATAAGGGGCAATAGGTACATCTCCCAAGGTAATAATTGCTTCTGCCAATACCGGACTCTCCAGTGGGATTCCTGCAATGGCAAAGCAGGTGCAAATAGGCGGATGAGCATGACATACACTGCGAAGGTCGGAATTTTCCTTATACGCCCGAAGATGCATCTTTAATTCTGATGACGGCTTATGGGTTCCCTTAAGCACATTGCCGTCTAAATCTACCTTTACCAGCATTTCTTTTTTCATAAAGCCTTTGGATACGCCCGTTGGAGTCGCCCAAACCTCATTATTTCCTGTTCTTACGGAAATATTGCCGTCATTTGCTGCCACAAAATTGCGCACATACATGCGCTGCCCGATATCAAGAATCGCTTCTTTTGCCTCCTTTGCAGAAAGGTAAGGCTGCTTTATTTCCCCTGTTTCTTTATTAACGTTCTTTGCCATTTTATTTCCTCATTTATATTCACTTATTTTTCTGCGCCGCTTCCTTTTTTGCTTTTATTTCTGCAAGTGACTTATCAAATGGTGCCCTCGCCACCCCGTACTCTGTCACAATTGCTGCAATCAGCTCATTGTCCGTCACATCAAAAGCAGGGTTAAACACCTTAACCCCTTCCGGTGCCATGCGCTCCTTATACCACATTTCCGTCACTTCCTCTGCCGGTCTCTGCTCAATTTTAATTTCGGCACCTGTCGGGGTGTCATAATCAATCGTGGACGTCGGCGCACAAACATAGAAAGGAACTCCGTAACGTTTTGCCACCGTAGCTACCACGGAAGTGCCGATTTTATTGGCAGCATCTCCGTTTGCTGCTACTCTGTCACATCCCACAAATACTGCATTGACCCAACCGTTTTTCATCACCATGGCAGACATATTATCACAAATCAGCGTTACATCCACACCTGATGAATGCAATTCATATGCTGTCAGCCTCGCTCCCTGCAAAAGAGGTCTTGTCTCATCCGCAAACACACGGAAGTTGTATCCTCTCTCATGACCTAAGTATATCGGTGCCGTAGCAGTTCCGTATTTGCTGGTGGCAAGCTGTCCGGCATTACAATGAGTCAAAATACCGTCCCCCGGCTTTACCAGTTCAAGCCCGTACTCACCAATCATTTTACATACCCAGGTATCTTCCTCTTTAATTTCCACAGCTTCCTTATGTAAAATCGCAAGTACTTCCGCTACAGACTTCTTTTCATCTCTTCCTGCTTTCAGACAAACAGCTTCCATCCGGTTCAGTGCCCAGGAAAGATTTACCGCTGTAGGACGGGAAGAATTCAAATATTCCTTCTTCTCTTTAAATTTTTCATAAAAATCACCGAAATCCATTTTCGCTGCATCAGATACCAAATCATATCCGGCATCTTTTACTATCCCTTTTGCCAGGACATAAATTCCGAAGGCTACTGCCACACCGATTGCCGGTGCTCCACGTACTTTCAGCAAATAAATAGCATCCCATATCTCCTGCGCCGTATGTAACCTGATAATTTCGGTTGTTCCGGGTAATTTTGTCTGGTCAATAATAACGACACTACTGTCATTATCGTCCAATTCCACAGTTTCATAATCCATGATATTCTTACTCATGATGTCTCTCCTTTTTGTCCTCAAGCGTCTCTGTCAGTACCAAAAGTACACACAAAGAAACTGCCGCAACAGACACAATCGTCTCCATTTTCTTTGTAAGACGTTTTACTCTCTTCTGAAGCTTTTTATTTCGTTTCTTTGCCAGTTTCTTTTTTGTTTTTTCGTTTTTTGATACCTTTGTCATACACTTTGACTCCTTTAGTCTATTTACATAACTTTATTATGACAACAGCTACTGTTCCGCCGCGATGTCCGCGTATTCTGCTCGCGCTGCCCTAATAAAATCCTCCGGCGAAAGTTCAATCTGCGAACCGATTCTGCCACCGCTGATAATAATCGATTCCTGTCCTTTGGCACTTTCACTTAATCTGGTCACATACTGCTTTTTCATGCCGATAGCCGTGCAACCGCCGCGGATATATCCGGTAACCTGATTAATATCCTTTACAGGAATCATAGAAACCGATTTCTCTCCCACACTTCTGGCCGCTTTTTTCAAATCCAGTTCTGCTTCAATGGGAATCACAAATACAAAATAATTCTTACTGTTTCCTACCGTCACCAGTGTTTTATATACCTTCTCGTGGGGCTGTGATAGCTTATCCGCTATCTGAATCCCGTCAATAAACTCTTCACACTCATACGTATATTGTCGAAAAGGAATCTTCTCCCTCTCCAAAATCCGCATGGCATTCGTTTTAATTTCTTTATTCTTCGCCATAAAGCAATTTACTCCTAATATTTCCTCATGTCCTCATTCGGCAGATTAAATTAAAAGAATCTTGTTCAAAAGCCTTTTGCGCAGTGAAGATGAAACTCAAAAATCGTGGAAGCCTCTGCTGAACACGATTTTCGTATCAGAGGTTCATCGGAACGCTTTGCGCATAGGATTTGAACAAATTCTTTTATTCAAATCTGTTGCATAATACTCTTACTCCGCTACCAACACGCATACCGAGCGTTCTTTCATCCTGAAATGATTTCCCACAAGGCTCCTCGGCTTACCATCCTTCGGAATACAATTTTCCAAATATATTCTTCCGGTGTCTGCTGCTACATGCCAGTACATACTATTGGGCAAATCGGGAAGATAAAATTCCTGCTCCTCCCAAAATACGTTTACGGCAAGTAACACGATATCTTCTTTTGCATTGTTTCGCTCTCTCCCCGCAAACATGACACGGAGTACCTTACAGCTATCACAGGCTCCCATCACCTGTACATCAGGATATCCGATGCAACTGCTGCCTATAAATTTACGCAAAACGGGATGCGCTTTTCGAAACGCCAGCATATATTTACAAAACTCAAAATGCTCTTTGTTCTTTTTCAGGTCATTCCAGTCAAGCCATGAAATTTCATTATCCTGACAATACGCATTGTTATTCCCAAACTGACTGTTTAAAAACTCATCCCCTGCATAAAACATGGGTGTTCCTCTGCTGCACATCAGTACCGCAAAAGCATTCATTGCCAGTTTTCGGCGAAGGGCAAGCACATTTTCATCGTCCGTCTCTCCTTCTGCACCACAGTTCCAGCTTCCGTTATCGTTGGCCCCGTCAGTATTGTTCCATCCGTTTGCCTCGTTGTGCTTTTCATTATAAGAATATAAATCCCAAAGGGTAAATCCGTCATGACAGGTCAGAAAATTCACAGACACATCATCTCCGCGATATTCCGGATTGTAAATATCCTTGGAACCGGTAATACGGTTGGCAGCCACCTCCCACATACCATAATTGCCCTTGAGGTAGTCACGCATATCATCCCGGTATCTGCCGTTCCACTCTGCCCATCGTTCCCAGGAGGGAAAACTTCCCACCTGATAAAGTCCGCCTGCGTCCCATGCTTCCGCAATCAGCTTCACATTTCCCAAAATCGGATCAAACGCAAGACTTTGCAAAAGCGGCGGTTTACTCATTGGCGAGCCGTCTTCATTTCGTCCCAAAATAGATGCAAGGTCAAAACGAAAACCATCCACGTGATAAGCAGTCGTCCAATATCGTAAGCATTCCAAAATCATCTGACGTACAATGGGATGATTACAATTCAGTGTATTTCCGCAACCGCTGAAATTGTAGTAATAGCCTTCCGGTGTCAGCATATAGTAAATATTATTGTCAAATCCCTTAAATGAGAAACTGGGCCCCATTTCGTTTCCTTCCGCAGTGTGATTAAACACGACATCCAAAATACATTCAATACCGTTTTCATGAAGTTCCCTGATTAATTCCTTTAACTCAGTACCCTCTTTATTATATTCTTTCACCGCAGTATAGCTGGTATTGGGCGCAAAAAAGCTGACTGTATTGTACCCCCAGTAGTTCATTACCGGCTTCCCATTTACCATACGGTAGTCTTTCATTTCATCAAATTCAAAAATGGGCATCAGTTCCACCGCATTGACGCCAAGTTCCTTCAAATAAGGAATCTTTTCTTTTAATCCCGCAAATGTTCCCGGATAAACTACTCCTGAGGAGGAATGACGGGTAAATCCTCTTACGTGCAGCTCATAAATAACCAAATCATCCATAGGAATCAGAGGTTGTCCGTTTCCCTTCCAATCAAAATCGTCTTTTACCACACGGGCATGATAAGGCGCATGCGGATCTCTGGGAATCCCCCATATCCTCTGCTCTGTAACTGCCTTTGCATAAATATCAAGAAGTACATTCTCTTTATTAAAAAGCAAGCCTTCCTTGGGATTGTACGGACCATCCAAACGGTATGCATACTCAAAATCATTAATATTCAGTCCAAATACAATCATGGAATACACTTTACCGATTTTATAATTTTCAGGAAAGGGCAATATGGCATAAGGCTCTTCTTCCCTGTTTCTGTATAAAAGCAATTCACATCCCGTAGCCCCATAGGAATAAACGGTAAAATTCACGCCACAGGGAATCGCTGTAGCACCATTAATTTCGTACATGCCGGGGCGCACCTCAAAACCGTCAATCACATCCATTGGCACCATATGGATTCTGCTCATTGGTGCAATAATCTTATTGTCTTCCATATTTTCTCCATTCATTTCTCTTTCATGTCATACTCGCAATTTGCCGAAAATTCTCTTTAAAAAATAAGTTCCCGAAGCACGATGTCTCGGGAACTTATAAACTTCTTACTTCTATAAAATTTTATCATTTGCGGAAATATCCGTCAATGTTTCTTACTTCAACTTCCAAATATCTCTGTTATATTCCGCAATAGTTCTGTCAGATGAGAAGAAGCCTGCCTTTGCAATATTCACCAGCATCATCTTCTTCCACTTATTTCTGTCTTCGTAATCAGCAAACATCTTATCCTTGGTCTTAATATAATCCTCCAAATCAAGCAGTGTCATAAACCAGTCTTTGTTCAAAAGTTCGTTGTAAAGACGCTCTAAATTCTCCTTATGCCCTACCTTTAACGCTTCCTTGCTTACGATAAAGTCAACTGCTTCTTTAATGACGGGACTCTTCTTGTAGTAATCCTTGGAAACATAATCAGCCTTTGCATAATGCTCGATAACCGTCTCGGACGTTTCTCCGAAGATATAAATATTATCATCACCAACAAGTTCATGAATCTCTACATTTGCACCGTCGGAGGTTCCCAGTGTTACTGCACCGTTTAACATAAACTTCATGTTACCGGTACCGGACGCTTCCTTGGAAGCTAAGGAAATCTGTTCGGAAATATCGCAGGCAGGAATCAGCTTCTCCGCATAGCTTACATTGTAGTTTTCTACCATAAGCACTGTCATATAAGGGCTCACATCAGGATCATTGTTAATGATTTCCTGAAGCACCAAAATCAAATGAATAATGTCCTGCGCAATCACATAAGCAGGCGCTGCCTTTGCACCGAAGATAAAAGTAAGCGGTCTTACAGGCTTCTTTCCGGCCTTAATTTCCAAGTACTTATGAATAATATAAAGTGCATTCATCTGCTGACGTTTATACTCATGAAGTCTCTTAATCTGAATGTCAAAAATAGAGTCGGGATTTAAGGTAACTCCTTCTTTTTCACTAACATATGCGGCAAGGTCCTTCTTGCGGTTCATCTTAATTTCTTCAATTCGGTCAAGAACCTGCTGGCTGTCCGCATATTCGAGCAATTTTTCAAGCTTATCGGCATCCTTCTTAAATCCGTCACCGATTGTCTCTGACAGGAATGCCGTCAATTCCTTATTACAAGACATAAGCCATCTTCTGAAAGTGATACCGTTTGTCTTGTTATTAAATTTCTCGGGATAAAGCTTATAGAATGCATTCAGCTCTGTATCCTTCAAAATTTCTGTATGAATGGCAGCAACACCGTTTATGGAGAATCCATAATGGATGTCAATATGTGCCATATGCACCCTGCCGTCCTTATCGATAATCTGAACCTTGGGGTCTTTATATTTGGCAGCAACTCTCTTATCCAGTTCTTTGATATAAGGCACTAACTGGGGAACTACCTTTTCCAAGTACTTCAGTGGCCATTTCTCCAATGCTTCCGCCAAAATAGTATGATTGGTGTAGGCACAGGTTTTGCTTACTACGTCAATTGCCTCGTCTACGGTAAATGCTTTTTCTTCTACCAAAATACGGATCAGTTCAGGAATAATCATGGTAGGATGAGTATCGTTAATCTGGATTACCGCATGGTCATACATTCTGCGAAGGTCATATTTCTTTTCTTTCATTTCACGTAAGATAAGCTGGGCTGCATTGCTTACCATGAAATACTGCTGATAAATACGGAGTAAATTTCCTGCCTCGTCAGAATCATCGGGATAAAGAAATAACGTCAGATTCTTTGCAATTTCTTCTTTATCAAAGCTGATACCGTCTTTTACAAGGCTCTCATCCAAGGTTTCGATGTCAAAAAGGCGAAGTTTATTTACACCGCTCTTGTATCCGGCAACATCAATATCATAAAGGCGGGAAGTTACTTTCTTCTTTCCAAAATAAACATCAAATGTAACGTCTGTCTTTGTCAGCCAGGAATTTTCTTCAATCCATTCGTTCTTTTCTGTTCCCTGCAATTTATCCTTAAATACCTGCTTAAATAAACCAAAGTGGTAGTTAAGACCGATACCTTCACCGGGCAATCCCAAAGAAGCAATAGAGTCAAGGAAGCATGCGGCAAGTCTTCCAAGACCGCCGTTACCCAGCGAAGGCTCCGGCTCTGCTTCTTCAATAACTGACAGCTTCTTGCCATACTTTGCAAGTACTGCTTCCATCTTGTCATAAACACCAAGATTCAGTAAGTTGTTGGATAATAATTTACCGATTAAGAACTCTGCGGAAATATAGTAAATCTTCTTTTCACCTTCGTTTCCGTCAGAAACCTTCATCAGTCTCTTGGTCAGTGCAAGTACTACATAATATGTTTCCTTATCACTTAAATCTGCAAGTTCCTTGCCGAACATTTCTTTTGAAATTTCCACAAGCTGTTCTTCCAGATTCAAAACCAATACGTCCTTTTGTAAATTTGTTTGTGCAGACATAACTACCTCCTAAAAATCATTTATATTTTCTTTTATATTATGTTCTTATTGTTAGCGTTTCCAATCATTTTAAAGTTTATCACTTTAACAGATAATGTCCTCATACTTCATTCTCGCAAGACTATGAGGAAGCACCAGTTTCCTTCCCTGTGCCCCGCCGAGTAATGCATGCAGTTCCTCCATTGCATTACGGGAAACCTCTGCAAAATTCTGACACACGGTATTCATCTGTTTGCCTACATATCCCATAAGCACAATACCGTCAAATCCACAGACCGGACGGAAAATATCCATTTCAATCAGCGCTTTCATGGCACCGATTGCCATCAGGTCGGAAGCACACACCACCACATCTTTGTTTTTGGCATATTTCATGGTAATGTTTCTGGCCTGCAATTCCGAAAACTCTCCGTTTCTCACCAGCATGGTAAGACCAAGTTCACTTGCAAGCTGCTCCATTCCCAGAAGCCGCTCATCCGTTACATAACCGTTTCGCTTTCCTGCAATATATAAAACTCTCTTGCACCGGTTTTCTTCAATGGTTTTACGCGCCACATCATACTGTGCTTTTCTGTCATCAATTCCGACACTTGATGTACTTTCATTCACAAGCGGCGCATTTACCACTACGCATTTAAACTCCTGCGCAGCCACCAGCTTATGAAGCACTTTATCCTCCTTGGACATTCCGTAAATAATAATGCCCGTAATACTTTGCGATTTCAGATAGCGGATAAGCTCATCCACTGTCATATTCTGATACATAAAGGAAAATAAAGTTATCGCATCAAGACTCAGTTCCATAGCCCGGTTTAAGGCTCCTGTAATGTGCTGCATATTGATTTCATCTACAGCACTTGTTTTCATATTGACATTTACCAGAAGCGCCACCCGCCCTGCCTGTTTGGAAGAAAGTGCCGCCGCAACGGAATTAGGAACAAAATTGAGTTCCTCCACGGCACGGTTTACCCGCTGTTTCGTTTCCTCACTGACATTCGGATAATTGTTCAATACCTTTGATACTGTCGAAATTGCCACTCCTGCATGTTTCGCAACATCCTTAATCGATACCATAAGATTTCCTGCTTTCTGTTTGGCAATTCTTTTGGAAAACGTTTTCCTTGTTTTAGAATATACTACACTTTTCTTCTTTTGGCAAGTACTTTTTTCATAGACACCTTTTATTTTTCCATGATATAATATTTTTAATCCTGACATTAAGCAATTTATGCTGCGTGAAAGGTGCGAATAACCTTATGGCACCAAAAGGTCAAATCGGCCTTGTGTGTCGCTTGGAGTCTTCAGAGGAGCCCTGTATCAATGCTTCTTGTAAGTCGTACCGTTTTACGCCGCATTCCGCTTGGGAATGCGTTTTTTTATTCCATAAAATATAACGGAGGTTTTTTACATGGAAACACGTGTTGCCGTTATGAGTATCATTGTGGAAAACAGTGATACCGTAGAAAAATTAAATTCCATTTTGCATGATTACGGTGAATACATTATCGGGCGCATGGGAATTCCCTATCGCAAACGTGGAATCAATATCATCAGTATTGCACTGGATGCTCCGCAAAACACCATTGCTGCTCTTTCCGGCAAAATCGGCAGTCTTACCGGTATCAGCGTCAAAACAGCTTATTCGGGAGTCACCTGCCATGAATGAGACACTTTTTTCTTTCATAAACAAATTAGAAAAAGAACACACTCTCTCCCTCTCCGAATATGAATTTCTTATCACTCACCGGACAAAGGATGCTGCCGATTTACTGGCTAAATACGCAGACAATGCAAGACGTGAAATTTACGGTAATACCGTTTATATCCGCGGGCTTATTGAAATCAGCAACATCTGCAAAAACGACTGTTTTTACTGCGGTATCCGCAAAAGCAATCACGGAGTAGAGCGATATCGCCTGACAGAAGATGATATTTTAGCCTGCTGTAGGGACGGCTATCAGCTGGGATTCCGTACCTTTGTCCTGCAAGGCGGTGAGGACGGATACTTTACGGATGAGCGACTTTGCAGTCTTATTGCACAAATTAAGAAAGAATATCCCGATTGTGCCGTGACGCTTTCCCTGGGTGAGCGCACATATGAAAGCTACAAACAGCTTTTTGATGCCGGCGCGGACCGTTATCTGCTTCGTCACGAAACGGCAGATAATGCTCACTATGAAAAGCTACACCCAAAAGAGCTTTCTTTTATAAACAGAATGCAGTGCCTTGCTGACCTAAAAAAAATCGGTTATCAGACAGGATGCGGCTTTATGGTGGGTTCTCCTTATCAGACGGCTGCGCACCTTGCAAAAGATCTTAAATTTATCGAAACCTTTCAGCCGCAAATGTGCGGTATCGGTCCTTTTATTCCTCAGTCCGGTACCCCATTTAAGGACAAAGAGTCCGGTACATTAGAGCTGACCTGCTATCTGCTTTCCATCATCAGACTGATAAAACCTGACATCCTGCTTCCCGCCACAACAGCACTTGGCACCATTCATCCAAAGGGACGGGAAATGGGAATTTTATCAGGAGCAAACGTAGTAATGCCAAACTTATCTCCTGCCGGTGTTCGCAAAAAATATGCATTGTATGACAACAAAATTTCCGATGGAGCTGAATCGGCCCAATGTGTAACCGAGCTTTCGAAACATATTGCATCCATTGGCTATCAAATTGTAGTAGACCGTGGAGATATCAAATTTAAAAAATAAACTAAGGAGAAGAAAACATATGGCAATTTATAACCCAAAGTCATTAAAAGCCGAAGAATTTATCAATGACGAAGAAATTCGCGAAACCCTTGCTTATGCAGAAGCAAACAAAAACAATGTGGAACTGATTGACCAAATTTTGGAAAAAGCACGTCCCAAAAAAACCGAAACCGGACATGTGTGTGCAGGTTTATCCCACAGAGAAGCTTCTGTGCTTCTGGCATGCGAAATTCCTGAAAAGATTCAAAAGATGTATGAAATTGCAGAAGAAATCAAGCTGGCATTTTACGGCAACCGCATTGTCATCTTTGCACCGCTCTATTTGTCCAATTACTGCGTCAACGGCTGTGTATACTGTCCTTATCACTTAAAGAACAAGCATATTGCCCGCAAGAAGCTGACTCAGGAGGAGGTTAAAGCAGAGGTAATCGCCTTGCAGGATTTAGGGCATAAGCGTCTGGCCATTGAAGCAGGAGAAGACCCTGTCAACAATCCAATTGAATATATTCTGGACTGTATTAAGACCATCTACAGCGTTCACCATAAAAACGGTGATATCCGCCGTGTAAACGTAAATATTGCGGCAACCACGGTAGAAAACTACCGCAAATTAAAGGATGCCGGTATCGGTACCTACATCCTGTTCCAGGAAACTTACCACAAACAAAGCTACGAAGAACTTCATCCTACCGGTCCTAAGCATGATTATGCCTACCATACCGAAGCCATGGACCGCGCCATGGAAGGCGGAATTGACGATGTAGGACTTGGTGTATTATTTGGTCTGGAACTGTACAAATATGAATTTGCCGGACTTATGATGCATGCAGAACATTTGGAAGCGGTTCACGGTGTCGGACCTCATACCATCAGCGTTCCCCGTTTGAAAAGAGCGGATGATATTGACCCTGATCAGTTTGATAACGGTATTGATGATGATACCTTTGCCAAAATTACGGCTTGTATCCGTCTGGCAGTTCCTTATACGGGAATCATTATTTCTACCCGTGAAAGTGAGCAGGTTCGCTCCAAACTCTTGCGACTGGGCGTTTCCCAGGTATCCGGCGGCTCCCGGACTTCCGTAGGCGGTTATGCAGGATATTCTGCCGAAGAACGCCCTCATGATACGGAACAGTTCGAAGTCTCCGACCAGAGAAGTCTGGATGAGGTAGTCTGCTGGCTGATGGAAAACGGACACATTCCTTCCTTCTGTACCGCATGTTACCGGGAAGGACGTACCGGCGACCGCTTCATGAGCCTTTGTAAGAGCGGTCAGATTTTAAACTGCTGTCATCCCAACGCACTCATGACCTTGTCCGAATATTTGGAAGACTATGCATCACCTCGGACAAAAGAAGTGGGCTATGAGATGGTTGCGCGGGAATTACAACGCATTCCTAAGGAAAAAGTACGTGAAATTGCAGCGCAGAACATTGCTGAAATCAAAGCATCCAACCGCCGCGATTTCCGATTCTGATGATAATGGAGGATTACTATGGACTTAAATCAAACAACATCCGGTGAACGGATTCATATCAGCTTTTTCGGCATGCGCAACGCCGGAAAATCCAGCCTTGTCAACGCAGTCACAGGGCAACAGCTCTCCGTTGTATCGGATGTAAAAGGCACCACAACTGACCCTGTCAAAAAAGCGATGGAACTTCTCCCTTTAGGTCCTGTTGTCATTATTGACACTCCCGGCCTTGATGATGAAGGCGAGCTTGGTCTTCTTCGTGTCCAAAAGGCAAAACAGATTTTGGGTCAGACAGATATCGCCATATTGGTAATTGACAGCACTCTTGGCATGAGCCAAACAGACACTGAGCTGGAACAGGAATTTCAAAAACGGAAAATCCCCTATATCATTGCGTGGAACAAAACCGATTTATTGCAGACTGAACCTGACAGCAGAGCTTTTGCTTCTGATGATACTCATAAGTGCATCTTCACCAGTGCTTTCACAAATGCCGGCATTGAAACATTAAAAAGAGTTCTTGCAGATTTTGCTCCTAAAAGCAAATCCCAAAAAGTACTTGTATCTGACCTGGTTGAGGCAGGTGATGTCATTGTTTTGGTAACGCCTATTGACGAATCCGCTCCTAAGGGGCGTCTGATTCTTCCGCAACAACTTACTATCCGGGATATTCTGGATGCACACGGCATAGTGGTGACCTGTCAGGATACAGAACTTACTGCAACACTTAAACGGCTTGCCTGTAAACCCAAAATGATAATTACTGATTCTCAGGTTTTCGGCAGCGTCAGCAAAGAAACACCGGACGATATTCCTCTGACGTCCTTTTCCATCCTGATGGCCAGATACAAAGGTGATTTGCTAAGGCTGGTAGAAGGTGCTTCTGTTTTGTCCAAATTGCGGGACGGTGATAAAGTTCTGATTTCGGAAGGCTGTACCCACCACAGGCAATGTAATGATATCGGAACAGTAAAAATGCCCGGCTGGATTGAAAACTTTTCAGGCAAAAAAATATCATTTTCGTTCAGCTCAGGCGGTGAATTCCCGGAGGACCTTTCTCCTTATGCACTTGTGGTTCATTGCGGCGGCTGTATGCTCAATGAAGCGGAAATGAAACACCGCACAGAAAAATGCAATTCAAAAAATGTACCCATTGTGAATTACGGAATTGCCATTGCCCACATGCACGGCATATTAAAACGAAGCCTGACTCTTTTCCCGGATGTTTTAAAGCTACTTGACTCATAGGGTCTGCATGCTTTACAAGCCTCCCTATTTACAAAAAAACCGACGGTTCTTTTTCAAAAGACCGTCGGTTTTCTAATTTACTTATGTATTTTCTTTTTTATTTTGCAAGTTTTCCGATAATATTTACTACTTCTTCCTTATCAAAAGGCTTAGTAATAAACTCAGAAGCACCTTCCTTTAATGCCTGAAGCATCTTATCCTTCTGTCCTGCTGCCGTAATCATAACAACACATGCTTCTTTGTCATAATGTCTGATTAACTGCAGCGCCTGAATACCGTCTGTTGTCGGCATAGTAATATCCATGGTTACGAGGTCAGGCTTCAACTCCTGATATTTCAGATAGCCGTCATCACCATTTACAGCTTCTCCTACGATTTCATGTCCTGCTTCCTCTAACAGTGTTCTTAAAATTTTACGGGATGTTCTTGAGTCATCAACAATTAATATCTTTGCCATCTCGCGCCTCCTAATTCATTTCAATTTTATTATCCATTGCGATTAAGAAATTTACTTTGCTTCCACTAATGATTAAAGGAAGAACCAGCATTTCTTTACATGTCATTTTGCTCATAGCCGCAGAGAATTCCGGAGGCATCAGTTCCATTGCTACACCTTCCTTGCTGAGAGCAGATGCATACAAACCGTTAATACAATTAAGCAGTTCTGCGATTGCGTCCAATGCATCTTCATCTACGCTTGCAAACTCTTCCTGTCCGAAAGTTGATGCTGTATATAACAGACTCTCACCGTCACCTGCCATACCGCAGTTCATGGAAGTCTGACCTTCTACATACTGCAGCGCACCTTTACTTACTTCCAGCTCGGAAACAAGACTTGCCTTTTCTACATAAAGTCCTGTATCAACAAGACGAATCAGGGTTCTGACTGCAAGACTTGCCATGGGCAGATACTTTTCTGCCTCTATAGGAAGGTAAAGGCGGATAATCTTGTCCACATCATCGCTCTTGATTGCTTCCATATCTGATGCTGTCAGATTATTTTCACATTTGAAATCCACCAAATACTGTTCTAACTGCTCAATAGTCATAAGTTGCTGATTTTCAAGTGCCTGTGCAAAAGAAAGATAAGCATTTCCCTGCTTCTTCAACAGCGATTCTACCTGTCCGTCTGTCAAATACCCCTTTTCCACTGCAATATCACCAAACCGCTTGTCCATGATTGCCTGTAACTGGTTTACACGGTCTGCTTCTTCCTGAGTCATCAGACCTTCCGCAACTGCAATCAATCCCAGCTTGACGCGAACCTTACTTTGTTCCTTGAGAACATCCTCAAACTGCTCAGATGTAATCAATCCTTTTTGAATTAAATAATTTCCCACAATACTTGATACCATGTCGTATCCTCCTTGTCTTCTGCCATATATTAAGAATAATATATTTCCCAATTTAAGTCAATAAGACAATGCTATGAAAAGAGCAGTCCATGCTTGAACTGCTCCTTTAAAAGTACTATACCAACAGATATACAAAATATATCGCATAAGAAACAAGCATCACAATACCGCCTGTCCTTTTCAGCTTTTTGTCCTTCAATACAAACAGCAACAGCATTACCGCTACAATTACCGCTACCGCACTGTCAATCACAAAATTGGATGCAAAGGTTACCGGTGTAATTAGCGCTGTAGTACCTACCACAAACAAAATGTTGAAAACATTGCTTCCCACAATATTGCCGACTGCAATATCCGCTTTTCCCTTCATTCCGGCTGTCACAGAAGTAATCAGCTCCGGCAGCGAAGTTCCGAATGCCACAATGGTAAGACCGATTAAGCGGTCGCTCATACCGAATATCTGTGCAATAACAGTCGCTGCATCTACCGTTACATCAGAGCCAAGCACAATCAGTCCGCCACCTACAATCACCATTACAATCATCTTTAACAGGCTGTCTCCTGCTTCGCTTTCAGGAATTTCTTCGGTAACTGCCTGTCCCTTTTTTGCCATACGGAATAAATACAACAAATATGCGATAAAACAAAGCCACAAAACGGCACCATCAATTCGGCCTACTGTTCCATCAATCATTCCCAGTACAGGAAGTAATATGGAGATTGCAATCAAAAAAGGAATCTCATATTTAATGGTAGACTTCTGCACACCGATTGCAGTAATCACAGAAGTAATTCCCAAAATCAGAAGAATATTCATGATATTACTTCCCACAACATTACCGATTGTGATTCCCGCATTTCCTTTTATTGCCGCGGAAATGCTAACCGCCGCCTCCGGTGCACTGGTTCCCATTGCCACAATGGTAAGACCGATGACAAGCTGGGGAATTCCAAACTTATCAGCTATTTTAGAAGCGCCTTCCACAAACCAGTCTGCTCCTTTAATCAGCATGACAAACCCTACTACCAATAAAACTATCTGTATTAATAAATCCAACATTTCCCGCATTCCTTCCCGCTTACTGTTTATTCAGCTCATACATTGTAAATGTAGTTGCATTAATCATCTGATAAGAACCGTCTGTCTGCTGTTCCAAAGAAATACCGTAATCATACTTACTGCTTCCCGTAGTTCCTTCTTTCCCTTCTACTGTCAGCTTTTCAGGGAACAGTACAAGATAAATTCCTTCCCCTTCTCCGAAACCGAGGGTTGTGCTCTGTGTATCACAGCCATAAGTTCCGGTATGCATATTGGCTGCATCCTTGGAACTGTCCATATACCAGGTATAGGTTCCGCCCTCCTCAATTACCAGATAACCGGCGCCGCCCATATCCCATTCACCTACCAGGAACTCTTTTGCCTTTGCTTCTGCTTCTTCATTGCCGGGCACTGTCATCACCACAGAATTCATTACCTTTAAGGCTTCTTCTTTATTCTTTGCAAATCCTGCCTCATTAGATAAGTAGGATAATGTATATGCATAATAGTTCTCACCGTAAAGTCTCTGCAGGTTCTGAATCACCTCACCGTCTTCCACATAACTGAAGCTCCACTCATACCAGCTCTGGTCATTCACAGTAACCAGTTCAGGCGCACTCAGCTCCTCATATCCTTCATATGTGGAATAAATTTGTTTGGATACCGATATCATATCAAGAGGATGCTGATACAGACCTTCTTTTGCGCAGGTAACACCCAGAACACACTCATCTGACGCATCAAAACGGATACTTGATTCTGTGGATCCTTCCTCATTCGGTGTCCACACAGTTTCATCATACATCATAACCAGACCGCCCAGACCTGCCTGCTTGTAATTGGCTGCCGCATCTGTACTTTTACATCCGACAAGCGCAGCTGCCATCATGATGCCGGCCAGTCCGATACTTATTATCTTCTTCATCATCATATTCATACCTTTCCTTCCCGTTTGCAGGATTTCCTGCATCTGGGGATTTTGTTTCCTTTTCCTTCAAAACACCCTGTCTCTCATGTTACAACAATTCGCCAAAAATAACAATCCGCATGTTTCGAAATTTGTCCTTTTCCATAAGTTTTCACAAAAAATTCACTTTTATTTTCCGTTCTCTTAAGAAATATGGTTTCTATGTTATCTTTTGTAAGGTTTCTTTTGATACAATTTTATTGATATTCAGCAGAAACAACACCGTGGCAGTTAGCGCTGAAATAATGTCTGAAACCGGCTCCGCATAATAAACACCCATGACACCGAAAAACCTTGGTAATATCAATGCCAGCGGAACAAGTAAAATCACCTTTCTGAAAATAGCAATAAACAAAGAAATTTTTGCCTGTCCCAGTGCGAGAAATGTAGGCTGGATTCCCTGCTGCAATCCGAAAATCAGCATACCGCACATAAAGATGGGCATTACCTGCTCCACCAGCGCAATCAATTCCTTGTCATTGGTAAACATGCCTGCAAAAAATCCGGGAAAAATCATTACCAAGGCCGTTGCTGCTGCGGCAAACAAAAAGCTGCTTGCAATCATACTGCGATATAGTTTTTTCACTCTGTCAAACTTTCCCGCACCGAAATTGTAGCTGATAATCGGCTGTACTCCCTGTGTAAATCCGCCAAGAGGTGCTGAATACATCTGCATCACGCTCTGCATAATGGTAAGGGAGCCCACATAGACATCGCCGCCATACTTCTGCAATCCACTATTCATTACAATACTGATAAGACTTTCCGTCGCACGCATAATAAACGGTGAAACACCCAACGCCATTGTTTTTCCGATGATACTGAATTCCGGCTTCATGGCCTTCACTTTTATGGTTAATGACGACCTTTTACTGATTAGAAAACCAACCGTCCAAAGTGCGCTGAATGCCTGTGAAATGACGGTTGCCCATGCCGCACCTTCTACGCCCATGTTCATTCCGAAAATAAATATCGGGTCAAGCACAATATTGAAAACCGCTCCAATCAGCACTGCTGCCATGGCAACTGCCGATTGTCCCTGGGAAATAATAAATGCATTAAGTCCCAAAGCAAGCTCTACAAAAATCGTTCCGAGCAGATAAATGGAAATGTAGGATACCGCATATTCTATGGTTGCATCACTGGCTCCGAACATATAAAGAAGCGGGCGCATGAAGGCATAGAAAAATGCCATCAGTACCGCGGTAAAGAAAAGCAGCATGCTGACACCGTTACCCAAAATCTTCTCTGCTCTCTCCTTATCACCCTTTCCCATCCAAATTGCGGCAAGCGGTGCACCTCCCGCACCCACAAAAGACGAGAAAGCCGAAATCAGTGTAATAATAGGAAAGGTAACCCCCACTCCTGTAAGGGCCTCCATTCCCACGCCTGCTATATGCCCGATGTAAATCCTGTCCACCACGCTGTAAAGAATATTAATAATCTGTGCCACAACAGCCGGAATCGCCATCTTAATCATTAACTTGCCAATCCGCTCTGTGCCCATCTGCATTTCACTATTTTTCATAATAAAACTCCTTTTTCTAATACAAAACAGCGAAGCTTCCGGCTTCGCTGCTACAATCCTCTAAGTCAGACTTAAATGCGGAATGTGGGACTTGAACCCACACGCCCTGCGGCACAAGAACCTAAATCTTGCATGTCTGCCAATTCCATCAATTCCGCTTAGACTGCCTTATCATAGTATCATTTTGCTTTCTTTCTGTCAATCATCTATCTCTCCACTTTTTAAACTATCACCACTGTGTTTTCCTATCTGACTGATGATTTTCCTGTTAATTCTACGCAGAAAAAACACGGACATTGCAAGAGAGGCCAGTTCTGCAATAGGAAAGGCAAACCACACATAGTTCACATTTCCCAGCTTTGCCAAAAACCATGCTACCGGCAAAAGCACAACAAGCTGCCTTGTCATGGAAATAATCATACTGTATACACCGTTTCCGAGTGCCTGAAAAACGGAACCGATAATAATACAGAAACCGGCAAGCAAAAAATGGGTACTGATAATCCTAAGAGCCGGTATTCCGATGGAAAGCATGGTTTCGGATGCATCAAACAGCATAAACAGCTGCGCCGGAAATATCTGAAACACCAAAAAGCCGACAATCATAATGCAAACCGCATAGGTAATACTAAGCTTCATAGTTTTAATCAGTCTGTCTTTCTTTTCAGCACCGTAATTGTAGGCAATAATGGGAACCATACCGTTATTCAGTCCGAACACAGGCATAAATATGAAGCTTTGCAATTTAAAGTAAACGCCGAACACTGCCGCTGCGGTGGAAGTAAATGCCATCAGAATCTGGTTCATTCCGTATGTCATAATCGAACCGATTGACTGCATTATAATGGAAGGAATTCCGACAACATAAATCGTTCGTATAATCTGTAAATCAGGTTTAAAAGCTTTTACACTTAATCTGATTTCTGTATTTTTTTTCTGATTTAAAATAATTGCAAAGATGCCGGCAATCACCTGTCCGATTACGGTCGCAACAGCCGCACCGGTTACTCCCATTGCAGGTATTCCAAAATATCCGAATATCAAAATCGGGTCAAGAATGATATTGATAATAGCACCCGTCCCTTGTGTAATCATCGTATAGAAAGTCTTTCCTGTTGACTGAAGCAATCGTTCAAAAATAAATTGTGTATACAATCCAAAAGAAAAACAGCAAACTACTGTCATGTATTGACGACCGTATTCCAGAATCTGTGCATTATCGGTCTGGCTCCTATAAAAAGGATTTACCGCCACCAGTCCAATGATTAAAAACACAAGGTAGCTCATTGCTGCAAGAAACACTCCGTTAGCCGCTGCTTTATTTGCTTTATCATAATCTTTTTCTCCCAGAGACTTGGATAGCAATGCATTCACACCGACGCCGGTACCACCGCCCAGTGCAATCATCAAACTCTGTAAGGGAAATGCCAAAGATACTGCCGTCAATGCATCCTCACTGATTCTTGCAACAAAAACACTGTCTACTATATTATATAATGCCTGAACAAGCATGGATATCATCATCGGAAGTGACATGTTAATCAGTAACTTGCCCACCGGCATTACTCCCATTTTGTTTTCTTTCATCTGTCCGTTATCTTTCATATATTACATTCCTCTTTTCTAATCCATTTCGCCACATTAACCTATTATGCGCCAAATTATTTTTCTGTTCAAGCCTTAATTTTTATATTAAAAAAAATCTTTTGAAAAACTTTTCGAAAAACTTTTAAAAATTTTCAAATTTGTTGTTGACAGAAAACCTTTCTTCGAATATAATAATTCTTGCGTTGTGTGAGTGTGAGGACAAAGAACAGCGGGGTGTGGCTCAGCTTGGCTAGAGCACCTGGTTTGGGACCAGGGGGTCGCAGGTTCGAATCCTGTCACCCCGATTAGCAGCGCTTATTATATACGCGGGTGTAGTTCAATGGTAGAACACCAGCCTTCCAAGCTGGATACGTGGGTTCGATTCCCATCACCCGCT
>JAFSGE010000046.1 GCA_017434885.1 Lachnospiraceae bacterium | reverse complement strand
TCTTGTAAATAAAGAGGCTGCTGCAGAAGCCGTTGCAGCTGACAAGGCTGCGCTTTCTCTTCCGAAGGAAGTAACAGAAGATTTTGTTCTTCCGTCTACAGGGAAAAATGCTTCTAATATCACATGGAAAGTAGAAAAAACAGATCATGCCATCTTAGGTGAAGATGGTTATTCGGTAGATGTTGTACGTGCGGAAAAGGAAAATGTTACGGTAACATTTACTGCTGAGATTGCTATGGCTGGTATTACAGATACAAAGACTTTTGACGTAGTGATCGTAAAAGAAGCTCTTACAAATGAAGATATTGTATTATCCGCAATAGAAGCGCTTGATATTCCAAATGCAGATGCAGTAAAAGGTCATCTGTCACTTCCGACGGAGATGGAAGTAGAGGGAACAGAAAAAACTGCTTCTATCACATGGAAATCTTCTGATCCTGATATCATTTCAGATAAAGAAGTGGATGGGAAAGCAGCAGGTAGCAGAGAAGCGCTCATTTACATTATGCATGAGGAGAGACCGCTGGGGTGTCCGACCAGAAGATATTATCATGTGTGCCTTGAAGGATATCAGAGATTTGGTTTTGACGCCGCAGTTCTTGAGAAGGCGCTTATAGATAGTGTGGGAGAACAGGAAGCGGAGTATTTGTACAAGTTACATGTTTGAGTGAGGTGCAAAGTTTGAAACAACTAAGTAGAGGGCACCCCAAAAATAAAGGGCATAACAAATAAACCATCATAAGAGGTGGTTTTAAAAAGTAAATATAAACACAACACCTAATCAGACAGCAGAAACTTCGTCAGCTCTGATGATATATCCTCGTTGTTTAAGCAGATTAAGTGCCTGTGAAGTGGTCAGTACTTTTGTTTCATTCACAGGACGTGATTCAAGAAAGCCTTCCGGTGTATAAGGTTTTAAATCTGTAAGTATGTGCCAGATAGCGGTCAGGAGCATACGACAGACAGCAATGATAGCTTTCTTGTGGCCACGGCGTGCTTTTATACGGCGATAACGATTCGTAATTTCAGGATGTTTCTTAGATTTGATTAAAGCATTTGCAACTTGCACCAATACTGGTTTAAAATAAGAACCAGCACGGGAAATCCTGGTCGATTTGATTTTGCGATTGCTTTGGTCATTACGAGGACAACATCCAGCCCATGATACGAGGTTTTTAGCTGTGGGGAAGACAGACATATCACCTCCGATTTCAGAGAGCACTTGAATGGCAGTCAATGGGTTCTTATCGAATCCTGGCACGGTTCGAATAAGAGAAAGAGCTTCTTCGTATTTATCACTGAGACGAAAGATTTCCCGTTCTATTTCTGCTTTGTGCATTTCTAATTCATCGATGTGATTAAGACATTGTCTGAGCTTCACGGCTTGTTCTGTAGAAATAGCACCATCAACAGCAGCTTGTATTTCTTCAATAGGAGTTTTACATTTGCTGTGTATGAAAGGTGCTACATCAAAAGTTTCTCCAGGGTGTTGTAAAATCTGTTCTGTAATAGAACGAGAAGATTTACCAAATACATCGGAAAAGACATCATCAAGTTTTAAGTTAGAGACGGTAAGACAATTTTGAGCACGATTCTTTTCACCGGTAATCATACAGGTGAGTTTATATCGGTATCTTACAAGGTCTCTTAACTCGCGAATGTCAGCAGGTGGAATAAAGGAAGGTTTTACCATGCCGCACATATATAGATCGCAAATCCACTTAGCATCTTTACGATCTGTCTTATTTCCTTTTTGAGGCTTGGTGTATTTGGGATGAGAAAGAGTAACCCAGATGTTACTTTTCTCTAAAATATTAAAAACAGGGATCCAATACTTGCCGGTTGATTCCATACAGACATCCGTACAATTATATTTTGCAAGCCAGTCACACAACTCTTGTAACCCTTTTGAAAAGGAAGAAAAGCGAGCTTGCATATATTCTGTTCGGCTGTGAGAATCGGTAATACCGATACAGGCATAAATCCAGGTTTTGTGGACATCAAGTCCGCAGCAATTATTTTTGATAATTTTAAACGACAAAAAATAACCTCCTGATATTTTGTAGCAATAAAACTGACAGTGACTGGTCATCCGGCAAAATCGAGTCGACTTTGGAAGAGATAAGTTTACGGGCTACGTTATGCGCCAATCATTGATGCCTTAACGGATGACCGACAACATATAGATATACGAGGTCGCCGCTATACAGCCCCGCCACTCACCTCCGCGTGTTCTGTAGTGTGTCAGTCTTATTACAGAAATCATATCAGAAGGAAATAAGAATAGAAAGCGAAAGTCAGCCAATATGTTTCATGACGCATTGGTACCTTTCGCAGAAAGGCGGATTATAGATATGCTTAAAGAAGGTACCATTAGCAACATGAAAAACGGGAAGGCTTCTGAAATTTGCCATTACAGGGTAGAGTGCTTGAATGAGCCCAGTGAACGTGGAATCAATGGCGGGAAAATTACTAAATTGCTCCTTCAGAAGAAAGATGAAATAACTTGCAGTTACAATGCGGGGTGGGATATCAAGCCAAAAGATGAATTATCCAAAATGGCATTATGTATTTTACTGAAGGATTACAACTAAGAAGAAAAAGTGACAAAGTGTAAGTAATAGGTTACGAAAGGATTCCTACGGGGGTCCTTTTTTGATGCCAAGGAATGGAGGTGAGGGCAGTGGCGCAAAGAGGCAGAAAACCGAAACCAACAGCAGTGAAAGTGCTGGAGGGAAATCCGGGTAAGAGAAATTTGAATACGAATGAACCGAAGCCGGAGAAGAAGGCACCCCGCTGCCCTTCCTGGCTTGAGGATGAGGCAAAGCGTGAATGGAAGCGGATGAGCAAGCAGTTAGAGCAGCTTGGCATTCTGACAGAGATTGATATGGCTGCTTTTGCAGGTTATTGTCAGGCGTATGCCAGATGGAAAGAAGCGGAGGAATTCATCACACAGCACGGAACTATTGTAAAAACACCCAGTGGATATTGGCAGCAGGTTCCTCAGGTATCCATAGCACAGACTTATCTGAAAATTATGAATAAGTTCTGTGAGCAGTTTGGCCTGACCCCTTCTGCCAGAAGCCGAATCGTGGCCGATGGCGGCGAGGATAAGGAAAGCGATGAAATGGAGCTTCTTCTGATAAAAGGTGGTGGCAAATAGTGTTTGATAGTGCAAAAGCGGATCACGCAGTAAATTTTATCAACTGTCTGAAGCACACGAAAGGAAAATGGAGAGGAGTACCGTTTGAGCTTCTTAGCTGGCAGGATGAGATCATTCGTACCCTTTTTGGTACGGTTAAGGAAAATGGGTACCGACAGTATAATACCTGCTACTGCGAGATACCAAAGAAAAATGGAAAGTCAGAACTGGCAGCAGCAATTGCTCTGTATATGACTTGCGGTGACGGGGAATGGGGAGCTGAGGTGTATGGTTGTGCTTCTGACCGGCAGCAGGCATCTATTGTATTTGATGTTGCAGTGGATATGGTAGATCAGTGTCCGGCATTGAAAAAGAGGATTAAGCCGGTTATGTCGGTTAAGAGATTGGTGTATAAACCGACAAATAGCTTCTACCAAGTACTGTCGGCGGAGGCCTATACCAAGCACGGTCTGAATGTTCATGCGGTTATCTTTGATGAACTTCATGCACAGCCTAACCGTGAATTGTTCGATGTTATGACCAAAGGTTCTGGTGATGCCAGAACACAGCCTTT
>JAFSGE010000045.1 GCA_017434885.1 Lachnospiraceae bacterium | reverse complement strand
TTATATCTATTATTCATTTACACTTTATTAAAATCGTGCTATAATAATATAGATAAAACTAAAATATTTTTTACATAGAAAGGACTTGCTATGCTTCACATCAAATCATTAGACGAAGGGCTTGAGCTGTTTAAAGCATTAGGTTCCAACATCCGAATAGAAATCATCAAAATCTTACGTGAAAACAACGGCATGAATATGAATGATTTGGCTTCCCGCCTTAACATCACCAACGGTGCCCTCACCAGCCATATCAAAAAACTGGAGGACTGCGGACTCATTTCTACCGCCTCCGAATCAGCAGGTCACGGAAACCAGAAAATCTGCACCGTGCTTCTTGACAAGATACTGATTGACCTTGAGAACACTGATGACGAGCAAAATGTATATCAAACTGAGTTAAAAGTGGGCCATTATTCCAACTACAATATCTATCCCACTTGCGGACTTGCATCCTCCACCGCTTTAATCGGAGAAGTAGATGATACCAGATACTTCGCACATCCGGACAGATATAATGCAGATATTCTTTGGTTTACAAGAGGGTTTGTGGAATACATCATTCCTAACTTCATTCCCTTTTCCCAAAAAATTGATAAACTCACTATTTCTGCAGAGTTAAGTTCGGAAGCTCCCGGTGTAAACGATGTATGGCCCTCGGATATTTCCTTCTACATTAACGATACCTTTATCGGTTCCTGGACAAGTCCCGGTGACTTCGGAGATGTAAACGGTATTTTTACTCCCGAATGGTGGTTTCCTAACTGGAACCAATATGGATTACTGAAGCTTCTCGTTATTAACAAACGAGGTACCTTTATGGATGGTCTTCAGATTTCCAACGTTACCATTTATGATTTAAATCTTACCGACAAAAGTACTATCCGACTGAAAATGGCCGTTAATGAAGATTCCGTACATGTAGGAGGACTTACCATCTTCGGTAAGAACTTTGGTAACTACAATCAGGATATTAACGTACGAATCAATTACAGTCCCATTTCTCAGGAACAGGAATAAACAGTTTCCGTTTCTATGTATATAAAATAAACATCCCCGGCTTCAAAGGAAGCCGGGGTTCTTTATGTCCACTAAGACAGCTCGCAAAGCGTGGCGTCGTTTGTTCTTAATGACAATTAAATTTTAAACCGCTCCATTGACTTTGATAATTCTTCCGCCTCTTTATTTAAGCTTTCCGCATTGTTTACCAACAAGTCAACCTGCTGCATTTTATCATTTACCACTTCCGATACACCATCTACACTCTTTACAATTTCTTCAGCAATATCGGAAACACTTTGCATAATCGCAACAATATCTTCTTTATTCATCACCATTGCCGACATATCACTTTGCATCACATGAATTGCACTTACTAAGTCACTTACCTGACTGCTGATAGTTCCAAACATGGATATGGTATCATTTAATGCCTGTGACTGTTCTTTTAAGAACACTTCCGTCTTTCTTGCAGATTCTTCCGTCTTTGCAGTAATGTTTTTAATATCTGCAACGATATTTCTTACCTTATCTCCTGCCTTCATTGACTGCTCTGCCAGTTTTCTGATTTCTTCGGCAACCACCGAGAAGCCTCTTCCGCTTTCACCGGCTCTTGCTGCTTCAATATAAGCATTCAACGACAGTAAATTTGTTTGTCCTGCAATTTCTTCAATAGTATCGATAATTTCCCCGATATTCTTGGACTGCTTGTCAACCTGATTAATATCTTCAATCAATACGCTGGTAACTGACACGGTATCTTCCGACTTCCGGCTTAAGTTACCTACAATATCTTTTCCTTTTTCAATGGCAGATAGTGCTTCTTCCGTTTTGGATACCATATTTTCGGATTCCTGATAT
Organism: Lachnospiraceae bacterium; assembly: GCA_017434885.1. GTDB lineage: Bacteria > Bacillota > Clostridia > Lachnospirales > Lachnospiraceae > Suilimivivens. The sequence continues at coordinate 96,921 of JAFSGE010000045.1, read as the reverse complement.
ATGTTGTTTATCTTATCCGAAAATACATTAATTGTCTCAACACCCTGCTCTGTTTTCTGCGCCTGAATTCCTACATCTTCTGCTACAGAATGCATGGAATCAACCACCTGCTTCATGGAGCTTTCAATCTCGGTAGATGAGGCTACCACTTCACCGGATAACCGTACCACCTTTTGTCCGAAAGTCTGATTATCGGAAATCAGTCCCCTCATACCGGAAAGCATTTTTGTCATACCTGCTATCAGCTTGCCAAACTCATCTTTTCTCTTTGTGGTTACTTCCTGTGTCAAATCACCTTCTGCTGCACATGCCAGCGCATCACAGGTCTGATTCAATGCAGAGCTGATACTCTTTGTCAGTGACATACCTGCAAAAACTGCAACTGCACAGGCTAAAAGTACAATTATAATAGTGGCCGTTCTGATAACGGAAATTTCACTGGTAATGGTTGACTTCGGCACTAATGTACATATGGTAATTCCTGTTTTTCCTACCGGATTATATACATACAGATACTGCTTACCGCCTACCTTTACATATTTACTTCCGCCCTCTTTTGCAGCAATGCTCTCTTCATAGAAAGCATTTCCTACAAACATTTTTTTGCCTTCATACTTTTGCATTACGACTTCGCCGTTTTTGTTATGCACTTCCTGAAGCAATACTTCTCTTCCGTCCTCTGTCACATAACCGGTAATACTGCCTTTTCCGAATTCCATAACACCGAGAAGTTCCTGCATATAATTACTGCTGACATCTACAATAAAGAAGCCGTTATTTCTGTTTAACACATAATGCATAATAAAGGAAAGTGCGTAATCATCACTGCCCGTAGCCAAACTTTGGTCTAACGTATTGTGATAGCCCCGCCAGGTATTTTTGGTTCTTTTTGCCTGCAGGCTCTGTCCTACTTCCGTCTTTAAACATTCCTCATAATAATTCTCGGGAAGTCCCTTTACATTGGATAGAATTGCCTTTCCCTGCTGCGGGATAATATAGTAGGCACCGATATAGTTCATATTTGCCTTTAAATTTACAAGCATATCCGTAATCGGCCCCGTATAGGAAACCGCTTCCGCAGCGGAAGCATCAAACTTATCGTTGTAATATGCATTAAAGTCTTCACTCAAATACATTTCCACAATCTTGGAAGATACGGAATCGCAAACCAATCCCATAGAAGTTTCCATGGATGAGCTTGCACTGACAACCGCATTTTCATATCTGGTCATAACAGCCTTAGATGCCATTGCATAACAGGTAATACCCAGTATTGCAATCAAAACCACGGATATGCCGAAAAATTTCATCAGGGAGTGGGAAATCTTTTTTTCTTTACCAGAGTCTTCCATTCCCAGTTTTTTTCCTATATTCATGAAAATTTCCCGCATTTTTTCGAATTTTATTTTTCTGCCACCTTCTTTAACTGCTTCGGCATCCTTTTGTTTCTTTGTCAATTTTATTTTTTTAGCTTTTTTTTCTTTTTGGGGTTTCTTTTCATCAAGTAGAATATCTTCTATTTCTGTATTTGATTTTTTTATTTTAAACTCCATTTTTTTCATAGGCATTCTCCTATAGTTATGCTAAAACTGAAAAACAGGCTCTCCGTCTTCATTCCAGTCAAATTTCATCAGCATGGCATGTCTGTTAGGATTATAAAGGGGATTTCCTACAATTTCTGTCTCTGTCCGGGCATGGAACACCAAAATATCATTCCCTTCTTCGTCCACGGTAAAGGAATTGTGTCCCGGTCCGTAAATCGTTTTACCCGCATCGGATGCAAGAACCGGATATCTCTTTTTCTGCCACGCACGGGGATCCAGCAAATCTGCATTTTCATCAATTGTAAGCATTCCCATGCAATAATCTATTCCTGTTTCACTGGCAGAATAAGTCACAAAAATCTTTCCGTTACGATACAAAACTGCCGGTCCTTCATTTACCCAGAAACCTTTTCTTTCCCAGTCATAATCCGGTGTTGTCAATAATACCTGAACCGTTTTTAATTTCAACGGAGATTCCATTTCTGCTATGTAAAGATTGGAAATCTGTTTTCCCACACCAACCTTCTCTGCCCAGATAAAATAATTTTTACCTTTATTTTTGAGAATGGTAGCATCAAGCGAAAAGGCACGGAAAGAAAATTCATCCTCTTCTGCACACTGCATCATTCCTCTCTCTACCCATTCATCCGTAAGCGGGTCGTCTCCCATACATTCCAGCACATAGGGTCTGATATTCCAGACATCCTCTGCCATTCCTGCAGCAAAATAGATATACCACTTTCCGTCAAGGTAGTGCAATTCCGGCGCCCATACATGAAAACTCATAGGACCTTTCTCGTGCTTTTTCCAAATCATTACTTCTTCCGCACTCTGTAATCCTTTTAATGTTTTTGCCCTTCTGAGTGCAATACCGTCATACTCAGGCAGGCTCGCCGTAAAATAATAATCACCGTTTGTATGTTTATACACATAAGGGTCAGCTCTTTGGGCAATCCACACTTCCTTATATGCTACTGTTTCTGTCATTCCATGTTCCTTCATTTTTTAACCATCCTTATATAAAATTACTCATCTGTCGGATCTAAAAAATCATCAAAGCTCTCATCTATATGATTCATCATTACTTTATAGACAAAAAATGATTTCAGATATGCTAAAAGCGCAAACCCGATAAAAATTGAAATTGCATTCATTCCAAGCGACGTCAGGTTCAGCCAAATAAATCCGACTGTCAACAAAATTAGTGCTATGGTATACGGAAAATACCCTATTGCAAACGCCGTTGCATTCTTAATGGTAGAAATCAACGTTCCCTCAAGTTTGCTCAGCACCGGAAAAACATACAACCCTATTACACCAACCAAAAGCCATAGTGCCATACTGACACAAAGCATTACCTTACCAAACCCTGTATGAACCTGATTCCAAAAGAAAATATCAAGTCCAAACACGGCCGTTATTAAAAGCATTATCAACCATATAATGGTAGATTGCCTGAAATTCTGTTTAAAACTTGCAATATACCGCTTTATTACATAACCGTCTCCCTGTCTGATTGAAATAATACAGACATAATACATGGCTGTGGTAGCTGCCCCTATCGTTACGACAGGGATGCAGCTGATAAGCCATATGATATTGAGGAGAATCAAATCCGTCATCTTGTTTAAAAAAGCGATTACCGGTGAGTTTGACACAAAATCACTCCGTTTCTATTTAATACCACTGATTGCTACTGATTCAATAATTACTCTCTGGAAGCAGAAGAATAAGGTTATTGTCGGTAACATCGCGATTACCGATGCCGCCATAATCAGCGCATAGTCACTCTGGATTGCATAATACGCATTAAACGACCTGATTACCACCTGTAACGTCCAGTTCTTTTCACTTCTAAGGAAAATAACCGGTGCAAGGTAATCATTCCAGATACCCATGAACCAAAGTGTCAGCTGTGTTCCTACAGCTCCCTTCATCAGAGGGAAGAAAATCTGTACAAAGGTTCTGAAATATCCGCATCCGTCCAGCTTAGCTGCATCCATTAAATCATTAGGGATACTGCTCAAGTTCTGTCTCAAGAAGAAAATCATGCTGACATTACCAAAACAAGCCGGAATAATTAACGGTAATAAACTGTCTGTCCATTTTAATCTGGTAAACATTACATACTGGGGAATCATAATAACCGCAAAAGGAATCATGATGGTTGCCAAAAGCCCCATAAAGATAGCGCCTTTTCCGCGGAATTTCATCTTTGCAAATGCAAATGCTGCCAAAGATGAGGTAAATCCGCCGATCAGCAATACCGGAATTTCAATCTTAATCGTATTAAGTACACCGGATATAAAACTACCTTTCTGCAACACCTCCGCATATTTTCCGAATACCCATGGGTCGGGAATCAAGCTGAGCTGTCCTGATAAAATCTGGTTTTTGGTCATAAATGATGTCATAACCATATAAATCAACGGGAATACCATAACCACTGCGCCGAGGCACAATAACACAAACACAATAGCGTTCCCAACTTTTTCTTTCTTTGATACAACTGCTGATGCAACGATGTCTTTATCTTTTCCTGCCATGGTATCACCTCCTAATCAATTGTCTTAACCCATTTATCCTGTACCATAAAGTTAATCAGCGTAATGATAAATATAATAATCGCGAGAATAATTGCAATTGCACTTGCATATCCGAGCTGGAAGCTCTCAAAGGCTTTTTCATACAAGTAGTAAACAATTGTCGCTGCGCTGTAACCGATACCGCCGTTAGTTGTCATTACCTGAACTTCTACAAACACCTGGAAACCGCCAATCATGGATGTAATTAATATGTAGAAGGTAACGGGTGATAATAACGGTACTGTAATGTTAATGAATTTCTGCCAGCCGTTGGCACCGTCTACCATAGCTGCTTCATAGTAGCTACGGTCTATATTTTGAAGTCCTGCCAGGTAAAGAATGATGGATGTACCAAGTCCTTTCCAAACCATGAAGATAATCATAGACACCTTAATCAGCGCTTCATCTCCAAGCCAGTTCGGTCCATGCTTTCCTGTCAGAGCCTTAATAATCACATTCAATAAACCATAATCATAGTTGTAAACCCATGCCCAAAGGATGGATACCGCTACTAGAGAGGAAATAACCGGCACATAATACATAGTACGCAGCACTCTCACTCCCGGAATTTTTCTGTTCATTCCCATTGCAAAGGTAAGACCCAAAATCATACCAATGGGAATACCAATCAAATAAATAATTGTTGTTAATAATGTTTTCCAAAACTTTGTATCACTAAATAATTTTACATAATTGTCAAAACCGCAGAAACGGTCAAGCATTCCCGCAAATCCTTTTGCACCGTTCCATGTTGTAAGACTTGTGAGAAATGCAAATATAATGGGCCACGCCATAAATAACAAAAATCCCACCGCAGGCGCTGCTACGAACAGCAAAGCCCATCTTTCTTCCCTTTTGGCCATCGCCGATAATTTCACTTTCGTTTTACCATTCACACGACCCATAAATAACTTCCTTTCTGTCAATGCCTGCCAAACATTAGTATGTACTCTCTTGTTTAAATGACCCTGTGACAGTTATCTGCCACAGGGTCATATTCTTAAGCCTATCGGTTTAGTTTGCTGCAGCTGCTTTCATTTCGTTAGCTGCATCAAGAGCTTCCTGCATTGCAGGCTGAACCTGTGCACAATATTCTGCTGCTGTCATTTCTCCGTTTAATACATATTCATAACCACCGCTTAAGAATGCTGTCCACCAGTCAGCGTTGTATGTATATGCTGTTTCAACGAAGATACCTTCATATTTGTCTGTTCCTTCTAAGTAGTTGTAGATAACATCGATATTGCTTGCGTAAGGGATGCTGCCGTCAGCAACTTTTGCCTTGTAATCACCCTTAGCATAGTCCATGATGTTAGGCATCTGTAAGGATACACCTGTTGTTTCACCGGATAATACTCTCTGGCCTTCAAGGTCTGTAGAGAATAATGTAATCAGAGCTGCTGCTGCTTCAGGATATTCTGTATCAGCAGATACGGAGAAACCTACGGAACCGTTACGTGTCATGGAAACGCCGGTCTTACCTACAGGCCATGCACAGAGATCCCATTCATAAGGGAATGTGTTCTTATCCATGAATGCACCTACGTCCCATGTACCACATGCGTAGAAACCAATCTGTCCGTCTAACCATCTCTGGTATCCGCCAAGAGCTGTATCCTGTTCTACTGTAGGAGTTACACCGTGCTTGCATGTTAAGTCTGCAAAATACTGGAATGCTTCAATAAATTCTTCCTGTCCGTCAATTACTACCTGTGTATAATCTTCATTTAAGAAATGTCCGCCGTTTGTGTAGATGAAAGCATCGAGTGCCCACTGAAGAGCGTTTGCTGTACCCCACTGGTCGATTTCGCCGTCACCGTCTGTATCCTTTGTAAGCTGCTTACATACTTCAAGGAATTCTTCCCATGTGTAAGGATTTGCAGGGTCGGGATACTCTAAACCTGCTTCATCAAACATTGTCTTGTTGTAAGCGAATGCAAATGTGGAGAAATCCTTAGGAAGACAGTAAAGAGCACCTTCACCGTTACCTGCTGTTACACCATCATATCTGTAAGCACCGTTTACACCACCCCAAAGGTTTGCAACTACTTCAGGGTCAACATAGTCATCTAAGGGTAATAAGTAACCGTCATTAACGTTGCTGGGAACTGCTTCGGGACCTGTATAGAAAATATCAGGCATATCATCAGCAGCCTTATATGCTAAAATCTTCTGTCCATATTCATCGGAAGTTGTAACTTCGAGAGTAACGTTTGCGCCTGTGCTTTCCATGAACTTGTCAATAAGAGACTGATAAACTGTCTTTTCATGATCCTGTGCGTAAATGAAAACTGTAAGGTCTGCTCCGGAGAAATCTCCTTCTACTGCCACATCAGTAAGCGCTTCTTCTTTAACCTCAATCTGTGCACCAACTTTTTCTTCTGTGCTTTCTGTAGCTGTTTCTGCAGGTGCTTCTGTTGTTGCTTCTTCTGATGCACCGCCGCAACCGCAAAGAACACTGAATGTCATTGTTGTTGCAAGTAAAATGCTTAATAACTTCTTCTTCATAACTAACCTCCTATTTTGTTTAAGTTGTGAGTTTTGTAAAATAATATTGATTTTTGTATTTTATTTTACCTTTCAGTATAGTGGCCATCTATACTTTTGTGTATTTTTTATACCAAACCAATAATTATTTCCCTTTCGTTATGCTTATTGTATAACGCCTTTAGCACCATGTCAATGTTTATTTTACGTTTTTCTAAATTATTTCACAGTTTCGTGTTTAGTGCTAAAATATTATTGGTTTTTTTGTAACATTTTACTATATGTAAAATACTCCCCAAATCGTTTCATTATTGTTTCCGGCTGCAGTGATACATCTGACAGCGTTTCCGGCTTCATCCTGCATCTCAATCACAACACCTTTATATATCGCTTCACCAACCGTTAACGTAATGTAAGAAGTACCTTCTTTTACTTCCCATGTTCCGCTACTGCCGTCTGTAAGCACCAGACTTCCGTCTTTCTTTAATTGCATTTCCTCATAAGAATGAATTTCGGCAGAAATATCCGTTCCATGGTTTACATAATAGTAAACGCCGCTCACTTCTTCCGCAGATGCCACGCCACCTTCTTTTAGCACTTCTCCCATTGTGGCAAAAGGAGCAGCCACAAGCCATCCATCCTCATTTACAAACATCTGGTGTACACGTGGTTCATGGTATTCAGAACCGTTATCAAATCTTTGGTGATAAACCACATAATATTTTCCGTCGTCATCTTTTAACATAGAGCAATGTCCGGGTGCCATATAAGCAGTCTTCAAACTGGGCAGCATATAGTTTCCCATCATCTTAAGCCCGCATTCGGAATGATTCGGCACATAGTCAAAGGTATTTCCCTTTGCATCCACATAGGGTCCTGTCACATTTTCCGCTCTGTACTGTCTGATTTGATAACCGCCTTCTCTGGTAAGGCCGCCATAGGAAACAAATAAGTAATAATAGCCGCTTGTCTCATCATAAAGAATATAAGGTCCTTCACAGGAATTATGAAGTCCGCCCATCAGATAATATCCATAATATGTATCAATTTTCTTTTCTTCGTCAGCCTTAGGATGAATGGGCAGCCCTGTTGCCTCATCAAGTTCAAGAAGCCAGATTCCTCCCGACCAGGAACCGTATACCATCCACATTTTTCCCTCTTCATCATAAAAAATAGTAGGATCGATACAGTTTGGATAATTCAGATTGTTATAAGCTCCTGCCGCAATATAGTCAGTAGCTTTTGCATCTGCACCTAATATCTCATAAAAATTGGTTTCTTCCACATTTACCAGATTATAACCGGAATAAATCAAGGTTTCCTGATAGCTGTAGGGACCTTCAATATGATCTGCAGTTGCCATACAGATATTGGAAGTCCGGTAATCGTGACTGGTGGAAAAATACATTACCCACTTCTCCATTACCGGATTGTATATCACATCCGGCGCCCATACCGCATAACCGCCGTCCACATGCATTCCCGTGAACTCAAATGCTTCCAGTTCCCCCGTAAACAAATTGTCAAACAGAGGATTCATTGCATTTACCCCACTTGCAAAACTCTTAAAGCTCTGCAAATCTTCTGAAACTGCAGCCTCCATATGCGAACCGAAAATATAATATTTTCCGTTGTCTTTCACAACAGACGGGTCGTGAACAGATACGCCCATTACCTGATTTCCTACATTTAACTCCTCCACTGCTTTTCCTTTTGCCGCCCCGCAGCCTGCCAGCAACGCCACTGCGCTTGCCAAGATTACGCCTATCGCCTTATATTTTCTCATGTTTACCTCCATCTTTTTATTTTACATTTTCCTAAATTTTTTTAGTTTTTCTTTAATTATATGTGTATTTCTTTTTCTTTGCAATAAAAAGGTAAACGTGAACATAAACAAAAAAACGCCACAATTTTGTAGCGTTTTTACCAAACTTCTTATAATCTCTGGTATTTCCGATGCACACACAGCACCTTTCGCTTCTTTGGCTTTTCCTGCTCCTGCTTTGGCTTTTGTACATCGTCCTCTCTATTCCGCGGACTGACAATATCATACCTTTTCAACCCACGGATTCTGTCTTCAAATGTGCTTTTTTCCTGCGGCACTTTCTTCCCGAAGACCAGAAATTCCTGCTCCGGCACCAGTTTTTCAATATTTCTCAAAAGTTCCAATTCCCTTAGAACATCCAGCAAATGGTCAACCTTAACATTCTCTCCCTTTTCGATTCGTCTGATTGTTTCTGCAGAAATGCCTGTCCTTTTTGAAATCTCCTTTTGTCTGATATCCATTTTCAGGCGCATGTCCCTGATTCTTTTGCCTAATTCTTTACGAACTTCTTCATTGCTTTCCGTTCCACAAATCCTCACAGCACTCACTCCTATCCAATCTAAAAACACTCTATCACAAATGCTTTTACACCGTCAACCCGCTCTCACTTAGCTGTCTTTCAAAGTTAGCTTTGCGCGAAACATAATCATTCGTGTTCCGTTTAAATTATCAAAATCAATTTCATATGACTGCAATGACATGTCAATTCCTACTATGCTGCCCTCCCCGAATACACTGTGAATCACCCTGTCTCCTAAAGCAAAGCCTGTTTTCTCCGGCATCTGTAAAGCGGCAGAGGGTGCAGAGAGTTTTGTACCATGATAATCAAGCAAAGAACACCCGATATCTCTGATAAATCCTGATGGATTCACCGGAAATCCCTGTATTTTACATTGATAACTGCTTATATAAAGCCCCGACATGGCACGGGTAAGTGCCACATAAAACAGACGCCTTTCTTCTTCCAGTTCATCACTGTTGCGAAGCCGTTTACTGGGAAACTGTCCATCCACCATCCCCGGCACAAAAACCACCGGAAATTCCAATCCTTTGGCAGTGTGTATCGTCATAATCCGTACCACATTTTTGTCCGTGTCATCATCCTGTGGAGAAAACAATGCAAAATGCGCCAGCAAGTCTTCCAACGAAACGGGCTCAATGTTTTCTTTTTCCAAATTGGCAATGGTAGTCAAAAGCTCCGTAACATTGTCAAGCCGTACCTGGTCCACATCATTTTCCAGTTCTTCCCGATATCCCATATCCAGTACTTTTCCTGCCATCTCTGTCGCAGAATATTTGCCATGGCTTTCATGCAATGTTCGGATATTGTGATAATAAGCAATCACTGCCTTTTTTGTAATTGCATTCTGCTCAATCAATTCTCCAAGTGCATCCATTAATGACATACCGTGCTTTGCTGCATATTGCTTCAGCTCTTCAATAGACTTTTTGCCAAATCCGCGCCTCGGACGCTGAATAGTCCAAACCAAATCCATATCCCCAAGTGCATAAACCAGTCTCAAATAAGAAAGTACCGTTCTGATTTCCTCTGAACTGTAAAACTGCGCGCCGCTTAATATCTTGTAGGGAATTTTCTTTTTGATAAGAGCTTCCTCCAAGGCACGTGTCTGGGAAGATGCTCTTACAAGCACCGCATGGCGGGAATATTGTTCCTCCCCCTCCTTAAGAATCGTATCAGCGATAAACTCCGCCTCTGCATTTTCCGTATTTGCCATATAGTAAACCGGCTTAGTTCCTTCCGGATTGTTGGTAAACATGGCCTTGGCAAGTCGGTTCCTGTTCTTCTCAATCAGTGAATTGGCAACCGAAATAATTTCCGGAGTACTGCGGAAATTCTCACTCAGAGAAAAATCCTGCGTATTTTCATGGTTCGTGTCAAAATTCACCATGTAGTCCACTTCCGAGCCGCGCCAGCCGTAAATACACTGATCATCATCCCCTACCACTGTCAGATTATGATATCTGCCGCTCAGTAATGTAAGAAGCAAATCCTGATTGGCATTTACATCCTGATATTCATCGCAAAGCACATACTGGCATCTTTTCTGCCATGTTTCCAGTGCTTCATCATAATTCTTCAAAATATATAATGCAAACTGAATAATATCTTCAAAATCAAGGGCATAATTGTCTCTTTGCTTCTTCAAATAATGATAGTAGACAATTTCCTCCTCTTTCACTGCTTCTGCAATCTTCCTCTCCAAAAGGCTTTTATCCGTGCTGATAACATAGGACAGATAAGCAGGCAATTGCTTCCGCTGAACAATCTTGTCCATAAGTTGTCTGGCTGTCAAATCCCTTAATGAAATGTTATTCTCTTCCGATACCTCCCGAATCAAGTCAAGCTGCGCTCTCTTATCCAGAATCACAAACGTCTTAGGATAAGAAAGTCTGTGAATTTCCTCTTTCAAAATCAGGTTGCAAAATCCGTGAAACGTTCCCGCAAAACAGGTTGCCATGTCTCCTATCATTGACTTCAACCGGTGCTTCATCTCACTTGCTGCCTTGTTAGTAAAGGTCATCGCCACAATAGAAGAAGGCTCCACGTACAGTTCCTGTATCAGGTAAGCAATGCGGTGGGTCAGGACATAGGTTTTTCCTGACCCTGGAACGGCACGGACACGAATATTACCCTCCGTCGCTTCAATTATCTGCTGCTGTTCCGGTGTTGGTTTTCTATTATTAAAAACGTGTTGTTTTTTCTCTTCCATAAATCCGCCTCACGCAATCGAACTTTTGTTCTGTCTCTATTATCATATGAACCATGACATTTGTCAACATCACTTTTCAAATCATCTTGGAACTTTGCTTACGACATAAGCAAATACAAAAACCCTCGAAAGCATTGCTTTCAAGGGTTTTACTTCGTAGCGAGAGAGAGACTTGAACTCTCAACCTCCCGGGTATGAACCGGACGCTCTAGCCAGTTGAGCCATCTCGCCATATTCAATTAAACCGCTTTCGCGGTAGTGGGACCTACAGGGCTCGAACCTGTGACCCTCTGCTTGTAAGGCAGATGCTCTCCCAGCTGAGCTAAGATCCCAAGGGTCTGCTGTCGGGTTACTCACCCGAACCACTTTGCTAGTATACTATTAAACACCATAACTTGTCAAGCTATTTTAAAAAAGTTTTTTCTAAATTTTCTCTTTTTTTCGAAAAAGGAGAAAATTCACGGGAAAGCCACAGCTTTCCCGTGTAATTCTTATCTCTGTTCTACACTGCCCTGTGCTGTTTTACGAATGTAAACTTAATTTCCTTTACGCTAAGACCATTCTGTGAAAAGTAAAGTCTGAGTACATCATATCTGTTGGGCAGGTCTATCTGTCTCATCAGACTGCTCCATTTGCCACCCGTTCCGTTAAAGGAAAATACTGCAACAGGAAGGCTCTGATAATACAGCGTTACGGGAATCTGTGCCAAATCACTTAAATCCGATTTAGCAACCAGTTCCACATCATAATAACCGATTTTATCCTCATCCAGCTCCAAGGCGAACACATAGTTGGTTCCTTTGCCGGTTTCCACACCTTCCATGTCAATGGTAATTTCGCTGCCTGCTTTGTAATAAACAACCTCCGCGCTCTGCTCAACCGCGCCGCTCTGTTCTCCGATTACTTCCACTGTAACAGCCTCTCCGTTCATTCTCTCAAAAGCTCTGCTGTTCATTAAAAAGCCGCAAATGTTCATGGCACACCGCTGAAGTTCTCCTCTTGTCAGCGTTCCCGCCTTCAGAGAGTCAAGAGTATTGTCTCCCATACTGTTTACAGCCGCATCTTCACATACCATATACAAATCGTTCTGGGAACGTACCATAGCTGCGTAATTGGTCTTAACTGCTTCACAGCCTTCGTCATTAATCTTTGCCCACCAGTCCGTCATCACAATACCTTCAAATCCCCATTCGCCGCGGAGAATTACGGTATTTAAGTCATAGCTTCCGGCAGTCCAGAGTCCGTTCACCGAACCATATGTGGTCATGATAGAATCCGCTCCGCCTTCCTTTACGGCAATTTCAAAACCTTTCAGATAAATTTCACGAAGGGCACGTTCTGAAATCACCGAATCAATGGTTGCACGTCCTGTTTCCTGATTATTACCACAAAAATGCTTTGCTGTTCCGGTCACCCCTGCACTTTGTAATCCCCTAATCATAGCCGCTGCCATTTTACCTGTTACAAGCGGATCTTCTGAGAAATATTCAAAGTTTCTGCCATTTAAGGGATGTCTGTGTATATTCATACCGGGGCCGAGAAGGGCTTCAATTTTATTTTTTACCATCTCAATTCCCGTAAATGCATATAATTCTTCCACAAGTGCATCATTAAAGCTGCTTGCAAGCAAAGTGCCGTTCGGCAAACTGAAGGCTTTCATACCACTGTCAAGACGCATACCGGAAGGACCGTCCGAACAACAACCGCAGGGTATACCAAAATTCTTTAAGTTTTCGGAAATACCACCGAAGGCTGCCGCCGTTCCCGCTGTTACCTTAGGACTTCCCATTCCTTCTCCACGCACAATACATGCCAAATCTTCATCACTAAGCTGGGCAATAAATTCCTCCATGGAAACCTTGCCAGCCTTTACATCTGTAAGCTTATAACCTTTATCTCCCGTTACCGCAAATTCTGCAGGCAGATTTTCCTTTCTCTTTGCATCCGGTGCTGTCTTTCTCAACGGCACAGTTTCCGCCACAAAGGAAATACTTCCGTCCGCTTCCTGTTTTGCTTTCATGCGTTCAAAAGGAATCACCGGCGCAAGTGCCTGTGCGAGTGTTTCCACAAGCTCCGTCTCTTCTATGGTTACAACACCACTTTGTTTTGCGCATCTGACATCATTTCCTATGTAAAAGACATATTCTCCGGCCTCCAGCACATAAGAAGATGCATATCCTGTCACTCCGGTTTCATCGTAAGAAGCCATATCTTTAAAGGAAACAAGAATTTCAACCTCTTCACTCTCTCCCGGCGCCAAGACACCTGTTTTGGCATATCCCACAAGACTTCTGAGCGGCTTACCCAATTTTCCCTGTGGCGCCTGCACATAAGCCTGCACAATCTCTTTGCCGGAAACATCTCCGGTATTTGTCACCCTGCAGATAAATCCTACCTGCTCCGCACTTACTTCAAACTCTTTTACCTCTGTAGTAAATTCCGTGTAGGAAAGACCGAATCCGAAAGGATATCGAACCTTGTCCCTGGCCGCTGTTTCGAAGTAACGATATCCCACGTAAATATCTTCCTCATAAAGGTCTCTGTCTTTATTTCCAAAATTTTTATCAGAAGGGTAATCTTCCATCTTGTAAGCAATGGTATCTGTCAGCTTACCACAAGGACACACTTCTCCTGTCAATACGTCTACTGTGCCAAGTCCGCCAACCATCCCCCCCTGCCATGCATACAAAATTGCATCCGGCTTGTAGGTATCCTCAAAGCTCATATCAATAATATTACCCACGTTCAATACCACAATCATTTTGTCAAAATGACGACGCACCGTTGCCATCATTTCTTCTTCCGTCTCTGTCAGGCGATAAGAACCGGCTCCGTCGTAATTGTCCTTATCTTCTCCCGCTGTTCTTCCGATTATCACAATTGCAACATCGCTTGCCTTTGCAGCTTCTTCTGCCAGTTCATCGGAAAGAGGCATTTCTTCCTGTGACCAGGGTTCATTTCCCCAGCCAAGGCCTTCATTAAAAGGATGTTCCTTTTCCCACTCTTTATAAACCTGTAACAAAGTCTCATTTACGGAAACCTTAGAGGATTCCTGTAATGCCTCCAGAATTCCCGTTACTTTGTCTACATTTACCATACCTCCGGACCCTGTTCCGCTCTTATAATAGCTGAGCTGAATCCTTCCGAACACTGACACTCTGCTGCCCTCTGCAAGAGGCAATGCCTTATTTTCATTTCTCAGAAGAACCTGTCCCTCTGCCACCGCCCTTCTGGCTGTTTCAAGATATTTGTCAAAATCAAGTGTCATTGTTGCCACTGTCGTTCCCTCCCTCATTAACATATTCCTATTGTTCCGATTCTTTTAAAACTGCCACTCCGCGTTTTCTGTTATTCCAAAGCAGAAGAAGTGCCGCTGTTACGATAAAAATGGAAATAAATTGTGACGTGGATAAGGCTCCCACAGCTCCCCTGTTATCATTCCTGAGCATTTCAATAAAGAAGCGTCCGATGCCGTAAAGCAGCATGTATAGGAATCCCGTATCACCCACATATTTTCTTCTCTTATAGTGCCAAAGCAAAAATGCCATAATGGCAAAATCTCCTGCAGAAGAAAAAAGCTGTGTCGGAAGCACCTTTACTCCGGCCGGTGCAATACTTCCTGCCGGAAATACCACTCCAAGACAGGAATCCGTCTCTCTTCCGTAGCAACATCCGGCCAAAAAACATCCAATTCTGCCAAAGCCCTGTGCCAGCGCAATAGACGCCGACAACAAATCAAAATACTCCAAAAATTTCAGTTTTTTGATTCTGCAATATACAATAGCGGCAATCACCCCTGCCGATATTCCTCCGTAAACCACAAATCCTTCTGTTCCGAGCACACTCATGGGATTCTTTAAAAACGCTTCCCACTCCACTATTACATACAAAAGCTTCGCACCAAGAAATCCGATTATCAATCCGTAAATAGCAATATCAATAACCGCCTCTTCCTTAAGTCCATGCTTCTTTGCCCTCTGCATTCCCATCAAAATACAAAAAAGCACTCCCAGCCCAATCATCAGCCCATAGCCGTAAATTGTCACAGGACCAATGGAAAATAATTCATTTTTCAATGTCATTCCTCCGTTTCAAGCTTATCTTCTAAATGAGTTCTTTCCGTTCACCGCTATGGATGCAATAAACCTCTTTTCCGATTCCATACCATAAGTCCACTTCCGTGGGATTATATACAATGTTACCGTCAGAAGAAATCTGCAACTCTCTGTAGGCTTTTGTATATGTTGCAATTTCATCGTTGGTTGCGAACCAAATATCCTGTCCGTATTCCTGCATTAACCGGAACAATTCTTCTATCAGTTGCCAGTTATCTTTCTGCGCAAACTCATAGCTATGCCCCCATACATAAAACATCTTCGCCTCTGTTGCATCTTCTTTCACAAATTCTGTTGCAAGCTCCATCAGCTTCGGAGATTCATGATGACAGGTAGGATGCCATTCCAAAAAGTCATGAGGCAATTCAAAGTTTTCTGTACTGACTACGGTTCTTGCATAAGTAATTCCGCATTCCGCCAGCATCTCCTCCACTTTGTCATTATATGTTCCGTAAGGATAAGCAAAACCTGTCACCGGCTTTCCTGTGAGTTTTTCTAAATTTTGACAATCCTCCAGTACCTCAGCCCTTCCCATAACCGCAGGAATTTCCGTAAGTGACGGATGTGTTAATGTGTGGCATGCCACTTCATGTCCCTCAAAAAGAGTTTTTACTTCTTCACCTGAAATTCTTGAGAAATCCGTATCAATCCCGTTAATCACTGCCTGCTCTACTTTCCCAAACAGTCCGGAATTTAAGTTAAAAGTTCCCTTCATGCCATAGGTATTCATCAGCGAAACCAGCCTTCTGTCATGAATGGTCCCGTCATCATAGCTGAATGTCAATGCCTTTCTTTTCCCGTCTTTCCATAACATTTCCATCTTTGTTTTCCTCACTTGTCCTTCTTTAACCGTCTTTTTATTTTAATATCCTTTCTGTCCTGCCAATGACTCATCATTTTCAATCCATTCCCTGACTTCAATCTTGCGGTAATTATTTTTATCATCACGCACGTATACATTTTCAATTCCCGCATTGATAATCATTCTTTTGCACATGGAACAGCTGTTGGAATTGGGAATATACTCTCCTGTTTTGGCATCTGTTCCCGCAAGGTAAATAGATGCACCAATCATTTTATCCCTTGATGCTGAAATAATGGCATTTGCTTCCGCATGCACACTACGACAAAGCTCATAGCGCTCTCCACGGGGAATGTTCATTTCTTCTCTGATGCAAACGCCGATATCGCTACAGTTCTTTCGTCCTCTGGGCGCACCAACATATCCGGTGCTGATTACCTCATCATTCTTTACTATAACTGCTCCATAATTTCTGCGAAGACATGTTCCTCTTTGTGCCACTGTCTCTGCCAAATCCAAATAATAATTTACCTTATCTCTTCTCTCTCTCATCATAAGCCCTCGCCCTTTTTATCTTATCATTTACATCAATGCATAAACCGTTGCCATGGAAACTACAATCTGAATAATGGCAAATCGGAAAACAGTCTGTGTATTGGACCATCCCATCACTTTTCGTACATGATCATGAAGCGGTGTTCTGGTATTCTTCAAAATATGAATCTTGCAAAAACGAATCAGTGCCACTTTCACCAGTCCCAATCCGCCGTCTAAAATCAATACAATGGCTACCGGAATATAGAGCAGTGGACTTCCTGTTTTTAAAACAGCAATAGCAATAAATATTCCCATTGCTCTGGAACCTGCGTCCCCCATCATCAGACGGCTGGGTGTTGCATTGTACCATAAATATCCCAAAATACAAATAACAAACAAAAGTATCAGATAGGAAAAGTCTTCCGGTACACCTGCAATTTTATCAATGATATAAACTGTCATCAGCGTAATAATGGTCAGAGTACCCGACAATCCATCCACACCATCGGCACAGTTGGTCACGTTGATACTTGTCCATACAAGGATTACCGTCAGAATCCCAAACAACACAGGCGGTATGACTATCTCTATTCCCAATGTTGCAAGCACTATTGTACTGGAGTTATGGTTCAAAAACGTAATTGCCAAAACAATAGCCACAATCAAATCCAACAATCCCTTTTTGTATTCACCCCATGGTTTATCAGAAACGTCATCCATATATCCCGTCAGCATCTCAGCTGCCACCAAAATCAGATAAATACACATTTCCCTTCCGATTGGTGCAAACAATACCGCTGCTACCGTAAATACCAGAATAAAAATAATTCCGGCTCCTCTCGGTTTTCCTGCAGATAATTTACCGTCATGGGCAAATTCCCTTCCGGCATCTTTGGGCAGGTACTTGCTGAGCTTTGTCAAAAACAGGCAAGTCCCCGCAAAAGCCACAAGCAGTCCCATCGCCGCAAGCATGGGAGCATTTCCGTTTATTAAATAGTGAATCACTTTGATTCCCTCCTCGTCATTATTATTGGTCACAATTCCCGCTTACAGACATTTATCTGATGAAATTTGTTCTGCTTCCCGTCTCCGCATCCGGCACTACAATTCCATTCTGCTTGCCGCTCTCGATGCATTTCAAAAGCCACGCCATATTTTTGCCCAGATTTCTCATAGTCTGCATACCTTCTTCATCTTTCAGTACGTCCTCCGGCTTGCTGCCGTGAACCATATTCCAGTAAGTAGATGACACCACCGGCATCTGTCTGATTCCGAAATACTTGCTGATATCATCCAAAGTAACCGTAGTTCCTGCACGGCGGGCAGACGCAACCGCTGCTGCCGGCTTATGCGCAAAGCATTTACCTGCATAGAACATTCTGTCAAGCATACTCATTAAATTACCGTTGGGTGATGCAAAATAAACAGGTGAACCGATAATCAATCCATCTGCACTTTCCATCTTGGCAATCATCTCATTGGTTACATCATCATCAAAAACACAACGCTCTTTTCCTGCGCATCCGTTACAACCGATACATCCTCTCACCGGCTTACCACCAAGCTGTGCTATTTCTGTCTCTACTCCGTTTTCTTCCAAAGCCTTTGCCACTTCCGACAAAGCGGTGTAAGTACATCCTTTTGCGTTTGGACTTCCGTTAATCAATAATACTTTCATCTGACTCTCTCCCTCGTTCTATAAAATTCCTAATGCTTCTTTTGCAAGTTCATCCGCCATATCATTATATTTGTCACCGGAATGTCCGGCCACTTTCACAAATTTAATGTCCACGCATTCTTTCGCCTGCTCATAAAATGCTTTGTAGGCCTTGGTTCCTTCTTTATTTGCCTTCCATACTCCCAAGCACCACTTGGCAATCCCTTCGTAATCATGATAAATCGCTATCTTTGGTATTTTGTTATCTATGGCATACTGCATGGCCGCCTCTGCGCCTTTGATTTCTCCTGCCACATTGTGCATGGATGCTAATTCCGGGTCATTAAATTTCTTTGAAAAGGTTTCCTCTTTTTCCGGCAAAAGCACCACCACTCCATAGGAAAATTCGTTGGTAACACTGTTAAAACTGCCATCTACATAAATCGGAACACGGCCATTTTCCTTAATCTGTCCTGCAAGCACAGGCGCATCTTCTCCCAGATAAATCTTTGCTTCCTGCATGGTCTTAAAACTTTTATACTCTGCACCGGGGTAACCGTGTACACTGGCTTTACATTCCTCCCATGAGGTAAAAATGCCTGTGGTAAGACCTTTTTTTACTGCATAAAACTTTGCTGCCATATGCCCTTCCTTCTGTCATTGCTTTCAACACTATAATTTATTATTATACTAAGAAAGCAGGGGGAAATTCAACCCCCTGCCGACTTTTATGCTTCCTTTACATTCATTTTCCATTTTCCCTGTGCATATCGGAGCATACTGATAATGCCTGTAACAAACCATGTCAGTGCCGTCGCCAGCCATACACCCCAAACGCCTACCATCGGAATCATGGTAAGAGGCTTTGCAAAGCAGATTCTTCCTGCCATCTCTATCAGTCCGTTGGCAAATGCAAAAGCCGCATCTCCCGCTCCGTTTAACATGCCTCTTGCCACATAAATACATCCTAAGAATAAGTAAAACCAACTGGTAATTTTCAAAGCCTGCGTTCCCAGTTCGATAACCTCAATATCATTTACAAACAGCTTCATAATCCATTCCCCGCCAAACTGCGCAAGGGGGAGCATTACAAAAGAGAAAACTGCCATAATGATACAGGCTTTACGAAAGCCCTGGCGTACCCTGTCAATTTTTCCCGCTCCCACATTCTGTCCGGTATAAGTCGAAATCGCCATACCCAAGGAATTATAAGGCTGCTGCACCAACTGCTCAATTCTGCCTGTTGCGGTAAACGCCGCCACCACCACGGAACCGAATGTATTTACCACACTCTGCAAAGCCACACAGGATATTGCAATCAGAGAACTTTGGAAGGCAAGCGGTACACCCATTCTGATACAATGTCTGATAATATCTTTTTCCACCTGCATATGTTCCCGCTGAAGTTTAAAATAAACGTTCTTTTTCAGTGCAAAAATAAGACTTCCCACACCGGAAAGAAGCTGTGCAATGATGGTTGCAATTCCCGCACCGGCTACGCCCATATGAAATACTCTGACAAATAATAAATCCAGCACAACATTCAAAATACTGGCTACAATCAGGAAATAAAGCGGTGTCTTGGAATCCCCGATAGCCCTGAGAATTGCCGCAATACAGTTATACAACGCAACCGCAAAGATACCGGCACTCATAATCTGCATATAAAGCGCTGCAGTATCAAGGATATCTGCCGGTGTATTCAAAAATGCAAGTAAGGGTTTTGCAAACACAAAGCCGATTACCCCCATCATGGTTGCCACAAATGCCATAATGTAAGTTGCATTGGCAATGGCCTTCTTTACACCTTCGTCATTACCCGCACCAAAATACTGGGAAATAATAATACCGATACCATTTGACATACCGCCGCAAAGGGAAAAAATCAAAAAATTCAAGGAACCGGTAGCTCCCACTGCCGCCAGCGCATCCGCGCCCACATATTTTCCCACAATCATGGAATCTACCATATTATAAAACTGCTGAAATACATTTCCTATTACCATAGGTAACATAAATGCCAACAATAAACTTGTGGGATTCCCCACAGTCATATCTTTTACGTAAGTCTTCATGAAAAACAACCATGCCTTTCTCTAAACAAAGTTTCTCTAACATTGGTTATAGCACAGCCGATTTCAAAGAACTATAACAAACCGCTTCAATAATTGTCAAATTATCTTCTTAATTCACCATTATATTCTGTCCGTCAGAATAAAAAACAATGTCTCCCAGCTCATCGGTTCTGTACACCGCTATCCCGCTTTCCTCCAAAATATCCATTGTTCTTCTATGGGGATGCCCGTAATCATTGTCTGCTCCGCAGCTTATCACCGCATACTTGGGACTGACCGCCTCCAAAAAACTCTTGCTTGTGGAATCACTGCTGCCGTGATGCCCCACTTTCAACACATCTGCACTTAAATCGATGCCGGTTTGCAACATATCATATTCCGCCATTCTTTCCGCATCTCCCGTAAACAAAAACTTATTTTCCCCATAAGTAAGCAAAATCCCCACAGAATAATTATTATATTCTTCACCGTAGTTTCCCACAGGTGCCACAACCGTAAAGACGGCATCCCCAAGAAAATATTGTGTTCCTACCATAGGCCTGGTATTCCGATATTGTTTGTACTCCATGGCGTCAATTACATCCCGGTAAGTTGCCATGTCCCTTTGCACTTCCGGCATGATAATCCTATTGCAGTCAAATTTTGTGATTATCACATCAAGGCCTCCTATATGGTCTGCGTCCGGATGAGTTCCTATCAGATAGTCCAGTTTGGTCACTCCCTGCTTTTGCAAATAGTACTGTACGGCAGTTCCTTTGTTGTTATCTCCCGCATCAATCAGCATGGCATGTTCTCCGCAGATAATCAAAGTGGCGTCTCCTTGTCCTACATCCACGAAATGAACCTCCAGTCCCTCCTGCTTTTGCAAATCCTGCCATGTATTCTCTTCACTTTCCTGCTCATCTGCTGTCTTATCTTCCGCTTTATCCGTTTTCCGGTTTTCTTTCTCCTGTAACGAAACATGATTCCCCACAAAGATTCCTGCCATGATAAACACGACAAGGAACAGAAAAAGCAGAAATTCCTTCTGCTTTTTACATCTTACTTTATTTCTTTTTTGTGGTTGTCTGTTATACTCCCTCATCGGTTATTATCCTCTGATTTATGACATATAATCTCCGTTGTAGCTGACAAGCACTACATCCGAAACTCCGGCAAGTTCCGAAATCTCATTTACAAAATCCGCATCTTCTCCCTTAAGCCGCACCTCTAATGTCATTTCAATGCTTCCTTTTGAGACAGTTTTTGACTTTAATACCTGCTTTTTTACTAACCGGCTTGTCGCATCAAGTGCCTGCTTTTCCGCTTCCTTATTCTCACAATGAATAATCATGATATAGGGCTTATCAAATACTTTACGGTTTGCAAACACATACAAAATCACTCCTACAAAAAGAGAGCCGAACACCGCAAGGGGAATTAAACCTGCGCCAAGCACAATTCCAACTGCAATTGCCCAAAACAAAAAAGCAATATCCATGGGTTCCTTGATGGCTGTTCTGAAACGCACAATAGAAAGTGCGCCCACCATACCTAAGGACAAAATCACATTGGAGGTTACTGCCAGAATCACTAACGTGGTAATCATGGACATTGCCATCAGGGACAGTCCGAATCCGGCAGAGTACATCACTCCGTTATAAGTCTTTTTGTAAATATAAAAGATAAATAACCCCAACGCAAAAGAAAGAGCCATGGCAATCACAAAATCCACAATGGCAAATTCTGTTGCTTTTTCTAAAAAGGATGATTTAAACACATCACTAAAACTCATCGTTTCACTCATAATCCGCTACTCAAAACAGCAATCGGATTGTCCTTTCTCATAGCCTGATATCCTAGCCGAATTTTCTGCAGACCGCATACTTGCTGAATGCAGATGATTGTCTGTTCGGCACTCTCACTGCCTGTTCCATAATTTCCGGCAAAAAGGCATCGTATTTTACTTCCAGAATAATGCACCCTTCTTCTGCCGGTACGCTACTGTACTCACCATCAAAGAAGCGGTCATGGTACAGACTCGTCCGTATATTTTTATCAAATGTAATCCTGACATTACCGGGTGCATACACATAAGGCTCCCGTTCATAATCCACAATTACTCTGGGCTTTAGCATCTGATGCTTCATCTTGGCATAAAGTTCCTGCAAAAGCGGTTTATCCGACTGCAGCAGAAACCCGATATCACCGTTACAGATTTTCACTACCTCTTCCCTGGTAAGAGGTGCTGACTGCTTATCACAAAGCCCGTGAATTTTACTTTTCTTTTCCAGTCTGATATAGTCCGTATCATCATTATAATAACGAATTCGGAACTTCTCCCGTTTATCTGCCCCGTCCAGTTTTTCACGGAGCGCCTTATCAGAAAGATTGTCAAAATATAAGCTGTGTATGGTGTACTGTCCGTCTCTGCCTACATGGGCGTCCTGCTTTGCCAGATGTTTTAGTCTGCTTCGAATCACCAGATAATCTTCGTAAGTGATTCTGTGCTTATACTCGTGCCGCATAATGCTCCTTACATACGCTCCGGTGCAGAAAAACCAAGCACATCGATACAGGTTTCCAATACATTTCTGGTAAGCAGAAGCAACGCAATATACCCCTTCTTCTTTGTCTCATCTTCTTCGGAAAGAATCTTGGTTTCGTGATAGAACTTGTTGAATGCGTTTGCCAAATCATAAATGTAGGCACATACCTTATGAGGTGCAGTTTCCTCACAGGCTGCTTCCATCATGGCATTAAACTTGGCAAGTTCTAAGCAAAGTGCCTTTTCAGACTCATTGCCGGGCGCTTGCATTGTCACCTGTTCCAAATTGCCGCCCTGTTCTTTGTATTTATTTAAGATAGACTTGATTCGCACAATGGTATAAAGAATGTACGGGCCTGTATCTCCCTCAAAGGAAGTAAATTTATCAATATCAAAAATATAATCTTTAGCCGCCTGATTGGATAAGTCACCGTATTTAATTGCCGCAAGTGCTACAATTTTCGCAGTCTGCTTCGCTTCTTCCTCGGACACTTCGCGATTGTCTGTAATCTTGCGGTACATTTCTTCATTAATCTCATCAATCAGCATCTCAAGACGCATTACTCCGCCGTCACGGGTTTTAAAAGGCTTTCCGTCCTTACCGTTTACGGTTCCGAAGCCGATATGCAAAAGTCCTGTTTCCGGTGTTACCAGCCCTGTCTTACGTGCGCAGCGGAATACCTGCTCAAAATGAAGCTCCTGACGCTTATCTGTTAAATAAATCATTCTGTCAGGCTGATAGTCATTCATACGTTCCAAAATCGTTGCCAAATCAGTTGTTGTATAAAGTGCCGCACCATCTGACTTCAAAATCATGCAGGGAGGAATTTCCTTGGTATCACTTTCTTCCTTAATATCTACTACAAGCGCACCTTCACTCATATAAGCAAGGCCGTCGGCTTTCATCTTTTCTGCCATTCCCGGAATCAGGTCATGAACATCGGATTCTCCCTTCCAAAGTTCAAACTCTACATTCAGATTTTCATAGTTTTTCTTAAGATCCGGTATGGAAACTGCCATAATCTGTTTCCAAAGTGCGCGGTAACCGCGTACCCCCGACTGAATTTTAGAGGTCGCTTCCAGTGCTTTTTCTTTATAAGCTTCATCTTCTTTTGATTTCGCGGATGCAGTGGGATAAATTTCCCCTAGCTCCGCAATGGTAAAGGGTGCTTCTGCCGGATATTCACCTTCATAGCTTTCATCAAAATATACTAAATCCGGCTGACGCTCCTGCACTTCGGTACAGATAAGACCCATCTGCAGGCCCCAATCACCCAAATGAATGTCACCGATAATTTCATGTCCCGCATAGCGCACAATTCTCTTAATACTTTCGCCAATTACCGCAGAACGGAGATGTCCCACATGAAGAGGCTTCGCCACATTAGGACCGCCGTAATCGATAATTACTTTATCAGGATTTTCCGGCATTTCCAGACCGAATTTCTCTAACTGTGCCATCTCGGCAAGATATGCTCCCACAAAGGATTCCTGCACCTTACAATTAAGGAAACCGGGTGCGACAGCACTTACCTCAGAAAATACTTTGCTGCCCTGCAGCTTTTCTGCCACTTCATTTGCAATCATAATAGGTGCTTTCTTGTATAATTTAGCTCCTGCCATAGCACCGTTACACTGATATTCACAAAGGTCCGGGCGGTTGGACAAAGTCATCTTACCAAGCTCTCTGTCATAGCCTGCCGCCTCAAATGCCTGTTTCATTTCTTCTGATATTAATTCAAGAAATTTCTTCATGTTCTCCCTCATTTCTGCACGCGGGTATCATCTCACCGCATATCTGTTTTTATCTGCTTTCTGTCTGCATCACTGCGCATTCTGTAATTATTAATTATGAATTTTTATACCGTAATTATTATCCTATCATCATCAAACACTTTTCGCAAGTATCAAAGCGTTTGTTTTAACGCCTCAATCTCTTCTATGGTAACACCTTATTTACAACTCTTTTCAAAATAACCAAACCAATTATTAGCAGCAGCGGAAAGAATGTAGCTGCCAGTAACCCCGCTTTCAGATTTCCATCCGCGAAATCAGCAAATACTCCAACTACCGATGAACCAAGAGAACCGCCCAAGTCCCCCGCCAACGCCAAAAATGCAAACATTGCAGTTCCGCCGGTAGGGCATTTCTGTGCTGAAATACTAAGAGTTCCCGGCCACATAATACCTACCGAAAGGCCGCACAATGCACATCCTGCAAGTCCCAAAATCGGCAACGTTGACAATGATGCAAGTAAATAACAAAGAATGCATAACATACCGCTTGCAAGCATTGTTTTGGTCAAATCAAGTTTTTCACTCATTTTCCCATAAAAAACACGGGCTAATCCCATAAATACGGCAAACATACATGTTCCTGTCAAATCACCTACCGTTTTGGAAACACCCATTGCCGATTCAGTAAATGCAGATGCCCATTGAGCCATGGATATCTCCGATGCACCCGAGCAAACCATAAGTAACGCTAATAGCCAGAACAGCGGTAGCCGTAGCAACTGACCAACCTGCATACCTTCTCCGTCTTCCACCAGTCTTTCAATCGGACACGAAATAAAATTAAAGGTATTATATAGTGGCAATAATGCCCATATCAATGTAAGTATCCGCCAATTTTCTATCCCAAACACAGCAAAGAATATTGTGGAACCAAGAATTACCCCAACAGCCCCCCAACAATAAAAAGAATGCAGCAAGCTCATCATGCCATCTTTGTTTTCAAAAGGACAAGCTTCCACAATGGGACTTATCAGAACTTCAATCAATCCGCTACTGACAGCGTACAGAACAACCGCCACTAAAATTCCAACGAACGGCGATGGCAATATTTCCGGCAAAAATGCAAGCAAAGCAAGCCCGAGCGCAGATAAAATCTGTGAAGCAACCACGCAGTTACGGTATCCTATTCTATCCACAAATTTAGTTGCAGCCAAATCAATTAATAACTGTGTAAGATAAAACACCATTGGAATGAGTGCAATTTTGTCCAGTGATATTGCATATGTATTCTTGAATGTCAAAAATAAAAGCGGTGCAAAATTCGCAGCAATGGCCTGCGTAATAAAACCAAGATAACAGGCAAACAGTGTTTTTTTATAATTTGGTTGTGTATTCATGCTATAACTCCTTGTCTTTATTTCAGTATTTAAACGTATCATATCGTCAAAACCATATTGTAACAAGACACAAAAGCTTCAAAACTATGCACTATTTACCCAGCATTCTTTCTTGCCCCGGCGCATGCCCATATTTCAAACGGAATCTGCGGCTGAAATAATTTACAGAATTAAAGCCGCAAGAATCGCTAATCTCCTGCAGGGAAAGTGTAGTTTCCGTAAGTAATCCATGCGCAATTTGAAGCCTGTACTGGATCAACGCATCAATCGGCGAGCAGTTCATATATGTGTTAAAACAACGTCCGGCTTCGCTTCTGCTAATACTTGCAGCCCCGGCAATATCTTCCAGTGTTACAGTTTCTGCATAATGTTCATAAATATATGACAGCATTTTTTGAATCCGTACCTGAGTGTTAATTTGTATTCGTGTACTTTCTGATTTAGGAAATCTGCCCAAATTGCAAAATATGTACTCGAATATATTGTTCAATTTACGCTGAACAACTAACTCATAGCAATCACGTTGTTCCCGCAATTCCGAATAAATACTTTTTACCATCATGTTTATTTCATGATGTTTTTCATCCGCTTGCCTAAATACTATATACGGCAATGCATCACAGCCGGCAATAAACTTAATATATTTATGATAGATTGCACTTGTTTCAGGCGCTATCACCGTTCCCGAAAAAACAATGTTCGGCATTGCATCCGGTGCATCGCCTGACAACTGTTTTATCCCATGCAATACATTCCCATTCACAAATATACTGTCTCCCGGTCCCAACAAGAGATGCTCCCGTCCCACCTGAAAGTCCAACGTACTGCTTTCTGCCGTAGCAATTTCAAATTCAGGATGCCAATGCAATGGACCCTCATAATTGGGTAATGCAGCAAGTTCATCATGAAAATATGTAATCGGAAACATTGTTGTATCATGGGTCATTTGTTCTCGCAATTGATGATTAATATTTATAGTCATAATCTTTCCACACAACTTCTCTTTTCCTTGAATCTTTAACTATTATATTTGTTATTGCCTGTAAAATATTTGCATCTGACTGTTACACCAGAAATAATCTTTCCTAAATCCTCCTACATAATATGCCAGAGGACCTGCACCTCTTCCTGATATATAAATTGCAAGTTCCGGGCATAGTTTTCTGTCCGAACGGTCAATAAGCTCCCACTCATACGGAATATCCCCGTATTCATCTAAAAACGGAATATACACATATGCAGCTTCCTTTGTGATGCGTATTGCTTCTCCCATTTCCGGGTCATACCATGTTCCTGTAAAATCCTGACTCATTACACTTGCAAAATCGTCAAATTGATTATAACCCTGTGCATCCGCTGCATCGGCAGTTATTTTGAAATTCTCATATTCTTCCGCTGAAATTCCTTCAGCCACTTCATAATAATTGCTTATATTCTCATCAAAATTTTCTTTTGCCTCCGTTGATGTTTCTTCTGCTACACTTGCATTTTCCTGCGTATCTGCTGTCTCTTGCATATCTACAGGCTTCTGTTTCTCATTATCTTCCTGCTCACCTGCTGTTCCCTGAGCATTAATCTCCGTCTGAACATTTACCGCTTCTTGATTCACTTCCAGTCTTTCAACATTTCCCTGACCGCATCCTGTCACGCATACCAATATCAGGCTCAGCAACATGACCATTATATTTTTCTTATAAAAAACACTCACAATAAACACCTCTTCATAAACTCAATTCGCTTCTCAATATTCTCCTGCGTAATCGGATGTTTCTGCATAACATCATATCCGTGCACGGTTCCTTTTGTCTCGTTTATTTCTATATGTTTTGCTATTTTCCGAATTCGCTCTGCATAAACAATCGCTTCATCATGCAGGCAATCAAACTCTGCCGTTTCCACATAAGTAGGCGGAAGCATTTCCGGAAATAAATTTTTCATCGGAACTGCCATGCTTTTTTCTTCATCTGTGGTATTTTTCAGATACATCTCCCACATTTTTTTATTATATTTTGCATTCCACAAGGGAGTATCCAAAAACCGCTTCATAGATTCTGTGGTCATCGCATCATCTGTCGCCGGATATATTAATATCTGCGCTAACGGCATCGGCAAACCTCTTTGCACCACTGTATTACATACATTTATGGCAAGTGTACCGCCTGCACTGTCTCCCAATACCATAATTTTTTCCGGATTAATTGCCAGTTCCCGAGCATGTGCTACCATATAACAACAAGTTGACATAACATCTTCATACGCTGCCGGGAACGGATAATCCGGCAACAAATGATAATCCGGCAGATACGCGCGACAATGCAAACTTGATGCATACCTGCATGCATTCAGGAACTGATGCGGGGACGTTTTATATCCGAATCCGCCTCCGTGCAATACTAATATTGCCCCGTCACCGGGATTTTCCGGAATAATTTCTTTAACTCGGATTTCCTCTTCCTGATATCCCTTAAGCCAAAAATCGCGGACAGTCACATCTTTTGGAATTTTCACCTTTTCCATCATTCTATCCATCGGTTTGTGTGTCAGTTTGCAAATCAAACCGCTAAACGGCATATTTACCGCAACTTTTCTAAATCCTTTATCGTAGGCATACTTCACGTAGTTCTCTCCTTTTCATATTTTAGAACAACATACTGGTTCTGATGCACTAATTTGCTACTATTGTCCTACTCAAGCAACATTTTTACATTTTAGTAGGACGAAGTTTCTCTCTCCATCTTAGAATATATACATCCGCAATAATTCTGCCTGTACAAATCATACTCCTTAGAAAGCTCAATGGAACGCTGATATCCACCCTTCTTCTTAAAATCGGAAGGAAGCCACATCACGCCCTGCTCCTTAGCCAGTCTTTCTCCGATTTCATTTAGCTTTACGGCATTCTTTAAAGGACTGATGGTCAGTGTCGTTGTAAAATAGTCCATTCCAAGCTGCTTTGCCTGCTTTGCAGTCTCTGCAAGGCGAAGTTCATAGCATACAAAGCAACGCTCTCCTCCTTCTTTACACTTTTCAAGTCCTTTTACACTGTCAAAAAAGAGTTGCTTATCATAGTTACCTTCTACAATCGCAATCTCGAAAGCAGATTCACTACACTCTGCCGATACCTCTGCTTCGACCTCCGCCTGTACATTAAACTCTGCAATCAATCTTTTTTGTTCCTCAACACGCTTTTCATATTCCTCATCTGCTGTAATGTTGGGATTGTAATAAAGGACTGTAATTCTGAAAAAGTTGCGCAGATATTCCAGTACATAACTGCTGCATGGTGCACAGCAGCTGTGAAGAAACAATGTCTTCCCCCTATTTTCAGGATTCTTCATAATCTTATCAAGTTCTATGGCAAAATTCCTTTTATTCTCCATTTATATGCTCTCTTTCTCTATTGCCGTCAGCAGTCACTCCATCGTTTCCATGCCCCAACATTCCCGACCGTTGTTCTTCTATTTTATCATTTCTCTATACTATCAAGAATATCCTGCTCTGTAATGGTAACTTCCATGGTCAGAAGTTCCTCCACCCATTCCTCTTTCAACTGCTCATAAGATTTTCCAAGAATTTCATTATAGGATTCTTCACTCTCTCCCTGTAAAATCAATTTCTTCACCTTATCAATACCATGCTCATCTATCAAATATCTGACAAAGGAATGGCTCATGGTATACCAAAAGCTCATTTCCGGTCCCTGTCCGTAAGGATACCCTGTTTCAGCCGCTCCTACTTTTTCCATAACAGCCTCTTCCATTTCTCTGACCGTTGCATTTTCAAAATCAATTCTTAGCATATATGCATTAATTTCTTGAATGTCCAATGTCCCATAAGGATAATGTCCTATCTCTGACTGTACATAATCGCACAATCCTTCCGTAAGAGACATGGAAAAAGAGTTTCCGCTCATAAATCCCATTAAATGTGTCAGTTCATGTGCAAGTGCCGCATCCTTACTTCCTCTCTCTGCAATGGAACTGCTCAGTAAAATACCGCCTGATATGGAATCTTCTCCGGCCTTCACCGCCGGTGCAAAGGTAAACGACTGGGCTGATCCTCCAATTTGAATATCAAGTTGTAGCTTTGTAGCATTTGGGTTTACTTCCACCCACCAGTTTTCCATATGCAACAAGTCTGCCGCATCAGCCAGATACTGCTCAGCCAGCCCTTCCAAAGCCTCCTTTGTCGGAAAAAGCGTATCGCCAAGCTCCATGCTTACCCAATAATCTGCTGTGGGATAAACCTCAACTTCCAAATGCTCAGGTGTTTTCTTACCGCATGCCGTAGCCAAAATCACTCCGAATATCATCAATGATAATAAAAAACGCTTACCTTTTACTCTCATATTCTCCTCCAAAAAAGAATGATGCAATTATTGCATCATTCTTTTACCAACCAGTTCTATTGCCGGTCCGAGAAGTACTATCATTAAAACGGTTATCACGCCTACTTCTCCGCCAACCAAAAAGGCAATCAATGTTACCAGTGCATCATACGCCATCCGCACTGCTTTAAACGGAATATCTTTCCGCATTTTTTTACAAAGTGTTTTATGAATCAAAAACACCAATGCATCATAAGGCGCCGTGCCGAGGCCGCTGTTCATATAAATCGCAGCTGCCACCACAAACACGAAAAGCACCACCAGCATTACAATAATTCTTGCTACCAGACCTGTAATTTCACTAATTCCAAATACCCGGCCCATAAGCCATGTCATAAAATCAGCTGAATATCCTACCAGTATCATATTTCCGAAGCTTCCCGGTCCCAATAATGACCGGTCACAAAAAAATACAAATATGAACAACACAACATTAAGTGCTGCCTGATAAGTACCAAAACTCAAACCTACCAAATCAGCCACTCCGTAGTTCATAGCAGAACAGGGATCCGGTCCAAAGGATGTCATCACTAAAAGTGATACACACATACCCATGACACATACGCTGATTAACATCATTACTAATTTTTTGATATAAGATGCTTTCAAAATGTTATCCTCTACTTAAAAAGTCCGTCAAAGAAATGCGCACCTGCTTTTTCAAGTGCTTCTACTGCTTTGCCCAAATCGGAAGGCTTAATAGCAATTGCCGCCTCATCTGTGGTGGTACAAAGAGCATACATATATTCAATATTAATACCTGCTTCATACAAGATATGAAGTGTTTCCTGCAACGCACCGATTTTGTGAGGAAGTGTTACTGCCACAATATCACTTAAGGTCGCAGAAAATCCTTTCGCCTTCAAAGCATCTCTGCCTCTTTCCGGCTCCTCAACCAAAATGCGGAGCATACCGTAATCACTGGTATCTGCCAAGCTCAAAGAAATAATATTGATTTTCTCTTCTTTTAAAGTTGTTAATACTTCTTCCAGTCTTCCTTCTCTGTTTTCAAGAAATACCGATAACTGTTTAATTGTCATAGTCTGCCCCTCCTCTTATACCAGCTTACGCTTGTCAATTACATGCACTGCCTTACCCATACTTCTTTCAATGGTCTTAGGCTCTACCAGTTTCACCTTTACGGCAAGACCGATTGCCTGCTGAATTGTATGTGCAATCTTCTTGGTCAGGTTCTCTAATTCTCTGATTTCATCAGAGAAGAAACGTTCTTCAACTTCTACCTGTACCTCTAAGGTATCCAAGTTATTTACACGGTCTACAATCATCATATAGTGAGGTGTTGTTTCGCCCATTTCAAGGAGTGCTGCTTCTACCTGTGAAGGGAACACATTTACGCCGCGGATAATGAGCATATCGTCGGAACGTCCTTTGAATCTGCTGATTCTTGCAAGAGTTCTTCCACAGTCACACTTGTCATAGCTAATGCTGGTAAGGTCCTTGGTTCTGTATCTGATAAGAGGAATACCTTCCTTGGTAAGCGTTGTAAATACCAGTTCTCCTGTCTCTCCTGCTGCAATGGGCTTAAGGGTCTTGGGGTCAATAATTTCCGGAAGGAAATGGTCTTCATACACATGAAGTCCCTTGTGATACTGACAATCACAGGCAACACCGGGTCCCATAATTTCGGAAAGACCATAGATATCATGAGCACTGATATGTAACTTTTCTTCAATCTGAAGACGCATCTGCTCTGTCCAAGGTTCTGCACCACAGATTGCAGCTTTCAACTTAATGTTGGGAATATCTCCGTCTGCCTCCAAGGTTTCCGCAATATGTAACAAATAGGATGGAGTACATGCAATTGCAGTTACACCGAAGTCCTTCATCATAGTGGTAAGTTTCTTGGTGTTACCGGTAGACATAGGCACAACAGTTGCTCCTAAATGCTCCGCACCGTAATGGGCACCAAGACCACCTGTAAACAACCCATATCCGTACGCAACCTGAATAGTATCGCCTCTGCCGATTCCTGCCATAGTAAGCGCTCTTGCCACACATTCGGACCAGATTTCAATATCTTTTCTGGTATAACCTACTACCGTTGCTTTTCCTGTGGTTCCGCTGGATGCATGTACACGCACAATTTCAGACTGGGGTGCTGCAAACAGACCGAAAGGATAAGTATCCCTAAGGTCATCCTTGGTGGTATAGGGAAGCTTATCAATATCCTCAATACCACGGATATCTCCGGGTTCTACACCAACCTCCTGCATTTTTTTACGATAATACTCTACATTGTGATAAACACGGTTTACCGCCTTTACCAGTCTCTTGCTTTGCAGGGCAGTCATTTCATCTCTGCTCATACATTCCTTTGTTTCATTCCAAATCACTGCCAAAACCCTCCTATTGTTCTTTATTTATAACCTTGTTTTTGCCATATCAGTTCCGGCCTTTACCTGAACTTACTTTTACTGCAGATTCCATCCGGCTTCAAATGCTTTTGTATTAATTTCGATTGTCTTCGACGGAACAGTTGCTTCAATCACCTTAATCCATTCTTCCTTGGCAAAGTCCATCTGCTTCGCAGCCACACCCACAATAATGGTGTTAAATACTCTTGCGTTACCGATTTCTTTTGCAAGTTTCTGTGCATCAAGCGCGATTACATTATGTTTTTCTTTTAAGGTTTCAATGATTCCTTCAGGGTACTGTGCCAGTCCCGCAGATACAGTCATAGGGTCCATACGGATATCGTTCACAATCAGCACTCCATCCTTTTTAAGGAAATGCGCATAACGAAGTGCTTCCAGTCTTTCAAAGGCAATCAGCACATCTGCACATCCTTCTTCAACGATAGGCTCTGCCACCTTCTCACCGTAACGTACATAAGTAACAACACTTCCGCCACGCTGTGCCATGCCATGCACCTCGGAAATTTTCACATCATATCCTGCAGCTCTGGTAATACCGCCCAAAATACGGCTGGTAAGGAGTGTTCCCTGACCACCTACACCTACAATCATAATATTCTTGGTTTCCATCTCTTTCCCTCCTTATTTGTTCTCTATCAGGCTGATGGCACCAAACTTACAATTGCTCATGCAAAGTCCACAACCGTTACACATTGTTTCATCAATTACTGCTGTTCCGTCTTCTGCTCTCTTAATAGCAGGACATCCTGCTGCCAGACACATGCCGCACTTCTTGCACTTTTCAGGGTCAACCACACATTTTCCCTTAGGTACAAATGTCTTAAGAAGTGCACACTGGGACTTGGTAATAATAACGGAAACCTCTTCTCTCTGTGTTTCCTGTTTTACCAATCTTTCAATTTCGTCTAAATCAAAGGCGTCTACTTCATACACATGCTCAATTCCCATTGCCTTGCAAAGGTTATAAAGATTAATCATGTAAGTGGTATCGCCCATTAAGGTCTTTCCTGTTGCCGCATGATCCTGATGACCTGTCATACCTGTGGTAGAGTTATCAAGAATCATAACCGTTCCGGTACCCTTGTTGTAAACCATATTCATCAGGGAGTTGACACCTGTATGTAAAAAGGTAGAGTCACCGATTACCGCAACCCAGTTCTTGATATAGTCCTTACCTTTTGCCTTTTCCATACCGTGAAGGGTAGAAATACTTGCATCCATACAAAGCGTGGTTTCTACCACACCAAGAGGCGCAACTGCTCCTAAAGTATAACATCCGATATCACCTGCTGCGTGAATTTTCAGCTTTTTCAGCACAGAGTATACACTTCTGTGAGGACAGCCGGGACAAAGGATAGGCGGTCTTGCCGGTACCTGTGCAGGTGCTTCTTGTGCTGTATCTACACCTAAAATTGCTTTTTTCAGCATATTGGCGCTGTATTCACCCTGTACGGTAAAGATTTCCTTACCGATTGCCTTGATTCCCCAAGATTTTACCTGTTCTTCAATTACAGGCTCTAATTCTTCTACGATGTAAAGAGTCTCTACCTTGGAAGCAAATTCTTCAATCAGCTTCTTCGGAAGGGGATGCACTAAACCAAGCTTCAGCACTGATGCTTCAGGAAGTGCTTCCTTTACATACTGGTAAGGAATACCGCTGGTAATTACACCAATCTTGGTTCCGTTATATTCTACTTTGTTAATATCTAATGTATTGGCATCCTCTGCCATTCTTTTTAAACGTTCTTCTACCACCAGATGACGCTTAATCGCGTTACCGGGCATCATAACATTCTTTGCAATATTCTTTTCGTAGGGCTTATCTTCAAGCTCTACTCTCTCTTCCAGATTTACAATTCCCTGGGAATGTGCCAGTCTGGTTGTCTCTCTGAAAATGATAGGAGTATCATACTCTTCGGAAAGTTCAAATGCTCTCTTAATAAATACTCTTGCCTCTTCACTGTCAGAGGGTTCAATAACAGGTACCATAGCTGCTCTTGCCACCATACGGGAATCCTGCTCATTCTGGGAGCTGTAAAGTCCCGGGTCATCTGCTGCTACAAGCACAAGTCCGCCGTTTACACCACAATAAGAAACTGTATAGAGCGGGTCAGATGCCACATTCACACCTACATGCTTCATGGAAACAAGGGCACGCACACCACTTACGGATGCACCTACTGCCACTTCCATAGCAACCTTTTCGTTGGGTGACCACTCTGCATAAATATCATCCTGATACTTAATTATATTTTCACTGATTTCTGTACTGGGAGTACCCGGATAGGCTGCAGACACCTTAACGCCTGCCTCATAGGCACCTCTGGCAATGGCTGCATTTCCCAGCATTACTACTGCTTCTCCTGCACGTTCTTTACTCACGATTCATCCACCTTTCGTATCCTAAAAAATTTTTTGTAACAATTCAGCCATAAAACATATAAACACATGCGTGGGTGCTTGCACACAAAGCATTTGTTTATGTGTTTTATGAGCGGAGCGCCCTCGAATGAAATAAAAGATGAGCAGCGAAGCTGCGCCGGATGCGTAGCAGACGCTTTTATGAATGCGAGGGCTGAACTGTTACATTTTTTTCATTCCCTATCATATCACAGATTGCTTTTCAATGAAAATAATTTATAATAAAAATGTGAATTTTTTTCATATAATATGTATAAAAGAAGTTGTTCTCGTCCTATGCACGAAACATTCCGATAAGCCTTTAAAGCATGAATCGTGTTCAGCAAAGGCTTCCACGATTCATAAGTCTCATCTCCATCGCGCAAAAGGCTCTCGAACAAGCTTCTTTTAGCAGATAGCTGATAGGCATGTATTCATTAAGACAAAAGGGTTGTGAATAAGTTTTTTTGCACAATGGTAATTGTAATATGCACATTTTAGTAAATCTTTTGAAGGAGGCATAAAAACATATGAGTAAAGATACCAGGCCGTTAAAGACGATAGAGGAATCATTGACGGAGCAGATTCATCTGCTTCGGTATGAGGATATCAATGGAGAGAACAGATTGTTCGGAGGTAAGCTTGTTTCCTGGATTGATGAAGTGGGAGGTATTGTTGCCAAACGGCATGCGGGCATTAAGGTAACTACCGCTTCCATTGACAATTTAAGATTTAAGGAACCGGCGCATCTCGATGATTTGATTGTTATTGTAGGATATGTTACTTATGTAGGAAATACTTCCATGGAAGTGCGTGTTGACACTTACCTTGAAGAAAAAGACGGCTTTCGCCGGGCAATTAACCGCGCTTACCTTTCCCTTGTAGGACTTGATGAAGACGGACAGCCTCAAAGAATACCTTATGGCATTGAGATTCATTCTGAAGCTCAGAAAGGAGATTATGAAGGCGCTCTGAAACGAATTGAACTTCGCAAACTAAGACAAAAAGAAGGGTTTTAACGCCCTTCTTTTTATCCTCATATTTAAACCGTAAATCCTTCCAGAATTTCTGTAAGTTCTCGTGCTCTCTTCTCAAGCACATCTGCTGCCTTATCCAGTTCCTCAATAGAAGCAAGCTGCTTGTTCGCAGTCTCGTACACGTTGGCGGAACCTGCTGCCGACTGCGCTGAAATTGCAGAAATGGCGGAGATGGAAGAAAGTGTAGTATTTCTGTCCTCTTCCATACTTGTCACATTGGCATTAATGGTATTCAATGCCGTAAGCAGTTCTTTCATCTGTGCACCGATTTTGTCAAAGGAATCCGTTGTAAGGGAAACTGCCTTTTGCTGGCTGTCCACGATTCCTTCCGCTTCTCTTGCTACATCGGAAACTTCCTTGGTATTCAATGTGATTTCCTGTACAATCTGTGCAATCTTATCTGCAGAGCGCGCTGACTCATCTGCCAATTTTCTGATTTCCTGCGCCACAACCGCAAAGCCCTTACCTGCCTCTCCCGCTCTTGCTGCTTCAATGGAGGCATTCAAGGACAGTAACGTAGTCTGCTCGGCAATTTCGTTAATCGCTTCGATAATAGTTCCGATAGACTTTGACTTTTCTGCCAGCTTTTCAATGGCATCAATAATGGTCTCTGTAATCTGTGTGGTGGACTGAGTGCTTTCCTTCAGTTGTACTACAGATTCCATACCGGTCTCAATTGCCTGTTCCGTGCCGTTTGCCAGTACGTTAATCTGTCCGGAGTTCTCTGCAACCTTCTCAATTCTGCCTGAAAGAGAATCCATTCTTCCAAGGCAATCCTCCGATTCATTGTCCAGATTTCCCATTCCTTGACTCATCTCGGAAATCTCCGCCTGAATATCTCTGGATGTCAAAAGGAAGTTTTCGGATGCTGTTGCCATACCCGTTGCAGCCACTCCCAATTCCCCGTTTACCTCTTTGATTCCCGATACCAGCCGCTTCATATGGGCTACCATATCAGAAATCCCTTCTGCCAGAAGCTTAAACTCATCTTTTCTTTTGGTTTTTACTTCTACAGTAAGATCTCCGTCGGAAACCCTCTTTAATTTACGAATCATGCTGTAAATAGCGTCCCCGTACTGTTTTGCAAGAAGAGAGCCAAGCGCAATTGCTATCACACTTGCCACCAAAACAAGGATAGTTGAAAACTGCTGGATATCTGCTGTCTGTCCGATAATGGTTGCCTGCGGAATCAGGGCACAAATCATAGCACCTCTGCCCTCAAGCTTAGAGTACAGGAATAAATATTCGCCACCCTCAACATAAGAAAATCCACTCATTTCTTCGCCGGTCATAGCAGCTTCCACATAATCCTTGCCTACAAAAGCATTTCCTTCCACTTCTGCAGAAAGGGATGATAACAACTCTTTATTATCGGCTGTAATAAATCCTACAATACTTCCTTCGCCTGCATCAAGAGATGATAACGTACTTTCAACAACATCTCTCTTAATATCTACAATCATAAGTGCTTTAATACCATTATAAGAACGTACCAGTCTGGCACCGTACTTGCTGCTGTCTGTCATCAATTTGTCATCAATATCACACTGATTGCTTACCAGTACAAACTTAAAGGTATCGACAAGTGCCATCTGTCCCTGCTCTGTCGCCGTATAAGCAGAAAACAGACCTTCTTCCTTTGTTTGTGAAGTGGTAATCGGCACCTGTGTATCTGTGATAAAATACACGTTAGATACAAGAGCATCCGTAGTTACCGCATGAGTCAAATCATCCATATACTGCCCCGGAAGTGCTCCGTGCACTGCTTTATCCGTATCATAAAGTCCTTTGAAAAACTTTTGGAGTTCACTGTCATTTATGTATTCTTTGTAATTGGACTGTACCGTATCAAAGGACAATTTCAAATATTGATTCATCATCTGCATCGTCTGATTGGTAGAAGTCTCATAACTTGCAATAATCTGGTCGGATGCTTTCTGATAAGAAACAAGGCCAAGAATAATGATAAACACAACCGGAATCAAAAAAGAACCGATAAGTTTAAAACGGATTCTCCTAAAAAAGGGAATCGGATTTTTTCCCTTCTGCTTTTGCTCCTTTAAGACAAGGTTTTCCGGTTTCAACGTTTTTTCTTTTTTTACTTTAGGGGATTTTTCTAACTTCTTCAAGGTACATTCCTCCGTTATGTTTGTTCAAGTATCATAGACTGTCCATATAGTACTATATTACCACAAATCCAAAAACTAATCTATAGTCAATTTCCGGATAACAGCCTCTTTTTAAATCAGCTTTTTCCATATAAATCGCAAAAAAGAACACTCCCTTACGGAAGTGTCCTCTGTCAAATATTAAGAAAATAAATAAATTATTTTACTTCTACAATCCAACCTTCGGGAGCCTTAATCGTTCCCATCTGGATACCTGTCAGTGTCTCATATAACTTCTTGGTAACAGGTCCCATTTCAGTCATACCGCTGGGCAGACAGATTTCCTTGCCGTGGTCTACAATCTTTCCTACAGGAGAGATAACTGCTGCTGTACCGCAAAGACCGCATTCTGCCATATCCTTTACTTCTTCCAACGGGATTTCTCTCTCTTCTGCTTCTAATCCGAGATACTCCTGCGCAACCTGAATCAGGGAACGTCTTGTAATAGAAGGAAGAATACTGTTTGACTTAGGTGTTACTACCTTACCGTCTTTCGTAACAAACAGGAAGTTTGCACCACCCGTTTCTTCTACATAGGTTCTGGTAGCTGCATCAAGATACATATTTTCATCATAGCCCTGCTTATGAGCATCTACAATGGCATGCAGACTCATTGCATAGTTAAGTCCTGCTTTGATATGTCCTGTTCCGTTCGGTGCTGCACGGTCAAAGTCACATACACGAATGGTAAGAGGCTTTACGCCGCCCTTAAAGTAAGGTCCTACCGGAGTTGTTAATACACGGAACTGATATTCCTCCGCAGGCTTTACGCCGATAACGGGGTTGCTTCCGAACATATAGGGACGAACATACAGTGTTGCTCCGCTTCCGAAAGGAGGAACATACGCTTCGTTTGCCTTAATGGTCTTAAGTACTGCCTCAACAAATTTATCCTGAGGAAATACAGGCATTTCCAGACGTGCTGCACTCTGCGCCATTCTCTCTGCATTTAAGTCAGGGCGGAATGTA
The DNA here is from genome assembly GCA_017434885.1 of Lachnospiraceae bacterium. Taxonomy (GTDB): domain Bacteria; phylum Bacillota; class Clostridia; order Lachnospirales; family Lachnospiraceae; genus Suilimivivens. The sequence goes on along the minus strand of JAFSGE010000045.1, from coordinate 57,545 downwards.
ACAATTCTGCCGTCTTCGGTTGTATAAGCCTTCATTCCTTCAAAAACAGTCTGCGCATACTGTAATACACCTGCACACTCGTTAATGACGACATTGGCATCCTCTGTAAGCATGCCGTCATCCCAGGCGCCATTCTTGTAATTGGATACGAATCGGTAATCTGTTTGCATATAGCCAAATCCGAGATTAGCCCAATCAATGTTTTTCTTTTCCATAGTTTTGCGCTCCTTATGTATTTTAGTCTGTTAAAGTAATAAATTTTCTCTACTATTATTAACCTTTTTTCACAAAAAGTCAATAGGTTGTCTTTCCGGACATTTTAAAAGGTGCAGAAAAATTCTGCACCTTGCTATGATTAATTTTGACCGTAATAAGCATTTGCTCCATGTTTTCTGAAATAATGCTTATCCTGAAGCTCTGACGGTGCAGGAGCCACTTTGGGATTTATGGTTTCCGTTCTGTAAGCCATCTTAGCCACTTCTTCCAAAACTACTGCATTATGCACCGCATCCATGGCATCCTTACCCCATGCAAAGGGACCGTGATTTTTACAAAGAACTGCCGGCACCGCCATAGGATCTTTGTTCAGACGTTTGAACTCATCCACAATCAGAAGCCCGGTATTTTCTTCATATGCCGCATCGATTTCTTCTTTGGTCAGACATCTCACACAGGGAACTTCACCGTAAATATAATCTGCATGAGTTGTCCCGTAACAGGGAATACTTCTGCCCGCCTGCGCCCAGCTTGTAGCGTAGGATGAATGGGTATGTACCACGCCTCCGATTTCAGGAAACGCTTTATAAAGCTCTAAATGTGTAGCGGTATCGGAAGAAGGCTTATACTTACCTTCCACTTTATTACCGTCTAAATCCATGACAACCATATCATCGGGAGTCAGTTTATCATAATCAACACCGCTGGGTTTAATCACAAACAAACCGCTTTCGCTGTCAATACCGCTTACATTTCCCCATGTAAAGGTAACAAGTCCGTACTTGGGAAGCAACATATTTGCTTCATATACCTGTCTTTTTAATTCTTCTAACATGAACCGCATACCTCCTTTAAACTGCTTACTTTAATGCATCAACTGCCGCATGCTCAATGGCAAGACCTGCCATATAGCGTTTCATAAATTTATCAAAACCTGCCACGTCTTCTGCTACAGGCTCCATGCTGCTGCCGCTCTGTCCTGCAAATACCTTGTTATCTAAATATTCCTGTAATGTTTCGGAATCGCCCTTATTCTTCATGTAATCAGCAAGAAGGGCAATACCCCACGCACCGCCTTCGCCTGCTGTTTCCATAACAGAAACGGGAGAATTCATTGCTGCTGCCGCAATTCTCTGACCAACGCCTTTGGTCTTAAATAAACCGCCGTGTCCGAACATTTTATCAACCTTTACATCTTCTTCCTTGAACATTAAGTCAAGTCCTGCTTTTAACGCAGCCAGGGAAGAATATAAATGTGCTCTCATAAAGTTTGCCAGGTTAAAGGTATCGTCTGCTTTTCTTACAAATAAAGGAGCACCTTCATCAAAGCCGGTTACCGGTTCGCCGGAGAAATAATTGTAAGAAATTAATCCGCCGCAGTCAGCATCTCCTTCCAGTGCCTTATTGTAAAGAACCGAGAATAAGGTGTTCTTATCAACCTTTGCACCAATGCTTTCCGCAAACTGGTCAAAAATATTCACCCATGCATTCAAATCAGATGTACAGTTATTGCAATGTACCATACCTACCAGTGCACCATCCGGTGTAGTAACAAGGTCAATTTCCGGATAAACCTTGGAAAGTTCTTTTTCCAGTACAATCATTGCAAATACTGAAGTACCTGCAGAAACGTTACCGGTTCTGATTCCTACGGAATTAGTTGCTGTCATACCGGTTCCCGCATCCCCTTCGGGAGGACAAACAGGAATATCTGCACACAGCTTTCCGCTGACATCAAGAAGCTTTGCTCCCTCTGCGGTCAGAGTACCTGCATTTTCACCTGCAGTCAGCACCTCGGGAAGAATATCAGATAATTTCCATGCAAATCCTTCTCCGCTTACCAGCGAATCAAATTTATCTACCATGGTCTTGTCATAATTTCCGGTTTTGATATCAATCGGGAACATACCGGATGCATCACCCACACCAAGCACTTTTTTGCCCGTCAGCTTCCAGTGTACATATCCTGCAAGAGTAGTAAAGAATGCCACATCCTTTACATGCGCCTCTTTATTCAGAATTGCCTGGTATAAATGGGAAATACTCCATCTCTGGGGAATGTTATAATTAAATTCATTTGTAAGCTTACTTGCTGCTTCTTCCGTGATGGTATTTCTCCATGTACGGAAGGGAACCAAAAGATTATCCTCCTTATCAAATGCAAGATATCCGTGCATCATGGCAGAAAATCCGATAGAACCGATTTGCGTAATCTCTGCATCATACTGCTTCTTTACATCGGCAAGTAAATCCTGATAGCAGTCCTGTAACCCTTTCCACACATCATCAAGAGCATATGTCCAGATACCGTTTATAAGCTGATTTTCCCACTCATAGCTGCCGGAAGCGAGAGGCGCACCGCCTTCTTCAATCAGAACAGCTTTAATTCTGGTAGAACCAAACTCAATACCTAATGATGTTTTTCCCTGCTCAATTAATAATTTTTTGTCCATACCCATTCCTCCAATTTATCATTTTATCTGTAAAAAATTTCGCCCAACATCAAATCACGTTTAAAGTCACGGATTTTTGTATCTTTATCAATATAAACAGCTTCAATGCCCATAGCAGCTGCCCAGTCGCCCATCTGCTCTGCTGTCAGGTCATAAGAAAACGCTGTGTGATGTGCACCGCCTGCCAGAATCCATGCTTCCGCACCTGTATACATATCCGGCTGTGGAGTCCAGAAGTTAGTTGCAACCGGAAGCTTCGGCATCGGCTTTTCCACCTTTTTACAATCAACGTCATTTAAAATCAGACGGAATCTGTTGCCTAAATCAATTAAGGATGCCGCAACACCGCTTCCCTCTTTAGAGGTAAATACAAGTCTTGCAGGATCTTCCCTGTCACCCATGCTAAGGGGCTGACATTTAATGCTGATAGGACCATCCGCGATGGAAGGACAGATTTCAAGCATATGAGCCTGTAAGATACCTTCTTTTCCTTTTACAAGGTTATAAGTATAATCTTCCAGCATGGAAGTACCCTTTGCGTTCTTCACGTCTGCTGTCATAATCTTCATCAGACGCACCATAGCTGCTACTTTCCAGTCACCTTCCGCACCAAAGCCATAGCCCTTTTCCATTAATCTCTGAATGGCAAGACCGGGAAGCTGCTTTAAGGAGCCCAAATCACCAAAGTGTGTTACGATTGCCTGATAATTCTTTTCTTTTAAAAATCTCTCAAAACCAAGTTCAATCTGTGCCTGAACAGCCACATGCTTCTTAAATTCTTCCGGGTCTCTTCCCTCCAAAAGAATTTCATACTTACTGTAATATTCTTCAACTAAAGCATTTACATCAGAAACAGATACTGCATCCACACTTTCTGCAATTTCATTTACGGGATAAGTATCAATCTCCCAGCCAAACTTAATCTGTGCTTCTACCTTATCACCTTCGGTAACGGCAACATTGCGCATATTATCAGCTACACGCATAACACGGATATGACTGCTCTCTACAATACCGATTGCGGTTCTCATCCAGGACGCAATTTTTCCAACCACGATAGGGTCTGACCAGTGTCCTGCTACTACCTTGCGCTCGATACGCATTCTGCTTACAATATGTCCGTATTCACGGTCACCGTGTGCAGACTGGTTTTCATTCATGAAATCCATATCAATCGAATCATAAGGAATTTCTTCATTAAACTGTGTATGTAAATGAAGAAGCGGTTTTCTGAATTCCTGAAGTCCCAGAATCCATGACTTTGCAGGTGAAAATGTGTGCATCCATGTAATCACACCTGCGCATTCTTCATCCAAATTTGCTTCATTAAATGTTTTGCGGATTAATTCGTTAGTAATCAGAGTGGGTTTCCACACTACTTCATAAGGAAGAATCCCGGATTCATTTAATTTCTCTACAATAATTTTTGAATGCTCTGCTACTTTTGCAAGACATTCATCTCCGTACAAATCCTGTGAACCTGTACAAAACCAAAACTTATAATTTTTTACCTGTAACATACCAAATACCTCCTAATTACACGATTCATATTATCTTGTAATTAAATGGTATAACTTGTACGCTTATTCTTACAAGTTGTTTTTTTCTGTTCTTATTTGTTCTCCGTGCGGCAAATACAGGAATTGCCTTCCACAAGCTCCGGCTCAATTAATATCTTTTTTTCCCGCACTGAATCCTCACCGCCATGCAATAAATCAAGAATCAGTTCTGCTGCCATTTCTCCTAACTTTTCCTGCGGATGTACAATGGTAGTCAGCCTGAACTCATCACTGATTGCCATATATGAATTGTCATAGCCTGTCACAGAAATATCTTCCGGTACTTTCAGTCCTGCATCCTTTAACGCACGCATGACCTGCATGGCAATCTGGTCGTTATAACATACCACCGCATCCATCTGTGTTTTTTGTTCTAAAAGACGCATAATACCGTGATAAGGATGTACTTTTCTGTCTTCCGTATGAAACCAGATTACTTTATCCGGGTCATAAAGCATACCGGCCTCCTGCAGAGCCATGACATAACCCTTATGCCTGTTCTGTCCCTGGATATCATCTGCTTTAAACACACCTGCTATATTCTTATGACCATTATCAATCAGATATTTGGTAATCATATATCCACCCCTGCAGTCATCCATTAAAACCTGGGGTTTATCACTCATTTTGGAAAAACAACCTTGTATAAAAACATAAGGAATTTTATAATCCTCAAGCTTTTGATACAAATTCATGTGTCTGCAATAAATCTGACTCTTACTGGGCTCGATAATAATTCCCTCGATATCCTTCTGCAAAAGTTCTTCCAGATATTTTGCTTCCTGACTGCGGGAATTGTTAGTATTTTTCAGAATAATGCTGTATCCTTCCTTTGCAAGCGCCCCGTCAATTCCTGCAATGACTCTGGGAAAAATGTAGTCTGAAAGATAAGTGGTAACCACTGCGATATTTTTGGAGTTTCTGCTTTTATGTACCAGTTCGGAGCAAAAAGTACCTCTGCCATGTTCCGCATAAATATACCCTGCATTTTCCAAAATGGATAAAGCTTTACGCACAGTCTGTCTGCTGACCTGATATCTGGCAGATAACTCATTTTCAGAAGGCAACTTGTCACCCACCTGAATTTCTCCCTTCAAAATCTGTTCCTTTAAATCTTCCATTAATCCATAATATTTTAATTGCTTTTGCTGTATGTTTTGATTTGTCATCAACCTACCACCATCTTTTCACACTTGTATGCAACTTGTATCTTCATCATATCACAGATACACTGACAAGAAAACCCACGAGTTGTAACTCATGGGTTTTCTATCTGACGACTTTATTTTTTCTCATATTTCAAAAAATGATAGGTAAGGTCAAAATAAACCTGCTCATCACTGTCTGCCGTAATCTCCCACTCCGGCATCTCATCCAGATTTGGGAAATATGCATCTGCTTCATACGCATGGTCAATTTTGGTCACATGAGCCACATTACAATAGGGAATCATCTGCTTGTACACACTGTCACCGCCAATGATATAAATGTCCTCATCATTATATTTTTTCAGTTCTTCAAGAAGCTCCTCCACACTGTGAACCACTATGGCATCCTTGACCTTATAATCAGGATTGGTTGACATAATAATGTTAGTTCTGTTCTTAAGGGGCATTCCCTGGGGAAACGTCTCCAACGTCTTTCTTCCAAGAACAACTACTTTTCCCGTAGTTTCTTCCCTGAAAAATTTGTGGTCTGCCGGGATACGCACAAGCAGTTCATTCTTATTTCCAATGGCCCAGTTTTCATCTACTGCTACAATTACATTCATGTTTCCTTTTCTCCTTAGACTCCTTAAACTCAAAATTACATCTGCTTCGCAGATGGCAACTTTGTTGCCCTCTCAGATTGCAATCGGTATATTAAAAATCTGCTCACCGGTCACGTAATTTTCCACCTTCACGTCATTTCTGGTAAACTGATAAAAATCTTTAATTTCCGGATTAATCCAGAATGTCGGTGCATCATAACAGGGTCTTTGAATCAGTTCCTCAATAATCGGCACATGCCTGTCATAAATATGGGCATCCGCAATCACATGTACCAACTCTCCCACCTTCATATCACACACCTGGGCAAGCATATGTACAAGTACCGCATACTGTGCTACATTCCAGTTATTTGCCGCAAGCACGTCCTGAGAACGCTGGTTTAAAACCGCATTTAAAGTCAGCTTATCCTCTCCCTTTTTCTGGGTCACGTTAAAGGTCATGCTGTAAGCACAGGGGTACAGGTTCATCTCATGCAAATCCTGATGTACATAAATATTGGTCATGATTCTGCGGCTGAAAGGATTGTTCTTCAAGTCATAAATTACCCTGTCTACCTGATCCATCATACCTTCTTTATACTGATGCTTTACACCAAGCTGATATCCGTAAGCCTTACCGATGGAACCGTCGGGGTCTGCCCACTCATCCCAGATATGACTGTGCAGGTCATTGATATTGTTGGACTTCTGCTGCCAGATCCAGAGTATTTCATCGGTAGCACTTTTAAGTGCCGTTCTTCTGAGCGTCAGAAGCGGAAACTCTTTGGATAAGTCATAACGGTTTACCACACCAAATTTTTTAATGGTATACGCCGGGGTTCCGTCCTCCCATTTGGGTCTTACCTTTTCCCCCTCTGTACTGGTTCCGTTTGTAAGAATATCTTTACACATATCGATAAAGATTTTATCTGCCATACTCATAGTATTTCTATTCCTTTCTTGCATTTGGAAGAATGCCACAAGTGACATTCTTCATACATGAAACTTAGTAATTCTTGACGGCGTATTATGCCGTCCCAGAATTACTTTTCATGTTTTAGTCCCATTTATCACACAGGGAATTAATCTGGTCTGCAAACTTCGCCAGATCCTTATTGGCACCGCCCTCATTTTTGCGGATAACCGCAAGCAGTCTCTGTCCTGCCGCAAGCAATCTGTTGTATACATCAGAGACAACCTTGGCTTTCTTCTTAACAGGAATAGGCAGAGCCTCATATTCAAGTTTTCCTGTAATCAGATTAAATTCCGTTCCGCTGTAAGGCGCATAGGCTTTGATACCATGCTCTACCTGCAGACACTCCGCAAAGGACTTACACACATTATCCTCTCCGTGTACCACAAATACCTTGCGTGGCTTTTCTTCAAAACCTTCCACCCATTCTATCAGACCATTCTTGTCTGCATGACCGGAAAGCCCTGACAAAGTTCTGATAGAAGCACGCACTTCAATAGGCTCACCGAACAGCTTCACCTCATCAACACCTTCCACCAGAATCCGGCCCAAAGTACCTACCGACTGATATCCCACAAACAGTACGGTACACTCCTGTCTCCACAGATTATGTTTCAAATGATGTCTGATTCGTCCCGCATCACACATACCTGATGCCGAAATAATTACTTTCGGTGTATTCTCAAAATTAATTGCCTTGGATTCATCGCTGGTAATGGAAAGCCTCAGTCCCGGAAACGAAATGGGATTAATTCCCTTTCTCACCAGTTCCATAGCTTCCTCATCAAAACAGCCGATTTCATTTTTGTGGAAAATACCGGTTGCTTCCACAGCAAGTGGGCTATCCACATATACAGGAAAATCTGCATGTCTCTTTATCAGCTTATCTTCTTTTATTTTTCGGATAAAATACAACATTTCCTGGGTTCTTCCCACCGCAAAAGAGGGAATGACCACGTTACCGCCTCTGTCAAAGGTTTCCTGCAAAATCTCGGTCAATTCTCCGATATAATCGGGTTTCTCTGCACTGTGCAACCTGTCGCCGTAAGTAGATTCCATTACCACATAATCGGCCTTGGCAGTCTTTGCCGGGTCACGAAGAAGAGGCTGGTCCTTGTTACCGATATCACCGGAAAAGACTATCTTTTTGGTCGTGCCTTCTTCCGTCAGCCACACTTCAATACTTGCAGAACCAAGCAAATGTCCGATATCCGTAAAACGGATTTGAATACCTTCGCAAATTTCTATCTTCTCATCATAGGGACAAGGCACCATTCTTCTTACCGCATTGTCCGCGTCTTCCATGTTAAAAAGCGGCTCATGAGGTGCTACTGTACTGCTTCTTTTAGCCTTACGGTTTTTCCATTCTGCTTCCTGCATCTGAATGTGGGCACAGTCACGGAGCATAATACTGCACAAATCCGTAGTTGCCTCCGTGGCAAAAATTCTTCCCTGAAATCCTCTGGCTGCAAGAAGAGGCAGCATACCGGAATGGTCCACATGGGCATGAGTCAGAAATACATAGTCAATCATGGACTCCGCCACCGGAAGAGATGCATTTTCAAATACATTTACGCCCTGCTCCATACCATAATCAACCAGAATATGTTTCCCGCAAGCATTAATATAATGACAACTGCCTGTTACTTCATGGGCAGCCCCAATAAAAACCAGTTTCATACCTATCCCTCCTACCTGCAAATTCCTGTCAAAAACAACACCCTGCGACAATTGTATTAATTTTTTGACAATTTTCTTTATTATATAGTCAAATTATAACATATCCGAATAAGATATAGCAAATGAATCAGGGAGACTTACCATGACAATTTCCCTTACCGCTTTTTTGCTGCTTGCCACTATCCTTTCCATCGATACTTTCACTGCCGGATTGTCTTATACTTCCCAAAAAGTCAGAGTACCTTTACTCTCAATTCTTATCATTTCCTGTGTGTCAGGTTTTACCTTTACCCTTTCTCTTTTTGCCGGACAAATCTTTATCAGCCTTCTTCCTCTTTCCCTGATGAAAGTTCTCTCTTTTCTTCTTCTGTTCTCTCTTGCTCTTTACAAACTTTATGATGCACTTCCTGAAAGACTGCGCCATCCACTCCGGTTCACCACCGCACATATTTCCGAAGCGGTAAACCGGGAGGACATTCCCGTACTTTCTCCCAAAGAAGCATTTTTCCTTTCCCTGTTGCTTTCTGCAGACAGCATCTCTGCCGGTCTTAGCACTGCGCCTCCTCCCTTGCCGGTCTTTAGCCTGTTTTTCCTTACTTCCCTGATTCATCTGTGCGCGCTCTTTACCGGAATGCTGTGCGGTCGTCTGCTGTTGCAGCACTTATCCTGTAACCTCTCCCTGCTGGGCGCATTGCTTTTGCTTATCCTGGCATTCCTGCGCCTCTTTTAAATGCATGCTGCTTCGCTTTTGCAGAAAATCCTGTAAAACCATAAGTTCATGAATCACAAGAGGTGTGGCCGACAACAGGAATAACCGCATCCATTCCTCCACCGCAAGCCTGCTGGTTTTAAACAAGGATACGAAATAAGGAATTTCCGTCACAAGCACTTGCAGAAAAATACCCGCAACCGTTGCAAAAATCATCGTACTGTTTTCAAACAGCTTCATCCGAAACACTGATTTATTCACATCCCGCATGCCGATAGCATGAAGAAGCTGACTCATGCCAAGCACCGTAAATGCATGGGTCTGTGCACGGCAAAGCACCTCTTCCATCTCCAATACTTTCTCTATATTAGCCAGACTGACCGGAAGTCCTTTCGCAAGCAGCATCTCATAGGGTACGGTAAGAAATGCAAGCAGACTGATAATGCCGATTACCACCCCATAGCAAAGCATGCAGGTAAGTCCGCCTGACGAAAACATACTCTCATTGCTCTTTCTCGGACGTTCCCGCATCAACGCATCTCCGTCATTTTTGTCCACGCCAAGCGACAGTGCCGGCAGGGAATCCGTAATCAGATTCACCCACAGAATATGACTTGCCTTAAGCGGCGCGGGAAAGCCGGCTAGAACCGCCGCAAGCATCGTGAGAATTTCTCCAAAATTTGAAGACAACAAAAATAGAATCGTTTTCCTGATATTCTCATAAATCCCTCTGCCTTCCCGCATGGCTTTTTCTATGGTAGCAAAATTATCATCCACCAGTACAAGATCTGCTGCATTTCTCGCCACATCCGTACCGCCCCGTCCCATAGCAATTCCCACATCGGCTGCTTTTAAGGATGGGGCATCATTGATACCATCCCCTGTCATGGCGACCACTTTTCCTTTTGCCTTAAGTGCTTCCACAATACGCACCTTATGCTCAGGTGATACCCTTGCATAAACTCTTATGCTTTCAACCTTCTGAATAAACTCCTCCTCCGGCAGAGCATCCAGTTCTATCCCTGTAAGACATTCCTCCTTTTTACAGGCAATCCCCAATTGCTGTGCGATCGCAAATGCAGTGTCCACATGATCTCCGGTAATCATCACGGTATCTACATAAGCATGCTTAAAGCAGGAAACAGCCCCGGCTGCCTCTTCCCTCGGCGGGTCAATCATTCCCACAAGTCCCAGAAAAATCAGATTCTTTTCATCCGTCAGATTTCCTTTTTTCTTCATCGCCAATGCAAGTACACGGAGCGCATGTCCTGCCATTTCTTCAATTGCTGCTTTGGCTTTCCTCTTTTCTCCTGCCGGAAAAGGTACCTCCCGTCCTTCCGACCACATGCTCTGGCAAAGGGAAATCATTTCATCTGCCGCACCCTTACAGAATGCAACCTTACCGCCGCCCTCCTCATGCACCGTAGTCATTCTCTTTCGCTCCGACTCAAATGCTCTTTCGTCACATCTTGGACATTCTTTTTCCAAAGGTTCCTTCTCATATCCGTATAAATATGCGAAATCAAGAAGCGCCAGTTCCGTAGGGTCACCTAAACGCTCCCTTCCGATTATTGCGTCATTGCAAAGAACACATGCTTTTAAAAAATAAGAATGTCTATCTTTATCCAAATAATCAACAGAAATTTTTCTTCCTTCCGCAAAGCATTCTTTTACCGTCATTCTGTTCTGCGTCAGCGTTCCCGTCTTGTCCGAGCAGACCACATTTACCGCGCCCAATGTTTCCACAGATGGAAGCTTTCTTACGATGGTATTAACCTTCACCATACGCGACACACTAAGGGCAAGCACAATGGTTACCACCGCCGGCAATCCCTCCGGCACCGCCGCAACAGCAAGGGAAATCGCAGTAAGAAGCATATCGCCGATGTCTCTGTGCTGCAAAACCGCTACCAGAAACAAAAACAGACAAATAATAACCGCCGCCATACTGAGAACTTTTCCCAAATCTGCCAGTCTCTTTTGAAGCGGTGTCATTTCTCCGCCTCCCTTTTCTATCATTCCGGCAATTTTTCCAATCTGGGTTTCCATACCTGTTGCTGTCACAATACCGGCGCCTCTTCCGTAAGTCACTGTTGTAGTCATAAATGCCATATTGCGGCAGTCACCGATACCGTGTTCTCCCTCCGGTAATGGGTCTGTACTTTTTTCTGACGGAACGGACTCTCCCGTAAGTGCTGATTCATCCAACTTTAAGTTCACTGTCTCCACAAGTCTGATATCAGCCGGTACCTGCCTTCCTGCCTCCAAAAAGACCACATCACCGGGAACCAGCTCGTCACTGGAAATTTCCGTTTCCCTGCCCTCGCGTCTGACAAGAGCCTTGGGGCTTGTCAGCTTTTTCAACGATTCAATGGCTTTTTTTGCTTTTCCTTCCTGCACAACCCCCACCGTTGCATTGAGCAGAATCACTGCTGCAATGATAATCGCCTCCCCCTGTTCTTTCAGAAAAAGGGAAATAGCAATCGCCACCATCAATATGTAAATCAACGGGTCATTTAATTGTTTCAAAAACATTCCCACAATTCCCGCATCTTTTTGCTCCTTTAAGTGATTTTCTCCATAAGTCTGTCTTCTTGTTTCTACTTCCTGCTTTGAAAGTCCGCTTTCAAAGCTTGTCTTCAAAAGCTGCTCTGTCTGTACTATATTTTTTGTGCTATACATAAAAAATTCCTCCTGTCCTATGATTTATATGCATGGACAAGAGGAATTATTCATCTCATGTGATTAGGAAAGCATTGCCCTCCTTTATCAGCCGGTAGCTGATACATAATTGTCTACGTAGCTGTAAGCACACCATACGCAGGTGTAAGTGGTAAATCCACTGGAATTTTTGGTAGGTGCCGTAATCACCGCCTGGAAACTATGATTGTTCGGATCCACATCTATCAGTTCCGCATAGCTGCTGCCACAGGTACAAACAAAGGAACGTATTCCCTTTTCGGCACATGTTGGCTCCTTTAGTACATAGGATGTATAGCTATGGGCATGCAATGTGTTCGCCGGCGTGGCACTGGCATCAGGTGATGCCGACGGGTTTCCGCCTTGTGCTGCTGTAGGCGTTGCCGATGCTGTCGTGCCTGCAGGTGTTGCCGTCGCCGTTGTATTCCCGGATGTTGTTGCCGTCGGTGATGCCGAGCCGGATGCTGCCGGTGTAGCTGATACGGTATTCACCGGTCTGGAATCAAGCACTACGCCACACACGTTACAGGTTCTCTGCTCTGTGCCGAGTGTAGTAGTTGTTGGTGCTGCTGCAATTGTCCAGTCGGATGCAACATGACCAAGTGCTGATATCTTCTCTGTGTAAAAGCTTCCGCATACACAACTGTATTTACGAAGTCCTGCAAGTACACAGCTGGGTTCCCTCTCTACTCTGGGAGTATACTGGTGATAATGCTTCTCCTCAGGTGCATCCGTTTCATCGCCCTCGTAAGGAATAATCTCCTGTGCTACCACTTCATCGCAGTAAATACATTTCTTCACCTTAAGTCCGTCATGCTCCTTAGTGGCTTCTTTCTGCACCACCCAGGCATCTTCCACATGTCCGGTCGAGGAAATATCAACAAAATAACTGTCACCGCAATCACAGTGATATCTCAAACGCCCTGCCTGATAACAGGTTGCCTTCTGTTCAATTTCTTCTTCATAATCATGTATATGGTCGGGGTCTGTCGTACTGTTTGCAGCATTTGGTGCCACAAGCGGTGTGGGCTGCTGTCCTGAAGGTGCCACCACGATGACATCCTGTTTTTCTTCTTGCTGTGTCACCGCATCCTTCGCCGCAACCTTTTCCACCTTTTTGTCCGTCTCCTTCACAGCATCCTTCTCTGTATTACCGTCACTCATGGAATACCCGATAATACCGATTGTCGCCACACAGGCAATTACTGCCAGTACGCCCAAAACTGTTGTCAAAACTTTCATCAGCGTATTCATATCATTCTCCGTCTGTTACGTAATTTTTATATTATGTAGTCTAACACAAAAAGTATACCACATTTATCTCAAATCAAAAAGAAGAAATCTTGATTTCTCAAGATTTCTTCTGAAATTATTGTTTTTCTTTTGTAAAATAAGCAATTCCGATTGCTTTTTGCCCCACATTACATGCATTTGTGAAAGATGTTTTCTGTATAATCACCTGCTCAAACGGCACGCGTTTCAAAATTTCCCTGCGTATCCACTCCTGCTGTTTCACACTGCATCCCACATGAGAAATAAAAACTATTCCCGAATCAATTTTACGTTTTCGCCTAAATGTCCATGCAATTGCCTGCCTCCATGCATGCTCTAAGCTTCCTCCGAAGAGTGCTACTAAAATTGCTTTCTTTTGATGCATCATCATATAAGGATGTAAGCTGAATATCTGACACGCTTTAGCCGTTATCTTCCTTGCCCTTCCGTTCTGGTAGAAGATATCTGCACCCGGCATTATTACTCTTGTATTAATATGCTCCAATTTTCTCTCCAGCTTCTCACAGATTTCTTTTACGTTTGCACCCTCTTTTGCCATCTTTGCCGCACAAAGTGTAATCAGACCCTGTCCACCGGAAATCTGTCCGGAGTCTATAATATGCACATGGTCAAAGTTCTTGGCTGCCGTCTGTGCAATACTGTAACTCTTTCCTGAACGGGAGGCCAGTGAGATATGAATCACACTATCTGCCTGCGCCAGTGTTTCCGCAAAGAACTGCTCATATTCTTCCACCGTCACGCTGTCTGCATAAGCTGTACTGCTTTCTTCTTCGACATACCGGGACAAACTGTCTATATCAATTTCCCTGGTATCGGCAAACCGACCATGCGGTGTTTTAATATACAGATACATCATTCTGATATCGTACTCTTCCAGTAAATCTGCCGGAATATCACATGCACAATCAGAAGTCACATAAATCTTTTTACGCTTTTTACCGGTCAGCCTTTGCATCTGCCCCATATCACTATCAGCTTTATCCTTTGTTTCGCTCACTTCAATAATATCCCCGGGCAGGAATTGCATTATTTCTTCTTCCAATAATCTTCCCTGAATCGGTTTTTCCACGTAACCGTCAAATCCCTGTTCCAGATATTCTCCTCTGGCACCGGCCTTAGTATTTCCCGTAATTACAATGACTGCTGACTCCCTGCACAAACCGTTTTCCTGTATCTGCAATGCCTTCATGGTTTCTTCCCCGTCCATATCCGGCATCATGGAATCCATCAGAATCACGTGATAGTATTTCTTCTTTGTCATCTCAAGGCATTCTGTTCCGCTTCCTGCCACGTCGACCTGCATCTTGGTATAGGATAACAGTTTACTTGCCACCATGGAATTCATTCTGTTATCATCTACAATCAGAATTCTCGCTTCCGGTGCTTCAAATAAAGGTTTATAAGTTTCACCACTCGCACGTTCTTCCTGTGCAAACATCACATTACCTATCGGTGTTTCATTGATTATCTTTTGCTTAACAATCACAGTAAATATACTCCCTTTTGTATAAATACTGTCAATGGTAATTTCTCCGCCAAGCAAATCCACCAACTGTTTCGTAATGGAAAGCCCAAGTCCGCTTCCGATAATTCGCTTATTTTTCTTTTCGTCCAGACGGTTAAAGGATTCATAAATATGTCCGATATCTTCTTTTCGGATACCAATCCCGGTATCTACTACAGCCGCCTTCAGACTAATTTCATTTTCACTCACCTTATCAAACTGTACCGACAGTGATACAGAACCTTCCGCAGTATATTTCACCGCATTATCAAGCAGATTCAATAAAACCTGTTTTAACCGTTTTTCATCACCGTAAAGAACCGAGGGAAGATTTCTGTCTATATCCATATGCAAAGCAAGCCCCTTCTTTTCTGCCTGCATACGCACCATATCAGACAAATCCCTGAACATCCGCTTTGTCTGATATTCTATCGGCACCAGTTTCATTTTCTGCATTTCAAGCTGAGACAAATCAAGAATATCATTCACCTGACTTAAAAGCATTTTACTGGCAACCTCGATATCCTTCGCATATTCCAGAGTCTCCCCTTCCTGATTCAGTCGCATAATCATTTCGTTCAGACCAATAATAGCATTAATCGGTGTTCTGATTTCATGACTCATGTTGGCAAAGAACACATTTTTTGCATCTCTGCTTCTTTCCAGTTCTTCATTCTGCTCAACATTCAGCTTATGTTCCTTTTCAAACACAATCATATTTGCCTTAATAATCAAGCCACTGATAATTCCCACCACAATCACGGAAAACAGAGAATCCACATAAGCTGCTGCTCTGGACCTCATAGGAACGACAAGACCTGGATAAAAGTAAGTAATCCCGTATGTAGCACCATACATCACAATACTAAAAATCAAATAGCATGCAAGCTTTTTCCCGCTAAACATAAGAAAAAGGTATATCATTCCCAATGCAAGCCATACTGACGACCCACTGTCGACCGCTCCGCTTAAGCAAAACAGAATAGGCATCACAATCCCTACAATTCCGATTCCCAAAAGCGATGACGCCAAATTATATTTACGATATTTAAAAATGACAAACATGCTTACGCCCATTCCCAAAAGCAGGCACAACAAAGCTGATACAAGCAAAGGATGTAATTGCATCACGATAAAAATTTCAGTAATTGCCAAAATAGTTGCAATACATCCGACTATGACAATCGTGCGGAAAGTTCTCTCCCGCAGTTCACAGTCCTCTCCATATATTTTTTGAAATAATTTTTTCCACATCCGCCATTACTCCTTATCGGTCAAACCGTCCTTCCAACGTTTCACAGTTTCTACCGCCGACATATAATCGGACATTTCCACCTTACGCTCTACCGGTGCTAAAACCTCTGACAGCACATAATCGCCATATTGGTACTTCTTTAATTCACCGATAATCTCCATCAGAAGCTCTCCATTCCACGCATACATCGCTTCTTCCATTTCTGCAATCTTACAGTCTAACACTTCTTCTTCCAGTTCCGGCAAATCACTGTGTTTCTTATTTCGCTGTTTCTGCACACTGCCACCGGGACAAAGCAATTCATTTTTTCTCAATTGTGCAAACAATTCTTCGTATGCTTTCATTAATTCTCTGTGATGTTCGAGAATATAATCTATCCTGTCTTCTTTTCCTGCCATTTCCAGCTTTCTGGCTTTTTCTGAAACAGCAAGTGCACCGATACTTCTCATGGCACTCTTTAAACCGTGTACGGCTATGGTATAATTCTTCCAATCCTCTTTTTCAAACGCTTCCTGCGTTGTAGCACCGGCATCATTCCAGTCTTCGCAATACCCCTGTAAAATCTTAATATACTGCTCTTTTCCGTTACAGTAAACAATGCCCTGCTGCACATCAAGTCCTTCAATTACAAATTCATCTTTTTCTTCAATAACAGCTTCTGTCTCTTCCTCATAATCTTCATAGATAATTTTGTTTGGCGGAAGATTTCTCTTTAATACTCTCTCCAAAACAGAACGCTCAATGGGTTTTGCAAGGAAATCGTTAAAGCCTTCTTTTAGCATCATTTCCCTTGCACCGGCAACCGCATTTGCCGTCAGCGCAACAATCGGAACCTTCTTATAATAAGCTCCCACATTGTTTCTGATGCGGTGGAAGGTTTCCACGCCGTCCATTTCCGGCATCATATGATCCATGAACACAAAATCATAATCCTCTGAAATAATCTTCTCCAATGCATCTTTACCGCTGATTGCAGTTGTCACCTTAATGTTATAAATCTTAAGCATCTCTTTGACTACGCGCAGATTCATTCTGTTGTCATCCACCACGAGTACATGAGCATCCTGGGTTGTAAATTTCTCATTACCGCTTTGATATTCTTCTCTGCTTTTATCCTGTAATCCGTTTAATACAGACGTAATTTTCAATACATATAATGGCTTGTATATCTTTATAAATTCCTGAGATTTAATCTCCTTCTCATCCTTGTGATCCATAATAATTATCACTTTTGTTTTCTTCGCCAGTTCTTCAAAATAGGATGGATTCTGACGATATCCGGTCATATTTATAAATACATGTGAGAAGTTCTCTTTCTTCTCTCTTCTCTGCAGTTCTGCCAGATTACGGCAGGCAAGATAATCCACCTTAAGCTGCTCCATAATGTGGGTAACTGCCTTTATATACTCGTCACGAATGGCAACCATATCAAACTGCTCCATATCAATATAGACTGCCGCATTAATATTTTCTTTTTGATTAACAACCGCAACAGGAATCTCTTCCAGTACCTTCTGCGGCACAACAAACTGTACCGTAGTCCCTTTACCGGGTTTACTGTTTACCGTAATTGCTCCGCCCATCTTCTGAACCAGTGCATTGGAGATTGCAAGGCCCAGACCAAGACCGCCTTCCTGACGGTTGCTGCTTGTATTTATCTGACTAAAGCTGGTAAATACCTTTTCAAGTCCTTCTTCCGATATACCGATACCGCTGTCTTTTACCGAAACGGACAAATTCACTCCGTAGCTTTCCTTACGGGCACTGACTGCAATACTCACAAATCCTTCATCCGTAAATTTAATGGCATTGTCCACCAATTTTATAATTACTCTGCGGAGCTTCTTTTCATCTCCCAAAAGTACTGAAGGGATATTTGCGTCGCAATCCACAATAATTTCTATTTTTTTATCTCCCCTGCGTGCCAGTGTATGATTTACCACATCATTTATCGTGGTTGTAATATGATATGCTTCCTCCTCCAGTTCAATCTGCTCAGCCTGCAATTCGGAAAAATCAAGAATATCACTGACTACCGCCATCAGGTTTTCACTTGCCATCTGGATACTCAGAACATTCTCTTTGGTTTCATAAGGCAAATCCTGTCTCATAATCAGGTCACTCATACCGCATATGGTATTAATGGGCGTTCTGATTTCATGACTGACATTTGCCACAAAATCATCCTTAGTCCGCTCTACTTCCTGCAATTCCTCAATTGTCTCCATCAGCTGTTCGCTGCCTTCTCTGTTTCTCTTTGTCCAGATATAGACCACATACTGCACAATCAGAAGGTTTACAATCTGCGAAATCAAATTCATAACCTGCGTTATATTGCCAAGCGGAATACTGCGGACAACCCACGCATGATAGCAAAAAAGAATCACGGACGATATCAC
Source organism: Lachnospiraceae bacterium (assembly GCA_017434885.1). Taxonomy (GTDB): domain Bacteria; phylum Bacillota; class Clostridia; order Lachnospirales; family Lachnospiraceae; genus Suilimivivens. Next base: position 39,054 of record JAFSGE010000045.1, on the reverse strand, counting down.
GGAAAGTCCGATAATCGTCTCCATTCCATACAGCCCAAGCACCAGCGTAAACACAATAAAGACTGAAAGCACCGGAGATATGCTCTCAAGCTGCATTCCGTACAAAACCACACTTAACTGCATGACAACGGAAGTAACCACAGCTCTGAATTCAAAAGTCCTGTACTTACTTGTATTCAGCAACCAACAAATCACCAAACCTGTCATAATAGCAAATCCGATGTATTTCTCGGTTATAATCATCATGGTCGCTGCATATACGCTGAAAAAAACCATAACAAAGCGTTCAATTATTTTTTGACTACCCATGTAGGTGAATTTTCCCACGTTAAAATCCTCCCGGCGAAAAAATGCAAACATACCGACACCGCAACGCTCCTGGTGCCGGTATATTTTATACTACATTAATACTTTCCAAAACCATCCTTCAAAGAAATAATCTGTTCATTTCTGTCGGATGTACTGCTGTAACGGTGGCCCATGCTATCTCCCATGTCCATAGAACCGTAAGAGTTATTATTCAACTTGTATACTGCAAGCATCTCACGCATACGGCTTGCCTGATTGGACAATTCGATACTTGCCGCCGCACATTCCTGGCTGGTTGCAGAGTTTGTCTGTACAACCTGTGATACCTGTGCAATCGCCTGATCAATCTGTGTAATGGCTGTTGCCTGATAATTGGATGCTTCTGCGATTTCATTGATAATGCCTTCACTCTGCTTAACCACTTCGTTAATTTCTTCCAAAGCTGCTGCTGTATCATTTGCAATCTTGGAACCAACGCCCACCTTCTGAATGGAATCTTCAATCAGTTCCGCAGTTTCAGCAGCTGCAGAAGCACTCTTTGCCGCTAAGTTTCTTACTTCTTCCGCTACTACTGCAAAGCCTTTTCCTGCTTCGCCGGCTCTTGCTGCTTCCACTGCCGCATTCAATGCAAGAATATTGGTCTGGAACGCAATATCATCAATCACTTTGATAATCTTGGAGATGCTTTCGGATGCCTTATTGATATCCTGCATAGCAACTACCATTTCGCGCATTTCCTCATTGCCCTTCTTTACATCGAGAATTGCTTTTCCTACCAGATTTGCTGCTTCATTTGCCTGAGAAGCATTCTGTTTGGTCTTTTCAGCAATATCATCAATAGATGCTGTAATCTGCTCAATAGCACTTGCCTGCTCAGTGGACCCCTGTGCCAACGCTTCACTTGCACTTGCAACCTGGGAAGAGCTGGTTGTTACCTGATAAGCCGCATCCTTGATATTTCCAAGTGTGTGCTGATTATTTACCACCATTGTCTTAAGTGCCTGACCCATAACATCCTCATCAGATCTGGGGCGGACATCCACCATCAAATTTCCGGTTGCAACTTCCTGCGCAATCTGTGCCTGATAACGGGTGCCATCAATAACCTTTTGGAAATCATCCATCAACATACCAAATTCATCATTGTTGTCTTTTTCAAGCTTTACATCCACTTTGCCGGCTGCCATCTCATCAGCTGCTTTTGTAAGCTTGGCAAAAGAAGAACGGATTAATTTAGTTAATGTAATCGCAATGCCCCCTGTTATAAGTGACATTACAATAAAGAGAATTGCCGTAAATGTTGCATAGTTACTCAAATATCTTCCCTGTTCCGAAGGATCAAGGGCCATAATATTTGCCGCTGATGTATAACCGGTATAAATGGAAATCACAAGCAGGATACTCAAAATAATGTAACCGATTGTAAGTTTTGTATGCATTTTCATATTTTTCATAGTGATTATTCTCCTTCTTCCTCATTCTCTTCCGTTGCCTGGTCGAGCAGATTCAGTTCCTCATCCTTTAACAATCTGTCAGGGTCAAGCAGTAATTTTACGTTTTCACCTACTTTGCCGATACCGTACACATATTTGTTCTGTGTCTTTTCTTCATGTCCGATTGTTGCGGAAGGAGGCGGCAGAATATCATCCTGCTTAATCTCAACAACCTCTGCGATTTTCTCTACAATCAGGCCAACCACGGTATCTTTTACGTTAATTACAATAATGCAGGTTCTGTCATTATATTCAATCGGTTCCTGCTTAAATCGGATTCTAACGTCAATTACGGGAATGATTTTTCCTCGAAGGTTAATCAGTCCTTTGATGTAATCTTCACTTTCGGGAATCTCGGTAATTTCCTGATAAACAATAATTTCGTTTACATACTCAATTTTCAGACCGAAATATTCGTTTCCCGATTTGAAGGTTACATATTTGTCTAATTGTGTTTGTGTTTCGAACTCACTCATATGCACCTTTCTCCCTTTCTCTTATTTATTCAATCAATCCGGCCGCATCGAGAATCAATGCGATACTGCCGTCACCTAACTGCGTACATCCTGATAGTCCCTTTACTTTCTTGATATAATCGGGAATGGGTTTTACCACGATTTCCTGTTTTCCTACCAAACGGTCTACAAACAGACAAATCATTTTCTTCTCTACCTCTATCAATACCAGCATTCCGTTATCAAGATCTGACTTATAGTCATTCAGTTGATACCACTCGCCGATGCGAAGCACAGGATAACACTCACCACGGATCATTACAAATTCCGAGCCATCCGGATCACTCTGCATCATATCACTGCGCATTCCGATAAACTCTTTTACCACACCGGTTTCGATTACGAAGGAAGACTTACCTACTTCCATAACGATACCATCGATAATGGCAAGGGTAAGAGGAATCTTCATAATCATCTGGCTACCCTTACCCGGCGTACTTTCAATTTCAAGACTTCCGCCTATGGATTGTAAATTAGATACTACTACATCCATACCTACGCCTCTTCCGGAATATTCCGTCACCTTCTCATTGGTGGAAAATCCTGGCAGTGTGATGAACTGATATACTTCTTTATCTGTGTAATCGTTATCCATTTTGTAAGGATCAAGCAATCCCTGCTTTCTCGCTTTTGCAAGAATCTTCTGACGGTTTAATCCCTTTCCGTTATCCTGTACGGTAATCCAAACCTTACCGGACTCTGTCTTGGCAGATAAGGTAACCTTACCCTTTTCTGTTTTGCCTGCTGCCGCACGCTCATCGGGCATCTCAATACCGTGGTCTACGGAATTTCTTACCAGATGCATCATAGGGTCGGAAATATGTTCAATGATGTTCTTGTCCACTTCCGTGTGCTCGCCTACCATCTCAAATTCAATCTCTTTACCGAGCTTACGGGAAACGTCAAACACAATACGGTTCATCTTCTGGAACGTATTGGTAAGAGGCATCATTCTCATACTCATAATCACGTTCTGCAAATCCGTGGATATTTTGGTCATCTGACCTGCCGCTTTATTGAAATTATCAAGCCTTAAGCCCGGTACCTTCAAATCCTGATTCTGAAGTACCACGGATTCTGCAATTACAAGTTCACCGATTAAATCCATGAGCATGTCCATCTTGTGGACATCCACGCTGATAAGGGCTGCCTTTTCCATTTTCTTAGGCTTATCCTTCACCAGCTTCTTTCCTTTACCGGGTTCCTTGGACTCAATAACGAAATCACCGGGGGCAATAGCTTTTTTCTCTGCTTCCTTAGGTGCTTCCACAGAAACATCGGGAGCAATAAACATCATGCCGCCGCCATCTGTTTTTGACTCTATCTCTTCCACACTGGATTCCAAATCAATTCTGATTTCAGAACCGATGCTGTCAAATCCCTGTTGGAATTCCTTGGCAGTACATTCATAAATATCTACTTTTTTCAGTTCATAGCCTTCCTGAATAACACCGCGCAAATCTTGCTCACTGCACTGTGCCTGCAAAAGAATTTTAAATCCGTTCTCCAGAATCTCTTCCGCCGTTGATTCGTCAGAAATAATGTCTTCCGGATAGTGAAGTAAATCCTCTGCCATTTCTTTCAACGCATAAACCGTTTTATAAGCATGTACATTGGCAAGCTGTACATCCGGGTGGAAGGTTAAGTAAATTTTATAAAAATGACTTGCGCTTGTAGCCATAGGTGCAATATAAAACTGCTCCGGCTCCACGTGCACATTTTCCTTAATCTCTTTGCCCTTTTCACCCTTGCCGTTCTTAATCTTATCCAAAAACTGATCAAGAGCAGTCACATAATCACTTGCATCTCCGTCAGGCTGCCCGCCTTCCTGAATTTTAATCATTTCACTGGAAATAAAGTCAACTACCTGAAGAACATGCTCAACCAATTCCAAATGGGGAACATTATCGGGTTTTGATTCTCTCAAATAAAAGAATACATCTTCCAGCTTATGGGATATTCTTGTTATTTCATCGAACATCATCACACCGGAGGAACCCTTTATGGTATGCATGGCTCTGAAGATTTCATTAATACTGTCATCATCAAAGCAATCGTCATCCTTCTGTTCCAATACGATTTCCTGAAGCCTCTCAAGCAGCTGTCCGTTTTCAAACAGGTATATATCAAGCATACCCTGTGTATTAAACTCTGCTGACATTTACTACTCCTTTCTATACCAGTCCGAATTTCTTCAGTACCTGTTCAAATTTGTCCTGGTCAATGGGTTTACCGGAATAAACCGTACAGCCAAGCTCAAATGCCATTTTCACATTCTTTTCGTCATTCAAAGCTGTTGTCATAATAACCTTTGCAGCCTTTTCTTTGGGAATGTTACGCTCTTTTTCCAGATTACGGATTCCCATAAGCGCCTGATAACCGTCCATAACCGGCATCATAATATCAAGACAAACCAAATCATAAGGGTCGTCATCCTCAAGCGCCATCATAAAAGCGTCCACCGCTTCCATTCCGTCTACGGTCACATCACATTCACCGTATTTAGACAAAAATCCCAACATAAACTTTCTTGTTACAAAATCATCTTCTGCTAATAAAATTCTCATAAGTTTACCCTTTCCGCCTCTTACATTTTGCCAACTAATGAATAAGTTCTTCTGGCAATATCCGGCAATTTTTCCTGATATTCCACTGCTCCTAAATCATATGCCACTTTTGGCATACCGTATACGACACAAGTGGATTCATCCTGTCCGATTGTTCTTGCACCTGCTTTTCTCATGGCAAGAAGCCCCTTTGCACCATCTCCTCCCATTCCGGTTAAAATAATTCCGACCGCTTTGTTACCTGCAACGGTTGCCACCGATTCAAACAACACATCAACGGATGGACAGTGTCCGTTGACTTTCGGTCCTTTTTTGATTACCACCTGATAAATTCCGTTTATCTTGGTCAGTTGCATGTGAGCATCTCCACCCGGTGCTATCAGCACCTGTCCCGGCAATACCTGATCTCCGGTTTTTGCTTCCTTTACACAGACCTGACATTGGTCATTTAACCTCTTTGCATACATTTCCGTAAATCCCGGCGGCATATGTTGTACAATTACCACACCCGGAATATCCGAGCCAAAATCCTTTATTACCGAAGCAATTGCTTCCGTTCCCCCCGTGGATGCACCGATTGCCACCACCAAATCCCTGTTATTTTCTGCCAAGGGATGATCCGGTATTTCAGCCGGTGCCTTTTTCCATCTGCTGACTTTTGCCACGGATGCCACTTTGATTTTGACCGTCAGTTCCTTTTTCATGAAGGCTTCCATCTGTGCCCTGCCTACGCCTGTGGGTTTTGCCACAAAGTCCACCGCTCCGGCATTGAGCGCATCAAATACCCTTTCACTCAAAGAACTGATTACCACCACCGGAAGCGGATACTGCGGCATCAGCTTCCGTAGGAACTCAATACCGTCCATCTTGGGAAGCTCCACATCCAATGTCATAACATCCGGCTTATACTTCAAAATAGCATCTCTTGCTTCAAAGGGGTCTCTTGCTGTTCCCACCACAGTAATTGCAGGGTCAGCATTCAAATTCTGTACCAGAAGTTCCCGAAACAGCATCGAGTCTTCCACTACCAATACCCGTATTTGACGCATAGTCATTTCTCCTCTTATTTATTTGCGAAAGATGGATGGCTGTATTAACTGAAACGGTACTGCACTTCTGTCAATCGTTTCTGTTCTGCCGATAAATAAATATCCCCCCGGCTCCATCACATCATATACTTTCTGCATAATTTCCTGTTTCGTCTGTTTATCAAAGTAAATCATCACATTGCGCAGAAACACTACATGCATTTTGCGCTTAAAAGGAAAGGTATCCATCAGATTAAACTGCCTAAACAACACCTGATCTTTAATTTCCTTTGCGATTTCATAATGTTCTCCGTCTCCTGTGGCATGTAAATACCGTCGTTTCCACACATCCGGCAAACTTTCTATCTGCTCCCGCTTATAGATTCCCGCTATCGCCTGACTAAGCGCCTCTGTGGAAATGTCCGTAGCAAGCACCTTGGTATCCCACATTTCATGCTCAAGTCCGAAAAAATCGTGGAGCAGCATTGCCAACATATACGGCTCCTGCCCGGTGGAAGATGCACCGCACCAGATACACAAATCCTTAGAACGCTCTTCTTTTCTGCGAAGATACGGAAGTACTTCCTGCTTCATGAAATCAAAATGCTCAAACTCTCTCATAAAGAAGGTATGATTTGTAGTTAAGATATTTACCAGTTCCTTCTCAAGCCGTCCCGTCACATCACGTTCCACGGCATTCATATACTCGTTATAATCATGAAATCCCGCTCTGTGAAGATAATTTTCCATTCTCCCCTGAACGATTTCCTTTTTATGGTCCAAATCAATTCCGTACCGGCTTTTGATAAAGCGGTAAATCCGCAAAAATTCTTCCTGTGTCATTCTGTTACCGTCCCGTTAGTGAAGCTGACGGACTATCTTTTTCATAATCCAGAAAATGTCAGGATTATACTTCTTTCCTGCCACCAACTCCATAATTTCTATCGCCTGCTCCTGGGAATAAGCTTTACGATAGGTACGATCCTCAGTCAAAGCACTATAGTCACTTGCTACCGATACAATCTGTGCCGCAAGAGGAATCTCATCATTTTTGATTCCTTCCGGGTAACCGCTTCCGTCCCAGCTCTCATGGTGATAATGTGCAATATCAATCGCCATTTGTATAAATGCATTATTATTACCCGCAGCGCCGACATCCTCTAAAATTTGGGCGCCTATTGTGGTATGTGTATACATAACCTCTTTTTCTTCCGGGTCAAGCTTACCCTGTTTTTGCAGAATATCTGTGGGAATCGCCATATTTCCCAAATCACAAAGAGGTGCTGCCAGTTCAATGGTATCCACATAATTATCTGAAATCAAATGTCCGTACATGGACGAAAGCTGCATCGCTTCTGCCAGTTTACGGCAATTATAACTAACCTTCTCCATATGCTCATCATCATAGCAGGCATGCTCCCTTGCCACGCGAATCAATGCATACAAAACACTTCTTCTTTCTGCTTCTATCTGTTTCAACTGTTCATTAACAGATACCTGCAGCTGACGGTTCATTTCCAATATATCCTTATTTGCCTCATATAATTTTAGATGCATGCCGACTCTGGCTTTTACCACCTCAGGGATAAAAGGCTTGGTAATATAATCTTCTCCCCCATATGTAAAACCTTTTACAATGTCATTGGGGTCATCATACGCAGATATAAAGATAATCGGAATATCCTTAGTCAAAGGGTCTTCCTTTAATTTGGAACAAACCTCATATCCATCCATCTCAGGCATCGCAATATCCAAAACGATAAGTTGAGGTTTGATATGCTGTATCATTTTAAGTGCCTGTATTCCGTTTTCTGCAAGAATGGGGCAATATCCCATATCTGCTATTACATCTTTTAAAATAAACCGGTTGGCTTCCACGTCATCCACAATCAAAATACGTGGAATATCCCTTCTCGCTGCTGCCGCTGTTGCCATACGATTCCTCCACTATCTTTACAACAATTCCTGTAACTTTTCATAAGCTGCCATGGACTTTTCGTAATCACTTTTTTGCACTGCCATCTTCATACGAAGTGCTGCACTCTTTACTTCTCGTGGTGCTTCTTCCGTCAATTGCTTAATTGCTTCTGTAAACATCTCTGCCTTTTCCCAGTTTTCCATTTCCACACTGAGAACCAGCTTTGACATTTTCTTTTCGATTTCTTTTTTATTTTCAGCTTCGCCGTATTTCCAGATTTTTTCAGTAGTTTCATTTCCTGTCAGCTTCTGCAGCTTCTCAAGAAGAATTCTGTCTCCCACTTCAAACATCTGCGTCTGCTGTTTTTCATCCTGTGCATCGGTTCCTGCTGCCGCCTCAGTTTCACCGGGAAGCTCCACCCAGATATGGAATGAGAAAATAGTTCCCTTACCGATGTCACTCTCTACATGGATACTGCCGCCCATCAGCTCTACGAGCTGCTTACAGATATTCAGTCCCAAGCCGGTGCCGCCATATTTTCGGGAAATGGAAGCATCTACCTGCGAAAAACTTTTAAATAATTTTTCCTGATTTTCCTTGGCAATTCCGATACCGGTGTCAATTACAATAAAAAATAACTCTATCTTGTTTCCTGACTGTGCGGTTTTTACCGCTTCCACATGAATTTCACCCACGCTGGTAAACTTGTAAGCGTTGGATATCAGATTGTTTAAAATCTGTACAATTCTCAGTTCATCCCCGATAATCCGCTCCGGAATTTCCGGTGAAATCGTCACTGAAAAATTCAGTCCTTTTTCGATAATCCGGTTACTGTGATTTCCTTTCACATATTCTATCATCTCGCGGAAAGTAAATTCACGGGGTTCCAAAACAAATTTACCGGCCTCTAACTTGGAGAAGTCCAAAATATTGTTAATCAGTGCATGCATATCCCTGCATCCGCGCTCCACCAGATGAAGGAGGAATAATTTGCTCGGCTCTGTTTCTTTGCTGATAAGCTCCTGCGTATTACCGAGAATTCCGTTTACCGGAGTTCGCAGTTCATGGGTAACATTCGCCACAAATTCGGTTTTAACCTTCAGTGCATCTTCAACTTCCTGGTCAGCCTGTTCTGCCTTTTTCTCCAAAAAGTTTTCTGCTGTTATGTTTGTTGCGGTACAAAGATATACTTTTCTTCCGTTGTACAATGCCGGATATGTAATCACCTTACCCTTTGCCGGGAAACAGGTCTTATTTCCGCGGTAAAGCATAATGTTCTGGAAAGTTCCGTCAGATTTTCCCATGAAGCGAAGCAACCCTGCCTGCTCCTGAAAAACGCCCGGCACAATATCCATAATAGAAAGACCCTGCAACCGGCTTTGATAGCTAAGCTGACTCTCCGCCGACTGATTCGCATACATAATCGTTCCGTCAGCATCAAATATAAGAATAATTTCCAATGCATTATCTATAGAAAATTGAAATAAGCTGCTTTGTTCCATAATTTCCTCCAAAACACCGATACTAAAATTATAGTACAAATGTACTAAATATTCCATAGTATTTTTGAATTTTTTCGGGTTTTGTTACTATTTTTTCTGTCAATAAATAAAAAAACCAATATTTACAGCAAATTTCGTGCTATAAATATCGGTTTTCCTGTCATTTCAAATATATGCAGACTTCCTAATTGTCCTTTGCCTTTTCCATCAACGCTTTCAACGCTGCCATGTAACCGGAATATTCTGCTTCTATAAAGGCTGCATTTCCTTCTTTTCCCGCAGTTTCATGCTCAAGTGATACTTTTGAGAAATTTGTTGCGCCGATATTCAACGCATTATTTTTAAGTGCATGGGTAATTACCCCATACTGCTTCCAATCCTTATCAGCAAAGCACTTATCAAGCTCCGGCAGATATTCTTCGCATTGCTCTACAAACGCTTCCTTCACTTCCTGATAAAATTCTTCAGAATCCATGCAATAGGAAAGTCCCACTTCATGATCTACATATAATAATTCATCCATTGATTGCTGCATTCTGTCATCCCCGCTTTCTGCTTTTTTTGTTTCTTCCGTTTTTTCCTTTTCCGGCTTTACCTCACCGGCTTTCGTTTCCATCGCTTCTGTTTTTATATCTTCCTGCTTTTCAGGCTCTGTCTGTGCATGTTCCTCTCCCTTTGTGATTACTTCTTTGGGGAGATATGTCATAAGCAGTTCTTCCAGTTTACCTGCCTGTATCGGCTTTGCAAAATAATCATTAAAGCCATACTCTAAATACATTTCCCGACTTCCTGCGATAGCATTGGCAGTCAGCGCAATTACAATAGTATTACAATTGGGATTGTGACCGTCTTCCCGTATCAGTTTCAATGTTTCCACACCGTCAAGTTCGGGCATCATATGATCCATCAAAATCATATCATAAGTTTTCTGCTTGGAAAGTTCAATACATTCCCTTCCGCTCTTTGCCAAATCAAGCTTCACCTGCGTTCGCTTCAACAATCCTTTGATTACCGATAAATTCATGGAATTATCATCCACCGCAAGAATCTTTGCATTCGGCGCTGTAAATTTACTTCCTTCCGGTTTCTCCGGTTCTTTTCCGATATTCTTCACCGCATCGCCATCACCGATAGGACGCTTATCTACTACCTTCTGCGGAATAAAGATGGTAAACGTGGAGCCTTTTCCGTACTCGCTCTTTACCGCAATACTTCCCTGCATCAGTTCCACAAGTTGTTTTGTAATATTCAGCCCAAGTCCTGTCCCTTCAATATTACGGTTCTTACTCAGTTCAAGACGTTTAAATCCATCAAACAGAGATATTATATCTTCCTCTTTGATCCCCATACCGGTATCTGCTATTGAAAAACAAAGATTAATTTTCTCTGCATTAATCCACTGAAAAAATACGCTGACAGAAATCGTTCCCTCTTTCGTATATTTTGCTGCATTTGACAACAAATTGGTCAATATCTGTTTCAGCCTCAGTTCATCTCCCATATAACGTGTGGGCAGTTTGTGGTCAATATTGACTTTAACAGCTATAGGCTTATCTCCGATTCTGGTCTTCAAAAGCAGAAGTTCATCCTTAATCACTGATGACAGGTCATAAACATCTTCTATCAGTTCCAGCTGACCGGATTCGATTTTTGAAAAATCCAGTACTTCATTTACCAAATCAAGCAGCAGCTTACTTGCACGGCCGATATTTTCTGCATACTCCTGAATATCTTTATTTTCATTCTCACGCAGAATCATCTCATTCATACCAATAACCGCATTGATAGGAGTACGAATTTCATGAGACATATTTGCAAGAAACTTCGACTGCGCTTCCTTTGCCATAATCGCCTGTTGCTGCTTTCTTTCCGAGCGGAACAAATCCTGTCCGGTCTTGACAATTGCCATAATCAGCAGGAACAAAAGTCCCATTCCCAAAATGGCGCCAAGGGAAAGAATTGCATCCGTCCAGTAAAGAACAATTTCAATCACTGCCGTAACAAGCATACCGTAAACACCGATTCCTACCGCAAGGTAATCACCGGCACGCTTCTTTATCATATCAATAGTAATTGTCACAATCAGTGATATCATGGCATACCCGGTTCCGATATGGATAAATTTTACCTGTTCCACAAATTGCACAATATCAAATACCTGCAAAAAAGTTCCTATTACAAGCATCAAAGATGAATAGGCAAAAGATACCATATATATTTTCTGATACCGCTTCTGCTGAATATCATTGATATACAGAATAAGCGGAAACGGAATCAGCATCAGGCTCCAGTACGTCGCATTGGTCAACACTGAAACATTTTTAAATAACAGTTGCCTGAACGGCGTCTCCGAAACCATCCAAAGTGCACAGAAAAACAATGTCCACGCCAGATAAACCAGAGACAGGTTTTTCTTGTATACAAAACGCAAAATAATGCATGTTATAATGCAAAACAGACTTAAGATTAACAGGAAAAACGATATAATCGCTTTCATTCCGGATTCGTGCAAAAGCTGCATCCAGATACTGGTTCTGTCACCGATGTAAATTTCTCTCATGTCACCGGCATATTTAGACATACTGGAAAACTGATATACCACTTCCTTACCGGCATCCTGCTCACCAATTTCCAGAAATATGTACCGCATGGCGCTGTTTAGTCCAAAGGGTCTGGAACTTTCTGTATTGTAATGAATTCTATGCTCGCCGTCAACAAAAATATCAACATCCTGCCAAATAGTACGGAAGCACAAATTCTGACCATTTCTGATTCCATCAGGGAGCGTTGTTACAAGCGTTACCACCTCTCCCCATTCTGCCGCAATTTTCCCCGGTACTTCTATCGGAGTTTTTTCTCCGTCCGGCAGAAGTTGTTCCCATCGGTTCTCAAACACTCGACATTCCGAACTCACCGTATCACGTTCATCCGGGAAAATCATGCTTGCAATTACCAAAAATGAAAGTGCCAATCCCGCCGCAATGCTAAAAAAGATTTTTGCTACTTTCACACATATTTCCATATAGTCAGGTTTTATTTTTTCGTCCATAAGCCAGACTCCTTTTTCTCAATAAAGGTCTCCTTTTTGATAGTACCACTTTTTTTTACATTCGGCAATCGTCAAACAAAAAAGACAGTCAACGACTGTCTTTTAGTATCTCTTCTGTCAATTCCGCATCGAAACATTTCAAGATTTTCATTCTCTAATTATTTTCCCTTAATTATTTTCACAATATCATTCGGTTCACAATCCAAAATTTGACACAAAGTATCCAAAGTATTCATCGTGATGCTCTGATTCTTTCTTAACGCATCCAATGTTCCGGTCGAAAAATGAAATTCGTTAATCAATCTATATTGAGTTATTCCCTTTTCTTTCATTGTTTCCCACAACGGTTCATAACTAAACATACTTTGCACCTCTCAAACATCATTGTATTTGAGATATTTCGCATTGAATATTGCCGAACATTCGGCTATTATATTAATATGAAAATCGGAGGAAATTTATGAAAAACACCATAGAATGCACTTTTATATTAACCGACAAACAGTTAAGGCGATTACAATCTGTTACCCAGACACTAAAAAACAGTTCCAAAAACGAACATTTTACAGAACAAATGGCATTACAACTCGCAGTCGGAACTCCTCATCTTGTTGAAATAATTTTAATAATGTTAGAGAATTATGTTGCAAACAATATCAAAGAAAAGCATCCATAAGGATACCTTCTTAGCCACTACTTCAAAGACGGTAAATTGTAGCTTGACATAGCCAAAGAAACCATAATTCAAAAGAACATCCCAGACACTAACATTTGCGCTATTTTCTACGAGCGCGAGACGGCGCATGAGGTCCGGGGGACCTCAGCTTTGCGCCGACCGGAGCGGAGCGGAGACCTCGAACCTTCGAGCCCCGGCGGGGCTCGTTTCAAACAAAAAAGACAGTCAACGACTGTCTTTTTGTTTGAACTATAGAGCGCGAGACGGGACTCGAACCCGCGGCCCCGACCTTGGCAAGGTCGTGCTCCACCAACTGAGCCACTCGCGCATATCACTCATCCGTACCTCACGGACAAGTAATACTATACCTTATAAATTGTTTCTTGTCAACAAAAAATTTGAACTTTTTTGAAAATTTTTATTTTGTTACTTTTTTATCGGTATAACAAATCTCCATTATATCTATCGCAGCTGTTTTTTTTGCAAGCGCTTACTCTTCCACCTTATCTTTATACTTAACTCTGTAAACTCTGCGAAGGGATTCATTAATTCTCTCTTCTGACAACGTACCGTTATTCACTGCTTCTATAATGCCGTTATATGCTGCCTCAAAGTCTTCCGGCATTAAAATCATATCAGCACCTGCCTGCAAGGCTTTAACAGCCGCTTCATCGGAACCGTAATAGTCTGTAATTGCCGCCATGTTCATGGCATCTGTAATTACAATTCCTTCAAAGCCAAGCTGACCGCGAAGCACTTCCGTAATCATCTTTTCTGAAAGAGAGCTGGGAGTATTATCCCCTGTAATATTGGGTACGGACAAATGGCTCACCATCACAAACTCTGTTCCGGCATCAATTCCTGCCTGGAATGCCAAAAAGTCTGTTGTCTCAAAGTCTTCCAACGTTTTCTCTGTACTTGCCATTCCGTCATGGGTATCTTCTTCACTGCTGGCAAGTCCGGGAAAATGCTTTACACAGACATTCATACCGCTCGACTGCATACCGTCCACACTGGCCGCAACCATGGTTGCCACTTCGCCTGCATTATTACCAAATGAACGGTCACCAATGGTTTCGTTTCCTTCCATTGCAACATCTGCCACAGGTGCAAAATTAAGGTTAAACCCAAATCCCGTCAAATAGTTCCCGATTGTCGCTCCGGCTTCCTGTGCCTTTGCCGTATCCTGTGTTGCTCCGATTTCTTTCATGGTTCCTACGTTATCTGCAAGCTTTGCTTCTGCCACACGGCTTACGCTTCCGCCTTCCTCATCTACTGCCAAAAACATAGGATATTTGCTGTAAGATACGGTATTGGAAAGCATCTCCGTAAGTTGCGCAGAGTCTTTCATATTCTGCTTAAAGTAAATCAAGCCTCCTACCGCATGTTCGCTAATCTTTTCCTTGGTAGTGTCACCGGCTCTTACCACAATATCCGTTCCCGTAAGCGCCTCAGGCGTAATAATGAACAATCCTTTTACTTTATCCTCTAACGGCATCTCTGCAATGCAGGAATCTACAATTTCATCCAAATAGCTTTTCTCTTCTACCGGCTCCGGCGTTGTTTCCGGTGCTTCAATTACAACAGGTTCTTCTTCCTTCTGTAATTCGTCAAGCTGCGCCTGCAGTTCCTCTGCATGTTTCTTGTCACTAACGGATGTCAAAACTGACTTTGCGCCTAAAAAAACACCTACTGCAATTCCTATCAGGAAAATTGCCGTAACAGCATAAGTAATAATCTGATTCCTGATGCGCCTCTTGTGTCTGAATTCACGACGTATCGTTTCCTCGTCATATTCCTCATCAATTTCTTCCTCTATTTCGTCTCTGGTTTTGTTCGCCATAAGCGGCTTTCCTCCTATAAAACTCATATTTATTTTTTATCTATCTTATCATACATTATTTATTTCATAATTTCTACATGAATCGTATCATTTTATCATCTTTTTTCCGAACAGAGCCATTACACAAAGGGTAAGCGGGCATCAATCTCTCTGATCAACACCCGCTTCTAAACTATACTATCCAATGGTTCTACCTCTCTTTTTAGTATTTTTAATATTCAGTTGTCTTTTTCTTTCGTATTTCTCTCTTTCTTCTCTTGTACTAATAGTACTGTAACGGTTAATCTCTTATGTGCTTCGTTACTTTTTCTTTTGATAGGATACGAATGATATTCGCTTCTTTTGTACTTATCTCTTTTGTACTTTAAAGCTACTGTCCACATCTTTGTCATTTACTACTTTTTATTTTTACTGACATCACCCAACCTCGATTAAGCAAATCAGCTATTTATAAAATGTAGAAACAACTCATCTTACATTTCCGAGGGTCCGTACCTTCCTTTCTCTAAGATTTATCTATGTGAATTTGTTTTTGTAACTTTAGTATATATGAGAGTTTCTGATTTGTCAACACATTTTTTCAAAAAATATTTTATTTTTTCATTTTTCTACTTTTTTCCACTTTTTATCAATTAATTTTCTAAAATATTCAAAATTTTCCAACAATTTACACCATTTATTTTTACTAACCGGAACATACTTTTTTATAATCTTGCATTTCCCCTGATATGATGCTGTTCTTTTTTCAGTAAATGTAGTAAACTTGTGTATAGGAAGATTATTTTTAGGAGGGTTACATATGACACCGAAAAAGCAGGCTTTTGCTACTGCGGCAGAAACCATTATCAAAAACTTACAAAAGCGCAACATGGAAGGATACTATTTTGAAGACAGTGCTTCCTGTGTCAAAGCAATTACAGATATGATGGAGGAAGGCTCCGTTATCAGCTGGGGAGGAAGTATGTCAGTAAATGAAAGTGGTCTGATGAATGCCATTCAGAACGATAAGTACACTCTCATCGACCGCATGACCGCTAAGACCCCCGAAGAAAGCAGAGAAATTTTTGCAAAGACGGTTATGGCTGATTACTACCTGATGAGCACCAATGCCATTACCATGGACGGCGAACTGATCAATATCGACGGCAACGGAAACCGCGTTGCATGTCTGATTCACGGTCCCAAGAATGTAATCATTGTTGCCGGCATGAATAAATTAGTTTCTAATGTAGAAGCCGGCTATCACAGAGTACGGGATATCGCTTCCCCTGCCAACACCAAAAGGCTTAACAGAAACACCCCATGCTTCCACACCGGAAGATGCGGCGACTGTTTTTCACCTGACTGTATCTGCAGCCAAATCGTTGTTACCAGAAGGAGTTCACAGCCCGGAAGAATCAAAGTATTCCTTGTAGGAGAAGAATTAGGTTATTAAAAGCACTCTCTTAAATTGCGAAAAAAGCCAAGCGACACCACGCTTTTCGAGCCGTCTTATTGGACGAAAAACCGGAAGTCAGATACGTGACTTCCGGTTTCTTATTTCTGCTTTATTTCAGGTTATTTGTCACCCATTTTCCTTTTTCATTAAGCTAAAGGATACTTATCTGTCAGCTTCTGAACAATTGCTCTCGCCTCTGCAACTTTCTCTTCTCCGCCTTTAACAACCATAGCGATTGCTTCTGCAATCTGATCCATATCTTCTGTGTTCATACCTCTGGATGTAACAGCAGGTGTTCCCAGACGAATACCGCTTGTTACAAAAGGAGACTTAGGATCATTGGGAATGGTGTTCTTATTTGCAGTAATGTGTGCTTCATCAAGAAGCTTTTCTACTGCCTTACCTGTCAAATCATATGTAGTCAAATCTACCAGCATCAGATGATTGTCTGTACCGTCGGATACAATCTTGATACCTCTATCCTGTAATCCCTTGCAAAGAGCCTGTGCATTATCAACGATACCCTTCTGGTATGCCTTAAATTCGTCGGATAACGCTTCCTTAAAGCAAACCGCCTTAGCTGCGATTACATGCATCAAAGGACCTCCCTGGATACCGGGGAAAATAGCCTTATTAAAGTTGAACTTATCTGCAGCTTCCTGATTTGCCAGAATCAGACCGCCTCTGGGTCCTCTTAATGTCTTATGAGTCGTAGTAGTTACCACATCTGCATAAGGAATCGGACTGGGATGAAGTCCTGCTGCAACAAGACCTGCAATGTGAGCCATATCTACCATAAGTACTGCGCCCACTTCATCGGCAACTTCACGGAACTTCTTAAAATCAATGGTTCTTGCATATGCAGATGCACCTGCAATAATCATTTTGGGCTTGCAGTCAAGTGCAATTCTGCGAAGTTCATCATAATCAATAAAACCGTCGTCATTTACACCGTAAGGCACAATATTAAAATATTTACCGGAAATATTCACCGGGCTTCCGTGTGTTAAATGTCCGCCGTGATCAAGATTCATACCCATAATGGTATCACCGGGGTTACATACTGCAAACTGTACTGCAAGGTTTGCCTGTGCTCCTGAGTGGGGCTGTACATTTGCATAATCACAACCAAACAATTCTTTTGCTCTTTCAATAGCAAGATTTTCTATTACATCAACGCACTGACATCCGCCGTAATAGCGCTTACCCGGATATCCTTCTGCATATTTGTTTGTAAGGGGGCTTCCCATAGCTGCCATAACAGCTTTGCTTACCCAGTTTTCAGATGCAATCAGCTCAATGTGGCTGTTCTGTCTTTCCTGCTCATCCACAATCGCCTGTGCCACTTCCGGGTCTACGTTTCTTACTTCGTCAAGTGAATACATTGTTTCTCCTCCTTAAGTCTTTCTCATTCATACTTTTTCGCACTTTAGTGCGTTACCAAAACAATCCTAGTTATTATATCACACAGATTTTGAGGTGGCAAGCACTGAGCACATTTCTTAAAATTCACTAAACACCCAAAAAGCTTCTTTACTATCCCGATAAATGCTGTTAAAATAGGAAAAGATTTGTTTTAAGGATGATTATTTATGTACCATATTATTGTAAATCCGGCTTCCAAGTCGGGACGAGGCGCAAAAATATGGGCCGTACTTGAGCCTGTATTAAAAGAAAAAGCAGTTTCATATGAAGTACATTTTTCCGAAAAAGCCGGACATGTCATTCGCATTATCCGCGATTTGTCTGCCTCTTCTAAAGGTACAACCGCCGAAAACCCGTTAAAAATAATTATTTTAGGTGGCGACGGTACTTTCAATGAAGCATTACAGGGAATTACTGATTACGACCGGGTTCTTCTCGGTTATATTCCCACAGGCTCCAGTAACGATATGGCAAGAGACCTATATACTTCCAAGGATCCCGTTGTTATCCTTACCCGCATTTTGGAATGCAAGAAACCAACGAAAATGGACATCGGATGCGTTACCTTTGAGCACCTTTCGAATGAACTGTCCAGAAAGCACACTGAATCCATCTTAAGCAAGCGCTATTTCGGCGTCAGTTGCGGAATCGGTTTTGACGCTGCCGTGTGCGAAGAGGCATTATCTTCCAAATTTAAGAATACAATGAACAAAATCGGACTTGGAAAGCTTACTTATCTCGGTATTGCATTAAAGCAGCTTATCGCTGCCAAAAAAGTCACCTGTGATATCACAATTGATGACTCACAACAAATTCATCTGCCGCGCTTTTTGTTTGTGGCAGGAATGATTCACCAGTTTGAAGGAGGAGGCTTCCAATTCTGTCCCGGCGCAGACTGTCATGATGGTCTTATGGATGTTTGTGTTGTTGGCAACATCCCTAAACTCTTGATTCTTTTTGCTCTTCCGACTGCTTTTAAAGGAAAGCATTATATGTTTAAGGGTGTTGACAGATATTCTGCTTCCAAACTGACGTTAAAGACCTCTGTTCCCCTTTGGGTTCATACCGACGGAGAAGTGTCTGCAAAAACAGATGCCATTACACTTACCTGCGAAAGAGAAAAATTACAAATATTATTATAGCGAATTGATTTGTTATGAAAAAAGCATGCAAATGCTTCGGGGAGAAATTATGAAAAATTTTATCAAAAAGTATAAGCACGGTATTCCGGCGTTTGCTTACCTTGCCTTTTATTTGGCATGGTTTGCTTATCTGGAAAAAACAGTAGTACGTCCGTCACGGCTTATCCACGTAAAACTCGATGATGTGATTCCTTTCTGCGAATACTTCATCATTCCTTATTATCTGTGGTTTGTTTATGTGACCTGCGTGGTAGTATACCTTCTTTTCAAAAATAAGCAGGATTACTACAGAACCTGTACCTTCCTCTTTACGGGAATGACTATTTTTCTGGCAATATCAACCCTTTGGCCCAACGGACATCACCTGCGGCCTTACATAATGCCCAGAGACAATATATTTACCGACCTAGTCAAAATCATATACGCTGCTGATACTCCCACTAATTTGTGGCCCAGCATTCACGTGTATAATTCCATCGGTGCACATTTGGCAATTGTGAAAAATCAGAAACTGCGTAAAAATAAGCCCGTACATATTGCTTCACTAATTCTTTGTATATCCATTATTTTATCTACGGTATTTTTGAAGCAGCATTCCGCGTTCGATGTAATAACTGCATTTATTATGGCAGCTGTTATGTATTTGGTGGTATATTCTTTCGACATTGTAAGCGTATATCAGTATCACAAATATTACCGCCACAGACGCAGACGTTTTCGCCAGGTATAATACTTTACCACACTATATTTCAATAAAAAAGCTGTTGTCCTAAAGGTTTCAAGATTTTAAAACCTTGCGGCAACAGCTTTTTCTAACAGAGCATTCCGCCCCTTTTTAGTTCTTTATCAGTTGAAATTAAAGAATCTGCGGCAAATCTTATATCCTTCCACAGAAATCTTTCTTCCGCCTTTTCCCGGAAGATTCGTACACTGACCGAGAAGACCGAATCTGAGTTTTCTGTAAAGAATCCAGTCTTTTTTCTTGAGATAATCCCAAAGTTCTTTTTTCTTTTCCAGATTTTCTTCTGTTTCGGAGCGAATCAGCAAAATAGAAGACACTGTGGTAATAATATCAAGATAACTGAGCATATACTGCTCAAGCTTTCTGCTGGAAGATATAACTGCCTTATTTTCTACCATGTAATCAATCATGATTTTGTTCACTTTAATCTGCTGGTCAATTCTTCCAATCATAATTTGTTCGTTAACCGACTGATCAGCTCTTCCTATGTAATAACGATAGAAGTTTACATCCAAATAATACATGTTCTTTACATAGGGCAAGGGTTCAAACACATAGAGATTATCCACGTAGAATGTATGCTCCGGCAATTTAATTCCGCATTCTCTAAGCAACTTGGTCCTAAAAATAACCGAATGCATCAAAATATAATGTCCCTTATAAAAATGACGGATATCAGGCCAGGTGAACATTTCATCTTTGGGAAGGATATGACGGTAATGCATAACCTTATGTCTGTTCTCTCCCACCTTCTCATATACAAAGTTGCTGATTAACATATCAAGCACTTTTTCACCACCGGTTAAGTAACGCAGGGTGTCCAGAATCTTCATATAAGCCTCTTCTTTTACCCAGTCGTCACTGTCAACCACCTTAAAGTACAAGCCTGATGCATTGGCAATTCCTGCATTCACTGCAGAACCATGACCACCGTTTTCTTTATGAATAGCTTTAACAATGGTGGGATACTGGGCTGCGTATCTGTCCGCAATTTCAGCAGTCTCATCCGTGGAGCCATCATTTACAACCAGAATCTCCACATCTTCTCCGCCTATTAAAAGAGAATCAATACATTTCTCCATATATGCAGCCGAGTTATAACAGGGCACTGCAAAACTAAGTAACTTCATATTAACACTCCATTCTATTGTAATCTGATATTGTTATCGCTTTACCACGATACAGTATACCATAGAACATTTCATTTGCCTACTCTGCAAAAACTTAAAAATTCATGAAGGTTTTTAAATAATATGCGTACGCAGAAGGAATCGGATATCTCTCACGGGCTTCGCATCTTTCTGCATAAAGGTAATTTTCAGCCCCTTTTGCCCCTGAAAGCTCATCCACCCTGACAGCGTATCCCGTCATGTGCCACTCTTTATGGGTAAATATATGCTTACTCTCGCCCACCGGTTTAATATGAAGCACTGATAATCCCACTTCCTTCAACCGGGCAAGCACTTCCGCTTCTGTCATTTTACCCTCCATCCACGGGAACTCATACATTCCCGCAAGAAGTCCCTTTGAGGGTCTTTTTTGCAGAGCGACTTTATTTTCATCCCGAATTAACAGTATCGTTTTTTCTTCTATCGTTCTTTTCTTTTTGGCGGTTTTTACCGGGAATTCAATTTCCCTTCCTTCCTTATGCGCAAGGCAAAGACCCTCCCATGGACACTGATTGCACTTTGGCGTCCCGTTTGGAACACAAACCGTAGCGCCAAGCTCCATCAGCGCCTGATTAAAGTCACCGGGACGCTCATCTCCCATTGCTGCAAAAAGATCTTCCTCCACCTGCTTTTTTACCTGTTGCTGCATAATATCCCGCTCATCGCATCTGAGTCTCGCCAGTACACGAAGAACGTTTCCGTCAACCGCCGGCACCTTCTTTCCGTATGCAATGGAAGCAATGGCACCTGCCGTATAACTGCCGATACCCGGGAGCTTTAATAATTTTTCATAAGTATCCGGCATAACGCCTTCATACTCTTTCATTACAATCTGTGCTGCTTTGTTCAAATTACGCACTCTGTTGTAATAGCCAAGTCCTTCCCACAACTTCAAAAGCACTTCTTCCTGCGCAGCCGCAAGTGATGCCACATCGGGAAGTGCTGTCATAAACCTGTCATAATAAGGCTTTACCGCTTCCACTCTGGTCTGCTGCAACATAATCTCGGACACCCACACATGATAAGGCGTTGGTTCTTCCCTCCACGGCAAAATCCGATGCCCGCTGTCGTACCATGAAAGTAGCGGCTTTTCTATTTCATCCAGCAAAGAAAGCTTCACCGTAACCGGCTTTCTGATATTCATCGTTTGCGGTGTCACTTCACAATCATAGGCAAGCACTTTAACTCCTGCTTCTCTTGCATCATAAAGCGCCTTTGCAAACTCCGGCTGCATTTCGGCATTAGGTACAAAATACTCTACATCCTGCATTTGTACCACCAGAATAATATACGCATCATATCCGGCTTTCACAGCCTCTGCCAGTTCATATACATGTTTAACAGCACGTTCTGACGGTGCATCGGGAAACAATACCACACCGTCTTTCTCCAAAGTGACTCCTTTTACCTCAATGAATATTTTTCGTTCCTCCGTCTCCACATAAAAATCAAAACGGGAATTGCCATAAGTCTTTTCTGCCTTTACTTCTTTTATTTTGGGAAACAATTCACCTGTATACAACCATTCACCTATTGCTTTATTGGGTGCCTGGGAATCCATATTGATGATTCTCTCTCCCTTTTTTACCGCCACAAGGTCATATGCCGTACTGCGGGCTTCATTGTCACTTTTTTCCAAATAGACAGTTGCGTTGTCAGTCAAAAGCTCACGGCAACGCCCCGTATTCTTTACGTGAACCTTCTCCCGTCTTCCGTTTATATTCACATATGCAATAAATCGATTGGGACGGCTTTCAAACCGTCCCTCTGTAATATTGTTGTATTTCATATTTTACTTCCTCATTTATGGGTCAGCACCTTCCCCCACACCGCGCTGTCTGTAAGGTACTCTGGCCGCCGGAACCACCTCCGACGCACTCTTCGTATGTACTGCCTGATCATCAAAGAAAATATGTGCACCAAACGCCTTAAGCACATCTCTCTTGGTAATTCCTCCGAGAAAAAAAGCCTCGTCAATTCGTACATTCCATGCACGCAATGTCCTGATTACCCGTTCATGTGCAGGTGCACTCCTTGCCGTAACAAGCGCCGTTCTGATAGGAGCCTGCTGAACCGGAAATTCCTTTTGTATATCGGAAAGTGTCTTTAGAAATTTCGCAAAAGGTCCTGCTTCCATAGGATGATTTGCAAGATTCCTTTCATTCTCTTCAAAGGCTTCCAATCCTCTTTCCTGATAAATTTGTTCTGATTCATCAGAAAAAAGCACCGCATCTCCGTCAAACGCAATGCGAATCTGAGATACTTCGCTGTTCTCATTATACGTCTGAAGGGAATCATCACAAATAATACCTGCGGCAATCCCGCAATCAATAGCTGACTGTACGTCCGCTTCATCTGCAGACAGATATAAATCCGTCTGAAACGCCTGCAAGTAAGGTGTCAGCGATGCGCCGCTTGCCAAAACCGCACGGGAAATATTTAGTCCGTAATGGGCAATGGCATTGAACACTCGAAGTGAGGTATCCGGACTGTTATGTGACATAATAATCACCTCTACCCGTCCCTCCTGTCCCGGAAGTTCATTAATTGCAAGAAGCGATTTAATTAACCGGAAACCATTCCCCGGAGCGAGCAAATCTTTTTCATGCTCTATCTGATAACGGCAGTATGCCTCCACACCCTGTGATTTAAAAATTTCATTTTCTACAGTCAGGTCAAAAAGTGCTCTGGACGAGACACCAATTACCAGTCTGTTTTCCAAACAATATGCCATATATACCTCCTGCTTCGCAAAGTAATGCTAAAAATCCGAAACAAAAGAAAGCCGCGAAACGAAAGTATATCTGCCTGTCATTAACGCATTCTGTTACACTCAAACTTATCATATAAAAGGAGACAATTCTTAAGATCCTCGTACCTCTGCTCGATATCTCCCTCTTCCACTTCCACATCGATTGCAATAGCCATGGTATTAATCATGTCATCTGTAATCCGATGGTGAAGTGCTGCAAGAATATTGAGACGCTGCTCATAGGTATCTGCATCCAGAAATTCAAGCACCAGCGGGTCTAGGATAACTTCCTCCCCATCAAAATCCGCTTGTACTGCCGGAGCATCTGTTTGTATCTTCAAAGCCTCGCCTTGTTCCTGCATCTCTGTTGCAGCCTGCATTGTAGGGCTAATACTCTTCACATCTACCGGTTCAAAGCGATATTCTTGCTCCGCATCAGGATATTTATTTTTATCCACCTTTTCCATGAACATGGAAAGAGGTCTTGCGTATACTTTGAATTCACCATACATCGCCTGATATACCACAAGCATCTCGCCTGACTCGGAATGCTCTGCCAATGTTACAATCTGGTACAGACTCCCTTTAAAATGCCTGTATACCTGCTGTGGGGTAGGAATATTTCTCATATTATCATACTCTCCTTTAAACTGTTGTTACTATTATAATATCTCTGCCCGCACTTGTCATTCGGCTTTTTCAAATCCTCTTATAGAAATTTGTGGCAGAAAGAGCAGGATGTGTCAGGAAAAGGAATTTCCCCAAGCATTTCCTCCAACTGCTCCTGTTCATCTGTTGAAAGTTTATCAATCAGCTTGTGATGAATATTTACCGTATAGCTTCTCATACCGTCCGCTTCCGTCACTCTGGTCATGGTTACGCCACTGTTCCGATAACCTTCGCTTGTAAGAATCAGCTTTATCTCCGCAAGGTAATCAGCTTCTAACTCATCATAGTACTTCTCTTCCATGCATCTTGCTTCGTTGCTCTGGCTGATAACCGTTTCCGTAACACAGAATGCAATAATTACTATCATCATCACGGTAAATAAAATAGTAAGCGGCAAATTTCTTGAAATTCTCATAATAGTACCCTCCTGTTTTAAAAAAATATCGTTTCCGACTTTCTTTTGTTTGTTTCTAAATAGAGAATACTATATATTCTGTCCAATAATACGGACTCTGTTGCAACCTATAAAAAATGTCTGTAATCGCGGACCTCTGCCATCACAGACATTTTTTTATTCATAATTACCTATTCCTTAAACCTCAATTGTATAAGAAGCGCTCCATACTTCCCCACCTTGAAGGATATTTTCCCACTCGCGTTCTGCAAGTTCTCCGTCAAAATATTCGCTGTCACATCTGCCGTACCACGGCTCCAGACAGACAAACGGTGCCTGCTTTCCCGGAGGTGACCACACTCCAAACAACGGCGCTTCCATATTTATCTGCAAATAAGGCGTTCCATCCTTTCTGCAAAGGGCCACATAATGAGTCTGATCTTCTTCAATCACAAGTGCATCATGGTCAAACAGATTCTCTGTAATTGCAAGTTTTCCGTCATTTAATCCGTACACGTCCATACAACCGTTTACCAGACCGTTTTCACCGATTCTGCTGCTGACCACTTCATCCACATCACCGAAATCTACAAAGTAATCACACTGCTTTGTTCCCTCTTCAATGGGACAGTTAAATGCAGGATGTCCGCCGATAGAAAAGGGCATCTCTTCTTCTGCCGGATTTTCCACCTGCCAAAGCACTTCTACTTTATTCGCATCCAGACGATATCCCAGCTTTAACACAAATTCATATGGATATTTCTGCATGGTCTCCTCATCCGACTTCAGTTCAAACCAGATTTCGGGAAATCCTTCTTCGGATTTTCCTTCCCCAATAAACGAGAATTCCATATCCCGCGCAAAGCCATGCTGACTCATGGGATAAGTTTTTCCTTTGGTTCTGTATTCTTTGTTATTCAGTCCCCCCACAAAAGGAAACAGTACAGGTGATGTTCTTCCCCAGTACTTGGCATCTGCGCACCACATATATTCCGTTCCTGTACTTAATTTTTTGAGAGATTTCAGTTCTGCTCCGTGACTGTCGACCAAAATAGCAATCACATCATTTTTTAATTCATATACTGCCATATTATTTTCTATTCCTTTACTAAGCTATCATCTGTACGCGATAAGCCTCTGCGGCGCGCTGCATGGCAAATAAATTTCTCTCCATCTGCATAGATGATGCTTCACCGGTCTGACTCACCTGCAAAACATCATCTGCGCCGTCTGTTGCCAAATTCTGCAACAGTTCAGCTGCATCTGCATCCCTCAATAAATCTGTGACACTCTCTGCCTTCTGTGAAGGCTCAGGCGTCACTTCCTGCACTCCCATACTCTGTTCTCTGCGTTCATCCTGCGCAGCCGTCTGTCCCATTTCCTCTGCAGGCTTAATCAGTCTGGACGCATTCATCTGTGCCATATGGAACTGCATGGCAAGAACATCCGCAAAATTTGAAGTTTCACCCTTTTGCAAAGGATTTTCATTGAGAGAATCATCTGTCAGCGATGAATAGTCAACACCGCCTGCAGTAAGGTCGTCCTCTATCGGTGCCACCTTACCCATGCTGTTTGCACTTATGTAATTAGTATTATAAATATACGGACTGTAGCTTAATGCTCCGATTCGCATATCTGTACCTCCTAATTTTCACATATCCATTTATATTTTACCTGAAAAGAATATCCCAGTCAACACACCATTACTGTCTGCATCCGGATACTGCAACTGTTTTATCTTACTCTTCGACATCATCCACAATCACAGCCTCAGCGTCCACAATTTTCTCTTTCAGCTTTTTGGATTTGGACACTCTCGATACAATCCAGATTCTGGAGATACCATCATAAATCAGAAACGCTCCAATCACCCTCACCACTGTATTTACTACACTAAAAGGATTGTAAATCAAAATACTGCCCAGCGCCACCGTAACAATTCCGAGCGCAAATGCAATCCACCATTTTTCGTAGTCCATTCCCTTAAGCTGCAATCCCTGTACAATATTATGTACGCCATGCATTACAATAATAATCCCCATAATTACCGGCACAGCCGCAATTATCATCTCCGGCTTCAGCAAAATCCATGCGCCGATTACGGAAAGAATAATCCCAAGAATCAACATTCCCTGGTGATACAATGTCTTTTCTTTGGCGAATAAATACATCACTATCTGAATCACGCCGTAAGCAAGCAACACTCCGCCAAGTACCATGCAGACTACCTGCGTGGAAGTGCCGGGCCAGATAAGCAATACCAGACCGATTACCACAAAAATCAATGAGGATATCAAATCATTTGTCTTCATTTTCTTAAAATAATTAATCATATTTTTTCTCCTTGCCAATATTTTCCCATATTAAAAATATAAAATATCCCAAAACAGTGCCTACACAATTCAGTAATATATCATCCACATCAAACGCACCAAACGCACTGAAAAGCTGAAATACTTCAATTCCCAGCACAAAAACAAATGCATTCAGAAGCATTACAAAAAAATTTCTTCCCCACGTAAGTACATACGGTAACAAAAATCCGAAAGGAACAAACACTATCACGTTTCCCACCAAATTTTCAAAGCTGTTTAGTTTATACGCATAATCAATATACATACGGATTGTCTTAAACAATGTGAAATTGGCAGTGTCCAAGCCTTCCAATATCACACCTTTTTCCCACGAAGAAGCAATCTCTTCCAGTCTGTAAAATGGATATTTAAAAATAATCAATCTGATGACAAGCAACAAATATAGGAAAAAAATCACACGGAGCCATTTACGTGATTTTTTCAAAAATAACGAACCTCCATTAAAGTAAGTCCCTTGGCAGGCACCAGTTCTCCGGCATTTTCACGCAAACCGGAGCTTAAAATTTCTGCCATATCTTCAGGTTTCCTCTTATGCAATCCGACTTCCAAAAGTGTCCCTGTCAGGATACGTACCATATGGTACAAAAATCCGTTTCCGCTGTAAGTAAATAATATTTCATCCCGCTTATCTTCCGGGAACATCGGAGATATTGTTTTTTCTATCAAAATACGGTCTATGGTTCTGACCGTAGACTTTTTGCTTCGTTTATTGGACGTAAACGCCCTGAAATCATAAGTACCTTCCAGATAAGCCGCCGCCTTTTGCATTGCTTCAACGTCCAGCTTTTCTTTTATCACATGTACATATCTTCTGTCAAACACGTGCGGCACATCTGTATTTAACACCCGATAACAATAGGTCTTTCCCTTTGCGTTTAACCGGCTGTGGAAACGTTCAGGCATCTCTTCAATGTCAATAACTGCAATATCCTCCGGAAGATAGGTATTCATATATTCCATAATCTCCGAGGGCGTTTTCGTGGTGTTTACATGAAAGTTAGCCACCTGTCCTGCTGCATGAACACCCGCATCGGTTCTGCCGGACCCTTGAACTTCCACCTTGGCATCTGCCATCTTTGAAAGAAGTTTTTCCAATTTTCCCTGTATGGTATTATCTGTACTTTCCTGCTTCTGCCATCCCTGATAACGGGTTCCTTCATATTGCAGAATCACTTTGAAATTGCGCATCATCCCGGCAAAACCACCCTCAACTTATTTTATCCTTTATCAGGCACAAACCCAAGGATTTTCTTTTCCTTCCACATAGCATTTACAGCCAAGCAGAGAATCTCTCACTACGGTTTTCACACATTCATCGGTATAAAATGCCATATGATGACTTACCGTTACATTGGGAAAACTCTTGAAAATCGCAAGTTCCCTGTTAGATAGTATATCAGATTTATGGTCATAATAATACAAACCAAACTCATTTTCCACAACATCAAGACCTGCTCCGCCAATTTTGCCGGACTCAATTCCTTCAATTAACGCCTGTGAATCAATAAGTCCGCCCCTTGCAGTGTTCACAATCATGACACCGTCCTTCATTTTTGAAATAGCTTCTGCGTCTATCAGATGGAAATTATCATCTGTAAGCGGCGCATGCAGAGAAATCACATCTGCCTGCTGCCACATTTCTTCCAAAGTCACATACGGCACTCCGCTTTCCTTTACTTCCTCGCTCTCATAGATGTCATAAGCAATCAGCTTACATCCGAAGCCGGACAAATCCTTCAGCACTGTTCTTCCGATTCGTCCCGTTCCGATAATACCCACTGTCAAATCCTTCAGTTCTCTTCCCTGAATTCCTTTCAGGGTATAATCCTGAATATTCGTCCGCTCCATAATACGTTTCATTTTTCTAATTGTCATAAGAATCAGCATCACCGCATAGTCAGCCACACCGCAGGGACCGTAAGGTGCATTGGCAACCGTTATTCCCAGTTTCTTTGCTGCTTCCACATCAATATGGTCATAGCCGATGGTTCTTGTCGTCACATACTTTACGCCGTAAGAAGCAAACACTTCCAATAATTCCGCAGACATTTTTGAGGTAATAATATCAATACACTCACTGCCTTTTGCCAGTACCGCATTTTCTTTATCCGGTGCATCCGGACAAAGAACCAGTTCAATGCCAAGTTCCTTTCCATACTGTAAAAACATGGCTTTTTCATCAAATTCCCTGCAATTATAAACTGTAACCTTCATTTTTCTCATCCTTTATTAAAATTTGTTTACATTTCTTATTATAAATTGTATACTGATAATAGGTATTAAGTACCACTGTCAGGAGGACACCTATGCAAGATAACTATAACTCAAAAAACAGCATTCAGCAAGTTTACGGCAAGATAATTCTTTTGGCGTTCCTTGCCCATATTGTGTTTGTTTGCATATTCGCAGGTCTCGCCTTTAAGCCACTGATTATTTACAATATTTTCAGTGTATGCTTTTATGCGGCAGTTTATCGTCTTCCAAAGCTGAACCATTACCGGGCAACCGTTGTTCTGGTACACTTCGAAATCTGTTTTTACGTTATAGTCAGTACGTATTATCTGGGCTGGAATTTCGGCTTTCCGCTTTACTTAATAGCCTTAGCCTCCGTAGTATATTTCTGCCCTTTCAAAAATAAATTTGTTCCTTATCTGTTTTCCCTGATGGAAATAATTGTTTTCTTTACACTTAAGATATATACCTTACATAATGAACCGGCTTACGCAGGTATTGATAATTATACTTCTTTCTTTTACCTGTTTAACAGTGCGGCAACTTTTACACTGATGGTTTATGCCGCTTTTATTTCCAAAGTATCTGCGGTTCATACCCAGCAGACACTGACCGAAAACAATACCATGTTGCAGGATATGGTAAATCACGATACCCTGACAAAGCTTTGGACCAGAACCCATCTTCTTACCACGTACAAAGAACTTATTGTGGGGCATATTCCAATTATTATTGTCCTGTGTGATATTGATAATTTCAAACACATTAATGATACTTACGGACACGATTGCGGTGACATTATCTTGTCCGGCATCGCCGGAATTATGACTTCCCATTGTAAAGAGGATATCACCATTTGCCGTTGGGGTGGTGAAGAATTTGTTATCATGCTTCCCTTCTACAAGATGCCTGACGGCATCAAGCTGATTGAACAAATCAGAGAAGCGATTGCCGCAACAACATTTACCTATCAGCGGCATAACCTGAATGTCACCATGACCTTCGGAATGAGCCACACCTGTGAATCAAAAGATATCAACGAATTAATCCGACTTGCCGACAAACGAATGTACTACGGCAAACGTTGCGGTAAAAATATCGTAGTTACTCCCGAAATGAAGCCTTAAGCAATTAAGGCTTTTTTCTTTTTTAAACTTATTTTTCTTTTCTGTTTCTGCGTTCTTCACTTCTTCTTTCCTCTGCTTGTCTGTATTTTTCCACTTCCAACATGTCTTCCTCTGTCAGATGACGGAAATTACTGATTCCCGCATAAAGTACTTTCAAGCTGTTAATGGTAGTATCAAATACACCTTCTTCATACATATTCACCACAATAATTCCGATAGGAACAGCAATAATCATACCGATAACTCCGGCCGCCTTATATCCTACATACAAAAGAACTATGGTGGGTATCGGCGCAAGCCCCACAGAATCCCCCACAATCTTAGGCTGAATAATCTGTCTCGCAAGCTGTCCCACGCCCCAGATAATCAGCAAACCGATAAATACAGTATAATTACCGCTTAAAAATTTGATTGCTGCCCAGGGAAGCAACACGGTTCCCGTTCCGAAAAAAGGAAGTAAATCGAGAATCGCCACACCGATTGCAATAATAAACGCATAGTTTACATCCAAAATGGTGAAACCGATTGCCAAAAGCAAATACATCCAAACTTCAATTTTGAACTGCGCCTTAAAATAGCCGCCTACTGCTCTGGAGAAGCTTCTCTTTATCATGTCAAACCGTTCGATAATTGCCATAGGCAACAGCTTCGATGCCAAATTACGCACATAATCCCTGTCCGCAACATAAAAATACGCAAATAAAAGGCTCATAATCGTTGCAATCAGAATATTGGGCAGACTTTGGGCAAACCGGCCCAACGCTTCCAATGTAGGTTCACCGGCGCTTTCCATAAATCCTCCTGCGTATTCCTGAACCCCTCCTGCCAGACTACTCAGCGTATTCTGCACTTCCTTTGGCAGGTATGCATATGCACCGGAAAGCTTCTGCCCCACTTCGGCAAGCTCACTCTTTATGGATTCCAGCAAAACAGGAATATCATCAGAAAAATGAACTATCTGCTCTACTATCCACGAACCGGCAAAATATCCCACCAAAATTACAAGCGCAATTACCGCAATAATTACAAATGCAGAACCTGCTTTTCTTTTTATCTTTAGTGACTTTTCAAAAAATCTCACGAGAGGACTTGCAATCATGGCAATTATCCATCCAATCACAAACGGCATGAAATACACAATCACTCTCGGCAATATAAAAATACATCCCAGAATCAGCGCAAGCATAATTCCCAGATTCACAAAAACCTTCAAATATGTTTTTACTTGTCCCTGTTTCATATTCCCACTTTCTTTCCACACTAAACTTCCGTTTTTTCCGCCTCATCCTCTAAATAAGAATCAATCAGCTCATAAATTTCATCTCTTCCCTGCTTGGTCTGCGCAGAATACGGAATAACAATGGTTCCCGACTTTACTTTCAATCCTTCCCGAATCATTTTAACATGCTTCTGCACCTGACTTCTGTTAATCTTATCAAGCTTAGTTGCTATAATAATTGGCTGGAATCCCTGCTTTAAAATCCAGTCATACATCAGTCTGTCGTTTCCCGAAGGCTCATGGCGGATGTCAATCAGCAAAAATACCGCTTTAAGCTGTTTTGATTTATGGAGATAATTTTCAATCATTTTTCCCCATTTCGCCTTTACCTCTTCATTCGCTTTTGCATAGCCGTAACCGGGTAAATCCACAAAATAAAGGGCATCATTGATATTGTAAAAATTAATTGTCTGTGTTTTTCCGGGCTGTGCACTGGTTCTTGCCAGTGCCTTACGGTTCATAAGCCCATTAATCAGGGAAGATTTCCCCACGTTACTTTTTCCCGCAAAAGCAAATTCCATATAAGGATTGTCGGGTAGCTTACTGGTAATACCACATACTGTTTCCAGATTTACATTTTTAATAATCATATTTTTATCACCTCATCACCATGGCAGATATTCCCCTCCTGCCACAGTCACTTTGCAAACATGCTTACTTTTCTGTCAAGGCATGAGAAAGCACTTCTTTCATATCTTTTACATAAGTAATAACAAGTCCGTCTTTGATTTCCTCCGATATCTCTTCAATATCTTTTTTATTCTCTACCGGTACAAGCACTTCTTTGATTCCCGCCATTTTGGCAGCCAAAATCTTTTCCTTCAAACCACCGATAGGAAGGGCACGGCCTCTTAAGGTCACTTCGCCGGTCATTGCAATATCGCTGCGCACTGCTTTTTGTGTTACAGCGGAAAATAATGCTGTTGCCATGGTAATACCTGCACTGGGACCGTCTTTGGGAACGGCGCCTTCCGGAATATGGATATGAAAATCATTTTCCTTAAACACTTCCTGTTTGATACCATATTCACTTCCAATCGAACGCACATAACTCATGGCAATCATTGCAGATTCTTTCATTACATCGCCCATTTGCCCCGTCAGTTCAATTTCTCCCTTACCGGGCATACGGTTTACTTCTATCTGCAATGTATCACCACCCACACTGGTCCATGCAAGTCCACGCACGATTCCAATCTCCGGCTTTTTGTTTGCCTTATCGAGAGAATATTTCTTCTTGCCAAGGTATTTTTCCAAATTGGAAGAGGTCACACTGATTTTGGGAATCTCCGCCCCCTCTTCTTTTGCCTGCAAAATTTCCCTTGCGGCTTTCCGGCAAATATCTCCGATTTTACGCTCTAAATTACGCACACCGGCTTCCTTGGTGTAATATGTGATAATATTCTTCAGCGCACTGTCTCTGATGGTCAGCATTTTCCCGGTAAGACCGTTCTTCTGAAGCTGCTTTAACAGCAAATGTTCCTTCGCAATATGAAACTTTTCATTTTCCGTGTAGCTGTTGACCTCTATCACTTCCATACGGTCAAGAAGGGGCCTTGGTATGGTTTGGGTGGTGTTTGCCGTAGCAATGAAAAGTACCTCCGATAAATCAATAGGCACTTCCACATAATGGTCTCTGAACCTCACATTCTGCTCACTGTCAAGCACTTCCAAAAGTGCAGAGAAGGTGTCCCCTTTATAGTCATTGCTCACTTTGTCAATTTCATCCAAAAGCATCAGAGGATTTTTAACCCCTGCCTGCCTGATTCCTGCAACAATACGCCCCGGCATGGCACCTACATAAGTCTTGCGGTGTCCTCTGATTTCTGCCTCATCACGCACGCCGCCAAGGCAGATTCGTACATATTTTTTGTTTAATGCCTCAGCAACGCTTCTGGCAATTGATGTTTTACCGGTTCCGGGAGGTCCCACAAGGCAAAGTATCGGGCTGTCGCCTTTCTTGGTCAGACAGCGTACTGCCAGAAATTCCAAAATGCGCTCTTTTACTTTCTCAAGTCCGTAATGCTCCCTGTCAAGAACCTCCTCTGCCCGTTTCATGCTTTCATTATCCTGTGAAGCCACATCCCACGGAAGTTCCAAAAGTGTCTCTATGTAAGCTCTCTCCACGGAGCTTTCTGAGCTATTGGGGGATAAACGCTTAAAACGCGCAATCTCTTTTCTGATTTTTTCTTTTACTTCATCCTTCGCCTGCAGTTCTTCCACTGCCTTTTCAAACTGGTCTGCATCGGAATAAGGTCCGCCTTCTCCCAGTTCTTCTTTTATGTAGTGAAGCTGTTCTCTGAGCAGATATTCTTTTTGATTCTTCTCTACTTTTCCCTTAATTTTCTGTGCAAGGTCAGTTTTAATTCTGGCAACTTCAATATCATTAACCAAAATGCTGCAAATCACCTCATACCGCTCCTGCAAAGGCACACTCTCAAGAACTTTTTGCTTTTGTGTGTAATCCCATGGCATATTGGTGGTAATCTGGTCGATAAGACTGCCAATCTCCTGAATGTCCGCATAACGCTTCACCGCGTTTTGCCCCATTTTCGGATAAAAAGAGGCATACTGGGCAAAATACTCCTTAAGCTGTCTGAGCATTGCCTGTTCTTCCACTTTACGTTCTTCTTCACTGAAAGAATAATCAAATTCCTCATCCTTCGTAACTTCACACACCTGAGCAAGAATAAATCCGTTATTTTCATCCGCAGAGCCAAGGAAACGGGCACGCACAACACCTTCCACAAGCACTCTGATGACATGGTTCGGCAACTTGGTAATCTGCTTAATTACCGCAACGGTTCCCATGTGATACAGCTGTTCATAAGAAGGATTTTTCTCCTCCATATCTCTCTGTGTCACCAAAAAAATTCTGCCTCCCGCCATCATTGCCTGTTCGATAGCAGTAATGGATTTTTGGCGGTTTAAATCAAAATGAATAATGGCACCGGGCAGTACGGTCATCCCGCGAAGGGCAACTGCCGGCATTAATTTATTGTTTTCAACACTGTTGTTTTCACTCATAGTTCTTCTCCAAAACACAAACGCCGCCAAATAAAGGCGGCGTCTTATTATCTCGCTTTGCGCATAGATTCATGATGTATCAGCAAAGGTTCGCTGGTACCTTCCACTGCGCCCTTGGTAATGACACATTCTTTAATTGTTTCATCAGAAGGTATCTGATACATAATATCCATCATGACTTTTTCCATGATGGAACGAAGTCCTCTTGCACCTGTCTTTCTCTCAAAAGCCTGCTTTGCAATCGCTTCCACCGCTTCATCTTCAAACGTAAGAATCACTCCGTCCAAGTCAAACAGCTTTTGGTACTGCTTTATCAGTGCACTCTTAGGCTCCTTCAAAATACGGATAAGTGCTTCTTCATCCAGTCCCTGCAAAGATACATTAATAGGCACACGACCTACAAATTCAGGAATCAGACCGAACTTCACCAAATCCTGCGGTGTCACTTCTTTAAGAAGCGCACTGATTTCCTTATTCTCTTTGGTTGCAATCTCTGCATCAAAACCGATGGAATTACGGTTCAATCTGTTCTCAACAATTTTTTCAAGTCCGTCAAATGCACCGCTGCAAATAAACAGAATATTGGTAGTATCTACCTGAATCAGTTCCTGATGAGGATGCTTTCTGCCTCCCTGAGGAGGTACACTTGCCACAGTTCCTTCAATAATTTTAAGAAGTGCCTGCTGCACGCCTTCACCGGAAACGTCTCTGGTAATAGATACATTTTCACTCTTCTTGGTAATTTTATCAATTTCATCAATATAAATAATGCCGAGCTGTGCTCTTTCCACGTCGTAATCAGCTGCCTGAATAAGCTTCAAAAGAATGTTCTCCACATCCTCACCCACGTAACCGGCCTCTGTCAGTGTGGTCGCATCTGCAATCGCAAACGGCACATTGATAATCTTTGCCAGAGTCTGCGCTAAGTAGGTCTTACCGGAACCGGTAGGTCCGATCATGATAATGTTACTCTTCTGGAGTTCCACTTCATCCATCCCTTTGGGCGCCATTACTCTCTTATAATGATTGTATACAGAAACTGCGAGTACCTTCTTGGCCTCATCCTGACCGATTACATAATCATCCAAAAAATTCTTGATTTCAACCGGCTTAAGCAGATTGATTTCCAGTTCCTCTTCGTCCTGCATTTCTTCAATTTCTTCCTCGACGATATCTGCACAGATTTCTACACATTCATCGCAAATATAAACTCCTGCCGGACCGGCAATCATTTTACGAACCTGGTCCTGCTTTTTATTACAAAAGGAGCATCTGATGTTGTCAGAATTTTTTCCTGCCATTTCCCACCTCTACGTCATTTACTTTATTGCACACAAAATGACCGCACAAACAACTCAATCGCTTATTCGCCTCGCTTACCTACCACTCTGTCAATCAGACCGTAAGCTTTTGCTTCTTCTGCGCTCATCCAGTTATCTCTTTCGGTATCTGCTGCAATTACTTCAATATCCTTGCCTGTATTTTCTGCAAGCATTCTGTTTAATTTTGCCTTGGTCTGCAAAATATGTCTTGCTGCAATTTCAATTTCGGTTGCCTGTCCCTGAGCACCGCCAAGAGGCTGATGAATCATAATTTCAGCATTGGGAAGAGCCAGTCTCTTACCCTTGGTTCCGCCTGCAAGAAGGAAAGCGCCCATACTTGCCGCCATACCCATACAGTATGTGGATACATCACACTTGATATACTGCATGGTATCATAAATTGCCATACCTGCAGTCACACTTCCGCCGGGACTGTTAATATAAAAATGAATATCCTTTTCAGGGTCTTCCGCTTCCAAAAACAGCATCTGTGCCACAACAAGACTTGCTGTTGTCTCGTTTACTTCCTCTCCAAGGAAAATAATTCTCTCTTTTAAAAGTCTGGAATAAATATCGTAAGAACGTTCTCCGCGACTTGTCTGCTCTATGACATAAGGTATCATTGCCATAATATATCCACCTTTCTATATTGTGCAAAAAACTCCCATGAATTATAACCTTTTTTATCATAATTCATGGGTGCTTTGTTTGCAATCAATTTACTGCTTTATTAATAGAAAATTAATGTTTCTTTATACTTATTTTTCTTTTGCGTTTTCTACTGCAAATTCTGCTGCTTTTCTTACAGCGATATCTTTCTTAATCTGCTCAGCACTCTTTTCGGGAAGAAGTTCTTTTACCTTTTCTACTTCCATCTGATATGCTTCAGCCATTACCTTTAATTCTTCTTCGTAATCTTCGTCGGTAGCTACAATATTTTCAGCCTTAACGATTGCTTCAAGTACCAGTCTTGACTGGATTCTCTTTTCAGCCTGAGGCTTAACCTGTTCAATCATCTGCTCATAAGTAGCACCTGTGAACTGGAAGTACTGTTCCATGGAAAGACCCTGCATCTGAATTCTCTGTGCAAACTCGTCTACCATCTGTCTCTGCTGTGTTTCAAGCATAGCTTCGGGAATTTCCATTTCTGAATCCTTAACGATTGCTTCGATTACGGCAGCTTCCTTGGCGTCTTTTGCTTCTTTTGCTTTCTTTTCTTCAAGTTTACCCTTTACATCTGCTTTGTATTCTGCAAGAGTATCAAATTCGGAAACTTCTGCTGCAAATTCATCATCAAGTGCAGGAAGCTCTTTCTCTTTAATTTCTTTTACGGTACATTTGAATACTGCGGCTTTACCCTTTAAGTCTTCTGCATGGTAATCTTCGGGGAAGGTTACGTTTACTTCAACTTCTTTGCCGATTTCAGCACCTACCAGCTGCTCCTCGAATCCGGGAATAAATGCGCCGGAACCGATTGTAAGAGGATAATTTTCTCCCTTACCGCCTTCAAATGCAACTTCATCTACAAATCCTTCGAAATCGATTACTGTCATATCACCGTCTTTTACAGCTCTGTCAGTTACTTCGATATTTCTCGCATTGTTTTCTCTTTCTCTGTTAATTTCAGCATCTACTTCTTCATCTGTTACAGTGATGTCTGCTTTTTCTACCTTAACGCCTTTGTACTTACCAAGCTTTACTTCAGGCTTAAGGGCAACCTCTGCTGTGAAAATAAAAGGCTTGCCTGCTTCAATCTGAACTACATCGATGGAAGGTGAAGAAACGATATCTTCTTCACATTCATCAAGTGCTTTTTCGTATGCACCGGGAATGAGAGCATTTGCAGCATCTTCGTAAAAGATTTCCTTTCCGTACATTCTTTCAATCATCTGACGGGGTACTTTACCCTTTCTGAAACCGGGAACGCTGATTTTATTTTTGTTTTTCTGGTAAGCATCCTCAATGGCTTTTTCTAATTCTTCTGCGGAAACTTCGATAGTAAGTTTCGCCATGTTCTTTTCTAATTTTTCTACCTGTACGCTCATTCTGGTACATCCTCCTTAAATATATCTTTAATGTTATTACTGCTTACATTTTTGCATACTCACAGTCATTTTACGATTATAGCATAAGATTGCAGAAATTGCCAGCGTTTTTTGTACTTGAATTGCTGTGCTCTTTGTCAGAGGTCTTATGTTCAGCGTATTTTATTTGGTGTGCAGTATATGATATATCTTGGTAGCATCAAAGTCAGGTGCGAAGGCAATCGCAACATCATAAATCTTTTGAATGATACTTTCATCCTCTTCCAGTTCATCAGCTATCTGCGCCACTTCTTTTCCCTTTGTGATTTTCCGACAGACCTGTTCTATCAGTTTTTTCTCATGACCCTCAACTTCGCCGATAGCACGTCCGGCAGTGTGACCTTCGGCATGTCCGGCAGCATGTCCGGCTTCATAGCTGTCACGTTTTTCGTAATCAATCACTCCATATACCTTCATATAGCGTGTCCTCTCTTCATCACTACACTTTACTTCATCCACAATGTTCTGTATCTGCTGTAACTCCTCATCCACGGCATTTTCCTTCCGTGTATTTTCCATATAGTTAAGTAAATTTTTTAGTTTGGGACTGCCGCCTTTCGTTCCTTTGGTATAAAGGAATATCTTGCGGACACCATCATTATATACCAGTTTTTCATTCTCTGCCACTACGTTTCTGACGGTATAAAGCATCCGGTCATCCCCAAAAGGGTCATAGGGTAATATCCATATGGTGGTCACATCCGGCAGCTTTTCATAACCGGCGCCTGAGGGAAGCAGCTTGGTATCCATCAGGGACTGGTAATACCGGTTTCTTCTGGGTAAGTCTTTTTCGTAATAATTATTGGGTTCAATGTCGTAGCTTCTGAGCAGACAGTTTTCCTTTGACATGTCCTTCTCCATGGAGTAAAGGTCCATACGGATGCCCCGTTTGTCCACATTGATTCCCTTAAGGGATTTCTGGGATTCAATAATCAGGTTTTTTACACGGTGACCTGTGACACGTTCAATGATGATTC